>CAJFKR010000086.1 GCA_904386005.1 Candidatus Flemingiibacterium merdigallinarum
CTTTCTTATGTCGATGTTTTGTGACGGTTTGCGAAGCAAATCGCGGTCATTGACCGCGAAGTCACAAAACTCGTGTCTGAAAATTTATTTTCAGACTTTATCCGCAAAACAGTTTTTGAAAAGAAATAAAATAATTTTGAAATTTTTCATTATATATATTGACTTTACGTAAAAATATAGTACAATATTATATAGTATAATTATAATATAATGACCCGACAGAAATTGCCAAACGACCGAATGACAGACATATTGACGGTCGCGTATGATTCTGCCGGATAAAATAGCGGTCGCGGACTGTGTATGGTGTGAGATGCTTTCAAAAAAGATATTGCGCTGTGCCGGAGCGGCAGTATCTTTGGAGGAAAGTATAAAATGAGCTTGAAAAGTGTAAACAAACCCGAAACCAACGTGGTTGAGATTGAATTCACCGCCGATAAGGAAACCTTTGACAACGCGGTCAACAAGGCGTATAAGAAGAATGTCGGCAGCATCACCGTCCCCGGCTTCCGCAAGGGCAAAGCCCCGAAGCACATCATCGAGAAGATGTACGGCAAGGGAGTATTCTACGATGACGCGCTCAACGACATCGCTCCGAGCGCGTATTCTGACGCGATGAAGGATCAGGATTTCAAGATCGTCAGCCAGCCTGAATTCGACGTTGTCTCGATCGACGACGACGGAGTCACATTCAAGGCAAGATTCTATGTAAAGCCTGAGGTCGAGATTTCTGATTACCTCGGAATTCCGGTCACCAAGACGGTACGCAAGGCTACTGACGCCGACGCTGACCGCGAGATCGAACAGACCCGTCAGCGCAACTCGCGCCAGATCGAAATCACCGACCGTCCGGCACAGAACGGCGATATCACCGTCATCGACTTCGACGGCTATGTAGACGACAAGCCGTTCGAGGGCGGCAAGGCTGAAAAGTACAGCCTGACTCTCGGCTCCGGTCAGTTCATCCCCGGCTTCGAGGAGCAGATTGTCGGTCATAATATCGGCGACGAGTTCGATGTAAATGTAACCTTCCCGACCGAGTACCACGCCGCGGAGCTCGCGGGCAAGCCGGCAGTGTTCAAGGTAAAGCTGCATGAGATCAAATATAACGAGCTCCCCGCGCTTGACGATGAATTCGCGAAGGATGTCTCCGAATTCGATACCTTCGATGAATATAAAAAGGATGTTCTGGCAAAAATTCAGCAGAGATACGACAATCAGGCTGACAACGAGATTGAGGAGCAGCTGGTAAGCGCGCTCATCGAAAAGCTGAAGGCTGAAATCCCCGAGCCGATGTTCGTTTCCGAAACCGAGAACTTCGTCCGCGACTTTGACAGCCGTCTCAGAATGCAGGGACTCGACCTCAAGACCTACTTCAAGTACACCGGACTTGATCTCGACGCGCTCCGCCGTCAGATGAGACCTCAGGCAGAGCGTCAGGTCAAGACTCGTCTCGCGCTCGAAAAGATTGTCGAGCTCGAGGGAATCAAGCCGACCGCCGAGGAGATCGAAACAGAGTTCGAGAGTATGGCGAAGTCGTTCAACATGGAGCTTGACAAGGTCAAGGAGTCGGTCGACGCCGCTATGGTTGAGGCTGACGTAGCCGTCAAGAAGGCGGTAGACCTTATAAAAGAAAAGGCAAGCGTTACTGAAAAGCCGTATGAGGAGCCGTCGATCGATAAAAAGACTGAAGCGGTTGAAACCGCCGAAGCGGTTGAAACCGCGGTTGAAGCCGAGCTCGAAGCCGCTGAATCAGCTGATGCCGAAGGCGATAAGACGGACGCTGAATAATCAAAGCTTGTCATTTTCAGACATTCAACACAGTTAACACAAGACAGTGGGCGGTCAGTGGTCGTGATATCGGCTTTCGATCGCCCATATGATTCTAATTCGGAGGTAATATTATAATGGCACTCGTACCAATGGTCGTAGAGCAAACCGCGCGCGGCGAACGCTCCTACGATATTTATTCGCGGCTTTTAAACGACCGCATAGTATTTTTGTCCGACGAGGTCAATGACCAGACCGCGTCGCTTGTTGTAGCGCAGCTTTTGTTCCTCGAGGCTCAGGACGCCGACAAGGACATCAGCCTGTACATCAACAGCCCCGGCGGCTCAATCTCGGCAGGCATGGCTATTTACGACACGATGAATTTCATCAAATGCGACGTATCCACAATCTGCATAGGTATGGCAGCCAGCATGGGCTCGTTCCTGCTCGCGGCCGGCACAAAGGGCAAGCGTCTCGCGCTGCCGAACGCGGAGATTATGATCCACCAGCCGCTGCTCGGCGGACTCCAGGGTCAGGCGTCGGACATCAAGATTCACGCCGACCATATAATCAAAATCCGCGAGCGCATGAACCGCATCTATGCCGAGCGCACCGGTCAGACAGTCGAGCAGATCGAGCACGACACCAACCGCGACAACTTCCTGACTGCCGAGGAAGCCTGCAAATACGGGCTTATCGACCGGGTCATTGAGAAGCGGGACAATTGACGAGAAGGATGACTGACGATGCCCGCTAATTCAAAAAATAAGAACACGACGATGAGATATTGCTCATTCTGCGGCCGCAGCGAGAATCAGGTCGAATTCCTGATACCCTCGCCGACCGGAGCGATGATCTGCGATAACTGTATCGAAGCCTGCAATCAGATAATCTACGACCACGAGCAGATGCTGTCGGAAAACGACGAGCTGTCGCTCGCCACTCTCCCGAAGCCGGCTGAAATCAAGGCTATGCTCGACGAGTATGTAATCGGACAGGACGCGGCGAAAAAGGTGCTCGCGGTATCGGTATACAACCACTACAAGCGCATTTTGAATATGCCGAAGAAACCGGCTTCGCGCCGGGGTAAAAAGCCAAGCGACGACACCGAGCGTCCGGTCGACGACGTCGAAATTCAAAAGAGCAACGTGCTCCTGATAGGTCCGACCGGAGTCGGCAAGACCTACCTCGCGCAGACGCTCGCGAAGGCGTTGAAGGTACCGTTCGCCATTGCCGACGCGACGACTCTGACCGAAGCCGGTTATGTCGGCGAGGACGTTGAAAACATCCTGCTCCGACTGATTCAGGCGGCGGATTTCGACATCGAGAAGGCCGAGCGCGGAATTATATATATCGACGAGATCGACAAGATTTCGCGCAAGAGCGAAAACCGCTCGATAACCCGCGACGTTTCGGGCGAGGGTGTACAGCAGGCGCTGCTTAAGATACTCGAAGGCACGGTGTCGAACGTCCCTCCGCAGGGCGGACGCAAGCACCCGAACCAGGAATTTATCCAGATCAACACCGAAAATATTCTCTTCATCTGCGGCGGCGCGTTCGACAAGCTCGAAGACCTGATCGCCGAGCGCAAGGGAAGCCAGATGGTCGGCTTCACGAGCGACATCAAGAAAAAAGAGGAGAAAAAGCAGGGCATATTCAAGGACGTCACTCCGCATGACATCGTCAAATACGGACTCATCCCCGAGCTGGTCGGTCGGCTTCCGGTCATCGTCTCGCTCGACAGCCTCGACGAAGCCGCGCTCGTGCGCATACTGACCGAGCCGAAGAACGCGCTTGTCAAGCAGTATCAGAAGCTCGTTTCGATGGACGGCGCCGAGCTTGTGTTCGAGGACGACGCGATTCGTGCGATAGCCCGACTCGCGATAGAGCGCAACACCGGCGCGCGTGGTCTAAGGTCGATAATCGAGGGAATAATGAACGACATCATGTATGATCTGCCGTCCCGAAACGACGTCGGTCAGGTTGTAATTACCAAAGCGGTCGTCGACCGCACCGGCAATCCGATTTACAAATCAGACGCGCTCCCCGAATCTGCCGGAGCCTGATTTATCGACCGAACAAAACACAGACATGGCTGCGACTGAAATCACAAACATGGTCATGGTATATGACCGCGACACCCGAAAGGCGGTCGTCATCGAACGCGAGCGTTCGTGGCAGGGCATCGCCTTTCCGGGCGGTCATCTTGAGGACGGCGAGTCGATATACGACAGCGCCATTCGCGAGATATACGAGGAAACCGGACTCAAAATACATAATCTTGTCTCCTGCGGATTCATGCACTGGTTTAACAACCAGACCGGCGACCGCTATTTCACGTATTTCTACAAGACGTGCGATTATAGTGGAGAACTCATTGACCGTACCGATGAGGGCAGAGTCTTCTGGGTCGATATCGACGAAATACCCAGGCTGCGGCTCGCTCCGAATATGGAGAAATACCTTGTGATGTTTGACGGAAGCTACTCCGAAGCCTTTTCGTCGTGGAACAGCGAGTCGGAGCATGAAATCGTTTTTCGGTAACATATACATTGCCCCACATATGTCGCAATGGCTAAGCGTTTGCCGTACTATCGCGTAGCGACTTAATTTGTCAGCATTCGGCAAACTGAAAGGATTTCTTACGAAAATGGACAACTACACGCCACAGGCGATCACCGAAGCCACGACGGCGCGTCCGGAACAACCGAGATACAGCATTGACAATTTGATCGTCATGTTTTTCATATTCGCGTTTTCAGGCTGGGTCTGGGAGGTAATATATATTGGCATAACCGAAGGAGTCATCGCGAAACGCGGTATGCTTCACGGTCCCTGGCTGCCGATTTACGGCGTCGGAGGAATACTTATCCTGCTGCTTTTAAGCCGCTTTCGCTGCAATCCCGCGCTTGTATTTATTCTCGCGGTTCTGCTCTGCGGTACGATGGAGTATTCGACCGGACTCGCGGTCGAGTATATATTCCGCTGCCGCTGGTGGGACTACAGCAACAAATTCATGAATCTGAACGGTCGTATTTGCCTTGAGGGTCTGCTGCTGTTCGGAGTCTCGGGCACAGTCGCGGTCTGCAAGATAGGTCCGCTGCTCGACAGCGCGATCGGACGGCTTCACCGAGGGCTGCACGTATTCATAAACATAATCCTCTGTATCGCGTTTGTCGTCGACCTTTTGTTCTCGATATTCATGCCGAACATGGGTGTCGGTGTGACATATGAGCTGCTGACAAAAGTATGATAAAAGTCAAGCCGCGTGGGAACACCACGCGGCTTTGTTATTTTGCAAATCCAACCTGTGGTTGGAAAGATTATCCTTACGTCAAACTCACGCGTCATTGATTTTTCGCCCGATATGTTGTATACTGTTATCATACGGGATATTCACGCGAACAAGCATAAAAATCAAATGCAGAGGTGATAAACATGAACGCAATCAATATCAACGAACAAATCGCGTATTATCGCAAACAACGGGGGCTGACGCAGGAGGATGTGGCGCGCGCGCTCGGTGTGACCAATCAGGCGGTGTCGAAGTGGGAGTCGGCGCAGTGCTGTCCCGACATCGCGCTGCTGCCCGAGCTGGCAGACTTATTCGAGGTTTCGGTCGACAAGCTGCTTGGACGCAAGCCGACCGCTTCACTGGGTGAGCTCTGCCATATGCTCAAGGCTCACTTTTCGTCTCTCCCCGAGCACAGCACATTCGGACAAGCCTACCGGATAGCCGCCCTTCTGCACGAAGCCGCTGCTACCGACGGTTACAAAAATAAAGTGCCTTGGCAGAGCCGCGACTATTCGACCGACGACGTCGCAGATTGGGGGCTGTCGGTCTGCTCCGAGCCGGAGGGCTGCACAGTCAGAAAGCATAACAGTATCTGCTTCACACTATCAGAAAAATCTACAGCTCCGAACAATATACAGCTTCACAGGCTGTCGCAAAAGCTGTCGCGTCTGTCTGAACCGGATACGCTGAAAGTACTGTTCGCGCTGTATAGTCTAACGCAGCAGGATTTTGACCTGTACGTCACCGCCGCCGAGATTGCCGAGGCGGCGCGGCTGCCAGTGAATCTGACTGAAAACCTACTCAATTCGCTGCCGCTGACCCTAAAGGAGGAGAATGGCGAATTAAAGTACCGGCTCGACGGCGCGAATTCATACCTGCCGTCACTGCTGATGTTATTGTGCGATGATTGAATACAACGCCTGCTAACGTCAGAACAGATTCGAACACAGGCAGAGCTTCTTGTAGAACACATCTCCGAGGTGCGCGTCCTGATTATTCAGTTTCGCCATCGGCATATACGGTATGTCGTCCGCCGACGTGACGCCGAGTATCAGCGACGTGAACATATTGATGTCGAGCTCAATGTCCGCGGCTTCATCGGTCAGTGCCACCTCGTTCTCTCGACCGGGCGCGTATGAAATCCGCCATACTCCATTGTTCCACGGGCACATCTTGTCGCTTACTGAGATATTAAGGCTTCCCTGCCCGCGGCAACGGCATTGCTTCAAAACTCGCTCGACATTGACTACGCGCGCCATTCCGTTGTACTCGAGCGAGCATTCGATGTCGTTGCCCTCGCTGATTATCGCGTCGATGCTGCGATTGTCGGGCAGAGCAAATTTGATTGCATGATAGTGCGGCGCGAGCTTCTGCGCGAAGTCGAGCATACCGCAGAGCGCGTCCGCGTCAAGGAACACGAAGCCGCCGCGGAAGCTGAACGAATAGGTGCAGTCCATTACGCCGTCGTCCTTGCGGAAGCTCATGAAGCCGCGCGCTTCACCCGCGTCGTTGCGCCAGACATATATGTACTGCTGTTTCTGTAAAAAGCTGCCGTCCTCGTAGCTCTTTTCGTAGCTGTGACGCGCGCAGTTCAGATTGAACTGGCTGTAGTATTTGTTGTACAGCTCGGTCAGAACCGACAAATCGTCGCCCGGAAGTAGCATATCGATGCTGCCGCGGCTGCCGTATTTCTTCAGCGACTTGAAGTCGAGCGTGTAGACGCGCGTCATCGCGCCGTTTTCGTAGCCGAACTGGCGGTAGTAAGCGCGGCTGAACGGATAGAGGAACGAAAAATCGAAGCCGTTTTCGTTCATATCGGCGAGCGCGGCGCGCATACACTCGCGTATCGCGCCCTGTCTGCGGCAGTGCGGCAGGGTCGACACGCCGCCGACGCCGCCCATCAGAGTAGTGTGACCGTCGAAATTGACTGTGTAGTTCGAGATAGTCACCGCGCCGAACACGGTGGAATCATCGTCGTCGAGCGCCGCCCAGACCGACTCACGGAATCGATCGGATAAAAATGAATCCTCGTCGACCTCGGGCGCTTTGTCCTTTTCGGCAATCTCCTCGGGAGTCATGGCTTCGGCTTCTGCCTTGGCTTTGAGATAGTCCATTCCCCACTCGAACGCGACGGCCGAAACCATGTCGGATTTATATCGCTCATTCGCGCGCAGCTTGCGTATAATCATAAAATCAGTCCTCCTGCTCAACCGGCATAAAAATCGACACAATTCGAAATATAGCATTCAAATAATGCCGACCGCGGTTCATACTTTATTGATATATTGTAACATAGAATTTACATAAAGTCAAGCATTATAACAATTGACAATTTGTAAATATTATGATATAATTTTGTTGTCGCATGAATATTTCGAAAGGATGTGAACTAAAATGACCAAACTGCATCGGCGCGCCATGATTGGCGTTTTACTTGTATGGCTGCTGGCGGTGATGTATCTGATGTTTTGCGGTGGACTGTCGTATAGCTACGGCGGCGATTATGGTCAATATCTGCTCCACCATATCGAGCTTGTGCCCTTTGAATCCACGCAGAATTATCTCGATATGCTCCGCCTCGACCGCATCAATCCCGACATCGTCGTGCGCAACATTGCCGGAAATATCGTGATGTTTGTTCCGCTCGGATTCCTGCTCCCGTGCATTGCGGACAGATTCGCAAAGCTGAAGTTCACGTTTTCCGGCGCTGTACTGCTCGCGTTCGTATTAGAAGCCTTGCAGCTTCTGACCCTGCGCGGCAGCTTTGACATCGACGACATCATACTGCGTTCGGTCGGCGCAATGCTCGGCTTCGCCGTGTGGCATATCATTTTTCGATTTCTCCGCGCGCCCATACCGCAGACTCAAAGCTCGCAGGCGTGACATCTCCGCATAAAATTTAAATAATACCATAATCAGCCGCCGGCAGGACACTGCCGGCGGCTGAAAATATATTATTCTTCCTGATTCTTCTTCGCTTCGTCGATAACCTTCTGCGCGACCTGCGCCGGTACTTCCTCGTAACGCTCGAAGTAGAATGTAAAGCTGCCGCGTCCCTGCGTCGTAGCGCGCAGTGCGATCGGGTAGTCCATCATCTCGGCTTTCGGAACCTCCGCCTGGACCGTGGTGTAGCCCTTTTTGCCCGGAGTCGCCTCCATGCCGAGCACGCGTCCGCGGCGCTTGTTAAGGTCGCCTATGACGTCGCCGACCATACTGTCCGGTACGGTGCAGTTGAGAGTGCCCACCGGTTCAAGCAGCACCGGATTCGCTCTCGGCAGACCGTCCTTGTATGCGAGGTTTGCCGCCAATTTGAACGACATTTCGGACGAGTCGACGTCGTGATACGAGCCGTCATACAGGTCAGCCGCAAGGTTGACTACCGGATATCCGGCGAGCACGCCTTTCTGCATAGCCTCCTGCAAGCCCTTTTCGACTGCCGGGAAGAAGCCCTTCGGCACAGCTCCGCCGACGACGCTCTCGGTGAAGGTCAGACCCTCGGCTTCTCCCGGGGCGAAACGGATGCGCACGTGACCGTACTGACCGTGACCGCCCGACTGCTTCTTGTGCTTGCCCTCCGCCTCGACCGATTTCTTTATCGTCTCGCGGTACGCGATCTTCGGAGCTTCGAGCACGACGGATGTACCAAAGCGGTTCTTCAGCTTCGCGATGATGACGTCGAGGTGTATGTCGCCGATACCCGAGATGAGCAGCTGCTTGGTCTCGGCGTCGTTCTCGTAACGGGTCGTCAGATCCTCCTCGAGCAGCTTTGTGATACCCGACGATATCTTGTCCTCGTCGCCCTTTGCCAGCGGCTTTATCGCCTGCGTCAGGAAGGGCTCGGGGAATTCTATCTTCTTGTACGCGAAATCCTTTTGCGACGTGGTCAATGTATCGTTTGTGTTGGCCGCGTTCAGCTTCGCGGTCATGCCGATATCGCCGCAGCAGAGCGAGTCAACCTCGGTCTGCTTCTTGCCGCGGATCGTGTAGATGTGCGCCATCTTCTCGACGCTGCCGTTAGTCGTGTTGCGCAGCGTCATATCGCGTGTAAGCTCGCCGTTCATCACCTTGAAGAAGGACATCTTTCCGACGAACGGGTCGGCGACCGTCTTGAAGATGAATATCGAAGTCTTGCCCTCGGGATCGATCGGAGTCTCCTCCTCGCCGTCGGCGGTGACGATGATTTCATTTTTACGTGCGGTCGGGCGCGGGAACGAGTTCGCGATAGTATCGAGCAGCTCGCTGACGCCCCACAGCTTGGTTGCCGCGCCGCAGAATACCGGCACGATGCCGCCGTTGATAATACCGTCGTGTACGGCGTTGATAGCTTCGTTGTATGTGATATCCTCGCCGGCGAAGAACTTCTCCATCAGCTCCTCGCTGGTCTCGGCAATCGATTCGTAGAGCATATTGCGGTATTCCTTGGCCACCGGCAGGAACTCGGACGGAATCTCCGACTCGACTTTGGCACCGGTGCTGTCATACACCTCCGCCTTCATATCGATAAGATTGAGGAAGCCTGTGACCTTGTCGCCATCGATCATAGGGATCAGCAGCGGGCAGACCGACACGCCGAACTTCTCTCTTAGAGCGTCAAATACCTTCTTGAAGCGCGCCTCGCCGTCGTCAAAGCGGTTGATGAAGAAAGCCTTGGGAATGCCTTCCTTTTCGGCATAATCCCAAGCCAGCTCGGTGCCTACCTCAACGCCGTTTCTGCCGTCGACAACGATGAGCGCGGCGTCGGCGACGCGGATTCCCTCAAGAACTTCGCCCGCGAAATCAAGATAGCCGGGAGTATCGAGAATGTTTACCTTGATATCCTGCCACATGAGCGGCGCAACCGATGTTGAAAGCGAGAAACCTCTCTTGATTTCCTCGGCGTCATAGTCGCTAACGGTGTTTCCCTCAGGAGTTTTGCCAAGACGGTCGGTCGCTTTAGCAAGATAAAGCATAGCTTCGCAAAGAGAGGTCTTGCCGCTTCCGCCGTGGCCCATAAGGCAAACATTACGGATACTTTTCGTGTTCAACTTGTCCATTGCATTGTGCTCCTTCGAAAATAAAATGGGAATTAACCGTCCCACAAAGGACGAATCGGCATAGGCGAAAATATAAGATACAGCATATATTATATATATTCGATAAATTATATTGTTCGATTTGATGCTCTAATGATTATTATACAATAAATCCGCAGATATTTCAAGGGGTTATATAAAAGTTGTATATATCCTATCAGAAAAATATAAGGTCGAATTTTATGCACATTGCACAAAATGAGCGTTTTCAGTGGTTTTTGGGAGCCTTTACATATGCAGCCGTTGCTGCTGCAGCCGTCGCTGCTACAGCCGTTGCTGCTGCAGCCGTCCCTGCCATGTGTTCCGCTCGTATAGCTTTTGGTCGAGCGTGTTCATCACAACCAGCTTCTTTTTGCTCCAGAGCGGCGCGCTCAAGCTGTCCCCCGGAGCGTCTCCGGTGACGCGCCCAATGACGGTTTCGGGCGGCAATAGCTCTAACTGTCCGACAAGTATGTCGGTGTATTCGTCGAGCGTAAGGCAGTCGACCTCGCCCGCACGGTATAATTCGCACAGCCGCGTCCCCTCGACGATATATAACAGATGCAGCTTGACCATGTCGGGGCGCAGCGACGCGACCTTTCGCGCCGACTCCAGCATCATACCGGTGTCCTCATTCGGCAGACCGTTAATAAGATGCACCGCTATGTTGATTTTCGGTGACGCATTACGCAGCCGCGTATAACCGTCTAAAAACTCGGCGAAGGTGTGACCTCGGTTTATAATTTTCGCCGTGCGGTCGTGTACCGTCTGCAAGCCCAGCTCGACCGTGAGATAGGTGCGCTCGGCAAGCTCGGCTAAATATTCGACTGTAGACTGTTCGAGACAGTCGGCGCGCGTCGCTATGTCAAGCCCGACGATATCCGGAACGCGGAGCGCCTCCTCGTATTTCGAGCGCAGCACATCGCACGGCGCGTAGGTGTTCGTAAACGCCTGGAAGTACGCGATTCCGAGCGCGCCCGCCCATTTTTGGCGCATCATCTTAAAGCTGCTTTCGAGCTGTTCGGTTATCGTCTGGTTTTTATTGCAGAAGTCGCCCGACCCGCGCTCCGAGCAGTATATACAGCCGCCGAAACCGCGGCTGCCGTCGCGGTTCGGACAGGTGAAGCCGGCGTCAACCGGCAGCTTCGCGCATTTTTGACCGAATTTTTGGCGCAGGAAGTAGTCGTAGGTGTAGTACCGCTTGTTCGAATCGCTGTAGGGAAAGGGATTCGTGTCCCGCTGTGACGAATGACCGCTCATTTATTCAATCGTCAGCGAATATATCTTCGCTCTGCCCTTTTGACCAAATACTATCGAGAAGCCGAACACTCCGCGCCCCTTGAGCTTCGATTTGTCAATTTCGATTCGGGTCTGCCCGCGCCCATTATGCAAAGTGAATTCAATCGGTTCGGATTTTACGATGTGCTCCGACCCGTGACCCAACCCGTCGTATAGGTTCGCGACCAATCTGCACGCAAGACCTGAATCGCTCATATCCGACGCGATATCCGCGTCGAGTATCACGCGGTTGAACTGACCATTCGTCCAATAGCAGAACGGCGAGTTCAACGATTCGTCCGCGCCGGTAAAGCTGAAGTCGAGGCAGTCCTGATTGCCATAGCCCTTATCGACAATGTTCGTATATGACCAGTGGTCGCGAGTCTTGGCAAAGTCAAAGCGAGTCTGCGCGGTCTTCGGCGAGACGCTGTAGACGACATCGCGTATTTCGTCAACCGTACCGACAATCAGCCGGTAGACGTAGCTATATTTTATGTTGTGGTCGAGAATCTCGGTGTGCAGCGGACTGATGTAACCGCAGGGCGAATCCTTTTCACCGCCCGTGCCCTTTTCGCCCGCGAAGCCGCCGATGAACATATTCGTCGATTGATTGTATACGCCCAGCCCGTAGTTGTCATCGTCGACGAGCGCCGCCCAGCTCTCGGTCGGGATGTAGGAAATCCACGGCCAGCCCTTGCCGTCGTACCGGTCAATGAGCACGGTCATGTCGTCGCCCGAATAGGGCTTCGAGCAGATATACGACACGAGCTTGTACCAGACACCGTTTGTGTAGACCGCGGGCAGCTCCTGATGCCGAGCGGGATACTGCGTCGTATCCGAGCGGGCGTTGTTCAGCCTGCTTTCGATTATCACGCTCCGTCCGTCGAGCCGGTAGCGCGTCTCAAACGTACATTCACCCGGTTCGTTGTCGAGCGGCCACTGCATAGGTATGCATTTTACGTATATCTCGCCGCCGGTGTTTTTGTGTTCGAGTATTCGCGCTCGATGACCGAACGAATCGCCCGACTGTATCGGATTCCAGCCGAGTCCGCGCCACTCGGCGCGAGGCTGCTTGCCGTTTGGCGTGAATAGATTCGGACCGCTGTAGAACGACATCTGCACCTGTCTGCCCCAGTCGGAGCTGTTGATAAGATTTTCACGCCCGTGCTCGCAAAGATATGTCACCGCGCCGCCGAGTCCAAGATTGACCCCGAGCTTAATGTATTCGTTTTCTATAATACTCATGTTTTTGTCGTTGAGTATAGAATGATCGATTATTGCCATATAAATTTTCATGGCTTTCGCGCAGCGAAAGCTTCCTTTCTGTAGGAATTGGGGCTGGTTTTGCGAAGCAAAATCGCTGCTGCAAGGCAGCGAAAGCCACAAAACTTGGCGTGAAAAATTTATTTTTCACGCTAACCTGCCTTTTTGAAATCGTGATAAACGATAACTCATTATACAATAGCCTGCCTGATGAATCCAGAATATTATGTGAATATTCAAAGTACCTTGTGTTAACAATATTGTATGAATATATATCTGTCAGCCTTTAAGTCTGACCGGGCGCGGCTTTATTCACACATCAGTGAATTATAATCATAGAAATATCAATTCATGTAACAAAGCGTTAATCATTTGACGCTTGACACTCAAGACAGGATATGGTATACTTATTACATTATTTATGTATCATGGAGGATCGTGTCCAAAGGACCGATATAAGATAAATGGAATTAAAAAATCTGCACGGCAGAAAGGCGCGGATGCTGCTCGTGTATCCCGACTATACCGACCGCGACTGTCAGAGAAAGATGAGCGGCGGCAACTACAGCGAGGGGCTCGCGTCGATATCCGCGGTCCTGAAGCAGGGCGGACATAGCGTCGGTCTCTTGCACCTGCTGTATCTGCACACCGAGGAGGACTACAAGAAAAAGCTGCTTGACTCGGGCGAGTGGGACGTCATCGGCTTCTCGATACGCACGACCGCTTTCCCCGACTGTCAGGAATATATAAAATGGACGCGTGAAGCCTGCCCCGATTCGTTCATTATTTGCGGCGGCTACCACTGCACGCTCGTTCCCGATGAGGTTCTCGCCGCGGACGGCGTCGACTGCGTCTGCGTCGGAGACGGCGAGTACGCCGAGCTTGAGCTGCTCGACAAGATGACCGCCGGCGAGGACTATACAAGCGTCGAAAGTCTTTACTTCAAAATGGACGACGGCAGCTTCAAGCACAACCCGATCCGCCCGCTGTTCGCCGATCTCGACCGGATACCGATACCCGACTTCGACCTGTTTGACTACGACAACCTCGAGTCGTCAAAAGTAGGCACCGCTATAGTCGTAGTCAGCCGCGGCTGCTTCTACAACTGCACCTACTGCGGCAACGGCAACTTCCGCAAGGTCTATCCGAACAAAAAGATCTACGCCCGCTTCCGCTCGCCCGAAAACGCGATACTCTACCTCAAGACGCTGATTTCAAAGCACCCGTATCTTCCGCGACGCGATTTTCAATATGTTCCCCGACTGGTTCGACAAGTTCATCGAGCTTTATAAGAACGAAATCGGACTGCCCTGCACCGGCAACATCCGCTTCGATATACTCACCGAGGACACCGTCCGCCGTATGAAGGAAGCCGGCTTCTACACCATCGATATGGGTCTCGAATCGGGCGACCCCGAGATGCGCTTCAAGTATCTGCGCCGTTATCAGACCGACGAGATGATAATCAACTGCTCGAACTGGTTCCACAAATATGGAATCTCGCAGCTGACCTACAATATTATCGGTCTGCCGTTCGAGGACATACACCGCGCGCTCAAGACGATAAAGCTGAATGCGCGCATCCGCAGCGACCGCGTGATACCGAATATCTTCTACCCGTATGAGGGCACGCCGCTCTACGAAATCTCAAAAGAAGCCGGCTTCATCCCCGAGGGAGATTTCACAAAACGCCGCGTTCCGCTCGTACAGCCGCAGTTCCCCGAGGAACAGGTGCTGTTTATCGAGGGCTATTTCATGCACTTCGTCAAACGGTACAAATTAGCCTACAAGCTGCCGCCCATCCTCGGCAAGCCTTATGAAAAATGGCTCGACATACGCGTCACCGGCAAGCACGTGCCGTACAAGTTCCTTGTAAAGGTTCACGACATTTACGCCGGCGCCCGCGGGCATCTCAAGGATTTCCTTGTAAACCGTATGCCAAAGCTGTATGTAAAGCTGCGCGTGCTCAAGCACCGCCGCCGCGCCGAAAAGGATCTGTGATCGAGTAGTCTCATGTGGGCTATTTATAGATTGTCCGAGCTTGAATATTAATGAGGTAGTAAGTCTGAAAATAAATTTTCAGACACGAGTTTTGTGACTTCGCGGTCAATGAAGTCTGCGACTTCAAAGAAGTCGCAGACTGCGATTCTGCTTCGCATTCTGCTTCGCAAACCGTCACAAAACATCGACATAAGAAAGGTAGACTTCGCTAACGCGAAGTCATGGTCATAATGATGAAACACTATATAGACCAAAAAATCTGTATCCGCTGCGGCACCTGCGACGTCGAGTGTCCGTTCCACGCCGTCATAATAAGCGACGTGGGTATGTTCTCGATCGACGACAATAAATGCCGCGATTGCAATATCTGCGTCGACGTCTGTCCGGTCGACGCCGCGAAGAAAAAGACCGAGTGAACACTTCGGAATCGAATGAACATTTCGGGCATTTCATATGATCATAATCGGAGAAAAGCTGAACAGCTCGATTAAGTCGTCGCTCGACGCGATGACCCGCGCGCTGAACGGAGACGATACCGCTGCCGTCGAGCTGATTTGCCGTCAGGAGGAGTCCGGAGCGGCTCTGCTCGACGTCAACACCGCCCTTACCGGCGACGAGCCGGGTGCGATGGAGCTGATTATCAGACTGATACAGCAGCACAGCAATTGCAGGGTCATGCCCGATTCGCCGAACATAGATATTCTTTATAGAGCCGCGCGGATTTGCGGCAGGAGCTGCCTTGTCAATTCCTTTCCCGCCGATGCCGACCTGTCGCCGCTTCTCGAGATAATGCGCGAAACCGGCTGCTCGGCAGTATTGCTCCCGACCGAATCGGGGCGCGTACCCGAGCCGCGGGTGCGGGTGGAGCTTGCGAAGTCGGCGCTGTCAAGATTGAACGCCGCCGGTATCGAGAGCAGTCGCGTTTACGTAGACATACTGTCAGAATCGCTCGCCATAAAGCCCGACGCCGCGATAAACGCGCTTGAGACGCTCCGGCTGCTGAAAAGCGAGACTGACGCGAGGACTATATGCGGCGTGTCGAACATATCGTTCGGACTGCCTCGCCGTATGCTGATAAATTCGGCGTTTCTCGCGTCGGCGATAGTTTGCCGTCTTGACGCCGCGATACTCGACCCCTGCCGCCGCGAGCTTGCCGACACGCTGCACGCGGCCAACGTCGTCGCCGGAAACGACGCCGACTGTGTCGAATATATAAACTACGTGCGCGATGAATATTTATAATCCACGCCGAATTTACAATTACCTATTGCAAAATTCGGAAAAATAGGGTATAATTTATTAGTATAAACAGATATAAACGGAGGAGTTTTCATTTTGAACATCTTTTTAACCGCGGCAGACGCCGCCTCAACAGCCGACACAGCCGCCGCCGAGGCAGGACTTGCCGGTCAGGGTATTACTACAATAATCATGCTTGTCGCGATGGTCGCGGTATTCTACTTCTTCATGTACAGACCGCAGAAGAAGCAGGAGAAGGAGACCGCCGCAATGCGCAATTCGCTCCAGGTCGGCGACGAGATCACGACCGTAGGCGGCATCATCGGCAAGGTCATCAGCATCAAGGAAGAGACCGTCATGATCGAGACCGGTCGTGACGGCACAAAAATCCGCATCCTGCGCAGCGCGATCAAGAGTATCGACGTGAAAGCCGAGGACTGCTGACGATTTATTGTTGACCGCTCCGATTGACGCGGCTGCTTTATCACGAATATAGACCGAATATTTCAGTCAATTTTATTTCTGTATTTATAAATATTCATACAATCAGAAAAATCCGCCTGAATTCGAATCAAACGCGCAATCCTCACATATAAATAAGCGACAGTATTTATATAAGGAGGAGCGAAAATTGTCAAACAACATAAAACGGGACGAGCCGGAGCTCGCCGGCGGACTGTTTTTATCAGCGCTCAAGGGCTTAGTCGTCGGAATCATCATCGTAGTTCTGCTCGCGTTGATTTTGTCCGCAATCGCATTGAGGACGGAAAATCCGTCCGGCATTGTCAGCATATTCGCCATAGTCACGCTCTGTATCGGAGCTGTCTCGGTCGGCTTTGCCGCCGCGAAGTGGTGTCCGGCAAACGCGCTGCTTTCTGGAATCGTCGGCGGGGCGGCGTATATAATGCTGATCTGGCTGCTCTCACTGTTCCAACGCGGCGGGGAGGGCGGATATCCGCTCTGGTTCACCGCAGCCGGATACGCGGTGAGCTTAGTCTGCTCGCTGGTCGGCGCGCAGGTAGCGAAGCCGAAGCGTCAGTCTGCCGGAGAGGGTCGAAACAGTCCGGCGGCAAAGGCTCGGCGTCAGCTGCAGCGCCGCTGATGATGGCGTCAGTGTATATCAATTCAGTATAAAGCAAGGATATAATTCAGTTAATATAGTCAGGACATTACAAAAGGACTTCGCAACGCGAAGCATGGGTGATATAAAATGGTACATTCATTCAAACTCGGCGGTCACCGCTGGGCATATGACAGCGGCAGCCGCACGCTGCACATACTTGACGAGCTTATGTTTAAGATGCTCGACTACATCGAGCTGCCGATGCCGAAGGACTGTCCGTCCGCGCTCAGATACGACCTCGCGAAATACGACAGCGCGGCTATCGACGATACATACGCCGAACTTTACAAGCTCTACATTGACGGAAGTCTCTATTCGGACGACCGGACAGACGACAGCTCGGTATGTCCGATAGAAGCGGGCGGCGCGCTCATCACCGACGGCAAAAGCGTTCTGGCGTCGCACTCCAATCCGCATATTCAGCCGCTCGACGAGTATGTCGGAAAGCTCGAAATCGTCCCAGCTGAAAACGATGCGTCAAACAGTGAAGCGCCAAAAGGCGACGCGCTGAACGAGGAGGACGCGACCGCGCTGATAAAAGAGCTCGACCGCGCCGCGAAGCCGTTTGTCGCCGAAAAGCGCAATCCTTTCGCGCCAAAAGAAGCGTTCGCGCATAGCTGCGACGGCTGCTGGGCTAAAAATATCTGCTCGCTCAAATGTAAGTCGGCAGCGCTCTGCCTGCTCGAGCGCCGCAGACTTGAATATCAGCTCGTGCTGAACCACGACTGAACACTATAATCAAAACTGAAAGCGTCTCATCACCTCGCCCAATAGCATGGGCGCGGATGAGACGCTGCTTTTATTTTAACTCACGGCTTCCAATACTTCTCGATACATTCCTTAGCTATCTCGACATACCGTCTGCCGCGCTCGTAGTCTCCGAATATCGTGCCTACCTCGCGCTGTGCGATTTCGAGTATACAGCCGCTCGCGGCTTCGCAGACGCCCTTGAAGTATTCGCGGAGCGCGTCCTCGTCGAGCGGACCGGGGTTCGTGACATATTCGGCGCGCGGCTTCGAGTAGTAGACAATATTCGTACCGCGCAGATATTCGCCGACCTGCGGCTCGTTGTTGAACGGCGACACCGACAGCTTGCGCAGGTTCTTCCATTTCGAAAGGTAATCCTCGAATATCGCGTCGACCCGCTCGCAGCAGCCATAGGAAAGCAGTCCGTACCGCCTTGCCAGCCTGTCCTGATAGGGGAACACGAACTCGCCGTAGGTCTCGGGCGAGACGGCGGTCGTCTCCTGCGACTCGAGGAAGCCCCAGACGTCGGTGGTTTTCACCGCCTTGTCAGCCGGCAGCTCCGAGTTGAACGCGTAGCTCTCCTGCGCGACCGGACTTATGCCGACCGTGGGCAACAGCAGTCCCTCTCGCTCGAGGTAGTCGTAAAAGTCCTCATATACGCGCGTCGCCATATCCATGATTTCGTGCAGCGTGTCAGGCGCGTCGTACATCGCGAGGTAGTAGTTCTCCATGCCGGACAGCATGACGAGCGGATTCGTGATAGCTCCGGTCAGACTGTGCATGACGAGCCGCGGCGGCAGGATATCGCCGAACACGCTGTCGGCAAGCTCCATTCTGTCCTGCTCGGCTTTCGGATTCGCGCCGTAGCTGCCGCCGCGCAGCTTGTCGATCTCGGCTGCGTAGTCATTTATCACCGGATCGATGTGGAAGCCCTTGGCCATGCCCTCGCGGCGCGAGGTGTGCGGACGCGCGCCGAACGGCGACGCCCAGATGCTGCGGCCGACGTCAAACGTCGGTGAGATCGGCGTGTCGTCGTCGAACAGCTCGCGCCCGACCATTGTCGACAGCAGCTGCCACTCGAGCGAACGCGCCGCGTCGCCCTCGCAGCGCATACGCGCGCCGACGACCTCGTCGGTAAAGTTTGAGTAGAGCAGCCGCACGGTCGGGCTCTCGCGTCTCGAATGTGCGAGCGCGTCCCACTTTTTGAGTATCTCGTCGTTCTTCGCCGACGTCGCGAAATCCCGCTGACGCGCGGCGAGCTCCCGCAATATACCGCGGTCCTTTTCTGATATCTGTGCCATGATTCAATCATTCCCTCCAGTGACGTATATATCCTGCCGGCTATTCGTAGCTGCCGACCCGCTTCACCTCGGCTACAATCTCGCGGAAATTCTCAAGCGATACATTGTTCGGTATCGAGTGGTCGGACGAGAATATGTACCCGCCGCCCTCCTTGAGCACCGGAACCACGCGGTCGATCTCCTCGATTATCCGGTCGCGCTCGGGCCAGAGGACGGCGTTTATGCCGCCGTGCAGCACGAGCCGGTCGCCGTATTTCCGCTTCAAGAGCACCGGGTCCATGCCCGCCTTGACCTCGAGCGGGTTCAGCGCGTCCACACCCGCGTCGACAATGTCGTCGACCAATGACATCACGTCTCCGCAGGAATGCAGACGCGCGTAAATGCCCTTTGAGTGCGCCCAGTCGCAGGCGCGCTTGTGGAAGGGCTTGACGAGTCTGCGGTAGATCTCGGGTGAGAAGAAGGTCGTCCCCTTGTAGCCCATGTCGTCTGGCCAGTAGATCTCGTCGAAGCGGTAGCCGGCGTCCCAGATCATGTCGAACAGTGTAATACAGCTGTCGAGGTAGGTCTCAAACATATCGGTAACCCACTCGGGCTCCTCAAGCAGCGCGACGAGCAAGGTCTCGGTGCCGACCATCCACGAGTGCGTCACGTCGAAGCCGAACCAGAAGCTGCCGGATATGAAGCTGCCTTCTTTCTGCCAGCGCGGGTAGTTCTGTTTCAAATAGTCCCAGTTCACGCGGTCGGGCGTCGCCGTCATGCGGCGCTTCGCGTCCTGCCACGCGTCCGAGTCCGAGACCTTGAAGTCGAGGAACTCGGGCGTTGAGTCGAGCTCCTTGAACTGCTTCATCGTCACGCCCCACGGCGATGTGTAGATTTTATAACGGTCGATCTCCTCGATAAGCCGCGTCTCGTAACGCGGCGTGATGTCGACTCCGATCCCCTCGATCTTGTCGACTCCAAAATAGTCGCGCCAGTCGACGCCCTCCGGCATCCCCTCATGTCTCCAACGCACGATAGTACCTGCCCACGGACTATCGGTTATCGGCACACGGTCGGCCTCGCGGTGCTCGTACATACGAATATATCTCTCACGACTTGTCATAGCTGCCTTCCTTTCACATGACATCACAGAAACATAATCATTGAGCTGATTCGCCAACAGCTCAATTCAGTCGTCGGTTTACTTTAAGTCAATTATATCAGAATGGTAACTGTTTGTCAAGCTTTGAGTGCGGTATCAGCTGATTTTTATATTATACATCATCCGAAGCAGGATATAGCTGTCTAATTTTATAACTTATAATATAAATAATGAATAGATTAGTAAATTTATATATCAAATTATTATTTCAGGCAGTTTAGTTGACATGGCAATATTACTGTCACTTCCAAAGCACAGCTCACATCTCCTTATACCAACTATCATTCGAATGCCGTCAAACAACCAATTCGCGGAATTTTATTCTACCGCGAATTTTTTTGTCCGCTTGTCCGTATATATTGAATACATCGTTTCATCAAGCCAAAACGAAAGGATATGCAAAAATGAAAGATTATCGCCTGACTACAGAACAGCTTGAGCTCTGCCTGCCTGAACGTTTAGTCAAATGCCTGTATGAAATGTCAGCCGCGGGCAGATTCCGTGCCGCGGATATATCCGAGCTGCGTCTGCGGCTGAACCGTCCCGCTTCGGTCACTGTCGCCGGAGTCAACCTGCCGCTCGACGTCCGGCTCACCGCCGCCGAGCTGTCCGACACCGTCAACGCATTATGCCACGGCTCGTATTACGCGCACGGCGACACAATCCGCGAGGGCTACATACGCTTCGGCGACGGCTGCCGGATAGGGGTCTGCGGCAGCGTCTCGACAGACGGAGACGTGTAGGAGATAACGTCGGTAAATATCCGTGTGCCGCATATCATACGCGGAGTCAGCGACTATCTTGTACGGCGCTGTCTCGACTCGGGCCGCATAGGCTCGCTGCTCATCTTTTCCCCGCCCGGCATCGGCAAGACGACATTGCTGCGCGACCTCGCGTCGCGGCTGGGCGGCGAATTCGGACGGCGGGTAGCGGTCATAGACACGCGCGGCGAGCTGTATATCGACGAGATGTTTCGCGATACGCTCTGCGACTTCCTCATCGGCTACCCGCGCGCAAAAGGTATTGAGATTGCGACTCGCTCACTTTCACCCGAAGTGCTGATTTGCGACGAGCTCGGCGACGCTGATGAGGCGCGCGCCATCCTCACCGCGCAGAACACCGGCGTTCCGCTTATCGCCAGCGCGCACGCCGCGTCGATATCCGGTCTGCTCGCCCGCCCGAATATCCGCCTGCTGCACGACGAGCGGGTGTTCGACTGCTACATCTCGGTCGCGCGTGAGCGTTCCGCCGGACGGCTGTCGCGCTGCTTTACGTTCGGCTGCGTGACGCGCGACGAAGCGGAGGGGCTCATATGCCGCAGCTCATCGGCAGTCTCTTGATATTTTTAGCCTGCTCTGCCGCCGGATTTTCAGGAGCGGCGATGTATAAAGAACAAAAAGACGAGCTTGAAGCCTTTCTGCGATTGATTTCGCACATCAAGGCGCGTATCGACTACTGCCGCGCACCGCTCGACTCGATCTTCGCCGAATACACCGACAGGCAGCTTGAGCGCTCCGGCTTCATCGAGTCCGCGCTCACAATGCGGCCGACCGACGCGCTCGCCAAATGCAAAAGACGGCTCTGTCTGTCCGACGCGCAGATAGACGAGCTTATGAAATTTTTCACCGACCTCGGCTGCCATACCGCCGCAGAGGAGAGCGCGCACTGCGCGTACTGGGAAAAGCGAGTGGGCGAGCTGCTCGACGCCGCGCGACGGGAGCTGCCGCGCGTCACGCGTCTGTATCGCGGGCTTGGAGTCCTCGTCGGAACAATGGCGGCGATATTGCTTTTATGAATAAGAGAAAACTCACCGTCATTATATGGTGCGATATCACGCCGCTAACGGACATTAAGGAATCACAGGCATATCGGCGTTTGTATTACAAATTCAATATATGGCAGTATATGAAAGGATTGATTACATAATGGATGTGGGACTTATTTTGAAGGTCGCGGGCGTGGGAATTACTGTCAGTATAACCTACCAGATACTGTCAAAATACGGTCGTGAGGAGCAGGCGATACTCGTATCTCTCGCCGGCATAATCATAGTCATGCTGATGCTGACTGACAAGCTCGGCGGGCTGTTTTCGAGCATCCGCAGCATCTTTGGGCTGTAAGTCTGAAAATAAATTTTCAGACACGAGTTTTGTGACTTCGCGGTCAATGAAGTCTGCGACTTCAAAGAAGTCGCAGACTGCGATTCTGCTTCGCA
>CAJFKR010000087.1 GCA_904386005.1 Candidatus Flemingiibacterium merdigallinarum
CCTTTCTCCATATGGTGTTGAGTTTGTGGTAAAACTATTATACCATATCTTTGTTAGGATTTCCTCTTTTTTTGGCTCATATCATTTTAACACATACAAAAAAAATAAAATATTTTTGAAAAAACCCTTGACAAACGCCTCCGAATATGATATAATATCAGTGTTCTGAACGAGGCCTGTTGGTCAAGCGGCTAAGACGCCGCCCTCTCAAGGCGGAAACATGGGTTCGATTCCCGTACGGGTCACCAGAATGAAAAGGACTGTGATTATTCACAGTCCTTTTTTGCTTGTATTGAGCGTGTTGATCGAGATGAGATTTTATCTGCATAGAAAGGAAAATTTGTCATAAAATTGACGGCGCGGCCGTGTTTTTGTTATCTGGATATTGACTGCAAGTTTATATTGTGATATAATATATATGTATTATACCATTGAGTTATTATTATAATGTAAAATAAACAAAATGGAGGATATCAGATGAAGACAAGAAGAATCATATGCGCGCTGCTCGCCGGTGTAGTGACAATGCTGCCGGCGTGTGGGTCAGGGGATAATGGTGAAGACGAGCAGACTCAACCGACCGACACGAGCTCCGACGTCGAGACCGAGCCATCGCGTGAGAACACTCCCGACTCGCTGCCGGACGACCTCGATTTCAACGGTCTGAATATCCGTATAGTCTGCCGTGACGTCGAAATCAACGTGCAGGAGATAAGCGCCGAGCAGACCGGAGACATCATTGACGACGCTATCTACAACCGCAACCGCATGGTTGAGGAGCGGCTGAATGTGACGCTCGAAGCAATTCCAACCGGCACCGACTCGTCGCAAAACGCGAACGCGATTCGCTCGTCGGTAATGGCAGGCTCGGACGATTACGACATCGTCAGCGGCTCGCAGTGGACGATACTTCCGCAGTCGCTCGAGGGCATATACACAAACCTCGAGGGCAACAAATACATAGACCTGTCGCAGCCGTGGTGGTGGAGCGACTACATTGATGAGCTGAAAATCGGCGATGGTCCGTATTACTTCCTGAATGGCGATATGTCGCTTTCGAGCATACAGAATATGAGCTGTATATTCTTCAACAAGGTGATGATTGAGACGCTCGGCACGACCGCGGACGAGCTATATCAACTTGTGCTTGACGGCAATTGGACATACGATGAACTAAACAACTACACACGTATGGCTTACCGTGATGTAAACGGCAACAGCCAGTATGATGAAAGCGACACATACGGTTTTTATGTGCGCGTAAATACTGAGCCCGACCACTTCACCTACACGGCGGGCAATGTGATGTGTACCCGCGACTCGAACGGTATCCCGTCGCTGAATATCAACACCGAGTATTTCATCGGCTACATGGAGGAGCTGTACAATCTTTATTACAATAATGAGGGCGTATACATCACTGACGACGAAAGCTTGATGATCAATCGCTTTGCCGAGGATGGGTCGCTGTTTTTAATCAACCGCTTTGTTGCGGCGAACAGTCTGCGCGACATGAATTCCGAATACGGTATCATTCCGTTCCCGAAATACAGCGAGGATCAGGAATACAGCGCGCTGGTACACGACTCGGCGGCCATTTTCGCGATTCCGGTTACAGTGACGCACTACGACGAAATCAGCGCGACGCTCGAGGCGCTCTGTGCGCAGAGCTACCGCACGGTGATTCCGGCATATTATGAGATGGCGCTGAAAACGAAATATGTGAGCGACAGCACGTCGGGTGAGATAATCGACATGATCAAGAACGCTGCCAAAACCGACTTCGTCTACGCGTACAATTATGCGCTCAACGGCGCGGGACTGATCTGCCGCACGATGATAAATAAAAAGACCACCGACTTCGCGTCGACCTGGGCGTCGATTGAAGCCGGTGCGGAGCAGGGACTCGAGGAATTGATCGAGCTATACGAACAGCTCGAGGGATGATACATAATGCCATAAAATGGAGCCGCATCTATTTCAAGGACGCGGCTCCATCGAGTTATTGCTTAATTATGAAATATTAGCGCGCGGATTTGAGACAATGTATTGACAACGGTTATATATTAATGTATAATAATATCAGTGTTTTATACTGTGTTAATTCATTGCCATGATAATTCCACATGGCAGAAAGGGACTGAAAACCATATGAAAAAATACATATCGCTTATATTGCTTGGAGCGCTGCTCGCTTCGGCAATGTCATGCGGTGATAGCACCTCCACCAACGAATCCACGCAGACTACCGACGCCGTATCGAGCGACGGCGACGTCACCGATGAGACTACCACCGAGCTGGTTTATACCGACAACCTCGGAGAATATGACTTCGGCGGTGAGGAATTTACAATCTATACGCGTACAACCCCGCTCTTTTACCCCTACCTCAATGTGAGCGAGGAGACCGGCGAGGTGCTCAACGACGCGGTTTACGCGCGCAACCGCGAGCTCGAGGAACGATTCAACTTCACGTTTGTTGAGGAGTATTACGACTACTTAGTCGAGGGCAACGACGCGCCGCGTCAATATCTGATGGCCGGCGACGACACATACGACCTGCAGCAGGGACGCAATGTGCATATGTTCAACTACGCGTCCGAAGGCTTTTTCTATAAAATAGACGAGCTGCCGATGATCGACCCGTCGCAGCCCTACTGGAATCAGCAGCTCTACAGCGACCTTTCGATGTGCGGCGAAAACTTCTTCGCGATCGGCGCGTTCAACATCTCGGCATATGACTTTACTCACGTGCTTCTGTTCAACAAGGACATGATCTCGGATCTCGGGCTTGAGGATCCGTATGACCTGGTTTTGAGCGGAGACTGGACTTATGACAAGTTCGCCGAGCTCGCCCGCGCCGCGGTCAACGACCTGAACGGCGATCAGGTTATGGACAGCGAAGACCAATACGGCTACACGTCGCTGGCAAAGCAGGTGCTGCCGGGCTTCTGGATCGGCGCTGGCGCGACCTCGATTCAAAAGGACAGCGATGGCAAGCTCGTCTACACCGCCCCGACTGACGAGCATTTCATCAGCGTATATCAGCGCATATTCGAGCTTACTTGGGACGACAACGTCTGGTACCGCCTGTCGGCGAACGAGGACACCGGCGCGTCGGGTGAGGACGAGGCGCTCCGCGTATTCAACGACGGACACGCGCTGTTCACGAACAGTTCCTGCTTCCAGCTGACGCTGACCCGCGAGACTGAGGTCGATTTCGGTATAATCCCTTATCCGAAATACGATGAGAATCAGGACAAATACTATTCGCGTATCGAGGGCTGCGAGCTGTTCGGCGTGCCGCGCACGAACTCCAACCCCGAGATGGCGAGTGTAATCCTCGAGGCGATGGCCTGCGAGTCGCAGAATTACGTGATCCCCGCGTACTACGACGTAATGCTCAAGGTCAAGCTGACGCGCGACGAGGTCTCGGCTTCGATGCTCGACCTGATATTCGAGAACCGCGTATTCGACTACGGCGACACGATCCTCTGCACCGAGCTGCGCGACGGAGTGCTGCGCACCGCGTTTGCCGAGGACAACCGCAACGCCGCGTCGCTGCTGACGTCGGTCGAGAGCACGGTCAACAACAAGCTGAAAACTCTGAACGACAGCTTCGAGGCGCTGGCGGACTGACCGGCAAAGCTGTATACATAGCCGGCAATTACGATATTTAATAGTCAGCATAGCAAAGCTAAATACAAATAAAACCGCCGCGGTATGCGATTACCGCGGCGGTTTTGTATCGGTGGTATGTAGTCTTGGAGAAATGTGTGATTTTCGCAAAGGTGTAATTTTGCTTAACCGGCTTTTACGCGCTCTCCGAATTCTTCGGAGCCATTTTCGACATCTGACGCTGTGCCATGACGAGCCCGTAGTAAATGCCCTTTTTGCGGAGCAGCTCGTCGTGCGTTCCGACCTCGGCTATCGTGCCCTTGTCGAGGACGATAAGCCTTGTCGCGTTGCGAAGCGTCGACAGGCGGTGGGCTATAGCAAACGTCGTGCGGTCGCGTGTGAGCTTTTGCAGCGACTCCTGAATCTGCCGCTCGGTCTCGGTGTCGAGCGACGCGGTCGCCTCGTCGAGTATCAGTATGCGCGGATTGTGCAGCAGCGCTCGTGCAATCGACACACGCTGACGCTCACCGCCGGACAGCGTGTGCCCGCGCTCGCCGACCTTTGTGTTGTACGCGTCGGGCAGCTTCATTATGAACTCGTGCGCGCCGGCGATTTTCGCGGCGGTGATAATCTCGTCGCGGGTCGCGTCCGGCTTCGCGTAGGCGATGTTGTCGTATATAGTGCCGGCGAACAGGAAGGTCTCCTGCAGGACGATGCCCGTCTGAGAGCGCAGACAGTCCTGAGACAGGTCGCGTATGTCGATGCCGTCGACCTTGATCGAGCCCTCGTTGACGTCGTACAGGCGCATGAGCAGGTTGATCAGCGTCGACTTGCCGACGCCCGACTTGCCGACAATTCCGATCATCTCGCCCGGCTCGACGTGCAGGTTTATCTTTTTCAGTACCTCGGTCGTCTCATTGTATCCGAACGACACGTTCTCGAAATCGATAGTGCCTTTGATCTTTATGTCCTTCGCGTTCTCGCGGTCGGGCACGTCGATCTTCTCGTCGATGATCTCGAACACCTTCGCGACCGACGTTGTGAATCTCGCGATCCAGCGCGGCAGGTTCGCGTACCAGCGGAGCGGTCCGTATATCAGGCTGACGTAAGCCGAGAACTGCACCATCTGTCCGAGCGTCATCTCGCCGCCGAGTATCTTGGTGCCGCCGTAGTAGAGTAAGAAGAATTCGCCGATTCCCATGAAGAAGTTGAGCCATGGGAAGATAAGCTGCCAGGTGCGCTCGGTTTTTATAGTCACATCGCGCAGTTCGCGCGCACCCTTGTCGAAGCGGTCGGCCTCGCGCGCCTCCATGCCGAACGCTTTGACGACGCGGATTCCCGAGAAGATATCGTACAGCACCGCGTCGGTCGTCGACGAAATCTGCCACGACTTGTCGTAAAGCCGGTGCATGAAGTTCCAGAAGAAACGGAAGGATATCGAAACTATCGGCGCGGGTAAGATTATCAGCAGAGCTAATTTCCAGTCGTAGACGAACAGCATGACCGCTATCGATATTAGCATTATCGTCTGCTGCAAAACGTCTGGCAGCATATTCGTGACGAAATCCTGGATCTGCGCGGTGTCGCCGTTGACGCGGTTCATCAGCTCACCCGACGTGCGCTTTGAGATGCGCGCGATCGACATCTGCTGAATCTTGCCGAACACCATTTCGCGCAGGTGGACAATTACCTTGTTGCTTGTCGCGACCAATATCCGGCTGCGGATAACCGACAGGATATTGACAAAGATATTGATGAACGCGAGCGACGCCACGACTATAATAAACTCGAACAGCACGACATTTTCAGGATTCGGCGATTCGATGTAGTCGTCGACCATGATCCGGTTGACCCACGGCGTCAGGAGGTTGACCGCGGATATCACGAAGAACATGGCTGACGCGACAAGAATACGCCACTTGAACGGCTTCGCGATTTCCCACAGCCGTTTCATGACGCTCTTTTTGTCAATACAGTGCGGGCAGATCGACGAGCCGGGGGGCAGCGGTCTGCCGCATTTCTCGCAGAAGCGCACGAGGTCGCTCATATAGTCGTCTTTGAATTCGCCGGTCTCCTTGAAATGGTTGATACGCTTCATTATCGCGCCGTATTCTGCGGTCTGCGAGCTGTCGCTTCGGCAGATCAGATAGTCGCTGCCGTCAATAGTGCAATCCGCGCTGACGCTGCCGACGCCGGCGGTGATCCGGAAGTCGGTCGCGTCGGCAAGCTTTATATCGCGGACACGTGTGTTTCCATTGTAGACGATCAGGCTGTCACGGGTCAGAACGCACAGACCGTCGACGCGCTGGTCGGCTTTGCTTTCATCAGTTACACGGTCGCAGAGCGAATAGCCGAATATCACTATCGCGTCCTGCTCGTTGAAGCCGGGGTCGCGGGCTTTGAGCCGGGCGAGCATTTCGCCGCGTTTCGCACGCTGCCGTTCGGCTTCGATCTGCTCCGAGGAAAGCAACGTTTCATCTGCCATATACATTCATTCCTTTCTGAATGGATTCGGTAAAATGGGTCGTTGAACGGGTTCGGGGACAAAATTGCTGACTGATTTTCTGGGCTGTCACTTTACAGTCGGCGTCACACCGGTTTTATCGCGAGCGTCGCCATGTACTGCGCGGTATATTCGCGCAAAAGTCCGTATCCCTCGCGGTCGCGGTCCTCATAGAGCGCGCGCAGCGTGAATCCGGCTTCGAGCTGCCCGCCGAGCTGTTCCTCGAGCGAGTGCGAGAACTGTATTCCCTCGAAGTTGTCACGCATTCTGGCAAATTCCTCGTCACTCATCGCGAGCGGGTCGAACGGCAGCTTGTGGCGGAGTATCAGCGGCTCATTCTCGATATCGTCGAACAGGAAGTTCATTCCGTTGTCGAATCCGGCGAGCAGCCGTCCGCCCGGCTTTAATATACGATAGCATTCGTTCCAGACATGGCGAACGTCCTTGATGTAGCAGTTTGACACCGGGTGAAAGATTATGTCAAAGCTGTTGTCGTCGAACGGCAGCGGCTTCGTCATGTCGCCCTTGATTATCTCGACGTCGTAGCCGAATTCGTCGGCGGCGACTCGCTCGCGGCGCAGCTGTTCATTCGAATTGTCGAATATCGTGCAGTCGGCGCCGACGGCTGAAAACAGCGGTATCTGCTGTGCGCCGCCGCTCGCGAGTCCGAGCAGCTTCGATTTCGAAAGCTCGCCGAACCATTCGAGCGGCACCTTGACGCAGGGGGTAAGATAGACGGTGAAGTCTCCGCTCTCCCTCGCCCTGTCGTATTCGGCGCGGGTTATCGGTATCGTCCACTCACAGCCATTTTCCGCCCAGCTGTCCCATGTCTCTGAGTTGATTTTGGTGTAGCAATCCTTATTATAGCTTTTCATATCTGCCTTTCAAAACTGTTAAAATCGAAACGCTGTAATTTACCCGCGCTTATTTTTTCTGAGCGGCAGCCACACCTCATAACGGTAGCTGCCGTTAATCGGTCCGACCTCTACCTCTATGCGGTGAAGCGGCACGCTGCCCTCGTCAAAGCGCTCGTATCCCTCCGGACTCGCCGTTTTGTCAGCGTATTCGTTGCAGCGACCGTTGCCTTCATAGCCTACGCTGCGGTCATGTCTGTCCAGCCATTCGGTGGTTACCATTAAATATTCGCACGCGGGAAATTCGCGCAGACTGTAGCCCTCGGGGATTTTATCGACGGCTTTGACGAACAAGCCCTGCATATAGATGAATTTTCCGTCTGTGTCGTTGAACCAGACATTGACGGGAGCGGTGTCCTCGGCATACGGTTCGATGGGAATGTACCCGCCCTTATCGAAAAAGTCGCCCCAGATTTTACCAAAGTCCGCGCTTTCATCTATCTTATTGTTATGACCGACGATGTTTTCGTTGCCGAGAAAGGTAAACGCGCCTTTTTTAATGATTTTTGTGATTATGGGTGCAAAGCTTTCCATACGAGCAAATCCTCCTTGATTAATGTCAAATTAATGTCGATGTTTCTGGAGCTAATCGCCGTCTTTGAGCTTCGAACATCTCAGCTGACGGCTGAATCTCAGCTGACGGCTGAATCTCAGCTTACAGCTGAGATGTTACAAAACTCGTGGTCTGTAAATTTTTTTAAGATTTACAGGTACAGCTCGATTTTCTTGTAGCTCTTGCGGTCGAGCGCCTCGACGTCGGGAATTTCGTAGCGGTTGCCGTCGACGTCAAGAATGAATATGCGCTCGGTTCCGTCGTCCCTCGGCGACTTGATGATGCTGCGGAAGGTGTCCTGCAGCGTGAAGCTCTTTTCGCCGAACTCGCACTCGGTTTTCCAGTACGAGAAGCCGTAACGCTCCTTTACTGACAGTATCTTCTTTATGACCGGCGTGTAATACTTCGTTTCAAGCTCATGTATCAGCTGCGTTTTCGCCGGCTCGTCGAAATCGTCGAGCGAGCGTATGAAGCCGATCTCCTTTTTGTCCTTGTCGAGCACGGAGATATACTCGAACGGCATATCGAACGGGAACGCGCGGGACAGGAATATCCGCTCGGCGACCTTTTCAATCATGCCCTCCGGTATTTCGGCGAACGGCGACGGCTCGGTCGGCTTTTCGTCGCTTGGCTTTTTGCCGTTAGGTTTTGAGTCGTCAGACTTTTCGTCGGCAGGTTTCGAGTCGTCAGACTTTTCGTCGGCAGACTTTGTTTTGGCAGTATCGTCGGGTTTGCCGCCCGATTTATCGTCGGCTTTACTTGTCTCCGGCTTCTTATCGCCCGATTTGTCGTCGGACGGGATAAGCTCCTCCGGCTTCTTTATTATCGCGCGAAGCCCGATGAAGCCGTTCTTCTCGGTGATAACACAGTTGTCGCGGTTCAGAAAGTTTATATGTACGATTCCGCCGAGCGCGTTCTGCACGGCGTCAATGCTTTGGTTTTCCGGCATATGCAGTCATTCCTTTCACTTCGATATTCAGGCTTCGATTCCGATGTTCTTGAGCGCCTCGACCTGCATACGGTAGAGGTTGTAGTAAATGCCCTTTTTGTTGATAAGCTCAAGGTGCGTTCCGAATTCGGGCATCTTGCCGTTTTCGATGACAATCAGCTTGTCGGCGTCGCGCAGTGTCGACAGGCGGTGCGCGATCATTATCGTCGTCCGCCCCTTTACGAGCCGCTCGAGCGCGGTCTGAATCTGACGCTCGGTCTCGGTGTCCATAGCGGCGGTGGCCTCGTCGAGTATCAGTATCTTCGGGTTGCGCAACACCGCGCGGGCTATAGACACGCGCTGACGCTCGCCGCCGGACAAATCCTTGTAGCCGAAGCCGATTCGGGTCGCGTACGCGTCGGGCAGCTTCATTATGAAGTCGTGCGCGCCGGCTATTTTCGCGGCTTCGATTACCTCCATCAGCGTAGCGTCCGGACGCGCGTAGCGGATGTTTTCGAGTATAGTTCCCATGAACAGATATGTTTCCTGCGAGACTATCGCGACGTTTCTCCTGAGGTCGGCAAACGAGATGTCCTTGACGTTGACGCCGTCGATGAGTATCTCGCCGGACGTGACGTCATACAGCCGTATCAGCAGGTTCGCGAGCGTAGACTTGCCCGCGCCGGTGTGACCGACTATGCCGATAACTCGACCGGGTTCGATGTCGAAGCTCACGCCGTCGATGACCTTGCGGTTTTTCTCATAGCCGAACTCGACGTTCTTGAATGTGACCTGTCCCTTGACTGTCTCCATCGGCACCGGGTGCTCGGATTCGACGACCTCGGGAACCGCGTCCATGACCTCGAACAGTCGCGAGCAGGCGTTGAGGCAGTCGGCTGCCCAGTAGGTCATGTCGATGAAGAAGTACATCGGTCCGTAGACCATATTCATATACGCGGTGAAGGTTACGAGCAGACCATAGGTGAGCTCGCCCTGTATAACCATCCAGCCGCCGAAGCCCCACGCGAATATATTTCCGAGATAGAGAATAAAATCGGCAAAGGGGAACGCGATGTTCTGGAAGTTTGACAGATTCTGCTGATTCTCGGCGAGCCGCCTCGAATAGCGGTTGAAGCGGCGAACCTCGTTCTTTTCCTTAGAAAAGGCTTTGACGACGCGGATTCCACCGAGCACGTCACTTAGCGCTCCGTTCATCGCGCGCGAGCTCGAGTAGCGTTTCGCGTGCAGCTTGTCGAGCCGCTTGAAGATGAAGTTGACGAGGAACACGAACGCCGGTATCGTGACAAGCGACAGGAACGCGAGCAGCGGATTGAAAATGAACATTATTATAACGAGCGCGATAACCTGCACGACGTTTACAAGGAAGTAGGGGAAGCCGTCGCAGAAGAACCAGTATATCGTCTGCGCGTCGTTGTTGACCTGAGTCATCAGACCGCCGGTCTGGCGTCCGGTGAAGAAGGATATCGACAGCCGCTGTATCGCGTCGAAGATCGTGCGTTTCAGGTCATATGTGATCAGCGACGCTATGCGCGATGTGATTACGCCGTTTATGACGTTCAATATGACGTTGAACACGCGTATCGAGACTATCATCGCGAGCACGAGCAGTATCTGACCGTAGAAGCTGCCGTCGGCGGCGAGCACCTCGTCGTAGTAAAACGCCGAGCCGATATACGGGGACAATACGCCGAGCGCGCTCATAGCGATGAGCAGCAGCAGTATCACGAGCATCAGCCATTTGTATTTGACAAAGAACACGCTCATGCGGCGTATCAGCTTGCCCTTATCCATGCAGCGCGGACAGATTTTGCGGTTCGGGTCGGGGTATCGCGAGCCGCATTTCGGGCAGAACAGCGATTCCTTCTTGTCCTCCTCGTCGAGCTCGAACGGCTTATTTTCGACGACCTTTGCTATGTATTTGCAGAAAAGGTTCATCTCGGACTTCGATGTGTTCGTGAAAACGGCAATCAGGACGTCACGGTCCGATTTTTTGTCCTTCGCGACCAGCCTTGCTGACGAGAGCAGCTCCTCGACCCGAAAATCGGTCGTGTCGGCGAGCATATAGCATTCATATGTCAGCTCCTCGAACGCCGCCTCGAGTCTCGACGCGGCCGCGCCGGACAGCAGCTTCGCGTTTTTTGTCAGACCCTTCTTCTCACGAAGCGTGGTGATTCCAGATATTACGAGCAGCTCCTCAGCGGTCGCGGCGAGAAAGCAGTCGCAGTGCGCGCCCTCCTTGTTCATGTCGCATTTTGCTATAAGCATGAGCTTATCCGCTGCGACTCCCTTCCGGTCGAGGGCTTCGATTAGTCCGGAGGGGTAATTATCAAGTGCTACCATTGAAGCGTTTCACCTCACAGATGTGGTTATTTTGTCAATATCTAACTTTAATTCGGCGCAGTCAATAATATTATACATATATTATTTATGGTTGTCAATATAAAAAATAAATATAAATGTTTATTAGCCCATTATTATGTTAAAATATATCTATAAAAATGGAAACAAGGTTAATATGTATAAAATACATATAGGGCGTTTGTGCAAAAAGTGAAAAATTATAAAATTCACGTATTTCCTCTTGACAGGAGTTGATAAGTATGATATCATGTCATTCCAAGCAGAATGTATCCGGTCATATAATAATGTAGACGACAGGGTCAGGCATTGTATTGTGAGAGACGGTGGGCGGGTTTTCTGAACAGGCGGCAGTCGGCGGTTTTGTTTAACCGTGACCGCCGCGTATAAATTGTAAATATCTCGCGCCGCGGCAAAACTCGGCGTTTTGTATGATTTCAGGAGTGATTGTATTGTTAAATATCAAAACCGCAAAGGAATATAAAGAATTGAAACGCGATTTCCAGCTTATGCCGATGAGCTTCCGACCGGTGCCGTTTTATCACATGGACGGCCGCTTTGCCGAGAATGGCAAGCTCACCGAGGATGTCGCGAAAAATATCGTGCTCTACAAGAAGAGCGGATACGGCGGTCTGACTCCACTGCCGGTCTCGGCGAGCGATGGTCACGAGGGAACTCAGCCCGCGTTCGGCACCGAGGAATACTACGACGACTATCGAGCACTGCTTGACAAGGCGCGCGAGCTCGATATGAGCATTGTGTATTACGACGACCTCGACTTCCCGACCGGCCGCGCGGGCGGCGAGATGGCGAAGGCGTTCCCGAACTCCTGCGCGCTGATGCTCCGCCGCTTCGAGCATGAGTGCATGGAGGGCGAGACGGTCAAGCGCAAGCTCCAGACCGGAGAGGGCTACAAGCTGATGAGCATTGTCGCGCTTGAGGTGGACGATCTCAAGGTCATCGACCTGCGCGAGTTTGTGAGCGACGGTATGCTTGTCTGGAACGTGCCGGACGGAAACTGGAACATTGAGGAATACATCTGTATGCCCGCCGGCAACGGCTACGCGAATTTCATGAGCTACGACGCGTCGATGGACTATGTCTCGCTGACCTACAAGCGTTTTGCCGACCGTTACGCCGACTACATCGGCGACGTCGTAAAGATGACTTTTTACGACGATTTGCAATATAACGTGCCCAACCGCCGTATGTGGGACTACAGCTTCAACGAGGTGTTCGAGGAGAAATACGGCTTCGACCCCGCGCCCTACTATCCGGCGCTGTGGGAGTATATCGGCGAGGACACCGACCACTACAAGGCTCTGTTCATGGACTGCCGCGCTCAGATGTTCGCGAGCGGCTTCTTCAAGGCGGTCGGCGATTACACGAAGCGTCATGGGCTTCTGTCGATGGGACACGTGAGCGAGCCGAAGGACGCGTCCTGCTCGTGGGTCTACGGCGACGGCTTTTTGTGGCGCAAATACGGCGGCGCGGTAGGTCTCGACCTCGTCCACTGGTATATGTACGGCTTCAACGGACTGAAAATAGCGTCGAGCGCGGCCTACAACTACGACCTCGACACGGTGGTCTGTGAGATATACGGCAACTACGGACAGCTCGACAAGCGTATCCTCTACTGCGAGGCGATGAACGCGTTCTCGCGCGGCGTCAACTACATGATACCGCACACGCTCTGGCTGTCGGGCAACGCGCGTATACCTCACGAGGTGTCGCACCGGAATCCCGAATTCAAAAACGACCTGCCCGACCTGCTTGACTACATGACCCGCTGTCAGGCTTTGCTGCGCGGCGGCCGCCATGTCTGCGACATCGCGATGCTCTATCCGATATATTCGGTTCACTCGCAGATGTACCTGTACGAGGCCGAGGCGCACGGCTTTGAGTTTTCAAAGACGCCCGAGAACACCGACTATATGACGCTTATCAACAGCATTATGGCATATGCCGGACACGACCTTACCGTATTGCACCCCGAGGTCATGACCGAGCGGGTGACCGCCGACGAGGGTGTGCTGTATCTTAACAACGCGCGCAACTTCGAGCGCTTCCGCGTGCTCATCATGCCGGGAATGTCGATGATCAGCCTTGAAAATCTGCGCCTGATCAAGAAATTCTGGGACGGCGGCGGAAAGATAGTAGCGACGGTCGAGCTGCCGTCAAAGGCGTTCGAGTTCTCGCCCGACAAGAGCTATGACGACGAGGTAGTGAAGATCATTGACGAGATCTTCGGCGAGGCTTCGGGCGAGCGGACGGTGCTCAAGGACATATACGAAAACCACAACGCAAACGGCGGCGCGGCGTATTTCCTGCCGTCCGACAAGACCGGCGCGGACGGAACCTATCACGTCGAGAGCCGGCTCATCTCGGAGCTGCTCGACGACCTTGACGTTGCGTATGACGTTGAAATAATGGATATGCCGACGCTTGACGAGCATGGCGCGCTGAGCCTTATCTATCCGTCATATATGAATTCGGGCGTGGCGAAGGCTATCGTCAAGGGCGGCGTGTTCGGCTGTCTGCACAAGCGTCAGGAAAACTGCGATGTGTATTTCTTCTCGAACTCGACCAAGGCTGACTATGACGGCGAAGTGCTGCTGCGCGGCAATCTCAACCCCGAGCTGTGGAATCCGCACACTGGAAAGATTAAACGTGCCGAATATGAGCTGGTCAACTATCGCGGCGAGGTTTACACCAAGGTGAAACTGAAGCTTGACAGCGCGGAGTCGGTATTCGTAGTCTGCGGCAACGAGCGCGAATTGTTCGACATACTGCGCGACATCGCCGAGCCTAAGACTATCGAGGAATTTGTACCGGACGAGAAATAAAGTTATTGGCTTGAATAAATATAAAAACGGGCAGCCCGTGACTTGCCTCCTAATAAGAAAACATGAGCAAGTCCAGTAAAATCAATGTTTTCAGAGGCAAGGAACACGATGTGAAGTCAAAAATTTAATACCGGC
>CAJFKR010000088.1 GCA_904386005.1 Candidatus Flemingiibacterium merdigallinarum
GACGCTCAACAGCTTCTTCGGGTACACGATCAGTCGTCAGCGCGGCAAGCCGACAAACTCCGAGTTCATCGCCATGATCGCGGACAAGCTGCGCATGGGCGTGATTATGTGAGCCGTGAGATGGGATTGATTGGCTCGGGAAAAAGCTGACGCAATATCGCAGTATGTGTTGCTTATCAGAGCCGACGCATTGATTTGGAGTTTTGAATCGAATATGAGATTCGATTTATGTATGGATACAAGAAGCCGCCGCACCGGATATGGTGCGGCGGTAAGTTATATTGTATATATGCAATTAAATTCGTATAAATAATGAATATATACAGCTTGATTATCTCTTTGACAAAACGTCGGCTTCGTACTTCTTGACGTCAGCGAGCCAAGCGTCGCGAACCGGTACGTTCTCGCTCTCGCAGTAGTAATCCCAAACCGCTGCGAACGGATAGGACTTGTACTCCTCGAGCAGTGCGAGACGCGATGTGTAGTCGCCGGCAAGCTCGAGCTCCTTCAACTTCGCGGTCGGCTCAAGCAGCGCGTACATAAGCGCTTTCTGCATATTGCGTGTTCCGATTACCCACGCGGCGATGCGGTTGATCGAAGCGTCGAAGAAGTCGAGTCCGATGTGGACGCGCTTTTCGAAGCCGTCGCGGATAATTTCCTGCGCGATGTACTTCAGCTCGTCGTCGAAGATTACTACATGATCGGAGTCCCAGCGAACCGGACGCGATACGTGCAGCATTACATCGTCGAGGAAGAGCAGCGCGGACGAGATTTTGTCCGAAACGACCTCGGTCGGATGGAAGTGTCCGGTGTCGAGCGTCAGCATGAGGTTGTGCTTGACCGCGTAGCCAAGGCACATCTCGAGCGAGCCTATCGTGCAGGACTCGGCACCGATACCGAATACCTTGCTCTCGATTGCGTTCAAGTTGTACTTCTTGTCCTGGCCGGCAAAGATTTTGTCGTACGAGTCAATCAGACGCTCGCGCCATGCGTAGCGGTCGATCGGAATGTCCTTGAAGCCGTCCGGAATCCAGTAGTTGGTGCAGGCGGTGTCGCCGAGCTCACGACCGAAGTATTCAGCGATGATTCTCGACTTGATGCAGTGCTCTACCCAGAACGCGCGCACGTCGTCGTCAGCGCTCGACAGTGTGAAGCCGCTCGCGCTCATCGGGTGCGAGAAGCAGGTCGGGTTGAAGTCGAGTCCGATGCTGTTCTTCTTCGCCCATTCTACCCAAGAAGCGAAGTGCTTCGGCTCAATCTCGGTGCGGTCTACCTTCTCGCCGAGGTTGTCGAGGTAGATTGCGTGCAGGCTGATCTTCTTCTTGCCCGGGATCATCGACGCGGCTTTCTCGAAGTCGGCGCGGAGCTGATCGATCGTAGTAGCTCTGCCCGGGTAGTTTCCGGTGGTCTGGATACCGCCGGTCAGGTCGCCGTCCGGATTTTCGAAGCCGCGGACGTCGTCGCCCTGCCAGCAGTGCATCGATACGGGTATCGTCTTGAGACGCTCAATGGCCTTGTCGGTGTCGACGCCGATGGACGCGTAAATTTCTTTTGCGAGTTCGTATGCTTTGGTGGTGTTCATATATGTATCTCCTGATTAAAATTAACTTTGCTTATTCGCCGATGAGCTTTTTGAAACGCGCGTAAGCGTCGTCCCACATATCCTTGTCGGCGAGCTTTGGCTCGTAATACTTGACCTCGAACGAACCTCGTATCATCTCGCGCGCTTCGTCAAGATCCTTCAGCTCGCCCATGGATATAGCCTGAACCGCGAGGTTGCCTATAGCGGTCGCCTCGACCGGTCCCGCGTATACCGGACGCGCGCAGGCGTCGGCGCAGAGCTGGCAGAGCGGCTCTTCCTTTGTGCCGCCGCCGACTATGTTGATGAACGGAATGCGCTTGCCCTTCATGTCGTCGATAGCCTCGACCGACCACTTGTAGCGCAGCGCGAGCGAATCGAAGATTGCGCGTACAATCTCGCCTTCGTTTTCGGGGATATGCTGTCCGGTCTTTTCGCAGTATTCGCAAATCGCGCGCGGAAGGTTGCCCGGAACGCCGAACGCCGGGTCGTCCGGATTGATAATGCACTGGCAGGGCTTCGACGCCATTGCCATGTTTGACAGCTCGTCAAATGTAAACGACTTGCCCTCGCGCTTCCACTGACGGCGCGATTCCTGCTCGATCCACAGACCCATTATGTTCTTAAGGAAGCGTATCGAGCCGCCGAAGCCGCCCTCGTTCGTGAAGTTGTAGGAAAACGACTTGTCGGTGATTATCGGCGAATAGGTCTCGGTACCCATCAGCGACCACGTGCCGGACGAGATGAAGATGAAGTCCTGACCCTTGACCGCCGGAACGGCTACAACTGCCGACGCGGTGTCATGCGCGGCTACATTTACGACCTTTGCCGAGATGTCTCCGAGCTCCTCGGTGAGCGACGGTAAGAGTCCGCCGAGTATATTGCCCGGCTTAACGAGAGGCGCGAACAGACGCTCGGGCAGTCCGAACGCGTCGATTATCTCGCGCGACCACTCGCCGGTCTTGGCGTCAAGCAGCGCGCCGGTCGACGCTATCGTGTATTCGCTTTTCATCTCGCCGGTCAGGAAATAGTTTAAAAGGTCAGGGATATTGAGCATCTTGTCGGCGATTCCGATAAGCTCGGGGTTGTCGCGCATTTCGGCGCAGAGCTGCCATACAGTATTGAAGTCGCAGAACTGAATGCCGGTGATTTCATACAGCCGCTTTTTCGGCATGAATTTTTCGGCGTAGTCCTGAATCCCGACCGTGCGGGTGTCGCGGTAGTGCGCCGGATTCTTGAGTAGCTTGCCGTGCTTGTCGAGCAGACCATAGTCGACGCCCCAGGTGTCGATACCGATAGTCGCGATATCGCGATCGCTTGACAGCGCGCACTTGCCGAGCGACTGCTTGATTTCATAGAATATGCGCAGTATATCCCACGAGAACGTACCCGCGACAGTCAGCGGATCGCTCGGGAAACGGTGGTTTTCCTCAAGGGTCAGCTTATCGCCGTCGTAGCTGCCGACGATTCCTCGTCCGCTCGAAGCACCGAGGTCAATAGCGAGCATTTTGAGTTTTGACATATTTGTTTCATTCACTTTCGTCGGTGTAAGCCGCCACGAAAGCGTCCTTTCTTGTAAGTGTTAAATTACGCTTTATATCACAAATGTCAATATATACGGCGAAAGTGCCGCTGCATCGGCTGAAAACACATATCGCATAACAGTGTCAAGCCGAACATCGGCACTTCGGGTCATATCGGAATTACTTTCCGATAATATCCTTGAGAGCTTTTACCGCGACGCCGAATGCCTCGGTGTTCGAGGAGTATGTGTTTTCGGGCATTATAGTCTTGTCGCCGGTGGCTTCAAGCGACTCGAAGCCCTTGAACACCTTGAGGTGCGGTTCGACCGACAGGAATATCTTTCCGTCGCGCTTCTTGTCGAGGTCGGCGAGAATCTGCGGAACGCCGCCGATACCCTTGCCGGCGGGGCAGATGACCTTGTCCGCGGTCGCGTCCTTGATGTGCATATAGTATATCTTGTCGCCAAGCAGCTCGTACGCCGCCGGATAGGACTCGTGACTGTCCATTACGAAGTTAGCCGGATCGAATATCAGCTTGATTCTGCCGTCGAATTCCTTCTGTATATCCATGCAGCATTCAGCCGACTCGCCGTAAATGCCCTTTTCGTTCTCGTGGCAGAGGGTGACTCCCTCCGACTCGGCGTATTCGAGCATTCTTGCGAGCCGCTGCATTACCTCGGGGCGGCACTCCTCGCGGGTCATGCCCTCGGGAATGTAGAAGCTGAAGATTCTGATGTTCTCGGTGCCGAATATCTTCGCCGCCTTGACGCAGTTTGCGAGCTTCTTCATGTGCGCGTCGAAGTCGTCGGTCACCTTGATCTTGCCGATAGGCGAGCCGATAGACGAAACGCCGATTCCTGCCGCGTCGAGCTTGGCCTTCGCGGCTTTCATCTCGTCCTCGGTGAGGTCGCCGATGTTCTTGCCGTCGACGCCGCGGATTTCCATATAGCCGACGCCGTTTTTCTTCAGTCCCTCGAGCTGCTCGTCGAAATTGGGTGAATACTCGTCGGCGAACGCGCTCAATACAAATTCTGCCATTTTAGCTTGTACCTTTCGTATGTATTCGTAATATTGAATTGCCTGTATTCGTAATATTGAATTGCCGTCCGGAACGGCTGCGCCGCTCCGGACTTTGATTTTGCATTATATGGAACGGTCTTGACCGCTCCGGATTAGTGCTGCACTGTATACACAGCCGCAGCCTTTTCTATCCTTGCCGCCGCGATTATTTCTCGAAATACTCGCCGTAGCGCTCCATGATGTTCTTGTAGCTTATAGCGAGGCTGTCGAACGGGTCAGCCGGAACGATGTCCTGCTCGACCATGTGATACTTGATGCCGTGCTTTTTGCAGACTTCGATGATTGTGTCGAAGTTCATGTTGCCCTCGCCGACCTCTGCCATGACCTGCGCGTCGTTGATTATGCGCATATCCTTAAGGTGAGTCGTGAAGATCTTGTCAGCGTACTTTTCGATCGCCGCAGCCGGGTCGGCGCCGCCCGCCTGCGCCCAGTAGGTGTCGAAGGTCAGCATTAAATCGGGTGAAGCGTTCATTATGTATTCGAGGTAGAGGTTGCCGCCGGGGATGCGCTCGAACTCGAACTTGTGGTTGTGATAGAGGAACTTTTTGCCCGCCTTCTTGATTTTTTCAATTGCCGGAGCGAAGTCGTCGGCGAAGCGCTTGAAGCTCTCGAGGGTGAAGGGCTTGTAGTTGAAGATGCCGCCGATGCCGATACCGTCGCAGCCGAACAGCGTGTGCTCCTCGATGACCTTGTCGGTCTCCTTGAGAATGCGGTCGGCGCTCGTGTGGGTCAGGATAACCTTGAGTCCGGTGTCGTCAACCGCTTTCTTGATAGCCTCGGGGCTGACGGCGCCGATTCCCGAAACCTGGACGTATTTATAGCCGATGGCGGCGATCTTGTCCATGGTTCTCGCGAAATCCTCTTCGTTCTTCATAAAGTCGCGCACGGTATAGAGCTGTGCGCCGAGTATCATCTTTTCCGACATAATCAATAGCTCCTTTGCATTTATGATTTATTGATACTTAAAAACATATAAAATGTGGGTAGTAATGTTCGTTACAACACTATTATATCAGATATTTTTTAAGAAATAAAGCTTTATTTTCACAAAAAGTCGCTTTTAATCAAAAGATAACGTAATTGATTGAAAATTTATACTGTGTTCATTAGGCGTAAATACATTGTATATATTTGCGCTAACCGAATAGGGGGACGTGACGGCGCGTTCGGCTCGCCGTATAGTTATGGAGAGCGCCGTCGCCGTCACACCACGTTTATTTCACCTTGGCTATAGTTACGCCAGTTCCGCTTCGGTTATAGCCGCGCCTATTTTACCTCGACTATAGTCACGCCGAGGTCGCCCTCTCCGTATTTGCCGAGCCGGTAGGACACGACGCGCGGGTCGCTCTTGAGGTGCGACCAGATCGCGTCCTTGAGCGCGCCGGTGCCTTTTCCGTGTATCAGGCGCAGGGAGTGTATGCCGGCGATGTGCGCCTCGTCGAAGTATTTGTCGATCATATACCACGCGTCGTCTCCGAACATTCCGCGCAGGTCGATCTCGTCCTTGAAGTCGCGCGAGACGGTGACGCGGTACTTGTCGGCTGCCATTTGCTTCTTCTGCGCGTCGGTGAACGTGACCTTGTCAGGTTCGAGCAGCATCAGATTCGACACCTTTGTGCGCGTCTTGATGATGCCGGCCTGAACCATTACGTTGCCGTCGCGGTCGGGGTCGTCGAGCAGCACGCCTTTCTTGTTTATATTGATGAGCAGAACTTCGTCGCCCTTCTTCAGCGGACGCGGGAGCACGTAATCCTCGGCGATTTTCTCGTTGATCGGATTCGCTTCCTTTTCGCTCTCACGCAGCTTCTTGCGGATGTTGCGCCGCGATTCCTCGAGCGCCGACGCGAGATTCGCGCTCTCGCGCTCGCGCTTGACCTTCTCGAGCTGCTCCATAACGTAGTCGCTCGAAATCCGCGCGCTCTTGAGTATAGACGACGCCTCGGCGCGCGCCTTCTCGAGCTCGCGATCGGCTATTGCGAGGCGGTCGGCGATCTTCTTCTCATTCTCGGCGCGATACTGCTCGAATTCGCGGCGCATACGCTCGGTCTCCTCCCGGTTCTTGTCCATCTCGAGCCGGCTCGCCTCGAGTCGGGCAATTACGTCCTCGAACTGCTTGTTCTCGGCGCTGACCAGCTCCTTCGCGCGGTTGACGATTTCGTCGGGCAGTCCGAGCTTAGACGAGATCGCGAACGCGTTCGACTTGCCGGGTGTTCCGATTATCAGCCGATAGGTAGGCTTCAGCGTGTTGACGTCGAATTCGCAGGACGCGTTGACAAACCCGTCGGTCTCGAGCGCGAAGGCTTTCAGCTCGGCGTAGTGCGTGGTCGCCGCGCAGAGCGCGCCGACCGAATGAATCTTTTCGAGTATCGATATCGCGAGTGCGGCACCCTCGACCGGGTCGGTTCCCGCGCCCAGCTCGTCTATGAGCACGAGCGAACGGTTTGTTACCTGACTAACGATCCCGACTATATTGACCATATGCGACGAGAAGGTCGACAATGACTGCTCTATAGACTGCTCGTCGCCTATGTCGGCGAAAATTTCGTCGAATACGCAGAGCTCGGACGTGTCGGACGCGGGTATGTGCAGTCCCGACTGCGCCATCAGCGAAAAGAGCCCGAGCGTCTTTATCGTGACCGTCTTACCGCCGGTATTCGGACCGGTGACGACCAATGCGCTGCTCTCGCCGCCGAGCTTGATCGTGACCGGCACGACCTTGTGCTTATCGAGCAGTGGGTGACGCGCACGAATCAGGTTCACCTTGCGGTCGCCGGTGATTCGCGCCGCCGCGCCGTCCATGCGGAAGGACAGCTCGCTTTTGGCGAAGATGAACGCGAGCAGCGTGATGTTGTTGTAATTAAGCTCAATCGAAGTCGATAAATCGGCGCAGGCGGCGGACAGCTCGGCGAGTATGCGCTCGATCTCGTTCTGCTCCTTGACCGCGAGCACGCGCAGCTCGTTGTTGGCTTCGACTACCGACAGCGGCTCGACGAACAGCGTCGCGCCCGACGCGGACGTGTCGTGGACAAGTCCCTTGACCTCGTTCCGGTACTCTACCTTGACCGGCACCACGTAGCGTCCGTTTCGCATTGTGATGATGTTTTCCTGCAAATACTTCGAGTACGCGCCGCCGGTGATATAGCTTTGCAGGTTGTCCTTGATGCGGTTGTTCGCCGCGCGGATCTTGCGGCGGATATCGGACAGCGCGGGGCTGGCTTCGTCGGAGATCGTGTCCTCCGAGACTATCGCTGAATATATCCTGTCCTCGAGCTTCTTGTTCGGTATCAGCTTATCGAATATCTCGTCCACCGACGTTGTCTCGCGCCGTTCGCTGCGGCTGTATTCGAGCAGCGACCGCGAGGTGCGCAGCACGTTCGCGATGTCGAGCAGCTCGCGCTGTCCGAGCGACGCCCCCTTGTCGGCGCGGTCGATTGCGTCGCGTATATCCTTTATCATGCCGAACGACGGCATACCCTTTATCGCCTGCATAGCCTTGGCTTCGGTCGTCTCGCGCTGCGTGCGGAGTATCCTCTCGGGCGACGACGTCGGTCGCAGCGCGAGCGCGAGCTCTTTCGAGCCCTCGGTCGGCGCGCACTCGGCGAGCATAGCGAGTATTTTATCGTATTCGAGCGTTTTTAATGATCTTTCGTAATTTTCCAATGTCTGGTTATCCTTTCACCGCTTCGCGGCGGTTTTATCCCAATTTGTGTGAGCCGTATAGGGTTTATTTTAGGTTGCTTCTAAAAATACATAAAAATCCGCGGGAAAAATGAATCGATGCCAATGGTATCGATTCAGCTTTTCCTTCATATCGCATTTTTATAGGTTACCTTTATGATAGCACACAGGGCAAATTTTTTCAATGCTGAGAACGTTTATATTTGTTTTATATCGCGCTCAGAACTCGAGCATATCGAGCACCGGAAAGCGATGTTCGATGTGATTTTCAAGGTAGACCTCCGCGGCATTTGCGAACTCGGGCAAAAGCTCGTCGGCGAGCGTGAACGAATACAGCCGGTTCATTTCGGCGTATATCGCGTACTGCATCGCGAGGATAGTCGCCGGAGCGAGCGGCAGGATTATCTGCGCGTGCCGCAGCTCGTCGACCCTGATGTCGTTTTCGACGTATATATTCCGCTGCTTTTTCTCCATACAGCTCTGACACAACAGGCAGCCCTCCATGACGCTTAAGTACATTCGCTCGCCGCCGACCGGCTTTGCGCAGCCGGAGCAGCCGACAAGATTCGGCGCGAAGCCCGCGAGCGCCGCGAGCCGCAGCTCGAACGTTCCCTTTATCAGTCTTGGATTTATGTCGGGCTTATGCGACAGCGCCCAGAGCGTGTTCAGCGCGAGCCGGAGTATTCCGGAGTCCGGCTGGTCCTCGTTGGTGATATATTCGACCGCGTTGAGTACATACGTTCCGAGCGTCAGTATCGTATAGTCGCGGCAGAGAAAGAAGTAGTTCTCGATGAGGTTCGCGTCGTTCAGCGCGAAGCGACCGTTGCCCTCGTACAGGACGAACTCCGAATAGCTGAACAGCTGCGTCGGCGCGGTCAGATAGCTGCGGGCTTTGGTCGAGCCGCGCACTCTGACCGACAGCCGTCCGCGCTCTGCCGTCAGTATATTGATATACTTCGCGTTGTCATACGCGAGGTTTTCGCGCAGCACGAGACCTTTCAGCGTCTGTATCATGCTTGTCTATTTATCGCTTTGGAATCCGAGCCCCTCAAACAGGGTCGGGCGGTCGCGCCAGTTCTCCTTGACCTTGACCCAGAGGTCGAGGTGGACCTTGACGCCGAGAAAGCTCTCGAGGTCCTCGCGCGCCCAGCTGCCGACCTTTTTCAGCTCCGCGCCGCCCTTGCCAATGATTATGCCTTTATGCGATTCCTTTTCGCAGTAAATCTCGGCGCGGATAATCACAATCGACGGCTTTTCGGTGAATTCCTCGATTACCACCGCGGTGCCGTGCGGAATCTCGTCGTTCAGTGTGCGCAGCAGCTTTTCGCGGATTATCTCGGTGGCAATGACCCTCTCGGGCTGGTCGGTGGCGATGTCGTCGGGGAAGAACCAGTCGCCCTCCGAAAGCAGCTTTGCCGCCTCGTCGACGATTATGCGAACGCCTTCGCCGCGGGCTGCCGCCATCGGCACGACCGCGAAGAAATCGGCGAGCTCCTTGTACGCGAGTATACACTCGGCGACGCGCGCGCCATTGACCGTATCGGTCTTATTTATCGCGAGTATCACCGGCGTCCTCTGGTCGGCGAGCCGTTTCAATATCGTACGCTCGACGTCGGACACCGGCTTTGCGGCGTCGACTACGAGTATCGCCGCGTCGACCTCGCCGATAGTCGAGTTTATCGTTTTGACCATGTAATCGCCGAGCTTATTTTTCGGCTTCAGCATACCGGGGGTATCGAGGAACACGAACTGATTCTCGCCCTCGGTGAGTATTCCGGTGATTCGGCTGCGGGTCGTCTGCGGCTTTTTTGAAACTATCGCGACCTTTTCGCCGAGCAGTGAATTGAGCAGTGTCGACTTGCCGACATTAGGTCGACCCACAATAGCGATGAATCCGGTTTTTGTCATGATTTTATCTACATCTTTAGCTTAAGTTATGACCTAAAGACCCTTTCTTTATAATTAGCGGGCTGATTTTTTAAGAGTGGTCTGCTTCGGCTTTGCCGAAGCAGAGAGTGGTCTCCGCTGACGCGGAGAGAGCGGAGAGTGGTCTCAAACCGCCCAAGGCGGTTTGAGAGCTGCGGTAAAAATTTGCCTTCGGCAAATTTTCATTAATTTTAATTTGCGGGTGCGCGGCTGTATATTACGGGGCGTATTGTGAGTGGGAAGCGGTTTGAGCGGTGCATTTAATTGACAATTGTAGCCGGTACGGTTTTGTATATAATATGCGCTTATGCCAATACATCGCCGAAGGCGATTATAATCACAAAAATTGCCGCAGGCAATTTTTGTGTACCTCAACTCCTCACTCCTCACTCCTAACTCCTCACTGATTCCTGACCCCTGCCTCATTCCATGTCGCGCTACTTCCGACTTATCCCCATATATTCAAGCACCGCGTCCTGACGGCGGCGCATATCGGCGTCGTCGGCTTCGCTCGTGAGGTGGTCGTAACCCAGCAGGTGCAAAACCGAATGTACGGTCAGGAACGCGACCTCGCGCGTGTAGCTGTGACCGTATTCGGCCGCCTGACGGCGCGCGCGTTCGAGCGAGATAACGATGTCTCCGAGCATGACCGCGCCGTTCGAGCTGTCCACATCCGAGTCGCTGTCCTCGTCGCTGATTATCGGGAATGACAAAACATCGGTAGCGCTGTCGACTCCGCGGTAACGCTGGTTGATTATGCGCATACCCGCGTCGTTGACAAAAGTCACCGAGACCTCGGCAGACCTTCCGAAATCCTCGTATTCGAGCGTTTCATAAATCACAGCCTTGACAAGTGTGCGCAGCTCCGCGCTCACCGGTTCCTCATCCTGACGGTTTTTGAACAATATATAATGCCGCATTGTTATGACCTTGTCTTCGCGATGGCGAAGTATCCTTTCCTGTATCGATGTTCTGCCATTTTCGCATAAGCTGAATCGAAGTCATCGACTCAAATCCGCTGCGCTGATTCTTTTCCTTTGTTTTATATAGTCAACTGCGTGGTGTATCTGCATTTATATGAAAATAATATCAAATACCACCGATAGCGTCTCCATATACCGATAGCGTTAAGCTCCGATATTATTGACCGTCGCGCTTCGGTCGGAAGGTCTTTGTCGGCTGCGACTGCTTCTGCTTTTCGTAGGATTCATACGCGAGGATGATCTTCTGCACGAGCCGGTGACGCACTACGTCCCGCTCGGTGAAACGATGCACCGCGATGTCGTCGATTCCCTCGAGTATCTTCACCGCCTCGCTAAGACCGCTCTTCTTGCCGAGAGGAAGGTCTATCTGCGTTAAGTCGCCGGTGACTACCGCCCTCGAGCCGTTGCCGAGACGGGTCAGGAACATCTTCATCTGTTCGGTCGTCGTATTCTGCGCTTCGTCAAGGATTATGAACGAGTCGTCGAGCGTTCGGCCGCGCATATACGCGAGCGGGGCTATCTCGATTGTGCCGCGCTCGACATAGCGCTGATAGGCTTCGACGCCGAGCATTTCGTAAAGCGAGTCGTACAGCGGGCGCAGATACGGGTCTATTTTGCTGTTGAGGTCGCCGGGCAGAAACCCGAGCTTTTCTCCGGCTTCGACCGCCGGACGGGTCAGGATTATGCGCTCGACCTTCTTCGCGCGCAGCGCGGTGACCGCCATCGCGACCGCGAGGAAGGTCTTGCCCGTACCGGCAGGACCGATACCCATCACTATCGTGTTCTTTTTGATAGCTTCGACATATTTCTTCTGACCTATCGTCTTTGCCTTAATCGGCTTTGCGCGGGCTGTTATGCAGATTGTGTCGTCGTCGAGCTCATAAAGCTCGTCCCGCTTGCCGTCGCTTATCATTCCGATCACATACTCGACATTTTGAGACGTAAGGCTCTCGTTCAGTCTCGCTATTCGCTTAAGGTATCCGATTGCGTTCGCGGCGTTCTCGACCGCGCCGAGCTCGGGAGCGCTGACGCTTATCGCGCTGTGACCGTCCGATGTGCTGTCGACGGCTTTGATAACAACGCCGAACGCCTGCTCGAGCCGCTCTAAGTTGCAGTCGAGCTCGCCGAATATTTTCGCGGTCTCGTTTATCGAATCGGTCAGTATAATTTTTTCGGGCATTTATCTTCCGTTCTCCGGCGTCGTGCCGCGCCGGTCGGCGCCGCTTTAGCGGCTCATCTGTATATTTCGGATTCGAGGGCTATGTCGCGCAGAAGCTCGAGCTTGCAGGAAATCACATACTTTGCGTCCGCGAGTCCGGATTCGATCTCGCGGCTCACAAGCTCTCCGTCTGCCAAAATCTCGGTCATCCGCTCGCGCAGCTGGCGGTAGGCTTCGGTCTTGGCTTCGTCCTCGGTGATGACCTCGGTGGTTGTCGTATATTCTCGGAATATCGTCTCCTCGACCGAAACCGGCAGCTCGAGGGTATCAAACAGAGTGACATCGCTCTCTCTTACTATTTTATCACAATCGGCAGGTAAATTTCCAGTGTTTCCGGAAAATTTAATAGAAAATCCTAAAATTTTAAGATATTTTTCTGAATATTCGGTTCCGGTAGCAATTCTGACCTCGCGTTCGAGCGGCACTTCAATTGTAAACTCGCGCGTGACGCGGGCGATGACCCGACCTCGCGCGTGTACAAGACCGAGCCGTTCACCGAAATCGCGCACTCCCGACACGAGCAGCTCGCCCTTTCTGACAAGCAGTCCCGGCTCGACGACCGGGTCGCCGCGGTACACCTCGAGCGACTCGATAATGCCGTCCTCGGCGGCGACAAGGTTATAGGGTATGTCCTCGTCCGGGACAGGCGGGTTTATCACCATCTCGCGCAGCTCGACCGTCGCCTTGGTGCCGCTGACATTGACCGCGATCCACGCGGTATCGTCATATTTGAGCAGGTAATCGGTGTGCAGCCGGTCGAAATCGATCGACGGAATATATGTGCCGACCGAGCAGCCGAGCTCTTCCAGCCGCGCGAGCACCTCGTCGTCGCTGATACGCTCGTTGCCGGCGACTTCCATCGACCAGATGAAGCGGCTTGACAGCAGGAGTATCGCAATGAACATACCGATACCGACCGGCACGCCGTATCTGTGCCGATAGCGGCGGAGTATCAGCCAAAGTCCGTGCTCGTGCAGTCGTTTATACGCGATGCCGCGAGACTTCAATATCCTTTCAAGCGGCGCGCAGTCGGGCAGCGATACCGTGAAATAAAGCTTATCCCTCCGCCGCATACGCCGGAAATTCGCGCCTGACATCGCGATGATTGAGGCGGCGCGGTCGGCGTCGATATCGTCGACCGAATAGTCGCGGCTGCCGATGAACCAGTTTACAAGCCATGTGAACATCTACTCATTCTCCCGTCCGTATATGATTCCCGAGATCACGCCGCCGACCGAGACGCGTCCGCCCGTGAAGCCACGCAGCTCGAGATTCGAGCCGTTTATTGTTAGATATCCGTCACAAAGCTCGAGTATGACCCGCTCGGATGTATATCCGGCAAGCCCGATACACCCGCTGATGTTCACCTCCCGATTTCCGGCGGCTTCAATAAACGAAATCTTGCCAAAAGTGCCTACCGGTATATCGAGCGAATCAAGTATCCTCTGCGAAATCGGCGTTTTGCCCTCAGTATCTTTACTCATTATCTTATCTCCATTTATATTATTTAGGCGATTGTAAATGTGCAAACTTGTTCGCTTTCCCTGGGGGAGGCGCCTTTTGAAAAAGGCACCTCCCCCAGACCCCCACCGCGAAAACTTTAATA
>CAJFKR010000089.1:0-13119 GCA_904386005.1 Candidatus Flemingiibacterium merdigallinarum
TAATAACTAATATCTAATTGCTAATAACTAACAAGAGGGGGAAGACCACGCTCGCCGCGAGGTCTTCCCCCTCTTGACTCCCCTATCCCTTGGCTTTGTTTCTGCCTCAGAGATACAGTTGTGTGCGAGCTCCTATATTTTTGGGTGCGGTGCGTGCCGCTTCTATCTGCACATACTGTATCGACCCGTCTCCTGCCTGCGCCCTGAATGGTCTGTCTTGAGCCAGACCAAGTTTCAGGGCTGGTTTGCGGGGGATTGGGCGCTTTGCTTTCTGTCGGAAGTTCTACCACCGGAAGTCGATTGGCTCAGCACCATATATCGCTTTTCGGTTGTGCGGGATTGTAGTTCCTGCACATCTTGTATCGACCCGTCGCTTGTCTGCGCCCCAAACGGGCGGGCTTTAGGATAAGCCCGCCCGGGATTGGGGCTGATTTGTGTAGGATTGGGAGCTTTGCGTTCTATCGGAAGTTCTACCACCGAAGCCGATTCTCACTGCGCCGATATTTTCTTTCGATACTGCGCGGTGATTCTGTCGTGCAGTCTCAAACAAACTCGCCTATGGCGAGTTTGTTTGACCGCAAATGATTCCGCTGACTTCGGGAACGCACATACAAACCCTTGACTTTTGCTGCGGGTCGTACCCGCCCGCGGGTCGTACCCGCCGTGCCTGCCGCATGAATGGAAACATCAGATTGGTGGAAGAGATGATTAATTTTTTGTAAACTTTGTGATATGACATTGACAAATAGCGGCTGGTGGAGTATACTTGTATCAGAGATGAAAAAACATCTCTTTCAAATGGTTGTTGCTGCTCGATATGCAACTGAAATATGGTCGAGTTCAAATGTTTGTCGCTGCTCGATATGCGACGCATTAAAAGGTCGAGTTCAAATGTTGAAACTCCATTCGAAAGAGTGGAGTTTCTTTGTTGAGGAAAATGTGTATGGAGAGTGGACATTTTTACTATATCGACGACCAATACTTCGTCGATTTCCCTGACCGATATTTGATGCGGAATAAAGAAACCGTAAACGGACAAGCCCATGATCGTCCTTGCTTTTACGCTTTTTTGGACAATAAAACCGGTCTATTTTGGATGATCCCATTTTCTTCACAGGTCGATAAATATCGCGTTTATTATGATAAAAAACTGCGTAAATTCGGCAGATGCGATACAATAGCTTTCGGTGAGGTTTTGGGTCATGAAAAAGCTTTCCTGATTCAAAATATGTGTCCAATCACAAGTAAATACATAAAAAACGAGTATATAGATAGGGTTGCAAATATCCCTGTAAGAGTTGACCTGACCTTGGAAAAAGAGTTGATTGAAAAAGCGAAAAAAGTGATAGCATTGTATAGAAATGGGATTAAACTAATTTTCCCTGATATATTGACGATTGAAAAAGAGTTGATTGAATGATTTCGTAAAGAATGCGCGAATAAAATTCCATAAGGTGTTTTCATATCCACACGGATTTCGCTCGCGTTTGATCCGGCTGCATCGTATGCGCCGGATTTTTTGTATATGACCTGCCGTGATGAAATCAGTGTCATCTCATACCAGAGTCACTAAGTTTCATCGCCAGCGCGGAGCCGCCTATATCAGCTAACTTTGCTGTGCTGTCTCGAATAGAGCCGCCGAGGGCGGCTCTATTCGACCACAAATGATTTCGCTTGGTATGGTTACGCTGGTACTAACCCTTGACTTTGCCCGCGGGGGCGTCCCCGCCCGCGCAGTCTCAAACAAACTCGCCTATGGCGAGTTTGTTTGACCGCAAATGATTCCGCTGACTTCGGGAACGCACATACAAACCCTTGACTATTGCTGCAGGCCGTGCCTGCCCGCCGCTGTCTCGAACAAAGCCGCCGATAGCGGCTTTGTTCGACCACAAATGATTTCGCTTAGTTTGGTTAAGCTCATACTAACCCTTGACTCCGCCCGCGGGGGCGCCCCCGCCCGCTCGGTGTAACTTTTTTATAAAATTTCTTGAATTGAGGTTGAATTGATGAGGAGAATGGTGTAAAATATTACTAATAAAAACGACGCGCGGGAAATATTGCCGCGGTCGGAAAGGAAACTGAAATAATGGGACTTCGAATTATAGATGTCGCGGACGGGATAAGACTAAATTATCTCGAATGTGATAAATTCAAAACGAATCTGCTTTCGGTCAATTTGATCGCGCCGCTCGAGCGGGAGCACGCGGGCGCGCGGGCATTGATACCTAATATCCTAATGCGCGGATGTAAAAGTATGCCTACGATGGCGGACATAAATAAAAAGCTCGAGTACCTGTACGCTTCGTCGGTCGGCGCGCGCAACCATAAGCGCGGCGAGCTTCAGGTGTTCGGACTTGCCGCTGAAATGATCGACTCGGCATATACGCTCGGAAACGAGAACCTCACGCTCGAGGTCTGCGATATCGTCACCGAGCTGCTGCTCGACCCGGTGTGCGCGGACGGTAAATTCGACCCGGATTATACCGAGTCCGAAAAATCCAACCTCATCGACCTCATCAATTCCAATATCAACAACAAAGCCTACTACGCGCGCGAACGGCTGATTGCCGAAATGTGCCGCGACGAGGCGTTCGGCGCGTCCGAGCTCGGTACCGTCGAGTCGGTGTCCGCGCTGACTCCGGCAGACGTGTACAGCGAATACAAGTACGCGCTCTGCCACTTCCCTATCGAAATATTCTTCGTCGGCAAATGCGATATCGACCGGCTTTCGGACAAGCTCGCGGACAAGCTCGGCGCATTGCCGCGCGACGTGATAGCTCTGCCCAAAACCGAGGTCCGCCGCGCCGCGGGCGAGACGCGACGCGTCACCGAGGATATGCCGGTAAATCAGGGCAAGCTCACCATCGGTATGCGCTCGGGCGTCACGCTGAACGACCCCGACTTTTACGCAATGCTCATGTTCAACGCCATGTTCGGCGGCGAGGTCACGTCCAAGCTGTTCATGAACGTCCGCGAGAAAATGAGCCTCTGTTATTACTGCTCAAGCTCGCCCGACGCGGTCAAGGGTCTTATCATAATCCAGAGCGGAATCGAAAGCGACAAGTTCGAGGTCGCGAAAAAGGCTATATTCGAGCAGCTCGACGATATCCGCGCCGGACGCTTCACCGACGACGAGCAGTCGAGCGCGCTGCGCTCACTCTGCAACGGCTACCGTGAGCTCTCCGACAGCGCGCGCCAGCTCGAAAGCTGGTACCTCGGGCGCAGACTCGCCGGCGCGGGCGGAGATCCCGAGGATATAATCGACAGCCTGTCCCGCGTCACCCGCGACGAGATTGTCGCGGCGGCAAACAAGGCTTCGGTTGATACGATATATTTCCTCAACGGCACGCTCAAGGAGGAAGAAGAAAATGCCTGAAATAATCGAAAAGTCTAACGCGTTCCTGCGTGAAAAATACTATTCGTTCACACATTCGAGCGGACTTCCGGTCTATGTGTTCCCGAAGAAGCTGTCCACCACCTACGCTATCTTCGCGACCCGCTACGGCTCGATTGACAACTGCTTCCGTCTCGCCGGCGACAGCGAATTCACGCGCGTGCCCGACGGCATCGCGCACTACCTCGAACACAAGCTGTTCGAGAATCCGAACGGCGAGGACACGTTCACACGCTATGCCTGCTACGGAGCAAACGCTAACGCCTACACGTCGAACACGATGACCGCGTACCTGTTCTCCTGCACCGAGCATTTCGACGAGTCGCTCGAAATACTGCTCGATTTTGTGACCACCCCATACTTCACGCCCGAGACGGTTCAGAAGGAACAGGGCATTATCGCGCAGGAAATCAAGATGTACGACGACCACCCGTTCCGCCGGCTCTATCAGATGATGCTCGAGGGTATGTACGAGTACAACAACGTCCGCATAAACGTAGCCGGTACGGTCGAGTCGATATCGCATATCACCGACAAGCTGCTCTACGACTGCTACCGCGTGTTCTATAATCTGTCGAACATGATGCTGATTGTCTGCGGCGACGTCGAGGTCGATGAAATAGACAAAATCTGCACAAAGGTGCTGAAGCCGTCCGAGCCGATAGAGATAATCCGCGAGAATCCGGACGAGCCTGCGAGTGTGTTCGAGCCGCGCCGCGAGCAGGCTATGCAGGTCGCGAAGCCGCTGTTCGGAATCGGCGTAAAGGACACGAGCATTCCGTCCGACCCGCGCGAGCGCATGAAGAAGAACGCCGCGCATTCGATTCTCAACAACGTGCTGTTCGGCAGGTCGGGCGAGTTCTACAATAAGCTCTACGTCGAGGGGCTGCTGTCGGGACAGTTCGATTTCGGCTACGAGATAAACCAGAGCTTCGCGTTTAACGCGCTGTTCGGCGAGTCGAGCGACCCCGAGCGTGTGTACGAACGCTTTTCGGAGTGCGTCGCGAATGCCGCGCGCGACGGTATCGACCGCGAGGACTTCGAGCGCAGCCGCCGCGCGATGTACGCGTCCATGGTCAAATGCTTCGACAGCACCGAGGAGATCGCGAACTACTTCCTCTCGTTCAGAGTCGACGACTGCGACCTGCTCGATTACGTCGACATTATCGCGAACATCAGCTGGGACGACGTTATGAATGTGCTGCGCGAGGTCTATCTGCCCGACCGATATGCGCTTTCGATTGTAAAGCCGCTCGAGTGAGACTGTTGGGAAAGGAATGGTTATAAAAATTGGGAAACGTAATATCATTTCCGGGACTGGGTATAGGTGAGTTCACGGTAAATCCGGTCGCGTTCACTATTTTCGGCTACGACATCATGTGGTACGGCATAATCATAACCATAGGTATGCTCGCCGGCTTCTTTGTCGCGCTGAGAGGCGCGAAGATAGAAAAAATCAAAACCGACGACGTGCTCGACCTCGCGATATTCCTGATAATATTCTCGATGGTCGGCGCGCGGCTCTACTATGTGTTGATGACGCTTGAGAACTACCACTCGTTCTGGGACGTAATAAATGTACGCAAGGGCGGACTGGCCATCTACGGCGGCGTAATCGCCGGAGCGATAACCGTATTTATTGTAGCCAAAGTCAAAAAGATATCGGCGGCGAAGATGTACGACATGGTCGCGCCCGGGCTTATTCTCGGTCAGGTAATCGGTCGCTGGGGCAACTTCACGAACGCCGAGGCTCACGGTACCGAGACCGACCTGCCGTGGCGCATGGGCATCATGTACGAGGGCTCGACTACGACGCACTACTACCATCCGACCTTTTTATACGAGTCGCTTTGGAACCTCATCGGATTCATAATCCTTATGGCGTTCTACAAAAAGAAGAAGTACAACGGTCAGATCGCGCTGATGTATATCACCTGGTACGGCTTCGGACGCTTCTTCATCGAGGGACTGCGCACCGACAGTCTCTACTTCATGAAGTCGGTGTTCGGCGAGACTATACGCATATCGCAGGTAGTGGGCGCGCTCTGCTTCATATTCGGTATCATATTCATGATAATCTGCTCGCGCCGCGCGCGCTACCGCGCGCTCGACAACGAGGCGTATGACCGCGTATACAGCTCGGAGCACGACCTGCTGATACACGACGGCGTAGCTCCGACCGACAAGGGTGAGAACTACTCGGTAGTTGACGAAGCTCCCGACAAGGATAAGGGTGAAGCCGAGGACCTGCCGGACAACGACGACGATGACGACAGTGACGGAGACAACGATAGCGACAGCGACTCCGGAGACAGCGACAGCGGGGACGACCGGTAACTCCTAACTTGTCCAGCGCGGGAATATATGTTAAACAGCATGATTAGCAGAAAGGATAAACTATTATGGCACAGATTATAGACGGCAAGAAGATTGCGGCAAAGGTTCGCGGCGAGATTGCGGCGGAGTGCGCGGAGCTATTAAAGAAAGGCATACAGCCCGGGCTGGCGGTCATCATTGTCGGCGACGACCCCGCGTCGAAGGTATATGTGCGCAACAAGAAAAAAGCGTGCGAGGAGGTCGGCTTCCACTCGGAGGTGTACGAGCTGCCCGAGGCTACGACCGAGGACGAGCTGCTCGCGCTGGTCGGGCGTCTGAACAACGACGACAGGATTCACGGCATTCTCGTTCAGCTGCCGCTGCCGCGTCACCTTAACGACGACATTATAATTGCGAACATAGACCCGAAAAAGGACGTCGACGCTTTCCATCCGGTCAACGTCGGCAAGATAATGATCGGCAACTACGATTTCCTGCCCTGCACGCCGGCCGGCGTCATGGTCATGCTGAAAGAATGCGGCATAGACCCCGCGGGCAAGGAATGCGTAGTGGTCGGCAGAAGCAATATCGTCGGCAAGCCGCAGGCGATGCTGCTGCTGCACGCGAACGGCACGGTAACGGTCTGCCACTCAAAGACCAAGAATTTAGCCGATGTGACCCGCCGCGCCGACATTCTCGTTGTGGCGATAGGCAAGGCCGACTTCATCACCGGTGACATGGTCAAGGACGGCGCGGTAGTCATAGACGTCGGCATGAACCGCCGTCCCGACGGCAAGCTGACCGGCGACGTCGACTTCGCTTCGGTCGAGCCGAAAGCTTCGTTCATCACCCCCGTCCCCGGCGGCGTAGGCCCGATGACGATAACTATGCTTCTGCAAAATACCCTAACCTCAGCCAAGCGGGTAGCGGGGACGCCCCCGCGGGCGTGAGTCAAGGGTTAGTTTCTACAATACCTAAGCAAGCGGAATCATTCGTGGTCAAATAAACTCGCCTGCGGCGAGTTTATTTGAGACTGCGTGCGGCGGGGAAGCCCCGCGTGCGGAGTCAAGGGTTAATGTCTGCGATACCTAAATAAGCGAAATCATTCGATAGCAGAATGTAATCAATGTGAGCTCGATGAAAATTATAACAATGTAATTACGCAATCAACCGAACAAACAATATCAGTTTCAAACGGCCACGCTTAAACCAGCCGCCGGTTGGGAAGCAGGGTCCAGCAGTTTCGTCCTTCGGACGAACCTGCTAAGGCGGCGCATCTCTGTGGTATCTGACGATAAGCAGTAATAAAATCTCTGCGCAGTTATAAACAATTACACCATGACCTAAATTATCAAAAGTTTTCGGGTGGGGGTCTGGGGGAGCCCCTTTTTCAAAAGGGGCTCCCCCAGTAAAAGCGAACAACATAGCACTACCAAACCAAAGAACACCGTCGAACTCGCGTTAATCAATGTGCCAAACGCAAAATAACAAACAACCGAAAGGAGCCACACTATGCTGTTTAATGAAGATAAGCTCTATCATATAGGTATCGCCCCGCGGCAGCTGGAATTTCCCGACGGGCGCGTCACCCGGGCGATAATCTGCGGCGACCCGGGCAGAGTCGAGCCGCTCGCACGCCTCATGGACGACCCGCAGCCGCTCGCGTCCAACCGCGAGTACACATCGTACACCGCGCGTATCGGAAACCGCCGTGTGCTCGTCATGTCGCATGGCATCGGCGGACCGTCGACCGCTATCTGCGTCGAGGAGCTGCATATCGCCGGGATCGATACGGTCATACGCGTAGGTACCTGCGGCGGAATGGCTATGCAGGTGCGCACGGAGGATACCGTCGTCGCGTCGGCGGCGATACGCGCGGAGGGCACGTCGCGCGAGTATCTGCCGATCGAGTTCCCTGCCGCCGCCGACTTTGACGTCACGCTCCAGCTGAAGCTCGCCGCCGAGCGGCTCGGCAAAAGCTGTCATGTCGGCGTCGTACACTGCAAGGACTCGTTCTACGGTCAGCACTCGCCCGAGCGTATGCCGGTGTCGGGGGAACTGCTCGCGAAATGGCAGGCGTGGATACGCGGCGGCGCGCTCGCGTCCGAAATGGAGACCGCCGCGCTGTTCTGCGTATCGGCGACGCTCGGAATGCGCGCCGGAGCGGTGCTGCGCTGTATCTGGAATCAGGAGCGGCACAAAGCCGGAATTACCGACACCGTCACTGCCGACGAGCTGTCGTGCGCGCGCGTCGCGATCGCCGCGATCACGGCGCTGCCGGATATCCCGCGATGACACCTCCGCGGTGATCGCTATGTCGCCGCCACGAATAAGCATAAAAATATTGCCGCGTCTGACGCGGCAATATTTATTTGATCGGTTCGACCTGATGTCAGACCTGATACGCTTCAGCTGCCGCTGATGCGATAAAAGGTCTTCCCGTCGAGCCGCATGACTCGTTCACCGAGCGGCTCAAAGGTCACAATATGCGGCTTGCCGTCGTAATTGATGACCATCTCGCCATTTGATAATTGCCAGCGCAGAGTCTCGCCCTCGGCGATCAGTCTGCCGTCCTGCCTGAACTCGTATCTGTGCCCGAAGCACTCCCAGACGCCCTCAATGCTGAATTCGTCGGTCAGACTCGCGACCGGCAGCGCGTCAGCTGTATTCGTATTGGCTGAATCAGTCATGCCGGCTGATTCGGTCATGCCGGCTGATTCGGTCATGCTGACTGAATCAGTCATGCCGGCTGAATCAGATATGCTGACTGAATCAGTCATGTTGACTGATTCAATTATACGAGCTGATTCAGATATGCCGGCTGATTCGGTCATACTCACTGACTCACCGCGCAGCGGTTCGCTTGGCGGACTTCCCGCGTCGCTCTTGTCGGGAAGCACACTGCTGATTATAAAGCTGCACAGCAGAAAAATAACGGTTGATACCGATACGGCTATATTCTCAAGCATTTTAATTCTCCTTGTCTGCGTCCTCATAGTTATTATGAGGCGCGGATTTTTCTTTATGTCTGACAATCATTTCAAAATACTTGAGAAATCCGGTTCATTTGCCAGAGTTTGACGCGATCGCTGCTGCGCGCAGCAGCGATTCGGCTTCGGCGAGCGCGGCTAACTTCGCTTTGTGTGACCTGAGCGCGGCGTCGCGGCTGTCCGCGTAGGTCACGCTCCCACTCTGACAGACCCGCCATGCCTGTCCGCGCGGCCGCCGCTCGCTGTATTCGGCTGCTGTGTCGGCAGTATCCATATAACACATCCCCTTTATCGAATTATTGCAGGGAACCTCGAAAAATACATAAAGCCGGTGGGAAAAGTCGATCGATGCCCATAATGTCGATTTAGCTTTTCTTTCATAAATGTATTTTTTGTGGTTGCCTGTAGTTATATGATACACCAAAATATGGAAATTTTCAAGTCGAATGGTGAATTTCCTTGATAAAATCGAACGTGAAAATTCGACATGATAGAATAACGTGAATACGATGGAAATTATAACAATGTAATTACGCAATTCGATAAACAAACACTAAGCTGTATTAATACTAACACGTATAACAAACAATATGAGTTTCAAACAATCACATACAAACCAGCCGCCGGTTGGGAAGCAGGGTCCCATTAGGCGGCGCGCCTCTGTGGTTCGAGCGGTAAGCAGAATTAAAATATCTACGTTGTCATAATCATCCACGCCTTGACCCAAATTTTTAAAGTTTTCGCGGTGGGGGTCTGGGGGAGGTGCCTTTTTCAAAAGGCACCTCCCCCAGTAAAACAAACAATATAGCAGTACCAACCCCAAGAACTCCGTCAAACTCACATAAGAATATAGTCTCGATTGGCTCGGAAGAATTGTCAGCGATTTGCGCCGTTTGCGCGCTTGAGCGCGGCGCGGCGACGCTCCGATTCGGTCGGCTCGATTCCGCCGCGCTCGGAAAGCTCGTCTAAAAAGCGGACGACCTCGGAAAGACTTCCCTCGATTAGATTTGCCGCCGCCGGACGTCCGAGCCGGTTATTTTCGTCATACGGGTCGGGCGATATGTCGCCGAGCCGGTAGGAGTGCAGAACGTGGAACGAGTGGATCAGCGTATCGATCGCGATCAGCTTCTCGCCGAAGCTCTCGGCGCGTGGAAATTCGGACAGATATCGCTTGAAAAAGGGCAGAGCGTTCGCGCCGTAGAGCTGCTTTGCCTTGTACGAGCGCCGGAACTCGTCCCAGCTGGCGCTAAAGCCGCAGCCGCAGATGAAGTGTTCGTCGGTCAGCGTCAGCTCCCGCCCGCATTCGGGACAGCGCAGCCGTCCGAGCTCGTAGCCCTCGGTTACATTGACTATAGCATCGCAGCGGGTGTACAGCGCCCAGCCGACCTCGTCTGCCAGCTCATCGTCGGGTATCGCCGCGGCGTCGGACTCATACAGCCGCCGTATCAGCTCGCGCGGCACTTTCTTCGCCCAGACAAATTTTGACATATTGACACCTCGCTATCAGTGAGATTTCAGCTCATGCCGTTGGATATATTATACACCTATGTCCGGATGCTGTCAATCGGGGACGGGAGGGGTGTCGGCGGCGCCGGACGTGCGCTGTCACGTTTGTACGCAATCATAGCAGTATTCAGTCGCGCCGGTGTGTGAGCAGCCACGTGTATACCTCGGGGTCGGCGAACGCCGGAACCCACGAGTCGTGCTCGCGGTCGGGATATATTGTCAGCCGCACCTCCGAGCCGAGACGGCGCAGCTGTCTGACCATCGCGAGCGATTCGTTCACGTCGACGACATTGTCGAGCGCGCCGTGGTGCGCCCATACCGGCAGCCCCTTGAGATAGGACGCGAACGCCGGCAGACCTCCGCCGCAGACCGGCAGTATCGCCGCGAACAGGTCGGCGCGGAACATCGCGAAATACCAGCAGGCGTACCCGCCCATGCTCGTCCCGGAAAGATACACGCGCGTTCGGTCGACGTCCTGCCGCGCGGCGACCATGTCGATGAACCCGAGAACCGTCTCGGATATCTCGAACCACATTTTCGCATTGCACTGCGGCGCGGCGATGATGAACGGCAGCCTGTGCCCGCGGTTTATCTCGCCGACAGGTCCGGTGACGGCGTCGCTGACAATCGAAATATCTCCGCCCCGACTGCCTGCGCCGTGCAGATAGATGAGCAGCGGGTATTTTTTGTCCGGAGAATAATCATCCGGAAAGCACATAACATAATCAATGGTCGAGTAGTGGCAAATCTCTTTCATTAGTGTGATCCCTTTCTTTATCTTTCTTTATTATAAATTAGCCGATTGTAAATGTGCAAACTTGTTAGCTTTCTCTGGGGGAGGTGCCTACGAGTTGCTGACGCAACTCGGAAAAAGGCACCTCAGACCCCACACCGCGAATACTTCAATAATTGGGCATAACTATATTTTGTTGACAGTGCGCAATATATTATTTGTGCAAATCGTTAGGAACCACAGGGGCGCGCCGCCTTTGGCAGTTTCGTCCGCAGGACGAAACTGCTGGGACCACTGCTTCCCAACCGGCGGCTTAGTATGTGCGAAATTTTTTTGATTTCTCCGATATATACATTCGTCTACTAATAACTAATACCTAACAACTAACAACTAATCTATAGGTGTCCAGAATGTAAATATTTTCGAATTGCTCTTGACAATCACGCGACTGTATGATATAATCTTAATACAAAGATATATCTGCCGAAAGGATGAATCCTGCAATGAAGCTTGAAATACAAAGCACGATGATTCCCGGCACGCTGATGGATAAGGTCAAAATGGGCAATGTGACCGGAATGGAGTTTCTCGAAAAGATATTTTATATAACCGACGGAATTATGCTCTCGCAGATCCGCGCGCTAAGCGGGATCGACGGCTCAACGCTCCAGAACTGGACCAAACGCGGCTGGGTTTCCAACGCTCACAATAAACGCTACGATATTAATCAGCTCTCCCGCATACTTATTATTAACATGATGCGCGAATCGATGAAGCTTGAACGCATAGCTCAGCTGCTCACCTACGTCAACGGCCGCGCGGGCGACGCCTCCGACGACATCATCCCCGAGTCGGAGCTGTACGATTACCTCTGCCGCGTCATTGATGAGCTTGTGCGCGACGACCCGGACACGTTGAACGTGCGTGAGCTGGTAAAGAAAACCCTCGCCGATTATGAGGAACGCTGCGCAGGAGCACGACACCGGCTCGAGGTCGCCTGCGAGATAATCGTCCTCGCTTATTTCGCGACGCTCGTCCGCCAAAAGGCGAACAGCTTGTTCGACAGCAATCTCTCGCCGTCCTGAAGCATCCGGCAAGATAAAATCCGCGTCATATCAAGATATATATCTTGTCAAACTTTGTATTTTGTTATAACATATTTGTAAATTTTTGCGAAAGTACTTGAAAATCCGCCATTTATAATGTATCATAAAGGAGTGTATATTCTATGGCAGACTGGTGGAATTCCCTGACTGATCTTCAACGGATATTCGCCTGCGTCGGAATCCCCGCGACGCTTGTCCTCGTGGTCCAGACCGTGCTGCTTCTGCTCGGCATAGGCGACGGCGACAGTGACGTCGATCCCGACGGAATCGATATCGGCGACGCCGGCGACGACGGTCTCGCGCTCTTCTCGATTCGCGGTATCATGGCGATGCTGTGTATCGCCGGCTGGGCGGGAATCGTATTCATCGACCTCGGCCTTAGCACGGTGATTTCAATAATACTCGCCGCTCTCTGCGGAGTCGCCGCGCTGTTCGGCATGGCGTATCTTATGCGCGCCGTGCTGCGCTTGCAGTCGAGCGGAAATATCCAGATTGGCAGCGCGGTCGGCAAGACCGGACAGGTGTATATCCCGATTCCCCCGCGCGGCACCGGTCGCGGCAAGATTAACATAACCGTGCAGGATCGCTACATCGAGGTCGACGCTATGACTGAGAGCGAGGACACGCTCAAAACCGGAGAGACGGTACGCGTCGTCTCAACCGACGATATGGGACTCGTCATGGTCGAAAGGGTCGTGAAATAGTTGTTAGTTGTTAGATATTAGTTATTAGTAGTTGTTAGTTGTTAGATATTAGTTGTTAGTTATTTACAAATGTTGGGGAAACATTGTATAGATGTTGAACATTAGCTATTAGTATTTTTCAATATTGGAGAAATATTGTCTAATTTTATCTAATAGAAGTTATTAGATAATAATAAATCATGACAATATAAACGTGCGATTTTCGAATAAACGACAAGAGCTTCAAACAACCACGCACAAACCAGCCGCCGGTTGGGAAGCAGGGTCCCATTAGGCGGCGCGCCCCTGTGGCTACTGACGATAAGCAGAAATAACATCTCTGCGCAGATATATACAATTACACCATGACCCAAATTATCAAAAGTTTTCG
>CAJFKR010000089.1:13160-20616 GCA_904386005.1 Candidatus Flemingiibacterium merdigallinarum
TGCCTTTTTCAAAAGGCACCTCCCCCAGAGAAAACAAACAAGTTCGCACATATAAAATTGTCCATATTACACATATAAAATTGTCCATATTAATAGAAGGAGAGAAAATCATGCCGGAAATTACCTATTCAAGCTCATCTGCAACTCCGACGCTGCTCATTCTGATTTGCGTCATTGCGCTGGTCGTTTTGACCACGCTCATTGTAATCGCGTCGCGCTACCGCAAGTGCCCGTCCGACAAGGTCATGGTCATATACGGTAAGGTCGGCAACAACGCCGACGGCACGTCCCGTTCCGCGAAGTGTATCCACGGCGGCGCGGCGTTCATCTGGCCGGTCATTCAGTCGGTCGAATTCCTCGACCTGACGCCGATTTCGCTGAACGTCGACCTCCGCAACGCGCTGTCGAAGCAGAACATCCGTGTCGACGTGCCGTCGCGCTTCACCGTCGGTATCTCGACCGAGCCGGGCATCATGCAGAACGCAGCCGAGCGTATGCTCGGACTCAAGCTCGACGATATACAGGAGCTGGCAACCGATATCATACTCGGTCAGCTGCGTCTTGTAATCGCGACTATGGACATCGAGGAGATAAACTCCGACCGCGACAAATTCCTTGAAGCGGTGTCGAATAACGTCGAAACCGAACTCAAGAAAATAGGTCTGCGGCTTATCAACGTCAACGTCACCGACATCACCGACGAGAGCGGCTATATCATCGCCCTCGGTAAGGAAGCGGCCGCAAAGGCGATAAACGACGCGAAGATTTCGGTCGCGCAGGCAGACCGCGAGGGTGCTATCGGTGCGGCAAACGCCGAGCGCGACCAGCGTATCAGCGTGTCGCTCGCGAACTCCGAGGCTATCAAGGGTGAGAACGAGGCGAAGGTTCAGGTCGCCGAGTCGGAGGCGTCGCGCCGTGAGCGCGAGGCGGAAGCCATGAAGCGCGCGACCGCCGCCGAGAAGATTCAGGCGGCAAAAGCGCTCGAAGAAGCCTATTCGGCGGAGCAGGCGGCGGAGCAGGCGCGCGCTACGCTTGAAAAGGCTACGCTCGAAGCCGACGTCATCGTCAAGGCCGAGATTGAAAAGCAGCAGCTCGAGCTGAAAGCCGAAGCTGAAGCTGAACAGACCCGCCGCCGCGCAAAGGGTGAAGCCGACGCTACGATGCTGCGTATGCAGGCGGAGGCCGACGGTATGCGCGCAATCCTGATGAAGCAGGCGGAGGGCTTCGCCGAGATCGTCAAGTCTGCCGGCGGAGAGGCGAACGAGGCTATACGCCTGATGATCGCTGACAAGCTCGAGGAGCTGACGAAGATCCAGGTCGAGGCTATAAAGAACCTCAAGATCGACAAGGTAACCGTCTGGGACGGCGGAAACGCTCAGGACGGCAAGACCGCGACCGCGAACTTCCTGTCGGGAATGATGAAGTCCATCCCCCCGATGAACGAGATGTTCGACATGGCGGGTATGAAGCTGCCCGAATACCTCGGCACCGAGAAGAAGGACGCCCCCACGGACAACAGCACAGCTCAATAACCTACAGAATCCACGGGAAGACGGCAAAACCGTCTTCCCGAACGCTTATTGTGCGCAGAGCCGCGCGAATCAATTTCAAATGTAGTCAGGATGGTACTTGCCAATGTCAAAGAAGAAAAAGCCGGAAAAGAAGCCCGGGCTATACCGCCAGCTGATTGATGAGATCAAGGAAAACAAATCCACGTTCGTCATTTTTGTAATACTGCGCATACTAGTCATAATTGTCGGCGTGCGCCAGTTCTTTGTCGGAAACTACGAAAACGTGTTCCTGTGCGCGGCGACGCTTGTGCTTTTCATGGTGCCGGCATTCATAGAGAAGCTGTTCAAGGTGCATCTGCCGTCAATACTTGAAATAGTTGTGCTGGTCTTCATATTCGCCGCTGAAATTTTAGGCGAAATCAGCGATTATTATGTCAAGTTCGCGTTCTGGGACACAATGCTGCACGTCACGACCGGATTCCTCGCGGCGGCGGTCGGACTGTCGCTTATTGATATCCTGAACCGCAGCACCCGCATCGGACTGTCGCTGTCGCCGCTGTTCGTAGCGCTGGTATCGTTCTGCTTTTCGATGACCATCGGCGTTTTGTGGGAGTTCTTCGAGTTTGGCGCGGACGTTTTGTTCCTGACTGATATGCAGAAGGACACGGTCGTCACAAATATATCGTCGGTGCTGCTCAATCCCGAGCCTATAAATAAGTCGATTATAATCAAGGACATAACCGACACTGTCGTCAACGGTCAGTCGCTCGGTATCAACGGCTATCTCGACATCGGACTATACGACACGATGAAGGATCTGTTCGTCAACTTTGTCGGCGCGGTCACCTTCTCGCTGTTCGGCTTCTTCTACACGAAGTATTCGGGACGCCGCGGAAAGAAGCTCGTCGAGGGACTGAAGATTACGAAGGACTTGAAATAAATCAGCTCGGATACAGACGAAAACAAGGAATAAATACTGTTCTGACGCACGAAATGCACTTGTGTAAATTAAAATAATGTGAGTTCGATGGGGGGGTACTGCTATACTGTTTGCTCTCACTGGGGGAGCCCCTTTTGAAAAAGGGGCTCCCCGGCACTTAGGCGAGTAAGCTCGCCTAAGTGCTGACCCCACACCCGAAAACTTTTAATAATTTGGGTCATGGTGTAATTGTTTACAACTGCGCAGATATATTATTTCTGCTTGTCGTTAGGACCACAGAGGCGCGCCGCCTTTGGCAGGTTCGTCCGCAGGACGAAACTGCTGGGGCCACTGCTTCCCAACCGGCGGCTGGTTTCTACGTGGTTGTTTGAAACTTATGTTGTTTGTTGTTGCGCTTTATTATTAATATAGCAATATTGTTTGTTGATTTAGCTGCTGATCACATTGTTATAATTTCCGTCGGGTTATGATTTCCGTCGAACTCACGTTAAGATACAGCGTCAGCCGGAGAACCGGCTGCCGCTGTTGTTATGCCGGCATCAGTCGAGCGTGCGGATAACGCTTGTCCGCTTCTGTGTGACGGCCGCGCGCTCCTTTTCTATCGTGTCGTCGATAGGCTTGAAGATATCGTCGCCCTTTCGATACACGCCTATGCCCTCGGAAATAAGCTCGTCGGCGTGAGCTTTTATATTTTCGTCCGACTCGCAGCCGAGAATCAGCAGACCGTGGCGCAGAGTGTAACCCTTGCCGCGCGACTCGCCCTCAAGCGGCAGCTCGCAGAGACGTGGCAGAGCGGTCAGCTCGACCCTCGCGCTGCCGCACACCTTAAGCGAGTAGACGCTGCCGTCGACCTCGGCGGAAGCATTCGCGCCGTTCAGACTGAACACCGGCGTCTCGTATACGTCCGGAATATATACGCGCAGGACATTTTCCTCCCCGTCCGGCGCGTAAAGCTCGAACATCGCCTTTCCGGTATGCACAAAGTCGCCCGATATTTCGAGCTTTGTGTCTCCGTGTACATAGTCTCCGCTCGATATCTCACAGACCGTGAAGCCGTCGCCGCTGTCGAGTACGGCGCTCCGCGCGGCATATGTAAGCCCCTCCGCGCCGCGCATAGTGCAGCACCAGAACGCTTCGTACAGACCGTCCTGACAGGACAGGTACGCTTCGTCGGGGCGCAGGCAGGAGTCGCAGCCGAAACCGCCGTTCGAGCGTTCGGCGTGATACAGCCCGTTGTGCAGTATGTTCGTCGCGAGCCAGAGGTATTCCTGCTCGCCGGTCAGCCGGTGCAGCTCGCGCGCGACCATATACGAGTCGACAATCGCGCAGGGCTCGGTCCAGCTCGGGCGCGCGAACCAGTTGTAGTTGCAGTAATTCTGCGTCATCGCGCAGTCGACATACAGTCGGAACAGCCCTTTCGCGAATTCGAGCAGCTCGGGGCGGTTCGTCGTGTTATAGTAGCGCAGAATTCCCCGTGTCGCGGTCAGAGACGCGTGAGTCTGCATATGCGCGCCGACAAAGTCTATCTTTGTAAAGGTTTCGAACATCTCGTCGATGAGCTCGGCGACCCGACTGTCGCCGGTCAGCTCGTAGTACTGCGTCAGTCCGTCAAGCGACATATACGCGCAGCCGATGTCGGTCGACAGATACCAGCCGTCAACCGCTTTGTCGGCGGCGTGACCGCTCGCCTGTCCGTCGAGCGGGCGCAGGGCGGGGTCGAGGCAGTAGCGCGAGTAGCGTCCGCGCGCCGGAAGATACAGGTTCTCGACGATGCGCTCTGCCGCGCCCGAGACGAACTCCTCCCTGCCCGAGAGCGCGTATTCGTTCAGCGCGCGCAGCGTCCAGTTGTGACCCGAAAGCTGCTGCTCGGAGAGCTCGCCGTTCAGCATACAGCCAAAATAGCCGCGCTCGTTCAGGCGCGAATTGAACTGCCGCAGCATATCGCGCAGGTACGCGCTCTCGCGGCCGCTTGTGCGCTCGTGCAGAATGAGCGCGAGCATGACCCGCCCCTCGTAGTCGCCGGGCCAGCCGCCGCTCGACGTATACACCGAGTCGGGCAGGTAGATTTTGTCCTCGAGCCGAGAGAAATTCTTGCCGAGCCGCCGCGCGGTCTCGCCGCGCGGAGTGACGCGTTCACAATAGGTTTGATTCATAATCACACACGCTCGCAAATCGAGCTATCCCCCTTGTCATTTTTTACGATGAGTCGTCAATGAAATTATACCACACCCGGCGCGGATTGTCAATCGCTTTATCGGATTGCCGTGCATTGATGTGAGTTCTTGGGTTTGGTACTGCTATGTTTTTTGTATTCACTGGGGGAGCCCCTTTTGAAAAAGGGGCTCCCCCAGACCCCCACCCGAAAACTTTTGCAGATTGGGGATATTAGTAATTGTTAGTATTTACGTTTAGATATAATCTGTGCTAACTGTTAGAACCACAGAGGCGCGCCGCCTAATGGGACCCTGCTTCCCAACCGGCGGCTGGATTTGTACGTGGATGTTTGAAACTTATGTTGTTTATTGTCGCGTTTTATTATTAATATAGCAATATTGTTTGTTGATTTAGCTGCTTATCACATTGTTAAATTTCCGTCGGGCTATGATTTTCGTCGTACCCATAATATTTTATCACCATAATTCTTCCGACAAGGTGATATTTTCCGCGGGTTTGGCGTATAATATACTGCATAGTATGCAAAATTATACCATACGGAGGACGCCGCAATGCGAAATAGCTGTTATAAAAAGAAGCCGGAGCCGGAAAGCCTGATGGAACGCTGTGTACTCTGCGGACATCTGACCGACACGCCGCGCGCCGAGGACATACGCGGTCGCGAATTCTACATTGACGGAGTCGGGCAGCTCTGCCGCGACTGTTATCTCGAACTCTTTTTAGAGACCCGCCGCGCGGTTTTTTAACGCGCCGGATTTTTGTCGGTCACCCGACACTGACAAAAACCGGACAATATTTACCCATTATTCACGCGCATGAAACAGGTAATACATCATTTTGGGATATAATACTTTATGCAAAGTGAAGTATTTCCCGCCGCCGCGAATCGCGGCAACGGAAGTATAAAAACTAAGACTTGAAAGGTATGGTCCAAAAAATCAATGTTACGCCTTGAAAATATAACGTGGAGCTCGCCGGACAACCGCGCGATACTCCGCGGGGTCGACCTGACCGTTCCCGACTCCAAGCTCGTGGTCATAACCGGACCGAACGGCGGCGGCAAGACCACGCTCGCAAAGATAATCGCCGGAATCGTAAAGCCGGACACCGGACGAATCCTGCTCGACGACGAGGACATAACCGAACACGACGTCACCCGCCGCGCGCGCGAGGGCATCAGCTACGCGTTCCAGCAGCCGGTGCGCTTCAAGGGAATAACCGTCCGCCAGCTCATTGAGACGGCTGCCGGAGAGACGCTCGAATACAAGCGGCTCTGCGAGATACTCGGCAATGTCGGACTCTGCGCGAAGAACTACCTCGACCGCGAGGTGAACGCTACCCTTTCGGGCGGCGAGATCAAGCGAATCGAGCTTGCGACCGTGCTCGCGCGCCACACGCGGCTTTCGGTATTCGACGAACCGGAGGCCGGGATCGATTTGTGGAGCTTCAAGAATCTGATTTCGGTATTCAAGAATATGCGCGAGAATCTCTCGGGCACGCTTATCATAATTTCGCACCAGGAGCGAATACTGCGCATCGCCGACGAGATTGTGATGATCGCCGACGGTCGCATCACGGCGCAGGGCAGGGGCGAGGATATGCTCGAGCGCGTGCTGTCGAGTGGCGGAATCCAGACCGCCTGCTGCAAGGAGGAGGAGATTTTCGATGAATGAAATCACGAAGAAGCTGCTCTCGACCGTAGCCGACTGGACCGGCTCGTTCAAGGGCGCGTTCAGCATACGCGAGGACGGCTGCGGAATCGAGCGGCGCTCGACCGAGAATATATCGATAGAACCGAAGACTGACAAGCCCGGGCTTGACATCCGCGTTAAGCCGAATACAAAGGGCGAGACGGTGTCGATTCCCGCCTGCGTGACGCACGGCGACGTGGACGATCTCGTTTACAACGATTTCTACATCGGTCATGACTCGGATATACTGATAGTCGCGGGCTGCGGAGTCCACACCGAGACGGGCGAGCCGGCGCGGCACAACGGCATACACCGTTTCTTCCTCGAGCCGGGCGCGAGGGTGAAATATATCGAGAAGCATGTCGGCACCGGCAAGGGTGCGGGGATAAAGTCTATCGACCCCGTGACCGAGGCGCACCTTGACGAGGGCTCGCTGCTCGAAATGGACACGTCGCAGATAGGCGGCGTCGACCGCTCGACGCGAAAGACGATAGTCACGGTCGCGGCTGGAGCGAAGCTTGTGATACGTGAGCGTCTCTTAACCGAGGGCGAGCAGACTGCCGCGACCGAGTTCAAGGTCGAGCTGAACGGCGACGGCGCGGGCGCGGACGTAGTATCGCGTTCGGTCGCGCGCGACAGGTCGTACCAGTCGTACGTATCCGAGATAATCGGCAACGCGCCCTGCACCGGTCACACCGAGTGCGACGCTATCATCGACGAGGACGCGGTCGTGGACGCGTCGCCGAAGCTGTCGGCTCGCTGTGCCGACGCCGCGCTGATTCACGAAGCCGCTATCGGCAAAATCGCCGGCGAGCAGATTCTGAAGCTGCGCACGCTCGGACTGACCGAAGAAGAAGCCGAAAGCAAGATTATCGAAGGATTTTTAAGTTAATATTAAATCGGAGGAGCCTTATATAAAAGGCTCCTCCATATATTTTTGCCATTATGTTTTGGCGCAATGTCATTCCTCATACATACTCTCGTCGAGCTTGTAGACGTCGCTGTATTCATACGACACCAGCTCGATTGTGAGAAAGCGGGTCTTTTCCTCATTCGCGGCGAAAACCCAGTTCGAAAACTGCTCCGACGGAAAGTGCTCGTCGTCGAGCGCGACCAGTTTGATTTTCGCGGTCACAAGC
>CAJFKR010000090.1 GCA_904386005.1 Candidatus Flemingiibacterium merdigallinarum
CAACTCGGGGCTTCGCCCCTCCTTCCGTGAGCCAACGCTGTTCTACTTCGATTTGTTACCTTTTTGAAAACTATTGCAACTTGCTATTGCAATTTGCGTCAAAAATGTCTCTTTCAAAAAGTCGCTGTCGAAAAGTCTGATCAAAAACAATAAAATTCGCACAAGTTAAACCGCTGCTCGGGAAAGGTGGCCCCAGCAGATTCGTCCTGCGGACGAATCTGCCAAAAGCGGCGCGCCCCTGTGGTCGCAGCAACTTCGCAAAAATTCAGCCTCGGCGCACAAATATAAATCAACGCATATCCCTAATTTATTAAGTTTTCGCGGTGTGGGGTCTGAGGCGCCTTTTTCCGAGTTGCGCAAGCAACTCGTAGGCAGATCCCCCAGAAAACAACCAACAATTCGTATTTACGCAGCAGTAACGGTGCTTTTTCTATGTCAGATCACAATCTCGATATTGTTCTGTGCCGTCTTCGAGAGTCTGTAGTCGACCGGAATCGTCTTGTCGCCGACGTGAAGCTTCAGACTGTAGTCGCCGTAAAATCCGCGGAACTTGACCGTTCCGTTCGCGTCGGCTTTGACCGTCTCGGACGTGTGCCATTCCTTGTGAATCAGGTTCCAGAGCAGCTTGTATGCCGGCTTCTCGGTCATGTCGAAGTGCATAAGACCGCCGTAATACTTGTTCTCGCCTGCCTTCATGTCGCCCTGCGGAGCGAACGCCGCGTAGCCGTCGACAAGGTTCCAGTAGATGACAGCCTCCATCGCCGGATGGCTGAAGAATACCGAATATACGCCGCGGATAAGCTCAGCCTGAACCTCCTCGTTCTCGGCGTCGTCGCCGTATGCCGGAATCGTCATTTCGGTAATCTGCTCGGCGAGTCCCAGCTTCGCGTAAAGGTCCATCAGCTTGTAGAGCTTTTCGGGATTGTATCTCTGTCCAGCCATGTTCGGCTCGGACTCGAGCGGGAAGAAGCTGTGGAACTGCATACCTATCGAGTCAAGGTGCGTGATTCCGTTGCGGAGCAGACGCTCGATCTGCATATAGTAAGCGTGGCGGTTGTTGTAGGATTCCGGGAACCAAATGTTGTAATCGTTGATGATCAGCCGATTGTTCGGGAAGTAACGGTCAGCCATGCGGTAGCTCCAGTCGAGGAAATCGTCCTCATAGAAGAACTTCGAGCGGCAGTTCTGAATCGTCTCGTTCGTCACCTCAAAGCTCGGGATGTCCTTCGCGTAGCGCTCGGCGACCTCGCGGAAACGCTTTTCGAGCTTCGCCTTGTGCTCGGCGACAGTCGCGTTGTTCAGCCAATTCGGCAGCCATCCATCATAGTTCAGGCAGTGGCACTTCGGCTCAATTCCCTTCTCCTTGCAGTATTCAACGCAGAGGTCGGGCGCCGGACGGCGGTAAATCTTCGGCGAATCCTTCGCGTAGCGCGGCTTGCCCTCCTCCGGCTCGAGGTCGCTCCAGTAGAACGGCAGGGTCGCGAGATTGAACAGCTTCGCGAACTTTTCGCGATAGATCGCATTCTTTTCATCATTTTCGAACTCGTCGAGCATGAACACATTCGCGCCGAATTTGAACTCGTGTGTCTTTTGCTCGACCTCGACCGTGATATTTTCGGGCAGACTGCCGCCGGCTGATTTCAAGACAATGCGCGCGTCGCCCTTACGGTACATTTCGATTCCGGTTTTGACGCGCAGATCGAGCATCGATTTCTGCTCCTCAAAATATTTGAGAGCCGTATCTTTTCTTGACATATGTATACACTCCTTTATATTGGCTTTGCCCGCGGCCGCGAGCATTTATTTTCCTGTCTATTTTGAATCTGATTTATTATAGCATGATTTTTATAATTGTTAAACTGAAATTTCGGTATAAAAGGTTTGATTTTCGGAACTGAATATGCTATAATATACCTATCCCTACATCGAAAGGACGACCGCAATGATATTCGATCAGGAAAAGTTGCAATTACAGCTGCTCGACGTGCTGTATTTTAACGACCGCGACACAGTTACCAAAACCCGCGCGCGCCCGTTCTGCGCGCTGTCGCTGCGCATACTCGGCGACACCGACATCGAGCAGAGAAACGGCAGCATACACATCGGCTCGCGCGACCTCGCGTTCTTTCCGGCGAACACCGGATATACCCGCCGCTCACGTTATGACGAAATGATTGTGTTTCACTTCAATGTTCAGAATTTCGTCGGCTATGAACTCGAAATACTGCATGACTTCGAATACGACCGGCTGTATGAAATTTTCGCCGCCGCGTATGAGGAGTGGATTTCGAAACGGTCGGGCTACTATTACAAAGCCTCGGCGCTGCTATATCAGGTGTTCGCGTTGATACACGAAAATCTGATAAAGCAGTCCGAGCGTTTCAGCCCGCCGGTCGCCGCCGCGCTCGAATACATCACGCAGCACTACGCCGACTACACCTTGAGCATATCGCAGCTCGCCGAGCGAGCTCACATGAGCGACACCTATTTCCGGCGGCTGTTCAAACGCGACATGGGAGTCTCTCCAAAGCGATACTTAAACGACCTGCGGCTCGAGCACGCTCAGGCTCTGCTCAACGCCGGATATTACACTATAGCCAATGTAGCCGAGATGGTCGGCTTCCGCGACTCGAAAAATTTCGCGACCGCGTTCAAGAAAAGCTTCGGCTACCCGCCGTCAGCTCAGACCTACGCGCCCTGATATAACAAAGCAAGCGGAGAGCCGTCAAAGCCCTCCGCCTTTGCTTATTCGGTTGTCAGTTGCCGATTGATCTGACTATTTGCAGACTATCGTTTCGGCTCTTAATTTCCTTCAACTGCCTCAACAAGCGCGTCAATGTCCGCCTGTACCTTGCTGCGATAGGATTCGATAGTCGACGCTACTGTGTCAGGATTGCCCGGCTTCATGAACGCGTTCGCCATGTCGCCGAAGCCGAATATGCAGCCCGGGTCGTAGATTCGGTTTTCGAGGATTAAATCAAGGTTTTCGGTAGAATTTTCGTCACGAGTCAGCTTCGTTCCGAGCACGAGGTCGTAGAACGCGTCGTTGACACTCAGATACGACTCAGCCGCGAGGGTGTCGAGCACCTTTGCCGAATTCTCGACGCTTTTCGCGTCAATCGGGATCGTCACGAGCGGAGCTCCGGTGAAACCGATAGATGTATAATACTGTGTCTGTGTCGTGTCCATTTTCGGTGTCGGTATAATTCCGAACTCGGCGTCCATAGCGCGCAGGTCAAACAGCGACGACAGCGGGCGCATCAGGAACAGCACCTGATTCGACATGAACATATTAATCGTGTCGGCGACAGTCAGATTGTTCGTCTGGCGGTTGAAGAACTGCGCCTTGTCATTCATAAACGTGTAAATCTCGACCAGTATATTGACCGCGCGCTCGCTGTCAGCCGAAAGATAGGGGATACCGTCGTCGCCAATCGTGCAGAAGCGCTCGCCGGCAGACTGAAGCAGCTCGTATACCGCGTCGTTCTGTCCCGAGAAGCCGTAGCGGTCGTTCTTGTCATAAACATTGTCGCCGTTGACATCGGCAGAAACCATCTCGCCTATTTCGAGCATTTTCTCGAACGTCCAGTCGCCGTCGATGACTAACTGATAGATGTCGCCGAGTCCGTAGTCCTCAGCCATATTCTTGTTGAAGAACACGCCGAGCGCAATCAGCTTGTCGTAGAACGTGATGTCGCCGGCTATCGCGTAGGTCTTGCCGAGTATCTGCAAGCCCTCAAGCGAGTTCTTATCCCACCACGGGTCGTCGAAATTGAACAGGTCGTCAAGCTGAACTATGTAACCTTCAGCGACCGGTTTCTCCATACCCTGCTGTATAAGCAGCGCGGCGTCGTATTCGCCCGAATTCGACATAACCGACTTTTCGAGCTGTGAGTGTATATTTCCCTCCGCGGCGACAGCTTGTATGGTGAGATTGTACATCTCCTCAATCTTGCGGTTGCGGTTGAAAACCGCGTCGTTCAGAGCTTCACCGTTCGTCTCCTCGGCGTCAACGTCACTCGGAGTATTGCTGTTCCAGCCCCAGTCCTTGACCGGGTCAAAATAGAGGATCGTGAAGTCCTCGCCGCCGAGGTCAAGCTCGTAATCGGGAAGCGTCACAACCTCCTCAGCGGCTGTCGTTGTCTCGTCACTGACCACGGCAGTTGTTCCAGTCGTCTCGGCGTCGCCGCTGTCAGAGCCGCAGGCAAACACAGACAACATGGATATAAGCAGCAGTATCGATATTGTTCTTTTCATATCAAGCAACCTTTCTTAAGATTAATCAATTCGACTTTCATGTCAATTATCTTATTACAGACGCTATAACCAATGCTAATTATGGATTAATAATCGAAGTTGTCGGCAATCGTTCTTATCGCGCGGCATACCGGCTGCGCGTTCGTCGACAGCTTGTCATGCCGCTGTACAGTCAGCCACATACATGTGCCGAGGTAGGGACCTATTGTCCGCACGAGCTTTGTGTGACTGCCGCCGCAGAGGAACAGAAACGGAATGTCGAGCTCACGGCGCAGACGCTCGATCGTCCGCAGGTTTTCGAGCTCCTCGTCCTCGCTGTTCGCGGTGGTGACGATTTTCGAGATGTCCGCCCCGCGGTCACGATGCGCGGTCGCGATTTTCAAAACCTCGTCCGACGTCATAAACTTCATCGTGTGCGACGACATCAGAACCTCGCCGCCAAGGTCGTGTATGCGCTTGACCGCGTCCTTCTGCTTTGCGACCGCGGTCGTGTCGTATGTAATCTGTATCGGGTCGGGACAATAATAATCGCCCATGACGTCGGCAAGCGTCGCGCCGCAGTTTATCATCCACGCGAGAGTATCGACCAGCTCGTCGTCGCTCATGCCGGCGTTTTGTCCCGAGCGGTAGCTGGTGACATATATCGGTTTTCTGCCCATTTCGCGGAATATCGATTTCATGTTGTCGTCAGTGCGCTGCTCCTTCGAGAAAACCTCAAGCTGGAAGCCATACGCGTCGCAGCCGTCGTAGGCGGCGTTTCTCGCCGTCTTGATCGCCGACTGCATATTATCCGCCTGGATCATACAGGTGATCAGCGGATTCATCTGATGTAAAAATGTTGGTTTTCGTTCCACAATAGTCACCTCATTGCTTGTTGCGCATAATATCGCGGCCGCCGTCGATTAGGTAGCTTGTGCCGGTCATGAACGCGCCTTTGTCAGACGCGACATACATTATGAAATCCACAATTTCCCGCGGCTCGGCGGCACGTCCCATCAGGGTTTTCATTCCCGCCATGCCGGGTCTTGTCAGCACCGGTCCGGGCGCGACGCAGACGCAGCGGACATTGTATTTTGCTCCGGCGAGCGCTACCGACTTTGTCATACCGTTCATAAGCGCGCTCTTTGACGCCGAATAGGCGATGTTAGACGAGCAGCCCTCCTGACCGGTTATTGAGCCGAGATGGATTATAACGCCCGAATTCTGCTTCGCCATCTGCGCCATAACCGCGTGGTCGAAGTAGAGCGCGCCTTTCAGATTGACGTCGATGCCGAAATCATACACGTCTATCGGTATCTCGTGGAACTCGCCCGACGCCTTGCAGATGCGGCACTCGGCTCCTCCCGCGCAGTTTATCAGGATATCGATCGTGCCGAAACGCTCGACTGTGAGGTCGCGCGCCCTCTCGACCTCGGCGTAATCGCGGATGTCGATTGCGATTCCGAGCACATCGGGCGAATACTCCCGTATCTCGGCGACGCGGCGGTCGAGATTTTCGTTATCGATATCAACGAGCGCGACGTTCGCGCCCTCCTTAGCATAGCACTGACCGAGCAGCAGTCCCATACCTGACGCTCCGCCGGTTATCAGTACAGTTTTCTTTGACATATTCAAAACTCCTTTCGTGCCAAGTGACAGCACAATAGCATACTTTTACTATATTAAATTATAACATATTGACAAAACAATTGAAAGATATTATAATATTAAAAATCGGAACTATCCTATTGTCGGCAGCGTCACGTCACAACAAAGGAGGCATAAGAATGGAAATAACGCGGCTTTCGATCGACTATCTGCGGGCTGTGAGGTATACGGAGAAATTCGGCGCGGTCAACGACTACCGACAGATCCCCCGCCCCTTTTCGTCGATCGCGTACATTTATTCGGGCGGCGCAAGCTTTCAGCAAGGAGACAAGAGCGGAATTGTCACGACCGGCGACATATACTTCATTCCGCGCGGCGCGACATATATATCCTATTGGAACGGACAGCCGGAAACGGTTTTCTACTCCTGCCACTTCAACTTCGCTTCGCCGGAGATCTGTTCCGAACGCGACTGCGCGGTCGAGCGAATCACCGGACTTTGGCACCTGCGTGAAGATTTCGTCGAGCTTGCGAATCGGTTCAAGTGTGCCGAAGCAATCGACGAGCAGCTCGATTTGCTCGCACGCTTTTACCGTATATTGACCGAAGTCGTATCGAGGCTCCCAAAGCGAAAGGGCGCGCCGCCGGATAGCTCGCTGCTCGAAGCCGTGACCTATCTGCACACGCACTACAAGGAGCATATAAGCGTCGCCGAGCTTGCGCGGATGTGCAGTCTGTCCGAGTCGCACTTCTACGCGCGATTCCGCAAGGCGTACAATCTGTCGCCGATTGAATACAAGAACCGGCTGCTGATTTCGCAGGCGGAGCTTATGCTCTGCGACTCGCCGTCTATGACTATCGAGCAAATCAGCGAGCTGCTCGGCTTCGAGTCGGACTCATATTTCAGGAGACTGTTCAAGAAGCTGTTGGGTATGTCTCCGCGCGAATACCGCGCGCGTCAGAGCGGCGGGCTGTGAATATGATTACGCCGTAAAACAAAAACTGCCCCGCAGCCTTATTTTTAGACCGCGGGACGGTTTCTATTTCGACTTCTCTATATATTTGTATCCCAGCAGCAGCGCCGAGTTTGCGATAACCAGCACTGAGCCGGCGTTGTGTACGAGCGCGCCGACGACCGGGTTCAGTATACCGGGAATCGCGAGCCCGATCGCGAGGAAATTAAGCAGCATCGAAAAGGTAAGATTCAATTTTATCGTCGTCATCATACGCTTCGAAAGGCGTATCAGGTGCGGCAGCTCCTTGATTTCGTCGTCGACCAGAGCAATGTCGGCGGCTTCGACCGCGATATCGCTGCCTACCCCGCCCATCGCGATTCCGACATTCGCGTTTTTCAGCGCGGGCGCGTCGTTGATTCCGTCGCCGATCATGCAGACCGATTTTCCGTCCTGCTGATACCCGCTGATGTATCCGAGCTTGTCTTCTGGCAGACAGCCGGCGTGAACCTCGCTGATACCGAGCTGTCCGGCGATATTCGCCGCCGCGCTCGGAGTGTCTCCGGTCAGAAGCACCGGAGTCACGCCGCATTCTTTAAGCCGGCTGATCATAGCCGCGCTCTCGGGTCGTATCGTGTCCGAAAGTGAAAGGAAGCCGACCGGCTTTCGGTCGAGTGCGACATAAATGACAGTTTCACCCTCGCCGCGCCGGATCTCCGCCGCCTCGAGCTGTGTCTGTGAAAGCCCGATTGAATATCTGCCAAGTAAACGCTGATTTCCGGCAAGGATTTCGCGCCCCTCGACCGAAGCTGTAATGCCCTCTCCGGGTATCATCCTGAAATCCTCTGCCGGCGGCAGCTCACCGCCGACGTCGTTCTGGTGGCAGCGCACAACCGCGCGTCCGAGCGGGTGCTCGCTCATGCGCTCAGCTGCCGCCGCGAGCGAGTAAACCTCGCGCTCGGCAAGCTCACCGAAGCTGTTTACACTCGCGACGCACAGAATGCCGGTCGTCAGCGTTCCGGTCTTATCAAAGGTCACTGTCGATACCTTCGCCAGCCGTTCGAGCGCGTCTCCCTCGCGCACGAGAAAGCCGTGCTTCGTCGCGTTGCCGATAGCTGCCATGATTGCCGTCGGAGTCGCAAGCACAAGCGCGCAGGGGCAGAATACTACGAGTATCGTAACCGCGCGGATGATCTCACCCGAGATGAGCCACGTCAACGCCGCGGCGCAAAGCGCGATAACTACAATCCATGTAGCCCAGCGGTCGGCGAGCCCGACTATTTTCGCCTTTCCCGCGTCAGCCGACTGAACCAGACGTATCATGCGCTGTATCGAGCTGTCCTCACCGACCTTTGTCGCGCGCATATCGAACGCGCCGAACTGGTTGACCGTGCCGCTCGAAACCTCGTCTCCGACCGTCTTGTCGACCGGCAGCGACTCGCCGGTCATGACCGCCTGATTTATCGACGTCTGCCCCGAGACAATCTCGCCGTCGACCGGTATCGACTCACCGGGCAGGACGCGCACAATATCGCCGACCTTGACTTCATCCGCGGGGATTATCGCCTCGCTGCCGCCACGAAGCACACGCGCGGTCTCGGGTGTCAGGCGCACTAACTTTTCTATACCTGCCCTCGCGCGCGCGACCGTCAGGTCCTCAAGCAGCGCGCCGAGCTGCATAATAAACGCAACCTCGCCCGCGGCGAAGTCCTCGCCGATGATAAGCGACGCTATCAACGCGAGCGACACCAGCACGTCTGCCTTGATGTCGAACGCGGTCACCAGTCCGACGACCGCCTCGGCGATAATCGGCAAACCACACAAGATCACCGCGACCCATGCCGCGTCAAACGTCAAGGACACAAGATCGAATATACTCACCAGCAATGCCAGTCCCGAGATTATGAGAAAGGCTATATCCTTTTTTATTCCTCCAAGACCGAAGAACCACTCGATTTTTTCCGCGAATTTTTTCATGTCTGCTTCCTTTCTATACCTATGGGGGTATATGTATATGATATCACAGAAAGCACATTTTGTCAACAGTATCGGCAAAAAATCGACTGTTTGTATATAAATTCGCGGAAAACAGACGTTTGAATATAATTTTACGCCAAGCGACCGCTCGCATATTATTTCGCGGCAAGCGGTCGCTTGAATATATACGTCTGTAAAGTGAAGCGAGGATTATACCTCCTCGCCGCGTATGCGGTAGCGCACATAGGCGAATTTCTTGCTGTCGGGCGACCATGAATTCACGTTCATCGTGCCCTGTCCGCCGAACAGGCTGACGACCGCGCGCATATTGCCGCCGTCCGAATCCATCAGCCGCAGCTCGACATAACGGTGCGGAAGGTGCTCGCTCGGCTTGACGTCGCCCTTGCGGTAGGCGAGCATCGCGACCTTTTCGCGGTCGGGCGAGATGTGCGGAAACCAGATATTCCACTCGTCGTCATGTGTCATCCGCGTCTGCACCGAGCCGTCGGCTCTCATGCGCCATGCCTGCATCATCCCGCTTCTGACCGATTTCTTACGAGCCGCGCAAATATTTTTTATAAAGCTCTTGCAAAAAACGAGCATCGGTAGTATAATATAATATATCCCCCATACCCGGATATTCTAACCCCATATAGGGGATATAATATGTGATAACATAATAAGGAGCAACTATGTCACATCACCATGAAAACACAACCGCGGTAATAAACCGACTGTCGCGCGCGATCGGTCATCTCGAGGCGGTCAAGCGCATGGTCGAGGAGGGGCGCGATTGCTCCGAGGTGCTCGTGCAGCTCGCCGCGGTCAAGTCGGCAATCAACAACACCGGCAAGCTCATACTGAAGGATCACCTCGACCATTGTATTGTCGAAGCTCTCGAAACCGGCGACCATAAGCCGCTCGACGCACTCTCCGAAGCAATTGACAAATTCATCAAATAACCGAGGCAAAGTAATGATATCAAAACAGAAAAAAGCAATCTTCTTCGCGCTGCTCGCCGCGGTGCTGTATGCAATAAATTCCCCGTTTTCAAAGCTGATGCTCGATAAAATTCCCGCAACTATGATGGCGGCCTTCCTCTATCTCGGCGCGGGTATCGGGCTTGCCATTATGGGAATCGTGCGGCGTGCGACCGGACGCAGCGAAAAGGAGCTGCCGCTGACTAAAAAGGAGCTGCCATATACGGTCGGAATGGTCGTCCTCGACATAGCAGCGCCGATATTTCTGATGATAGGGCTCACAATGACTACTGCCGCGAACGCTTCGCTGCTCAATAATTTCGAAATCGTCGCGACTTCGATAATCGCACTCGCGATTTTTAAGGAGACTATCTCGAAACGGTTATGGCTGGCTATTGCGCTCGTCACGGTATCGAGTATAATCCTGTCGTTCGAGGACATGAGCAGCCTGTCCTTTTCGCTCGGTTCAATATTCGTGCTGCTCGCCTGCGTATGCTGGGGCTTCGAAAACAACTGTACGCGTATGCTCTCGTCTAAAAATCCGCTTGAAATCGTCGTTATCAAAGGCTTCGGTTCGGGTATCGGCTCGCTTGTCATCGCTTTTGTGACCGGCGAAAGTCTGCCCTCATTGATATTTATATTCTGCGCGCTGCTGCTCGGATTTGTCGCGTATGGACTCAGCATCTATTTCTACATATACGCCCAGCGCGACCTCGGAGCGGCAAAGACCAGCGCGTATTACGCGGCGGCTCCGTTTGTCGGCGCGGGATTGTCGCTGTTGATTTTCCGCGAGCTGCCGTCGATATCATATATAGTCGCGCTCGTCATTATGCTTGCGGGCACATATTTTGCGTCGAGCGACACGCCTAAAGCAGATTGAAACTGACATATTGCGCGTTATCATAGCTTGTCAACGGCGCTATGCCATAAGTCTTGAAATAAATTTTCAGACGTTATTTTTGTGACTTTATCACAAAACATCGACATGGCAAGGTAGGCTTTGCTTTGGCAAAGTCATAATCATAATAATGATATCCGCCAGACCTGCCAAATTCAGGCAGTCCGGCGGATATTTTAATTATGCAGTGTCAAAACCTCACAGGGCTGACAATCATTCAGATTTGTGCATATGTGTATACGACGCAGAGCGGATTCGGCATTTCAAGCTCATAGTCGAGCTTTGTCAGCTCGCGGCCGTCGACATTAAACAATGTCACATTGTTCGTCTTTTCATTAGTCACATACATTATGCCGTCGGCGATAATGAAGTCGCGCGGCGACACGCCGCCGATCTTCGTCCATACCGGGTCGGACAATATACCGTCATGCAGCTTGTAGGCGCAGACCGAGTCGTGACCGCGGTTCGACACATATAGCGTCTCGCCGTCGCTCGACACACGTATCGCCGCACAGGTGCTTTCGCCTGTATAATCCGCCGGCAGTGCCGGAACGGTATACAGCGGCTCAAGCTGACAGTCGGTGTATCTCAGTACCGTCACCGTCGACGCGAGCTCGTTCGCACAGAACACATACCTTCCGTCGGGCGAATAGTCGAGATGCCGGCAGCCCGCGCCGGACGGCACCGCCGCCGCGCCAAGGCAATTAAGCTCGTGGTCATATATGTATATCCTGTCAACACCAAGGTCGACCGCGAACAGGCACTTACCGTCGGGCGACTCGCGGACAAAGTGCGTGTGCGGCGCCTCCTGACGCGTCGGGTGCGACCCCTTGCCGCTGTGTGTCGCGAGCCGGACATTTTTGTCAGAATCAACCGAAACCACGCTGCCCGACAGGTAGTTCGTCGCGTATATCCTGCCGCGCGACATCGACAGGTGGCAGGCACAGCGACCTCCGGTCGATATAGGCTCGGTCGGGTCAATTAGGCTTCCGTCCGCGGCGATCTTGTAGTCAAACAGTCCCGAATCGGTCGAACCCTCGAACGGCTCGCGCAGCAAAACATACATATGCCCGCCCGCCGCGCACAGATACATCGGGCGGTCGAGTTGATATTTCTTCACGAACTCGAGCCGTCCCGAGTGGCTGCGATAGTGGTATACGCCGCCGTCGGGAGCGCAGGCGGCGAAGTACAGATTCAGTTCAGAGTGCGGTCTGAGTGTCATTCGGGTCACCGTTCCTTGCCAAATCGTATTCCTTCGACCAATCGAGGTCGCGGTATTCCTCGCCCCTCGGGTCCTCGCGAATGAACTTCATAAGCAGATCGAGCATATCCTCGGTCCAGGTGTTCTTGTCAATCTGCGCGGTCGTGAATATATTCTGCGTTATCATCTCGAAACCGAATATGTCCTTGACATGCGTCTTAGCCGCGCCGTCGACGACCTCAGGCACGAGGTGGCTCGGAATGAACAGTACTCCGCCGCCCGCGCCGAATACAATGTCGCCCGGAAGCACAATAGCGTTGCCGAGCCGGGTCGGCGTGTTGAAGCCGGTCATTAGAAAATCGCGTATCGGCGTCGGGTCGATGCCGCGGTAGTAGACCTGCACGCCCTCGACCTGCTTCATCTGCTCGACGTCGCGGACGCCGCCCCAGATTACCGCGCCGCCCGTCTTGGTGCGGGTCGCGACCGCGGTCGTCAGGTTGCCGCCGAGGAATGTGCCCTTGTATATCTTGTCATACATATCGACGACGAGTACGTCTCCCTCGACAAGCGAGTCGACCACCCATTGATTGTAGTTGCCCTTGCGATTCTCCTGCATACCGATACCAAACATGACCTCGTGCAGGTCGGGGCGAGTCGGAGCATAGGTCGCGGTGACCGCGCGACCGATCAGCTTGCGCCCGTCGTCGTGCAGAGTGTGCAGCCGTCCCTCAAACTGTGATTCGTAGCCCTGTACGAATATCGGCTTCCAGACCTCCTCGAGCGTCATGCCCTTGAGCGCTTCGAGATAGCGGTCGGGCACGCGCGGACGTCCGTCTTCGAACCGTTCGCCTTTCCATTTGGGCGTGAGCGCGATTATATCTTCCTTGACATTGAAGTGCATTTTCGTATCCTCCGAATTTAGCTGTTTCTGTTATCATGCGGACAGCATATCAATATTTTATCGCAATATTAACGTTGTGTCAATAGTGCAGTCAATTTTATGTGAACTGTGTACAATAGCAAATAGATATAATTGTACAGTCTGCACTACCGCATTATATATCTCCGATCAATTGCTCTCACGCCAGAATTTTGCGAGCGCGACCCTCAGCGACTTCGTGTCGCCGATCAGCTTCATTGGCTGCCAGTGCTTCGGCAGGACGCGAGCATACTCGGGCGTCGCGTAGCGGTCGTCT
>CAJFKR010000091.1 GCA_904386005.1 Candidatus Flemingiibacterium merdigallinarum
GCGAGGTCTTCCCCCTCTTGACTCCCCTATCCCTTGGCTTTGTCTCTGCCTCAGGGGTGAAGTGAATGCTATATTCTTTGCTTTTGGGCTTTGTGCTTGTTTTTTCTACCTGCGCGTAGTGATAGCTCCCGCGTCGCCCTGCGCCCTGAACGGGCTGTCTTGAACCAGCCCGAGTTTCAGGGCTGGTTTGGGCGAGGATGGGAGATTTGCGTTCTGTCGATTGATTTGTGCTCAGGAGACGATTCTCACTGCGCCATATATCGCTTTTCGCTTGTGCGGGATTGTAGTTACTGCGCGTAGTGATAGCTCCCGCGTCGCCCTGCGCCCTGAACGGGCTGTCTTGAGCCAGCCCGAGTTTCAGGGCTGGCTTGAGGGAGATTGGGAGCTTTACTTTCTGTCGATTGATTGCGCTCAGGAGCCGATTCTCGCAGCACCATATTTCGCTTTTCGCTTGTGCGGGAATGTAGTGTCTGCACAGCCTGCTTCGACCCGTCGCCTGTCTGCGCCCCAAACGGGCGGGCTTTAGGATAGCCCGCCCGGGATTGGGGCTGGTTTGCGGGAGAGTGGGAGCTTTGCGTTCTGTCGGAAGTTCTACCACCGAAACCGATTCTCACTGCGCCGATATTTTCATTCGTTTCTGCGCGGTGATTCTTGCCGTGCAGTCTCAAACAAACTCGCCTATGGCGAGTTTGTTTGACCGCAAAGATTCCGCTGACTTCGGGAACGCACAAACAAACCCTTGACTTTTGCCGCGGGTCGTACCCGCTGCAGTATCAAAAAAAGCTGCCGTGAGGCAGCTTTTTTTGACCACAAATGATTTCGCTGACTTTGGGAACGCACATACAAACCCTTGACTTTTGCTGCAGGCCGTGCCTGCCGTACCCGGCGCTATAGGACTTTTGAGAGGAATTCTCGGGTGCGGGGGTTTTGGGGGTGGGCGAAGAATTCGGCGGGGGTGTTTTCCTCGAGGATCTGGCCGCCGTCCATAAATAGAATGCGTGAGCCGACCTCGCGGGCGAAGCCCATTTCGTGCGTCACGACTACCATAGTCATGCCGTCGAGCGCTAATTGCTTCATCAGATCGAGCACCTCGCCAACCATCTCCGGGTCGAGCGCGGACGTGGGCTCATCGAACAGAATCACCTCGGGGTTCATTGCCAGCGCGCGGACAATCGCCACACGCTGCTTCTGACCGCCCGACAGCGTCGACGGGTAGACGTCAGCCTTGTCCTCGAGTCCGATCCGGCGCAGCAGCTCGAGCGCGCGTTCGCGCGCCTCGGCTTTGATTTGCGCCTTAGTGCGCATAATTTCGGTTTTCGACTGCTTCTTCGATTTCTTCCGGAATAAATTCGTCAGCGGCAGAAAGAAATTGCGCAGCTTCGCACGGCGTAGGTCGGTCGTCCCGATGTGTACCGGCGCTAACATTATGTTCTCGATTACCGTCTTGTTGTTGAATAGATTGAACTGCTGGAATACCATGCCCATCTTGCGGCGGTGGACGTTGATGTCGACCTTCATATCCGCGATGTTCACTCCGTCAAAGATGATCTTGCCGCCGGTCGGGTCCTCCATGCAGTTGAGGCAGCGCAAAAATGTGCTCTTGCCGCTGCCCGACGGTCCGATCACGCAGACTATGTCGCCTTTGTTTATCGTCACATTTATGCCGCGCAGCACCTCAAGGCTGCCGAAGCTCTTTTTCAGGTCAAGAACGTCTATCACTTCGAGCCAGCCCCCTCTCCATCAGCTTGATTCCCGCCGATATCAGCAGTATCATCACTATGTAAATAATTGCCATTGCGAGATACGGCACCATGAACTCGTACGAGTTCGTGCCTATCATGTTGAACGCCACATAAAGATCCGCGGCTCCGACGAACGACACGACCGAAGTCTCCTTGATAAGCGCGATGAACTCGTTGCCGAGCGTCGGCAGGATGTTCTTCACCGCCTGCGGGATCACTATCTTCATCATTGTCGTCGCGAACGACAGTCCGACCGCGCGGCCGGCTTCCATCTGTCCCGGGTCGACCGACTGTATGCCCGCGCGCATCATCTCCGAGATATACGCGCCGCTGTTCAGTCCGAACACGAATATCGACACGTTCACGCCCGACATATTCACGCCGATAAGCGGCAGCATGACATAATAGAACAGCAGCAGCTGCACGACCATAGGCGTGCCGCGGAAAAAGCCGACATAGACCGAGCAGATGCCGTTGAGCACGCGCGGCAGCCGCTTGTACTTCGGCACGACGCGCACTGTGGCGATAATAGTGCCGATTATAATACCGATAATAAGACCGAGCACCGCGATTATGACCGTGTTGCGGAGTCCCTCGAGCACCTTGACATATCCGCCGCTGTTTATCAGCACGTCAAGGAATTTGTTTATTTTCTTTATAAATCCGTCCATTTCACCTCATGCCGTAAAGGCATTTGCGCCGACCTGACTTGACCGGACGGACATAAGTCCGGACATAATCATTAAGGCGCAAAATAAAAGCAAAGCCCAGCCCCCCCAATACGCGGGGGAGCTGAGTGCCTGTCTTGTAGGTTGAGATCAGCCGAGCTCGTTGAACGCATCGGTTATGCACTTCGCCGGAGCCGAGTCGATGATGACGTACTTGATGTTGCCGTTGATCATATCCTGAACCGCGAGCGAGCCGTTCTTGTATCCGACGCACTCGACGCCGAAGCCGGCAAAGCCCCAGTCGGCGTCGCCCTGCACATAGAACTGACCGGTCGTGCCGTTCTGCACGCCAATCTTAGTGACCGTCTCGTCCTCGAGCGTGTAGGTGTTCAGAATAGCCTCGACAGACGCCGCGTCGGTGCAGGCGTCGAACGTGGTGTCGTCAGCCATAACGACGAGTCTCTGCGCCGCGTTGTAGTAGGAGTCGGAGAAGGTTACATATTCCTTGCGCGCTTCGTTGACCGTAAGTCCGGCCATCGCGATGTCGCACTTCTGCTGTCCGACCGACAGGCAGACCGAGTCAAAGTCCATGTTCGAGATTACCAGCTCGAGACCGAGCTCCTCGGCGAGCAGAGCGGCGATCTCCATGTCGATTCCGAGGTAGTTCTCGCCGTCCATGTATTCGAACGGCTCGAACGCGGCGTTGGTCGCGACGACGAGCTGATCCTTGGATTCGTCGAGCGCCGCGGACGTGACCGGAGTCGGAGTGCCGTCGCCGAAGTACTTGTTGAGTATCTCGTCGAACGTGCCGTCCTCTTTGATCTTCTTGATAAAATCGTTGACCTCGGTGAGCAGCTCGGGCTGAGTCTTGTCAACGCCGAACGCGTACTCCTCACTGGTGAGGTCGATTTCGATGACCTTGACCTTAGCCGAGCTTCCGCAGCCGGCAAGGCAGCCGATCGCAATTATTGCCACGAGGGCAAGTGCAAGTAGTTTTTTCATGTTGTTCCATTCCTTTCAGGTAACGCGGCAGCCGCGTTTTGACTAAAAAATTTGTCTGCATATATATTACAACAAAATGAATAAAAATGCAATAGGTAAACTTCATAAAATCTTTACTTTTCGATGCGATTTTTTGTATCAGCGAGGGGCGATGCGCGTCGCGTCAATATATTGCGGACGGCGTGTAAAATTGCGGACGACGTGTAAATTCGAGCTTGACCGAACGCGGCCGCGTGCCGAGCGCGTTCCCGCGAGCGGCGGGTGAAATCGCGGATGGGATATTGAAGAAGCAAATACAGATTGAATGGGCTGTGTAATCGAGCGGGTTTTGCACAGCCGCCGCGCGGAAAAGACACACTTATCCACAGCCCTGCCTGTTGATAATGTGGATAACTCCGTCTATAAAATACGCACTTTTACACACTTATCACACACTTTTCCACAGATGTGTGGGGAAATCCGACGCGAAAGCCACATTTTCACACCGGGTTCTCCCGAGCTTATCCACAGGCTCCGGCTCTGCCGGAATCCGAGTTCGAGTCTATCGGAATCCGCGTTCGAGTCTGCCAGTAACGTGAGTTCAACTGAAATCATAAAAATGTAATTAAGCAAGACATTTAACAAATAACATTAGTTTCAAACAACCACGTAGAAACCAAGCCGCCGGTTGGGAAGCAGGGTCCCATTAGGCGGCGCGCCTCTGCGGTTCCAAACGATAAGCAGTTATATAATCTCTGCGCAGTTATAAACAATTACATCTTTACCCAAATTGTTAAAAGTTTTCGCGGTGGGGGTCTGGGGGAGGAGCCTTTTTCAAAAGGCTCCTCCCCCAGTGAAAGCTAACAATGTAGCAGTCCCAAACAATAACTACGTCGAAACCACCTTACCAGTACTTGCGGTCGAGACTTCGCAGCTGAATCGCCTCGGCTACGTGCTGCTCGCCGATTTCAGCCGAGCCGTCGAGGTCGGCTATAGTGCGCGCGACGCGGAGCAGGCGGTCGTATCCGCGCGCCGACAGTCCGAGCCGCTCATACGCGCCGCGCAGCAGCTCGGACGCGCCCGCGTCGGGACGGCAGAAGAGCGCGAGGTGGCGCGACTCCATGTCGGCGTTGCGGTGGATTGGTTCGAGGTCGGGCATATTTACCCGCTTGAAGCGCTCGGCGGCGAACTGACGCGCGGCGTTGACCCGTTCGCGTATCTTCGCCGACGGCTCGCCCGCGCCGGGGACTGACAGCTCGTCATAGGTCAGAGACGTCACCTCGACCTGAATGTCGATTCGGTCGATGAGCGGACCGCTTATCTTCGCAAGATACTTCTTGATATCGGCGGGCATACAGGTGCAGGGATGAGTCGGGTGCCCGAAGTAGCCGCATTTGCAGGGGTTCATCGCCGCGACGAGCATGAACGAGCAGGGGTAGGTGATGCGGCCTGACGCGCGGGTTATCGTGACCCTGCGGTCCTCGAGCGGCTGGCGCAGCGATTCGGTCACGTTCTTCGCGAATTCGGGCAGCTCGTCTAAAAAGAGCACGCCGTTGTGCGCGAGCGAGATCTCGCCCGGCTGCGGGTTCGCTCCGCCGCCGACCAGACTCGGCGCGGACATGGTGTGGTGCGGCGAGCGGAAGGGGCGGCGGGTGATAAGCGACACGCCCTCGGGCAGCAGTCCGGAGATCGAGTGAATCTTTGTAGTCTCGACCGCCTCGTCGAAGGTCATTTCGGGCAGAATCGACGGCAGTCGTTTCGCGAGCATAGACTTGCCGGTGCCGGGCGGACCGATGAGCAGAATATTGTGACCGCCCGCGGCGGCGATTTCGAGCGCGCGCTTGACGCGCTGCTGACCCTTGACGTCGGCGAAGTCGTATTTGAAGTCGTACACGCCCTCAGAGAAGCGCGAACGGTCGAAGGTCAGCGGCTCAAGCCGGCGTTTGTTTGTGAAGTGCTCGTACAGCTCGTAGACGCTGTCGACGCCGTAGACGTTGATACCGTCGACGACCGAAGCCTCGCCGGCGTTGGCGCGCGGGACGAAGATATCGCGCATCCCATGGTTTTTCGCGGCAAGGCACATACACAAAACGCCGTTGACCGGCCGCACCTCGCCCGAAAGTGACAGCTCGCCGACAAAGCAGCAGCCGCCGAGGTCGAGCTCATCCGGCAGCACCGACGTAGCCTTGAGTATCGCGATGAGGATAGCGAGGTCAAAGCCCGAGCCCTGCTTTTTGCGGTCAGCCGGAGCGAGGTTGATAGTGAGCGACACCTCGGGCAGAGCAAAGCCGCTGTTATCGATTGCCGACAGCACGCGGTCCTTTGCCTCCTTGACCGCGGTGTCGGCGAGCCCGACTATCTCGAACTGCGGCATTTTATCATTGGTAGTACATTCGACCGTCACGAGGAACCCATCGATTCCCGACAGCCCTGCGGAATATACGATAGAAAGCATAATGGCACCCCTAAGGTAAGAGTGGTCTCTGATTCGGCTTTGCCGAATCAGAGAGAGTGGAGAGTGGAGAGTGGTCTCCGCCTGCGGCGGAGAGAGTGGAGAGAGTGGAGAGCGGAGAGATGTGGTAGGAATTCGTCGGCGGCGAATTCCGAATTATATAAAACAAGTTATATTATAATTTTAACACAACCGAAACAATAATGCAATACGTATTTAGCAAAATTATAGGATAATTATTATATACGTGACAGCGATTGTAAATTCGACGTGGCGCAACCCAAAGCGCGGTTATATCAGTCTCGCACAAGCGAAATAAATTTGCAATTCGCCGACGGCGAATTGCTTCAACAGCTCTCAAACCGCGCAGCGGTTTGAGACCACTCACATGACTTTGCCGCAGGCAAAGTCATGTCCACTCTCTCCGCCACAGGCGGAGACCACTCTCTCCCGCGCAGCGGGAGACCACTCTTTTGTCAAGGGAGATTGTTTATGAAGGACCAGCACGAGTATACGATACGCATCAGCGGCGAGCTGCTCGAAAAGCTCGCTTATGTCGCGAAGAGCGAGGGGCGGACACTGAATAATCAGTTCCTGCTCATGGCTCGCAACAGTGTCGCTTACTTTGAGCGCACAAAGGGCAAGATTACGCCCGACAAATTGAAGGAGCTTGAAACGCAAATCGAGGAATAACTACATCGCTTCGCAATGTTGACTCCTATTGCAAATTTCAATATAATGTTGAACTCGCAGACACACATAAGGAGTGAAACCAAATGGAACAAACAGTTTGTACCGCCGCTTTCTGGCGCGGCGGGGAAAAGATCGACCTGTATGGTCTTGCGCCCGAGGAGGTGCGTTACCTGTCAGTCACCGGCGAGCGGTGCGTGAAGCTGTCGTTTCTGACTGAATACCCAAACCTCGAACGGCTCACGCTGAACGGAAAATTCGAGGGCGCGGAAATGCTCGCAAAACTGCCGCGGCTCGAATGGCTGTCGCTTTGGTTGTCGTCGCCGTCAGACTGGAATGGTATCAGTCTGCAATCCCTTAGAGGGCTTGATTTGCGTGGAGAACGCAACGGCGACGTCACACCGCTGATGTCCGGAATCACTTATCTCCATCTCGAGGAAATGCGTAAAATCGAGGATATCACGCCGCTTATGACCCCGGCGAAACATCTGCAAAAGCTATATTTGCAGTCGCTGCCGTCGCTTCGAGTACTGCCAGAACTGGAGCCGTTTCACGACCTGTATGCGCTGAAGCTGTACGAGCTGCACAAGCTCGACGACCTGTCCGCGCTTTCGCGAAGCCGGCTGCGCTATTTTGCAGCGTCGCTGATTGCGGATAAGCTGTCGGGCGGCGCGTTGGCTAAAGCCGTGCTGGACATTCCGACGCTCGAGCGTGCGGCGCTGCGTCTGGTCGACCGCTCCGAGCAGCGTTACAACGCGATATATAAAGCGTTCAGCGACTCTCGAGCCGCTGCTCTGCTCGACGATGAGATAAGCAATATGACGACATGGCTGTCGCTTTGAATCCGAACGCCTGACTTTTATTGAAGCGATATGTTTTGTCCTCGCATGGAACAAAAACACGCGCCGCCGGTCGGCGGCAGTGGCAATACACAGACTGACGCCGCCGCACAGACAGATGAATTCACCGCCGCGCTCATCGACTCCGCGCTCGACGAGATTCTGTCGACAGACGAATGCTTCGTCTCGGAACGGCAGTACATCGACGCCAGCCCCGACGCGTTTCTCGAAATAACCGCGCTCGGCGAGAGGGCGCTCCCCTACCTTGAATCGATCGCGTCGGGTACGGACGAGGGCTTCCGACCCTATATCGCGATGGCGGCAATGTATAAAATCTCGCCCGAGCTTTACGACCGCGAGTTTGTATCGCCCGACGGCAGATATACACTGCGCGCCGAGGTGTACAGCTTCTATCAGACTATCGTGCCTTACGACAATATCTGCTATCGGCTCCGCCTTGTCGACAACGCGACCGGAGAGGTGGCCGCCGCTCCGTATGACAGCTTTGTGTTCGCGGACGGTATTGACAACAATATCGGCTGGTCGCCCGACTCAAAATACGTCTCGGTGACGCAGAGCTACCGTCACAGCTATACGGTAACCGGACTCCTCGACACCTCGCGCGCCGAGTATATACAGCTGCCGCACGCCGAGCAGGTCGAGGATATAATCGGCAGACCGCTGTCGCTGCACAGCGACGACGGCGAGTACGACCGCGTACACTTCCGCCCGATCGGATGGGGCGACGACCGGATATACATACGCGTTTCACTCGGCAATTCCGACGGCGATATGGTAGATGTAGGTTGGTATTCGTATGACATCAGCGACAAAAATATAGACTATATCGAGCATATAATCAGATAATATTTACAAACATATGCGATGTTTCCGAAAAGGTGTTTACAAACCGCGCCGGTTGTAATATAATATAATCAGATGAGTGTTTTTGGGCGAATGGCAGTCACCGCGTCGCCACTAAAAACTAACAACTAAAAACTAACAACTAATAACTAATAGGGCTGTGACCGGAAGGATGCCGTCACGACCGGCTTCAGAGAATCGCGCACCCATATGGGAGCTGTGAGCGCGTAGCCGCCGCCGGCAATAAGTGCGTCCGTGAGCCTGCTGGATGAAAGTTTGAAAATAAATTTTCAAACTAACGAGTTTTACGGCTTCGAAGTCTCCGACTTCGATTTTGCCGCGCAAAACCGCCGCAAAACGTCGACAAAGAAAATAAATTTTCAAACGTTAGTCCGGCACGCGTATCCCGCGTTATCGGGATGATCTGTCAGAATAGTCCGCGAATGAATCGTGACGCGCAGTCTCGACCATGAGACGTGTAGTCTCGACTATGAGTCGCGCAGTCCGCGGCATATGGACGAAATCTCCGGCAGATACTGAGTATATGGTAGAGTGGAACCGCGCCGCCGCGCCTTTACCGGCTGTAATTACGTGCAGTAATTTCAGTCGGCAGGCAGGCGGCTTTTTGTATTTATTGCCGCCGAGGGGCGTAAAATAGCGAGTTGAGTGTTGACAGCCGAGAGTCAAGCGGTTGTCATATCTCCTCGCTGCCAGCTTTTCCCGTGTCATAAAGAAAGGAATGATATTATGTCAAAAGGCAATGTCAATATCAGCGTGAATATTGAGCTGGGCGAGCTCACTAAGAAGATAGCGAAAATCAAGGACGAGATTGTGACCGATATAAAGGTCATACGTGAGCGCGACCCCGCGGCGAGCAGTGACCTTGAGGTCGCGCTGCTCTACTCGGGCTTTCACGCCGTGCTCGCGTATAGGCTGTCGCATATGCTTTATCAAAAGAATATGCGCTTCGCCGCGCGGCTGATAAGCCAAGGGGCGCGCTTCCTGACCGGCATCGAGATCCACCCGGGCGCGAAGATCGGGCGCGGACTGTTCATCGACCACGGCAGCGCGGTCGTCATAGGCGAGACCGCCGAAATCGGCGATAACTGCACACTCTATCAGGGCGTCACGCTCGGCGGTACCGGCAAGCACGTCGGCAAGCGTCACCCTACGCTCGGCAATAACGTCATGGTCGGCTCGGGCGCGAAGGTGCTCGGTCCGTTCCGCGTCGGCGATAATTCCAAGATAGCCGCGAACGCCGTTGTGCTCGAGGAGATACCCGAAAACTGCACCGCGGTCGGTATCCCCGCCCGCATCGTCCGCCGCAATAACCAGAAGGTCGAATGCGACCTCGACCAGGTACACATCCCCGACCCGGTAGCGCAGGAGCTCTGCCGGCTCACGATAAAGCTGGAAGCCTTAGAAAAGCGTCTCGCCGAGCTCGAGGGCGAGGAAAAAGTGAGAAGTGAGGAGTTAAATAAGTGAGGAGTGAGGAGTTAAATAAGTGAGGAGTGAGGAGTTAGGAGTGAGGAGTTAGGAGTGAGGAGTTGATGTAGAAAATTTCCTTCGGAAATTTTCTTTAATTAATTAAATCTAATTCCATCATCCCTGCCGAACTAAAATTAAAGTTATACAATCATCCCCGTCAAACTAATTCCAAATTACACAAACAGTTCCCGTCAAACTAACCCCAAATTATACAAACAATCCCCGCCAAACTAACCCTAAACCACTTAAAACAATTGCGCACTCATGTAGCCGCCGGTTGGGAAGCAGGGTCCCATTAGGCGGCGCGCCTCTGTGGTTCTAACGACAAGAACAGAGCATACCTAAGCGCAAAACCTAACAATCACATTAAGTCCCAATCTGCGAAAGTTTTCGCGGAGGGGGTCTGGGGGAGGAGCCTTTTCCAAAAGGCTCCTCCCCCAGAGAAAAACAAACAATATAAGGAGAGCAAACACATGAAACTGTATAACACGCTTACGCGGCAGAAAGAGGAGTTTGTGCCGCTGGAGGGGAATAATGTCAAGATGTACGCCTGCGGGCCGACGGTTTATAATTATTTTCATATTGGAAACGCGAGGTGTTTTGTCGTATTCGATATGCTGAGGAGGTACCTTGAGTATAGGGGGTATAATGTGCGGTTTGTGCAGAACTTTACGGATGTTGACGATAAAATGATAAAGCGCGCGAGGGAGGAGGGAATCACTGTCGCGGAGGTCGCGGAGAAGTATATTGGCGAGTACTTTGTCGACGCGAAAGGATTGGGCGTCGTGCCGGCGACGGTACACCCGCGCGCTACCGAGAACATCGACGAGATAATCTCGATAATCTCGACGCTGATCGAAAAGGGTCACGCATACGAGTCAAACGGCGACGTGTACTTCCGCACACTGTCGGACAAAGGCTACGGCAAGCTGTCGCATATGCCGATAGACGAGCTTGAAAAGGGCGCGCGCATCGACGTGTCCGACGAGAAAGAGGACGCGCTCGACTTCGCGTTGTGGAAAGCCGCGAAGCCGGGCGAGCCGAAGTGGCAGTCGCCGTGGGGCGAGGGCAGACCGGGCTGGCACATCGAGTGCTCGGCTATGGTACTGCGCTACCTCGGCGAGACTATAGACATACACTGCGGCGGGCAGGATCTCACGTTCCCGCACCACGAGAACGAAATCGCGCAGTCGGAGTGCTGCACCGGCAAGCCGTTTGCGCGCTTCTGGCTGCACAACGGCTACATCAACGTGAACAACACGAAGATGTCGAAGTCGCTCGGCAACTTCTTCACAGTGCGCGACGTCGCCGAGAAGTACGGCTATCCCGCAATCCGCTTCTTCATTCTCTCGGCGCACTACCGCAGCCCGATAAACTTCTCGGCCGAGATAATCGAGCAGTCGAAGAACGCGCTCGAGCGCATCACAAACTGCCGCGAGAACCTCGAGTTCTACAAGAAGTCCGCCGCCTTGGGCGAGCCGTCGCCCGAGCAGCTCGCGTCGCTCGACGGCTACAAGGCTGCGTTCATCGAAGCGATGGACGACGACTTCAACACCGCCGACGGCATCGCGGCGATATTCGAGCTCGTTCGCGCCGCGAACGAGCTGATAGCGTCGAACGCTCCGCTCGGCGCGGTCGAACACGCGGCTGCGCTGCTCGACGAGCTCTGCGGGCTGATGGGCTTCGTCGAGCCGAAGTCGGGCGACGACGAGGCGTTCATCGCCGAGGTCGAGGCTGCGATAGCCCGCCGCGCCGCCGCGAAAAAGGCGAAGAACTACGCCGAGGCTGACAAGATCCGCGCCGAGCTGCTCGAGCAGGGCATTGTCCTCGAGGACACGCCAAACGGCACGAAGTGGTCGCGGCGCGGCTAAACGGGTTTGGGTTTCGCGACAAACCGGCGCGGGGGCTTTGGGGTTTGTTTCTGCGCAAACCGGCGCAGGGGCTTTAGGGGTTGTATTTGCGTACATCCATGTGTACTATCATATATTTATTGTTTCTGCGATATCCATCGCGAGAGGGCAAGAGGTGGAGGGGGCGGCTCAAACGCCGCGCGCCTCCTCCCCCTCTTGACTCCCCTACCCCTTTGGCTTCGTCTCTGCCTCAGGGGTGAAGTGAATGCTATATTCTTTGTTTTTGGGCTTTGTGCTTGATTTTTCTGTCTGCGCGTAGTGTCAGCTCCCGCGCCGCCCTGCGCCCTGAACGGGCTGTCTTGAACCAGCCCGAGTTTCAGGGCTGGATTGTGCGAGGGTGGGAGGATTGCGTTCTGTCGATTGATTTGTGCTCAGGAGACGATTCTTACTGCACCATATTTCGTTTTTCGCTTGTGCGCAGTTGATTCTATCTGCGCGTAGTGTTAGCTCCCGCGCCGCCCTGCGCCCTGAACGGGCTGTCTTGAGCCAGCCCGAGTTTCAGGGCTGGATTGTGCGAGGGTGAGAGATTTGTGTTCTGACGATTGATTTGTGCTCAGGAGACGATTCTCACTGCGCCATATGTCGCTTTTCGCTTGTGCGAAGTTGATTCTGCCTGCGCGTAGTGTCAGCTCCCGCGTCGCCCTGCGCCCTGTACGGGCGGGCTTTAGGATAGCCCGCCCGGAATCAGGGCTGGTTGGTGCGGGATTGGGGATTTTTCTTTTGTCGATTGATTCTGCTTAGTAGCCGATTCTCACTGCGTCGATATGTTC
>CAJFKR010000092.1 GCA_904386005.1 Candidatus Flemingiibacterium merdigallinarum
GCAATTAGGTATTAGTTATTAGTAGAAGTAGAAGCAGCAGTTGGCTGATAGGCATTAGATGTTACCAGATGTACCCCTGCGCCGGTTTGGCGCGAAATCCAAACCCTAAAGCTCCCGCGCCGGTTTGGCGCGAAATCCAACCCCTAAAGCTCCCGCGCCGGTTTGGCGCGAAATCCAAACCCTAAAGCTCCTGCGCCGGTTTGGCGCGAAATCCAAACCCATAACCCCCCGCGCCGGGCATCGTATGTGCGCAGCCATACTCCCGCGGTGCCGAAAGCATCAAAAAACCCCTCGCGCTACTTGACAGAATATAGCAAAACTGTTATAATGATATCAACCGCACGCGTCTCGGCGAACGCGCCGAGGCGCGAGAAAATATGCCTGTCGCGGCTGAAAGGAAGTAAGATCGAGATGAAAATTATTGACGCCCATAACCACCCTGATTATCATGGTCATAACTTTGAGCGGGTCATTGAGAATATGGACCGCAATGGAATCGATAAGGCTTGGCTGCTGTCATGGGAAGCGCCGCCGGATGAATTCGACCCGAATACGATATACGCGACTGCCTACCCAATTGACAATGGCTGCCCGACACCGTTCCGTATCTGCTGGGAGTATAAGCAGAAAGCACCCGACCGGTTTGTCCTCGGCTACGCGCCCGACCCGCGCCGCCCTGACGCGCTGCAAAAGCTCCGCACCGCCGTCAATTTATACAACGTCCAGATCTGCGGCGAGGTCAAGCTGCGTATGATGTACGACAACCCCGACGCTGTCGAGATGTTCCGCTTGTGCGGTGAGATGGGACTGCCGGTCACTCTGCACTTCGATAACGCCGGCGCGCAGCGAACCGGAGTCGAATTCCCCCGACGTTCATGGTGGTACGGCGGCGATATCGATACGCTCGAACGCATACTGAAGCTCTGCCCCGAGACGAAATTCCTCGGTCACGCGCCCGGCTTCTGGTGCCATATCTCGAACGACGACCTCGGCGCGATTATAGCCTATCCGAAAGGACAGGTCGTCCCGGGCGGCAGAATCGAGCGGCTGCTCGACAGATACGACAATCTATATTGCGACTGCTCTGCCGGCTCCTGCCTGACCGCGCTTACCCGCGACCCCGAATATACAAAGAAGCTGATTTTAGCTCACCCCGACCGTTTTCTGTTCGCGCGCGACTACTTCGACAACCGTCTATACAATTTCATCGAGTCGCTCGGTCTGCCCGACGACGTCCGCGAGCTGTTCTATCACGGCAACTCCGAGCGAATCGTTCCGGCGGTCAAGGAAGTGCGCGTGTGACTGCGAGATTATAGCAAAGCCGCGGATATCCGAGTTCAGATATCCGCGGCCGCTGTAAAGCGTGGTGATGTGATTTCAGTCGCCGAGACTCGCATAGCTGTCGCCGAGCGACTTCAGACCCTCGTTGACCTGCGATTCTATAGCCGCGTATTTCGACGCGACGTTTGTACTCTTCGCCGCAATCAGATTGCGGAAGAAATAAGGCAGATCCGCGATCTGACCGTTGTGCAGAATCGAAAAGTCATACTGTCGGCCGTCCATGATTATGTCGAGCATAGCCACCGACTGCTCGTCGCGCGCGTATTTCGAGGTCAGCGCGACGTCGTAGTATGCCGGTACGACCGAATAATGGCTTTCGCGCGTCAGGGCTTCGGTTATCGTACCGACAAACTCGAGGTCGGTCACGGTCTTCGGCACTGACAGAAGCGAGTAGTTGTCCATTGAGTTCGAGTAGTATTTGTCCTGGTTTTCGTCGAACTTCGGGTATGGCAGGATTCCATAGTCGTCCTTCATATCGCGCAGCGTCGAGAAAGAGTTGTTGATCCAGGTGGTCAGAAACGCGGTGTTGCCATTCGCGAATACGGTGATCTCCTTGCCGCTGCCGGTGTCGATATAGGACGGTGTGTCGTAATAGAGCGAGTAGACCTTTTCGATCGCGGTCTGGAGCCGTTCGAGGTCAACACAGGCAGTCGGATAGCCGTTCTCGTCCTTTGTGGTCAGCGGGATGTCGAACGCCGCGGTGTACGCGTCGAGGTTTGTGACATTGTCAGCCGCGAAGCCGAACGCGTCGTTTTCATCGACCTTGCCGTCGTTGTTTAAGTCCTGGTAAAGATCCTTTGATAGGCTGATCAGCATATCTATTGTCCAGTCGCCGTCGAGCACCGTTTGGTAAAGGTCCGGAAACTGATAGTCCTCGGCGAGCCGCTGATTGAAGAACACCGCGTAGGACAGCAGCAGCGTCGTTATCGAAAGGTCGCCGACCGCGACATACTGCTTGCCGTTAATCGTGAACGCTTCGTTCGCGCTCTGAATCCACCACTCGCGCGAAAAGTCCACGCCCGGGATTTTGTCCCAGCTGTGATAAAGCCCCTCGAGCGCAGGGCCGCCGGCGAGGTAGGTGTAGACCGCGGTCAGGTCGTACACGTCGTCGCCCGCCATCAGGCTCTGCGTGATTTCGTTGACCTGCGCATTATTGTCGGAAGACGAGGATATTATCGGAGTGATTTTGACGTTAAAGTAGTCCTCGACCACGAGATTCCGGTTGTAGACCGCGTCGTTTGTGACTTCGCCGGTCTCCTCCTCGACCCACATCTCATCGGTGTATTTTTCGTTGACCGAGATTCGGAACTCGCGCCCGCCGTAGTCTTTCTGCTCCATTTCGTAGAGCGGCGAGACGTCGCCCTCGGTCTCCGCGCTCGTTTCGATATCCGTGACCTCGGATGTGGCGACGTCGTCGTCGGTCGTCTGCTCGCCGCAGGACGCGAGCGGCGCGACCATAACAGCAGTCAGCATTAAACTGACTGCGCGAATGATATTTTTAGATTTCATACAATTCACCTTTCATTAGATTGCATTTATCACTGATGTGCAATGATAAGATATTGCCGAATATATAATAATTATAACAAGTTTACAGTATGATGTCAATGTTAAAAGTCTATAAATATCATTGTGATATCGCACTAATGTGTAATAAATCAACATACGCTTGTAATATTCCGCCACGCTGATATTATATATGCAGCAGCATATATATGCCGCCGCATATGCCGCGGCGGGATGACAAAAAGGATGCGGCTTTATAAAACCGCATCCTTTGATTTTGCCGGATACCAACCGGCGTTCACTTGATCAAAACCGCTTCACCTGCCGGCAGGGTGATAAGCGTCGAGTCGAGCCGAGCGAATGCGCCGTCCCTGAAGACGTTCAGCGGAGTATCGGCGTTTATAACGAAGGTCTGGGCGTTCTGGAAGTCGCGGTTCACGAGGTAGAAGCTGCCGTCGGAGAAGCAGCCGAGGACGCCGTGGTCGCCTTTAATCGACTTGATGTTCGCGTATCCCTCGAACAGCCTTGTGCCCTTTTCGGTCGAGCCGATGTGGAACACGGCGGCAGACTTCTTGTCAAACAGGTAATCGCCGACGGCGCGGATTGTGCGGTTTATCACCGACACGTCCTCGTAGTGGCGGGTCTTGTTGCCCTCGGTGTCGCACATCGCGTTTGTCCAGCGCCAGAAATCGTCGTGTCCCGGCTCCCAGTAGGTGAAATAGGAAATCCGCTTCATGCCGTAGGCAAGGCACATATTCACTTCCCAAAAAAGCTCGGCGCGGGTCAGGTTGCGGTAGGGACCGTGCTCGGTCAGGAGAACTATCAGCATTGCCGCAAGGTCGTACTTGGCGGCGACAGAACGGACGTCCTCGATATTTTCAAAGAATCCGGCGCGGTCTTCGGTGTTCTCGGCGGCAAGCCTGATGAGACGCTCGCGCTCGTCGATTTCGGCAGAATCGATGGCGTTTCTCGACTCGCGCCCGAGGAAGTGGTAGTGGTCGTAGCTCAGATAGTGCGGGTCGACTATGTTCACGAACTGTTCGAGGTGCGTGCGATAGTCGGGCGTGCCGAGCTGCTCCGGCGACGCGTAGCTCGGAAACAGGTTTATCACCGTCTCGCAGTCGGGCGAATAGCGGCGGAGCGCGCGAACCATCGCGGCGAGAATCGGGAACTTCGACGCGCTCGGCTCGTCCACGAGATCCCAGCCGACGATGTTGTCAAATCCGGCGTAATCCTCGACGATAGATTTCATAGCCGCGTCGGCTCCCGCGACGTCGTCCGAGCCGTACACGCCGTTCATGCGCTCGTCGTGTACGACGGCTTTCAGTCCGAACTTGTCGAGCAGCGGCAGCGCGCGCTTGATTGTCGCGGCGTCGGCGGACAGCGGAACGAGCGTAATGCCCGCGGCGGCGATGTCGGCTATTACTTCGGGACGGACGATGTATTCGGGCGTAGGCCCGTGGAAATACGTAATGTCAAATTTGTTCATTTCTTCATTTCCTTTCGCGGCGGCAATGGGTACGGTTATTTTCTGCCGCCGCTGACATTATACCACACAAGATGGAAAATTGCAACAGTTATTATATCGGGGATTATATACAAAATTGCAGCGATGGTTTTGTGCAGATTTACGCAAGCTCGATGACATACTTTTTATAAATACTGCGATATTGTTTGCTTTTACTGGGGGATGCCCCTACGAGTTGCTGAAGCAACTCGGAAAAAGGGGCTCCCCGGCACTTAGGCGAGCAAGCTCGCCTAAGTGCTGACCCCACACCCGAAAACTTTTAATAATTTGGTCAAAGCATAATTGTTTATAACTTCACAGAGATTATATAACTGCTTATTATTAGAACCACAGAGGCGCGCCGCCTTGGGCAGGTTCGTCCACAGGACGAAACTGCTGGACCCTGCTTCCCAACCGGCGGCTTGGTTTCTACGTGGTCGTTTGAATCCTTTGCTGTTTGTTTTACGTGTTAGTATTAGTACAGCTATTTTGATTGTTTTATTACATTAAATTTTATCAAACCTATTGCAATCGCGGTAATATTATGTTAAAATAAAGTCTGATAATCAAACGAAAGGAACTCCCGTATGGTATTTTCAAGTCTCGAATTCCTGCTGCTATTTCTGACAGTTACGCTGCTTGTCTATTTCGTCGTACCGCTGAAGCTCAGAAACATCGTGCTGCTCGTGGTCAGCCTGATATTCTACGGCTGGGGCGAGCCGGTATACGTCTTTCTGATGATATTCACGATAACGGTAGACTACATCTTCGGTCTCCTCGTCGAGCGCGCGCAGAAGCGCGACGACCCAAAGCGCGCGCGGCTTCATCTGATATTGAGCGTCGTTATAAATCTCGCGATACTCGGCTTCTTCAAATATTATAATTTCTTCGTCTCAAACCTCAGGCTCATACCCGGACTCGGATGGCTGCCTCTGCTCGGAATCGAGCTGCCTATCGGTATTTCCTTCTATACGTTCCAGGCGCTGTCCTACGTCATTGACGTCTACCGCCGCGACACCGGCGCGCAGCACAACATCGCGTCGTTCGGCGCGTACGTCACCCTCTACCCGCAGCTTATCGCCGGACCTATCGTCCGCTACAAGGACGTGGACGACCAGCTGACCGTCCGCGAGCACAGCGTGCCGCTGTTCGCCGAGGGCTGCCGCACGTTCATCGCCGGCATGGGCAAGAAGATCCTGCTCGCGAACACCGCCGGTCAGCTCTGGGAGTACTTCCGCGCGATACCGACCGACGAGCGCACGGTCGCCGCCGCCTGGATGGGTATGCTCTGCTACGCGTTCCAGATTTACTTCGACTTCTCGGGCTACTCGGACATGGCGATCGGTCTTGGCAAGATGATCGGCTTCCGGTTCATCGAAAACTTCGACTACCCCTACATATCAAAGAGCATCACCGAGTTCTGGCGGCGCTGGCATATGTCGCTCAGTACGTGGTTCCGCGACTATGTGTATATCCCACTCGGCGGCAACCGCTGCTCGAAATTTAAGCAGCTGCGCAACATCTTCGTCGTCTGGTTCCTGACCGGCTTCTGGCACGGCGCGAGCTGGAACTACATACTCTGGGGAATTTACTATTTCGTGCTGCTGATGATTGAAAAGACCTTCTTGCTCGACAAGCTGAAAAAAGCTCCGGCGTTTGTGTCGCATATATACACGCTGTTCTTCATCCTGTTCGGCTGGCTCCTGTTCGTGTTCGAGGACCTGTCCGCCGGCTTCGTCTGGCTCGGCAATATGTTCGGCGTCGGGACTGCCGCGGCGATCAGCTCGGGCGATATATACAACCTCGTGCGCAACCTCATCTTCTTCGTCATCCTCGCGATAGCCGCGACGCCGCTGCCCAAAAAGCTCTACCGCAGGCTCACCGAAAAGTCGAACGCGGCGCGTATCGTCGCGTCTGCCGGCGGTATCGTCATGCTGCTCGTCTGCATGGCATATCTTGTAGACTCGTCGTTCAACCCGTTCCTCTATTTCAGATTCTGACAAACAGAGCGAAGAGATAGAGGATAATCGAATATAGGTAGCTTGTCAACAAGCCCTTGTAATAGTTAAAATCCTCTTAAATAAATAAAAAGCATCCCTCCCCAAAAGCATCCCTCCCCCAGCCGAATCGCACAGCCTAAAATCAAACAATCCGCCCCCAACCGAACCGCACAGCCTAAAATCAATCAACCACGTATAAACTAAGCCGCCGGTTGGGGAGCGGGGCCCCATTAGGCGGCGCATGGCTGTAGTCCTAACAATAAGCACAAATAAAATATCAACTCGCAAACAAACAACATCTCCCATATAAAATAATCTGCAAAAGTTTTCGGGAGGGGGTCTGGGGGAGACCCTTTTTCAAAAGGGTCTCCCCCAGTAAAAACATAAAATAACGCACTCACTAAATAAGAACTTGCAAAAAGGATTGAACATATGTTGAACCATAAATATAAGGCGAGCGACCTTATCACGATGGTCGGACTGCTCGCGATAATATACGGCTTCGGCATAGCCACGCTTGTAGTGCCGGACAAAGAATTTTCGGAGGACGAGAACCGGTATTTGCAGCAGAAGCCGAAGTTTACGATACAGAATCTGGTGGACGGCATATATACCGCCGAGATTGCCGACTACTTTTCCGACCAGATACCGCTGCGCGACCTTTTTGTCGGGACGAAAGCGGTAATTGAAATCGCGATGCTGAAGAGCGAGAACAACGACGTCCTGCTCGGCTCGGACGGATACATCATTGCAAAGCAGGACTACCCGAGCTACGACGAATGCGACAAGAACCTGAAAGCGGTCAACCGCTTCGCCGAGGCGCTCGCTTCGGACGAGACTAAAGACGTGCAGCTCGACGTCGCGATCGCCGGACGACCGCAGGACGTGCTGGCAAGATACGTTCCCGCGCTCTATCCCGCCGAGGAGTATGCCGAGCGCGACTTTTCGCACACCGCGTCGATACTTGAAGCAAACTCGATCGACATTCTGACGCCGCTTGGTGCTCGAGCCGACGCGGGCGAATATGTGTACTACAAGACCGACCACCACTGGACGTCGCTCGGCGCGTACTACGCGTATGTCGAGATTATGAACTCGTGGGGACTTACGCCCTACCCGCTCGACTACTTCACGCGCGAGACGGTGAGCGAGGACTTCTACGGCACGACCTGGTCGAAGGCCGGCATGAAGTGGGTAGGTCCCGACACAATCGAGTTCTTCCGCTACCCGGGCGACGACACGCTCATCACCGAAATCGTCGACACCGGCGAGAAATTAGACGGACTCTACGACCGCGACTACCTCGCCGTCAAGGACAAATACAGCTCGTTCATCGGCGGCAACAACGGTCACGTCAGGATATATCCGGCCGACGGCAGCCCGCTCGAGTCTGAGCGCGAGACGCTCGTCCTCATAAAGGACAGCTTCGGTCACTCGCTCGCGCCTTTCCTCGCCGCGCACTTCGACCTCGAGATAATCGACCTGCGCTACTATAAGCTGCCGGCTATCGATTTTGTCAAGGAGACCGGCGCCGACCGCGTGCTGATACTCTACAACATGGACAGCCTGCTCACCACGAATTCGCTCGCCATGCTCAATCTGGGGTTAAACTGACAGCTTTATGAAACGCTATATAAACGCCGTTCCGCTGTTTGTATCCAACGCGATGATATACGGCCTCACCGCGCTTTACTATTCGTTTATTCAGATATACATCGGCAATTACCATAAAAGCGACGTCGCCGGTGTGCTGCTCGCGATAGGACCGTTTGTCTCGATATTCGCTCCGATACTCTGGGGCGTGCTCGCCGACCGCGCGAAGTCGATGAACATCGTGCTCGCCGCGGCGGTGATAGGCTCGGCGGTGTTCTACCTGCTGGTCGGACTGCGTCACGACTTTATTTACCTTGCGGTTATGCTGACCCTGTTTATGTTCTTTATGTCGCCGTTCGGCGGGCTTATCGACATCATCACCCTACAGTATACCAACGAAAACAAGCTCGCCTACGGACCTATCCGAATCTGCGGCACAATAGCGTTCGGTCTGTTTTCAATGGTGCTGACCGGCTTTGTCGAGGACAATATCTCGGTGGTCTTCTGGGTTTACGCCGCCGTCGCGGCGGTCGGCGCGGCGGCGACAATGCTGTCTGCGCGCGTCGAGGGACGGGGCAGCGGCGCGAAGCGCCCGAGCGTGCTTCCGCTGTTTTGCGACTCGAAGCTCATGCTGCTGTTCCTGTTCGTCGGGATAACGCAGTTCACATGGGCGTATTACCTCAACTATTTCCCGGGGCATCTTTCCGGCGACCTCGGTCTCGGGGCGCAGGTCTGGGGTATAAACGCCTTTCTGACCGTAATCGGCGAGGTGCCGTTCTTTCTGATGTTCAACCGGCTGTTCGACCGGCTCGGCATTCGCGGTATGCTGTTTATAAATTTAGTGCTCGTCGTCGTGCGCTACGCCGGACTCGCGTTCCTCACGAACGTGCCCCTGCTGCTCGCGCTCGGACTCATCACCGGCTTCGCTACGACCGTATTCACCTACTGCGGCTCGGTCTACGTCACGCGCTACGTCGCGCCCGAGTCGAGAGCCTCGGCGAACTCGCTGATGTACGCGCTCGGCAACGGAATTCCAAAGGTGCTCGCCGGTGTGCTCGGCGGCGTTATGACCGTCTCGCTCGGCTACACGGCGTCGATGATAATCTGCACCCTGCTCTGCGCCCTCGCGCTGGCGATATTCCTCCTGACTCAATACCTGCCGGGTCACAGAAAGAACAGGTACTGACAACATTGCAATAGGTTATGTATGTGCGATATTGTTTGCTTTTACTGGGGGAGCCCCTTTTGAAAAAGGGGCTCCCCCAGACCCCCACCCGAAAACTTTTGACAATTTGGGTCATGGTGTGATTGTTTATAACTGCGCAGAGACGATATTACTGCTTGTTGTTTGGAACCACAGAGGCGCGCCGCCTAATGGGACCCTGCTTCCCAACCGGCGGCTTGGTTGGTGCGAGGTTGTTTGAAACTATTGTTTTTACGTGATATTATTAATACAGCTTATTGTTTGATGATTAATCATATTATTACTTCAATTGCTCAATTACATTATAACTGTTTCTATTGAACTCATGTCAATATACATACGGCACAAATCCGGCACATTCGGGTTGTGCCGTTCACGTTTATACAGTCTCATATCAGCAGGTGGCGATTCGGTTGAATTGCTTTTTATTTGTGAATAAATACAAAAACGCGCGGTCGAATTGTTAGTTTTAACCTGCAATATTTATTATTTACAAAAAGTTTAATGTAATTTAAGCCTGTATAAAATTGTTCGGAGTAAAATAATAATTGCCGCAGGATGTGTACGGAGGGCGCTTTGCCCGAACTGAAAGCAGCCTGCTTTTGCAAAGCTCATATGCGGGCTTTGATTTTATGCTGTGGGAGGAATTTCAGTTGTTCGGGTATGTGAAGCCGGTGCCCGCAGAGCTAAAGGTCAAGGAGTACGAGTTATACCGCAGCGTATACTGCGGGCTGTGCGTGTCGATGAAGAAGCGAGTCTCGTGCGTATCAAGGCTGACGCTCAGCTACGATTTCGTATTTCTCGCGCTTATTCGCATGGCGCTGTCGCGCGAGGTCGGGCATATCGAACGGCAGCGCTGCATGGCGCATCCCACGAAAAAGCGCGCGGTGCTGGTAGGCGCGGAGGAGCTTGACATATGCGCGGCGCTCAGCGTACTGCTCACCTTCTGCAAGCTGCGCGACGACCTTTCCGACGAGCGCGGACTGAAAAAATTCGGCGTGCGGCTCTTGATGCCCATAGCGTCGGGAATGAAGAAAAAGGCAGGTATGAAGTGCGACCTCGGCGATCTTGAGACGCGGCTTGTCGGACATCTCAACGCGCTTAGCGAGCTCGAGCGCGCGAACAATCGGTCGCTTGACGCGGCGGCCGACTGCTTTGGCGATTTCATGCGCGACGTCGCGGCGTTCAAATATCCGCATGACAGTCTCGAGGGGCGAATCGCCGCCGAGCTGGGACGACACATCGGGCGGTTCATATACATTGTCGACGCCGCGGACGACCTCGGCGACGACCTGAAGTCGGGCGCGTACAATCCGTTCATTCAGCCCGACGGCGACACGCTCGAAGCGTTTAATAAAAACGCCGAATCGCTGCGCGCGTCGCTCAAAATGGAGCTGGTCGCGATTGAAGCCGCGCTCGAGCTTATCGACTTTTCCGCCGTACCCGAATACGGCGAGATTTTAAAAAACATTATTTATCTCGGATTGCCGGAGCTAATCGAACGGATAATATCGAAAAATCCGAGTGACGGCAGTGTGATGGAGAACAAAGAACATGAACGATCCCTATAAAGTGCTTGGCATATCGCGCGACGCGACCGAAGAGGAAGTCAAACGCGCCTATCGCGAGCTTGCGCGCAAATATCATCCGGACAACTACACAAACAATCCGCTCGCTGATATCGCCGAGGAGAAGATGAAGGAGATCAACGAGGCGTACGACGCGATTCAGAAGGAGCGCGCGTCGGGTCACACCTCGTCTGACGGCTCGTCCTACTCGTCCGGCACCTACGGCGACTACTCCAAGGTGCGCGAGCTTATCAATATGCGGCGATATTCCGAGGCTGAGCTGATACTTGACGCGGTCGGTCAGCAAAACCGCGGCGCGGAGTGGAACTTCCTCAAGGGCTGCGTACTTATTCAGCGCGGCTGGTACTACGACGCGCAGAAATATCTCGAAACCGCCTGCTACCTCGACCCCACGAACGGCGAATACCGTGCCGCGCTCGACCGCATACGCTCGAACACCGCCGACTTTGGGCGCGGCTACCGCACGACGCGCGGCGGCGGCGCGTCCGCCTGCGACATCTGCTCGGGTCTGATCTGCGCCGACTGTATGTGCGAGTGCTGCGGCGGCGACCTCATCTCCTGCTGCTGACAGGCTAAAATCGACAGGCGACTGTCATAAAATAAATATTCAGACCTACGGATAAGGAAGACCTCGCTTTGGCGGAGTCATGGTCATAATTATGAAGTACACAAAGAAAATCGCGCTTGCCGCGATACTGTCGGCGCTCGGAGTCGTAGTGCTGCTCATAGGCTCGGTGATAACGCTGCTCGATCTTACAATGGTAGCGATAGCGTCGCTGCTCGTCGTATTAGCGGTTATAGAAATCGGCGGCGGATATCCATATCTCATCTGGCTTGTGACCGGCGTGCTGTCGCTGCTGCTATTGCCGTCAAAATTTCCCGCGCTGCTCTATCTCTTATTCGGCGGCATATATCCGATACTTAAGTCGATGTTCGAGCGATTACACTACATCATCGCGTGGGTGCTCAAATTGAGCTATTTCAACACGATGCTATCGCTGCTTATTTTCCTGAGCGTCTACGTATTCCATCTCCCCGAGGACGATCTCGGCTTTAACATAGTCGTATACGCCGTCTGCAATGTAGTTTTTATTCTCTACGACATCGCCGCCTCTCAACTGATAACCCTCTATTTAGTCAAACTCCGCAAACTCTTAGGTCTAAAAAACCTCTTCTAGCGGCGGCAGGCACGGCCTGCAGCAAAAGTCAAGGGTTTGTATGTGCGTTCCCGAAGTCAGCGAAATCTTTACGGTCGAAAAAAGCCGCCACACGGCGGCTTTTTTCGATACTGCGGCGGGGACGCCCCGCGGCAAATGCTCATGTGCCATAAAGTAACACACAAGAAATGATAGATACCAGCCCACTATTCCTCAATTTTTATTATGGCAGTAAGCAGCTAATGATATTTTAACGCTCGTGTATTCTTTTGAGCAAATGTTATTAGCGGTTGACAGATTTCCAACCCTTATT
>CAJFKR010000093.1 GCA_904386005.1 Candidatus Flemingiibacterium merdigallinarum
CAACCGGCGGCTGGTTTCTTCGTGGTCGTTTGAATTCTTTGTTTTTTGTTCAGTTGATTGCGTATTTACATTGTTATTATTTCCATCGAACTCACGTTATATTAATTATATCACAATGAATTCAGAAATTCAACATTATTGGCGAATATTGTATGAAAAAATAATTAATTATATCGCGAAGGTTTGAATTATCTGCCCGAATGTGGTATAATATATTTAGGTCAAACTATTGTTATATATGTAAAGGGGAAATTGCCGATGTCAGATAGAATCAATGGCAGCCTGCCGACTATATACAGCCGAACATCGGTAGATACGCTGCTCGGGCTTGAGTGCAAGACCCGAGTCTATACATCGAGAGGGGATGCGGCACGGGGCGTCGCGACAATTATGTCCGATAATGGCGAATATGTCATGCCGGCATACATACTTGATGAAGGTAACTTTGTGCAGGGAGTCGCGGTCAGCGATGACGATGCTGAAGCTACGCTGATTCTGACCCGACGCTGCGAACACTTGATACAGTCGCAGCTCGCCGAGCGTATCGACTACTGGGAGCGCGGACGCAGCGGTCATATTTATTGCCTGTATGAAAAATCCTGCGGCGCGGTCGTTTTTTGCGGCGACGGCGACGCGCGCAGATACCTGCTGATTCGGATGAATGCCGGTCACTGCGGTCTGCCAAAAGGTCACATCGAAAAGTTCGAAACCGAACAGGACGCGGCGATACGCGAGATTCGCGAGGAAACCGGAGTCGCGGTCAGATTAATCGACGGATTCCGCGAGGTCGTCAGCTATCAGGTTTCAGCCAAAACTCATAAGGAGTCGGTCTATTTCATCGGCTGCTTCGAAGGCGGTGGCGTCGTCATTCAGGAGTCGGAAATCCGCTCATACAGCCTGCTTCCCTGCCTTGAGGCGCGCGAGGTCATAACTCACGACAACGACCGCGCGGTATTTGACAACGCGGTGAAGTGGCTCGCCGAACACGGCATTTGATCTTGCAGTGCTTTTTGTAAGTATAAAAGCTTGAATTATGCAGCCTCGCCTTTTATAAAAGGCAGAAAGTACATAGCTTATGTATGAATTCAAAAGTGAAAACTTCTTTTCAAATGGCGTCGACCTATTCGTCCACAAGCATACAAAGGACACGAGCTACCAAGTCGGACCGCATACGCACGACTTCGCCGAGCTCGCGTATATCTATTCGGGCAAAGGGTATAACGTAGTCGACGGTCACAGCTACTTGCTTGAAAAGGGCTCGCTCTTTTTCGTCAATTATCATCACAGCCATGAGATAAAAGTCACAAACCCAATTGTGCAGATTGATATTTTGCTGTCGCCCCGCTTCATTTCGCGCGAGCTTGTCGGATGTGACAACTTTTTCGATATCCTGACCTTGTCGCAGTACAACGAGCTCGGCGACTATACCGACATTAACCCCGAGAATATCACGCTGTCCGGGCAGGAGTTGATTTTCGCCGAGACATTGTTCGACCGCATCGACGATGAATTTCGCGCAAAGCAGCTCGGATATGAGTCGGTGATACGCGGCTGTCTGCAAATCCTCATCTCGATTATTGTACGGCGGCTCTGCGGCACTTCACCGCCGCCTCCGAAGATACCGAGCGAGATACTCGACTATATCGACCGCTTTTACAATGAAAAGCTGACCGCCGAGACCCTCTCCGAAAAATGCTTCTACAATCCCGCCTATTTCGGCCGCGTCTTTCATGAATGCTACGGCATCTCATTCAAGGACTACATCAAGCGGCGCAGGATCAACGAAGCGGTCAGACTCATCAAGGAGACCGACCTGACTATCGAGGAGATAATTTCAAAGGTAGGCTACACGAACCGCTCCGAATTTTACCGCGTTTTCACAAGCCAGTGCGGCATGACTCCGACCGATCTGCGTGCGAATTCAAGTCAGCCGGTTCAGCTGGACAAGGATGAATAGACCTATCGTTAACCAAAATTTAACATAGAGTTCATATTGATTGCCAATTCTGATTGTATAATCTTCTTAATACGCTGTTTTGATTGAAGTAATATTTATATGTAATATTATTAATATTATCACAATCGACAGATCGAATGAAAGGCAGGATTATACAGATGAAAAGACCTATCGCGCTAATATTGCTTGTATCTATTCTCTCTGCCGCATCCTGCGGCACGACCGAGAACGAACCTATCACCGAGACGAGCGCTGACACTACGACGACCGAGACTACCGCGGCGCTCAGCGACGATTTGCCTGAACGCGACTTTGCAGATTATACATTCCGGATGTTCATCCGCAACCTCGACCAATACATCGACGAGATGTATATCGAGGAGACGACCGGCGACATCATGGACGACGCAATCTACGAACGCAACACAAAAATCGCCGAGCGTTTCAATATCAACTACGAAATCAACCTTGGCGCCGACGTCATGGGCACCGACGCGACCAACACGATTATGGCGGGAGACGACGCGTATGACATCCTCGTCTGCCACGCGCGTCAGACCTTCGACTACGCGCACAAGGGACTATTGCTCGAATGGAACACCGAGCTTCCGTATATCGACCTCGACAAGCCGTGGTGGAATCAGGACGCGCGCGAAAATCTGTCAATCTGCAATAAACTCTACACCTGCGCCGGCGATATTTGTTATCTAAACCTCGGCGCGGCAAACGCGATGTTCTATAATAAGCAACTTATGAATGAGCTTGGTATCGGCAATATCTACGAGACTGTGTTGAATGGAGACTGGACATTTGACAAATTCAGCGAATATGTGATGATGGGCAGTCGCGACCTGAACGGCGACACGCAGATCGACATTGAAAACGATCGCTTCGGCTATGTGACCGGACACTGGATAGGTCCGATGCAGGTGCTTTACACCGGCGGTCAGCGGATACTCACTAAAAATGACGACGATGAGCTGGTATTGTCGCTGAACACCGAGCGCACAGTCGATATTTACGACACATTTTTCACATTGCTTGACAGCGACCCCTGCTACATACAGCTCGATGAGAATATGGAGCCGATATACAATTCGTTCTCCGAAAACCGCGCGCTGTTTGTCGACATGAACATCAAGGACGTCGAGAAGCTGCGCGACATGAACGCCGACTTCGGCATAATCCCATGGCCCAAATTCGACGAGACCGAGGACAAATATTATACAAACGTCGACGCCGATTGCAGTCTGATCGGTGTGCCTATCGCCAACTCCGACCCCGAGCGCACCTCGATCATTATTGAAGCGCTCGCGGCTGAGGGCTATCAGTCGGTAATCCCGCAGTATTACGAGGTCGCGCTCCAGACCAAATACGCGCGCGACGACGAGTCGGTGCAGATGATCGACCTCATCCGCGCCGGACAGGTATTCGACATCGGCTACTACTACTCGCACAACGAATTCATCTCGGAATTCAACAGCATCGGCCGCAACCTAGCGCACGAGGAGGGGCACAACTTCTCGAGCTACTACGCGGCGAACGAAGCCAAAGCGCTCACAAAGATAGCGGAACTGAACGAGCTGTACAGCGAATGACGCTGTATACAATTGATACTATATATAAAATTCGCAAATAGTTATATTGAGGGTATATTTATATGATTGCATACAAAATCAACGACAAACTGAACCCACCCCCGCTTGAGGGGCTTCACATAGGCGGGAGCATCGGAGAGCTGATGAATCGCTTCTTCGAGGAGCGGATATTTTCGGACTACGCGCGCGAGGTGATCTATCCCGAGACCGAGGAGCAGTTCCGGCTGCGCGACGACGACAAGACGGTCGTCGGTATGTGGCGGGGTGAGTTCTGGGGAAAGTGGATGATCTCCGCCTGCCGTGCCGCTCGTATGTGCAAACGCGAGGATATGTACGAATTCCTGCGCGGTGCCGCGTGCCGGCTCATTGCGACCGCCGACCCGGACGGATATATCGGAACCTACCGCGACAAGGCGAACTTCCTGCCCTGCGACCGTGAAGCGGCGCTTGCCGTAGTCGGCTGGCGCTCCGACTGGAACTGGAACATCTGGTGCCGCAAATATACGCTCTGGGGTCTGCTCGAATGTTACCAGCTTACAAACGACGAGGAGATTCTGTCAGCCGCCGCGAAGTCAGCTGTACAGCTGATCGATCTGCTTGACGAAACCGGATATCGTATCGGCGAGACCGGCACATTCAACGGTCTGCCGTCCGGCTCGATATTGAAGCCGATGCTGATACTCTACCGGCTGACCGGCGACGAGCGCTTCCTCAAATTCTCGGTTGGAATCGCGGACAACTGGGAGCGCGCCGACGGCAGAATACCCAACCTCATCTCAAACGCGCTTGAAATGAAGCCGATACACGAGTGGTATCCGTCGAGCGAGAGTTGGGCGAAGGCATACGAAATGATGTCCTGTCTCGACGGACTGCTCGAGCTTTACCGTGTAACCGGCGTCGAGCGATATTTCACCGCCGTGTCAAATCTGTACACGCTGCTGTGCGAATACGAGCAGAACCGGCTGTATTCGGTAGGCTTTAACGACATCTTCGCGCACGCGTCTGAATACCCCAACTCCCTGTCCGAGCCCTGCGACGTGATACACTGGATGCGGCTCTGTCACGAACTCTACCGCCTGACCGGCGACCCGAAATACATCGACAGCTTTGAGCTTGCTTTCTACAATCCATTCCTCGCCGGAGTCTTTTCAGACGGAAAGTGGGGAGCGCGCGCTGTGCGTTCGGCCGGTCGGCACATGGTCGCCCTCGGACAGGCGGACATGAAATACAGCCACTGCTGCGTCAACAATATGCCGCGCGGCTTTGTCAACGCCGCCGAAACCTTTGTCATGCTCGACTCGGACGGTCGGATATATCTGAATCTGTACAGCGAGTTCGACTGCGAAACCGACGTCGGTAATATCAGCCTGCGCGGCGGCTACCTGACGACCGGTCAGGTCAGCGCCGTCTTTGACCTGACGCGCGGCACTGACGTATATCTTCGCATCCCGCGCCACTGCCGTGCCGCATATGTCAACGGCGAGGAGTTAAACCTGACCGAACGCTGCCACAGAATGTCGCTCCCCGCCGGTCACAGCCAAATCGAACTCAACTTCGAGTATGATACAAACATAGAGGAAATGAAGTCGACGCCTACCCGCTATCCCGACAACGATTTCCGCATCGCGCGCTTTGTCACCGGAAACAATGTGCCGACTGACGTCATGACCTTCGACCGACGCGCGGTTATTACCCGCGGACCGCTGCTGCTCGCTCACAGCAAGCTCATCGGCAACTCCGACGAGGAGATATTCCCGAAGGACTCGATCTGCGGTCAGGGCTGCACCTGCAAAGCCGAGCCGGTCGAATCAGATGCCGTCCGAGCCATGTTCAGACTGCGAATCGAAAACGCTGACGGCAGCTTTGAGACGACAATGTGCGACTACGCGTCCGGCTCGAATCGTTGGTCGCAGGACGACGAGCGATTGTTCAATATATATATGTGACCGATGTACGCGTGACTGGATATACCGTGACTGAATATTCGCACGTCTCAAAATATGTATATCCGTCCCGAACTCGATTCCGCAATTGTTTCTCCCACATACATAATGGTAACCGCATAATAAAATCTGCCGTCCTTCCGATTTGGATAGACGGCAGATTTTATTATGATTGATATATTCAATCCTGTTGATATATTCAATTCACGTATTCACCCGCTGCTTGCAGCGGCCCCGCACGGGAACAAGCCTCCGATACGCACAAGCTAAATCGCGCAATCCTGAATACATATAAACTCGCACTTTCATCATATATCCGCACTCTGTAAGCTCGCGTATTCGCGCTTTATAAACTTGTGCTATTCACGCGATTCCGCGTTTCTGTCAGATATTCGTATAGCTCCGCGCCGCGTCGGTCGGCGTCGGCTTCGAACCAGATCGCGCTGTATGGCACAAGGTCGGTCCTGCCGCGCGTGGTCAGCGCTCTGCGGTACCAGTAGCGAATCGCGCTCGGTATCGTTATGACAAACGGCATCAGCACGCCCCAATATATATTCTGCAGCCCGTGTCCCTGCTCATGCTTCATCAGCGAAAGCGATTCCCGGCTGTCCTTCAGGAAGAACAGCCCGAGCTCGAGTCCGCCCCAGCATTTGCCGACCTCAATATAGTAGCAATAACAGAAGCGTTTCGGTCTTTTTCCGCAGATAATCAATATAAGCATCAACAGCGCGCCGAACGCGGTCAGAGGAAGTCCCCATGTCAATGACAGCAGTACATATGTTTTTCGCGATGGAAGTTTATTATTTATACGTCTGTTTGACATATCACATCAAATCAATATCACACTATCTCGAACGCAATTCAATCGAGACATCGCCGTTGTCGGCTATAACGAGGTGCATCGGCTTGATGTATTTGTTGTAAAACTGCCGGCATTCGGCTTCCGACATCGATACTCGCGTGACTTTGTAAACCTCGTCGAGCATTACATCAACGTTTAGCTTCAACGCGTCAGCCAAATATCGTTTGGTTTCATTTATGAGCGCGGCAATTTTAATGTCATTGCTGTTTCCGGTGCAGAAATCGTCGATATGGCAGTAATAAATACCGCGGCTGGTGAGTGCGTGCTTAATGTCGGGACCACATTTTTCCCATTCGAGCATAACCAGGAACCTCGCGTCCGGCAATGATTCAATCAGTCCCCAGTAATCCGAATCGCTCGACGCAATAATGAATGAATCGACGTCGTTTTTATAAAACTCCTTGCACACACCGGTCGTCAGCTTTATATCTACCAGAGATTTTGTCTCTTTGACCCGTTCGGTCATTATATGTTCTACTTCTATATTCTTGGAGTAGCTTGTAAACAGCTTCCACGCGGTCGAAGCGTGTATGTCATTATATAATATTATTTTATTGATTTTAGCGATTTGCTCCGAATCCAGATTATTCAATGTGGCAATGAGCTTATAGGGATCCGAATTCTCACAGTCGACCACTAAATCTATTTTTGCGCTTTCAGCTATAAAATCGTATATATTGTTTTTGACACCATCGCCGGCGTCAGTCACTCGTGACAAATCCGTAAATTCATCGCCGTGTTGTTTATAGAGCAATGACACAAATTTTTTATCATTATACAGAATATTACCTTGATTATCAGGTTTCCAGTTTATATACATCTGATATGGATAGCTGAACTTATTCTGATGATACAGCTCAGCCGCGACCTTAGTACCGGATATGCCGAGTCCGTTCGGCATTATAAATAAATCTCGAATATAATCCCAGTTTATCCAGATTGGAAAAATCGAACTGCAATTGTTTATTCTGTCGCATATGATTCGATTAAGATCTATTATATAGTCGACGAGTATGCGATTCTTTGATTTGATTATTGATATGCCCTCACCCGAAAGATACATTATCGCGTCGACCGGTATATATTCGGGGATTGTCATTAAAGTTTTATATTCATATTGTATCTTGCTGTTTATCAGTCCGAAATTGCGTTCAATCGCGCTGCGCAGTCTGCACAACTCGCGAATTATTCGCGCATTTGTGTTTTTATCAAGCTTTTCATAGATATCAAGCATTGGCGGTTCGTATTCATTTTCAAATATCTGTTTCTTTACTCCTATCAAATACGCAATTGCCGATATAATGGATTTAGTGCTATTTTTATAAAACGATGAATTCGAATCGTTTTCCGCAGAGTGCAAATTTTCAACAGTCTGATTATTCATATACCAACATCCCTCCTTAAATGATTTCAAATGCCGACCCACTAAGGGTCGGCAGATTTCTCTAACGACTGAATATATATTTAGTAATTTTACCTATGAATATATTATAACACATAATTGTGAATTTTTATAGCTTATTTTGTCAAATACATATTGTTTAATATTGCATTTTACAATGAATAGCGTTTTAAGCTGTCACCAATTTTTTTAAGTGCCGATCCCTCGAGCCGGCTCACATATGAGCGCGATATCCCCATCAGCGCGGCGACCTCTCGCTGTGTTATCGCGGGACGCTCTCCAAGTCCGTATCGCAGCGATATGATCTGTCTTTCTCGCGGCGTCAATTCATTGTTGATTATTTGTATCGCTCTTGCGGAACGTAGTTTGACATCAAGGTCGTCTGCAATAGTGTCGTCGACCGCGATGATATCTCCCCATGTCAAAGGATTTCCGTCCTTATCAATGTCTATAGTCTCCGACAATGAAACCTCGGCAGCCAGCCGTTTCTGTGAACGAAAGTACATGAGGATTTCATTTTGCAGGCACTTGCCGGCATATGTAGCGAATCTCGATCCAAGCGCGGGGTCAAATGAATCTACAGCTTTGATAAGACCGATAGTACCTATGGATATGAGATCGTCTTGATTTTTACCGGAGGAATAGTATTTTTTTACAATATGTGCGACAAGCCTCAGATTGTGTTCAATCAACTCATTTCGCGCCGACATATCGCCGTTTTCCCGCATCAGGCGGAAACACTCACGCTCACGTTCGGCACTGAGCGGCGGCGGGAACGAATTTCCGCCGGACTGGACTCGAAGGAAAATAAATAGCAGCTTTGACAGTAACCCTTCAGTCAAAATAAAGCTCATACAGCAACCTCCCAATGATTTACAAATCAGGCTATAATAACATATATTCTGTGGTGTTTGTCCATATTCCGAATACCATATAATAATATAATTTTCACGCAGGAAATTTATCGATACCAGACGATTTCCACTTGACAATAGCTATACATAAGTGTATAATATAGACAAACATTACTTTGAAAATACAGGGCTGATTGCCTGAGCATGGAGGATTATTATGAGTAAGAGATTGGTCGCGTATTTCTCCGCATCCGGTGTAACCGCGAAGGTTGCCGACACACTGGCGAAAGCTGCCGGAGCGGATCTTTATGAGATTAAACCTGCAATTCCCTACACCGAAGCCGACCTTGACTGGAGAAACAAGGATTCGCGCAGCTCTATCGAAATGCGTGACCCCGCGTCTCGCCCCACGATCGGCAGCGCCGCGGTTGATATGTCCGAATATGACACCCTGTTTGTAGGCTTCCCGATCTGGTGGTATGTTGCCCCGACAATAATAAATACATTTCTCGAAAGCTATGACCTTTCCGGTAAAACGATCATACCGTTCGCGACCTCCGGCAGCAGCGGAATGGGCAAGACAAATGAACGTCTCAGTCCGAGCTGTCCCGGTTCAAAATTGCTCGACGGCAGAGTTTTTAAGTCAAACACGTCAAGCGACGAATTTATTGCATGGATAAAATCACTTGATATTTAACAAAATCGGCTGAAGTCTTTTAACTTCAGCCGATTTATTATTTTGGCAGATTGTAAAATGAAGATGCAATACCGCAAGCGGTAGGAAAATTTTGGTTCATCACAATATTTGGTGTGTAAGAATAAAGTAAAAAACGCGAAAAACCGATATCCGCCAAAGGCGCAGATACCGGTTTTCATACAATATTCAAACTCAATTTCTAACTATTCAATACCCGATCTCTAACTCGCACAGCTCAGCACATCTGCCGGGCAAAGTGTTGCATAACACACGCGTTCCGTCCGCGTTGAACACCGGATGATGACAGACATAATAGCGATTGCGCCCACGCGGTATTTCTCCGACACTGTGGTCGTATTTCGGCAGCCGAACCTCGTCGACCGGCTCGCCGTCATACAGGAAGCAGACCTTCCCCTGCCCGTCCGAAGCGCAGTCAGAGACAATCAGCCGCCCGTCGCGCGGCGATACCGATGGATGCCCGCCGTATGGCGTGCCGTCGCTGAGTATGCGCAGATTCTGCCCATCAGCGTCGATGCCCGCGAGCACGCCCTTGCCGTTGTATTTGTAATATCCGAGCAGCGAGCGGTCGTTTGCCCACGACCAGTGGACGCCGTCGCCGTCATAGCTCATGTCGAGTGCGCAGTGGAGATTGGATATATTGCCGTCCGCGTCGCAGTCCGCGGTGTATAGGCTCATGACCTTCGGCTCGCCGCGCCGCTTGTCGGTGCAGTGATTGCCGAAATGGAACATGATGTGCCGACCTGTGCGGTCGTAGCGCGCGCAGTAGACCATCAGCGTCAGCCCGCCGTCGACCTCTCGGTCGGATTTGAGCAGCTCCTCCCGCCTCGGGTGCAGCTCGAGCAGCCGCTCGACCGAAATCACGAGCTCGTTCAGATTCTCCTTGACCGACGCGCGAAATAGTCCGTGACGGTCGCGCGCCGAGAATGGGATCGGGCTTAGCTCGGGATGATAGCAGCCGTCGGCGTAGCCCGCGGCGTAATACATCCCCGACAGCCCATACATGAACCTGTCGGAATTCGCCGGCGTGCCCTCCATGTCGGCGTCGATTGTGTAATCCCTGCCGTTTGTGAGGTCGTGAAATGTGACGCGCGGGTGCAGGACGTCGCCGTCGCACGCTTGAAAATATACCCCTTTACCGTCCGGACTCCACGACTGCCAGAAGCCGGTGTGGTAGAATATCGTGCTTAACTTCTGTCTGCCGAAGCGGTCAATGACTCTCCCGTCCGGGTCGAGTATCATCACCTCGCCGACACCGCTGTCGGGGTCGCAGCCGGCGCAGAGTATGCGTCCGCTTCCGTCGGGGGCGTAGGGGTTCAATGTGTAGTAGCTGTGTACCACCCAACGGTCGGGTATCGGAAATGAGCGTATGCTTTTGATATTCACAGTCACACCTGCCCTCGTTTGATTTCGCGCGCGGGAATGCCCGCCCACACGCTGCCCGGCTCGGAGTCGCACCTCATGACCGCGTTCGCGCCGACGATAGTTTTGTCGCCGAGCGTCACCGCGCCTATGACCGCGCAGCCCGAAAAGAGCGTGCAGTCGTTCCCGATGTGCGGCTGCAAGCCTTGCTTCCAGTCTCCGTTGTTGCGGCTGCCGACAGTCACGCCTTGAAATATCTTGCAGCGCTCGCCTATCTGAACGGTCTGACCGATGATTATTCCGGTCGGATGCGGGAAGCTGATTCCTTTGCCGATAATCGTATTTTTGCCTACAAAGATGTTATATCTGCGCACCAGCTTTATCTGCGCCCGGCGGCTGATTATTCTACCGAGCCATCCGCGACCGGCATAATACTGCATTTTACGCATAAGATAAACCGCGTTTGTCGATGGATTGCGATGCCTTCGGTCATAACGCGCGAGCAGTCCGAGCTTTTTTGTGCCGTACACCTCGACCCGCAGCAGCTCGCGATATTCTTCTTTTGTATACATAATTGTCCCTTTCGCCAAAGCGAAGTAATACCTGACAACTAATACCTAATATCTAACAACTAACAACTAACAACTAACAACTATCTAGCCAGCCAGCCGCCGTCGACCGCGATAGTCGTGCCGTTGACATAGTCGGACGCCGCCGACGCTAAGAATACCGCCGCTCCGCCGATATCGGACGGCTTGCCCCAGCGTCCGGCGGGAATGCGAGCTAAAATTTCAGCCGAGCGCTTCGGGTCGGCGCGCAGAGCCGCGGTGTTGTTCGTCTCAATGTAGCCGGGAGCAATGCCGTTGACATTGATGTTGTGCGGCGCGAGCTCGTTCGCCATAGCCTTAGTCACGCCCATGACCGCGCTCTTCGACGCCGTGTAGGCCGGCACGCGGATTCCGCCCTGATAGGACAGCATCGACGCGATGTTGATTATCTTGCCATGAATATTATTTTCGAGGAAATATTTCGCCGCTTCCTGCGACAGGAAGAACAGCGTGCGTATGTTCGTGTTCATGACGTCGTCCCAGTCGGAGACTGTATAGTCGGCAAGGTCGGCGCGGCGGATGATTCCGGCGTTGTTGACGAGAATGTCGATTCTGCCCGCCGCACTGAGTGCGCCGGAGATTATCTTGTCTAAACAATCGAGCGACAGCAGGTCAGCCTTGACCGGATAGAATTTCGCTCCGACCGCTGTGACCTGATTTGCGGTATCGGTCATATCGCTGCGGCCGACGCCGACAATTTCCGCTCCGGCTTCGGCGAGCGCGACGCAGATTCCCTGTCCGATTCCGGTATTCGCTCCGGTGACGACCGCGACCTTACCGGTGAGGTCGAATATATTGTGGTTCATAATTTACCTCGTATGTATAGGTTATTTTATTATAGCAAATATATGTTAAC
>CAJFKR010000094.1 GCA_904386005.1 Candidatus Flemingiibacterium merdigallinarum
GATATCGTATACTGAATAGCTTAAAATAAAAAACCACCCTTGCACGGGGTGGTTTTTTTATGGAGATTGATAGTCGGGTACAAACTGAGAATTAATCCGCGGTGTCATCTCGCCGGCACAAAGTCGATAAACTGCTCGTTTCCGATCGACAGCTCGATTCGCCAAACCGGCTGATAGTAGCCTTTGGTGTCAGCCATCAGCTCGAGCTCGCAGGAGACGACCTCGATGATATATCTGTCGTAGTACTCAAGCCGTGTACCGTAGAAGCTGTGACCGGCGTACAGCCGCTCGAGCGCGTCCGACTGGCTGCATACCGAAACCTCCTCCGAGGGCGACATTATGACCATGCTGTTTGAAATCTCCTGCAAAAGCGTGGTGTCGCCATCTACGCCGAGCCGACAGGTCACGGTGCCGTAATAGTAGTCGTCGCCCGACGGTATCAGCGCGGCGTCGAATATCGCGTTGTACATACTCCCCAGCGGCTCATACTCGAATGTGGCTTCGGGCGGTATCACGACATCGTATCCGGCGAGCAGTGAGGCAAGCGTGTCGCGCCCAACCTCGGTCGGCTCGCAGTCGAACGTCGGGACGCGGTCGCGCCCTATCCGATAGCTCCAGGTTCTATTCTGCTGATACAGGTCGAGGAAATCGCCGGTCAGGCGGCTTACATACATTATGAAGTCGTCGTAATAGTAAGTCTCGGTAAATTCAATCCCCTGCTTCGCGGCGAAGTCGGCGGCGAATTCGTCGCTCTCGGCTTGACTCAGCCGTCCGACCTTGTATACGCGCGCGGTCTCGGCGGTGTCGGACGGGGTGAACGAGGGCCGCCAGTCGACTCGGGAGATTTGTGCGGTGCGGGTCGGCGCGTCGGGGAAGTTGCCGTAGGGCTTCAGCGCGTATACGACAAATATCGACGATATCGAGAGTATGACTGCAGCCGGTACCGCCGCAAAGGCAAGACAGCGGCGTTTCCAGCCATCGCCCCGCCGTATAATGGCGCGAATTGCCATAACAATTCCCCATCCGAGCATCGCGCCGACCGTATTCGTGAACAGGTCGTCGACGTCGAACATACCACGGCGGGTGACAAGTTGAAGCAGCTCAATTGCCAGCGAGGAAACAAATCCGGTCGCGAGCATGAGATACCACTTCTCGGCATAGCGAAAGACAAGCGGCAAAACGCCGAGCGGTACGAACAGCGCGATATTCAGCAGTACATTGAGCCAGACCTGCAGCGTGAACTGGTTCCACGCCTCCTGCCACGCGAGAAAGAGCTGAAAATTGTAATACGAGCTCATATTCTCGCCGCGCAGCAGCGTGACATATACGGTCAGCACAAACCAACCGCAGAGTATCAGTATCGCCGCGGCTCGAAGCCAGTCGAAGCTGCGCCCGCGCTTCTTTGTGACGATAAACGCGACCGCGAGCGCGGCGATGCAGATTACGACCGCCGGTACGACAAATATCGCTCCGACCTCGAGCGTTCGCAGAATATGTTGTAAAAATTCGTGCATCACACGTGGTCCTCCGAGTATATGTAGAGCGGCAGCGGGAACCATGCCTGTGACAGCGGCACGGTCAGCCGCTTCGGCGAGATCACGCCGAAGAAGAACGAAATCGCTTCATGATGCTCAAGCTCGATCATGTCGTCAGCTTCGCCCGAAATAACCTCCGGCTTGCCGTCGACGACGCTGATTGTGAAGCACTCGGTCTGTTTATAGCCGTTAACCTTGAACGAGAGTTTACCGTCGGCGAGTCCGCTCGTCGCGGCTTTCAGCTTCAGGAACGCGCCCACGACCTTTTCGAAGTTGAATATCGAGAAATTCTGGTTGTTCGAGATGTGCATACCGCCGCAGATTTTCTGCGCCTGCGAGATAAGCTCGGTCTCCCACGCCGGAAGCGACAGGTCAACGCTGCCATGGCGCTTTATGTAGCTGCGGACGACGTCGTAGAAGTCGGAGTTGTCGGCGAGCGTCAGCTCTCCGAGCTCGCCGATGAAGTAGCCGAGAAGCTTGTCTCCGTCGAGTATCGCGTAGAGATGGCTGTTCCACGAATGGACGATATCGAGGAACTGCTCGCGCGGACGGATCGCGTGGCAGAGCTTCTTGTCGTGCAGCTCGATTATGCCGTCGAGCAGCTCGCCGCCCTCTGTGACCTCGTCGAAGTCGAGCTCGCGCAGCGGCTGATTCGCGAAGCAGTGGCGGATATTCGTTCCGTTAATGTCAAAGTTATATTCGGGCGACGCGGTCTCATACGAAAAATATCCGTAGCGCTGACGCTGACCGCCGAGGTCGGACATATCCGCGCCGGCGGCGATCATATCGCTGAGTGCCATATTCATGCAGTCTATCATATAGCCCTTAGAGCGCGAATAGGGGTGTACGGCGACGTTGCCGATCCCGTACGACCTTAAAGTCGTGCCCATGACGTCGAAAATGCGAGGGAATACGCCGATCGCGGCTTTGAGCTTGCCGTTCTCGGTGACGACGTAGTTATTCTCGCAGGGGTGGTATTCGGGCTTGTAGAGCTTAGGGAGCAGCTTCGGAAAGTCGCTGCTGTTTCCGTTGAAGCCGAACACGTAGTTGATGAAGTCGATGTAGTCGTCGCGCATTTCGGCGCTTCCGCGCCCTTTGTAAATTTTAATTTCGCTCATGGCAGATACCTCGTTGGTTGGCAGTTATTGTTGGATTTTGATCGGGATTGTACCCATAGGTTTGTGATAATTATACACGATATTTTATGCACTGTCAATAGACATACGCAAAAAGCCTATGAAAGTTTCGGTCAGCGTTTTATCTTCAATATCTCGAGTATGGCGTCACGTGGGTCGGACTTGAATGTGAAGCCGTCGCGTTTTATATCATCTCGCCCGGGATAGGTGTGTTCTACGACCGAAAGCCGCGTGCGGTCGTATACGATTATTATATCGAGCAGCGACGGCTCGCCCGACGACGCGAGACCGAAGTAGTAGAATGACATGAAGAAGTAGATTAAATCCTCGTCGTCGACATTCGGATAGACGTCATACGCGAAGATATCGATTTTGCGGTTCTGCTCGTTCGCGTAGCCCTGACCGGCGATCGACGGGTCAAACCGGTCGTGTCCGAGCCGCTCGACCGTGGCTATAAGCTCATCGACCGTCTTTGCCGACGAATTGACGCGGTTGTGCTCGGCAAGCGATACGCCGCGTATACATAGCTCTCGGCGGGGGTATTTATAGCGCAGGTAGTCGCGCAGTATATCGGCGGTCTGCCCGAAGTCGGGCGCGTGGCTGACGTAATCCTCGGGGATTCCCGAAAGGCTGTAGTATTCGATTTTGCGGCTGTTCGCGGCGTCTGGCGGCAGTTTATCGAGGTTGTAGCGCGGGAAGGCTATCTCGGTCAATTTCATTGTATCGTCCTGCCTTTCACAAGATTTTTGATGTAATCGGCTATCGGTATTGATTTGACTATAATCAGCTGTCAGCCTTGCTTTGCCGCTGTCTTGGCTTCGAGCCGCGGTGGGTAGGTTTTTGTCCGTCCTGTCTTTCGCACGATTTTCTGATATAATCAGCTGTCAGCCTTGCATTGCCGCTGTCTCGGCTTCGAGCCGCAGCAGATATGCTTTTGTGTCAGTTCCGCAGGCGAAGCCGGTGAGACTGCCGTCGCTGCCGACGAGGCGGTGACAGGGCACCGCGATCGGCACCGGATTGTTGTGCGCGGCGCCGCCGACCGCACGCGCGGCTTTCGGCTGTCCGATCCGGCGCGCGAGCTCGCCGTAGCTCATAATCTCGCCGTAGCCGATAGTCGTGAGCGCGCGCCAGACCCTGAGACGGAACGGTGTGCCGTAAAGCTCGATCGGGAAGTCGAAAACGCGGCGGGCGCCGGAAAAGTATTCGTCGAGCTGCCGGACGGCGAGCGCGGCAGGAGTGGCGGTGTTGTCCTTATATTCGGTCGTGATGTCGCCGTTGTCTTTGTTTCGGTAGGCGGTGACACTGCCGTTATCCGGTCGGGATGGAATCAGGTCTATGCGGGTCACGGCGCGTCGATTCGCCCAAATCCTCAGCTCGAGCTGTCCGGCGCGGCAGGTCGCAATAGTTGTATCGGCAACCATTTTTGCGGCGGCTTCGGCTGTCGACGTGGTTTCAATGTACGTGATGCTGTTCATAGTTTGCCTTTCTTGGTTTTGGTTTCGTGCAGGAGCAACTCAAACTTTTATACGACCGCGCCAGCCGGACGGCGGCAGTCCGTATTTTTTCGCGAAGCAGCGGCTGAAATAAAACTGATTCTCAAAGCCGCAGCGGTCGGCTACCTCGGCGACCGTGAGGTCGGTCGTGTCGAGCAGTATGCAGGCGTGGTAGAGCCGGACGCTCGCGAGGTACGCGACCGGCTTTTGCTTCGCGGCCTGCTCGAAGCGGTTCGTGAAGCTGACGTGCGACATCCCGAGCCGGCGCGCGAGCTCGGATATCCGCAGCGGCTTCGCGTAATCGAGGTTGATTATCCGTATCGTTTCGACTATCGCCTTGTCGGAGATACCCGAATAGTCGAATATACTGTCCTCGCCGCGCAGACGCGCGAATTCGAAGATTATATCGCTGAAATAGTGCTGCGACAGCTCGGTGTCGATGTTGCAGAGCCGGCGCAGCATCTCGGTGTCGGCGTCGACACGCGCCCGTTCGGGAAAGTCGAGCACGCCGCAGGGCCAGAGAATATTTTTAAGTTCCTTGTCGTCGACGTCCCAGTCGAAGCTTATATATAGGCTGTCTATCGGTTTTTGCACCTTTCGCGAAAACTGCACTCCGCGCGGAAATATCACGATGTCGTTTTCGCGTGCGAGCTGCTCGCGCCCCTCCATTGTGACGCTGAACTGCCCCTTGTTCAAAATCATCGCGTACCAGCTGTTGGTATACGCGCAGTTTTCCCAGATGAATTTGTCGCGCACGACAAAGCTGTTGAATATCAGCCGCGGCATTGGCAGGTTGGGTATCAGCTTCATGGATTCGTCCCCTTTGAAAAAGTATATATATAATATAAAATATTTAATGTATTTTGTCAATACCCAGTGGTAAAATTATTATAGAATATCGAATTAGACGGTTCGATGCGACTTGGCTTCGATTGTTGGTTTTTGGAAAAAATTATTATATGAAACGGGGTAATGTTATGCTTAGCTATGATGTCGTCGTTGTCGGAGGAGGACCGGCGGGAATTGCTTCGGCGCTCGCCGCGGCTGACGAGGGCTGTCGGGTAGCGCTGCTTGAAAAATACGGCTGTCTCGGCGGCGGGATAACGTCGGGGTATGTGCGGCCCTTTTTGGGATTGGTGAACAACCCGAATATCGGCGGCGAGATACGCGGACGGATCGCCGCGCTCGAGGACTTCATGTCGCCGGTCGAGGCGGCGAAGGTCGCGCTCGCCGAAATGCTGCATGAGCGAGGGGTAGACGTGCGCTTGCAGACCGAGCCGGCGGAGGTGATGCGAGATGGCGCGAATATAACGCGGATCGCCGCGGTCAGCAAAGGCGGACGATATGAATTTTGTGCCAACGCGTATATCGACGCGACCGGAGACGGCGACCTTGCCGCGATGGCGGGCGCGCGCTGCGAGTATGGTCGCGAGGGCGATCGGCTCGTTCAGCCGACGTCGATAATGTTCACAATCGAGGGCATCGACCCGTCGATAGACTGGTGTATCTGTCACGAGGAGGACTGGCACACTCTGCCCGACGGGCGCGAATTTCTCGATATCTGTCACAAAGCCTGCGAGTCGGGCGAGCTGCCGCCGTCGATAAACATAGTAAGACTCTACGCGACCGGACGGGTCGGCGAGCGCATGGTCAACGCGACGCAGGCGAATCATGTGAATCCGCTCGAGCCGACCGAGATATTCGCCGCCGAGGTCGAGCTGCGCCGTCAGGTGCGTATTGTGGTCGAGTTCCTGCGGCGCAACATACCCGGGTTTGAGCATATCCGCGTGAATGGCAGCGCGACTACGCTCGGCGCGCGCGAGTCGAGACGGATTATCGGCGACTACATACTGACCGACAACGACCTGATTATCGGCGCGCGCTTCGACGACGCTATCGTACACCGCGCGAATTTCTGTATCGACATACACAATCCGGACGGAGCGGGTCAGGCGGAGAGGAATGGCCGCCCTTATCTCTGTCAGGATTACGACATACCCTACCGTTCGCTGACGCCGCTCGGGTTCGACAATCTGCTCTGCGCGGGGCGTAACATCTCGGGCGACCACCGCGCGCACGCGTCCTACCGCGTGATGAACATCTGCATGGCGATGGGTCACGCCGCCGGACTCGCCGCGGCGGATATAAGCAGGCATCGGCGCTCCAGTCGTGACGTGGATATACGCGCGATACAGAAAAAGCTCGGAATAGTCAAACCGGATGTGGATTAATCAATACATTATCGATTTGAAAAGGTGAAAGAAATGATGTTAAAATACAGAATCAATGCGTTAGTGCTGCTGGCGGCTTTGGCGGTATCATTCGTCGGCTGTACTCAGGACACGAATGACACGCTTACGACGACCGGCGGCTCGGTTTCGACCGATTCGTCCGGCACTGGCGCCGAGGAGACCACCGCAGACCCACTCGACGACGGTCTGCCCGAAGCCGATTATGGCGGGTACAAGTTCCGCATACTCGCCGCCGACAACGACGTCGACATGATATATTCGGATGAACTGGACGGCTCGCTGATGAATGACGCGGTATTCAACGCGAATCTGAATGTTGAACAGCGTTTTAATGTTGATTTCGAACGTGTCATGCTTGACAACTATATGAACGGCGAGTTTATCACATCATCGATTATGTCCGGCTCAGACGACTTTGACCTGGGTGTATGCCATGATTACACATCGGCGTCGCTGTCGCTGAAAGGCTTATTCAGAAATTTGTATGAGCTCGAACACATTGATTTTTCAAAGCCGTGGTGGCCCGAATTCACGACCTCGCAGCTGACAATCAATAATAAAATGTATATATTTTCTAATTACATCGGCTACAACGGACTGCGCGGTACTAAAAATATGTATGTAAACCTCGACAAGCTGGAGGAATATCATATTGACTCTCCATACGACATGGTGCGCGATGGAAGCTGGACGCTCGACCGGCTGATTGAGATTACCAAAGATGTATATGCTGACCTCGACGGCAACACCGAGGCGACGTCGGAGGATTTTTACGGGTTCGCATTCACCGGACTGTTTTACGGCTGGCTCGAGAATTTCGGAATAGAGGCTTACGCACACAGCGACGATGGCTCGCGTCTTGTGCTCGACATCAACAATCAGCGTACGATAGATCTGATCGACAAGCTGAAAGCTTGGTTGAACGGCGGCAATGAGGGAGTATATTACCGTCCGTCACATGACGGACTCTATTCTCCGGGAAGTTATCCGTTCATGTTTGCTGAGGGCAAGTGTTTATTTACTTACGGCTCGCTGTTTGTGCTCATAGAAAATCTGAAGGATTCAAACGTCAACTACGGAATCCTGCCGATGCCGAAATATGATGAGAATCAGGAATACTACTACGGCGTCTGCTACGACTCGCCGATGTGGGTGCCGATAACTGTGACCGACACCGACCGCACCGGAATGATTATCGAAGCGATGTCGGCGGAGGGTTATAAAACAATCATGCCGGCATACAAGGATATTGCGCTCAAAAATCGTTATGCGGTCGACACCGATTCGGCGGAGATGCTCGACATTATCTTCGCGAACCGCGTTATAAGCGTTTCGCTGATTTACGGCAATGTAGACGGTTTTCAAGGAGTGCTGAACACGCTGATTCCGTCCGACACGCTCGAATTCTCGTCCTACTACGCGCAGAATGAGGCGAGCCAGCAGGCGGTGCTCGACGAGATAAACGAATTTTACTCGTCGGGGACTGCGGTTGAGTAAACAATATTTTATGCTATGTAATCCGCTGAGATTAAATTAAACGTCGAATATTTTGATTTCGCGCCGCCAGAAATGACGGCGCGTTTTTTTTGCATTGAGCTGTTATAAATCAAGTGAAGTCTTTTCCGCAATCGTCAAAAAATCCCTAATATATGCTTGACAGTCGCGGAATTATATGCTAAAATAATATAATGCCAATATTGTCGCGTATATATACGCGAACATTTATTCGACATGATTTTCGCTGCTGCAAATGAGGGAGGGCGGTCAAAAATGAGTGAAAAGAAGCCGTTGAGCCTTGATGATATAGACAATTTCTGGGATCTTAACAGCCTTTTGCCGCAGAAGCGTCCGGTATCGCCGAGACGCGCGGTAAATATCGACACAGTCGAGATCGATGTGGACTCGGATTCGCCGCGTGACGCAGGGGCGGCTATACCGAAACGCGAGACGCGTCAGCCTGCCGCCGGTATTCGTCAGCAGCAGTCATCGTCGCAGCCGCCGTCACAATCGAGTGTACAGCCGCAGCCGCAGTCAACGTCACAATCACAGTCTCCGCCGACCGCGACCGACAGCACACAAAGCACACTGACCTCGCCGCGCGACGAGAGCCGTCGACTTCGCGAGCTGCCGCTTAAAATGCGCGCACAGCAGAACGAGCCGAAAATACTCGAGCCTTACCTCGTCTACGAGCCGGACAGCAGTATAATCAAGCGCGTCTCGGTGTCGAAGTGGCAGACGAGATACAACTTCTACGAAAAATTCCGCTCGGACGCGGCCAGACTTTGGAACCGCACATCGGGCGAGTGCGATAACGTGCCGTTTTTTTCATACATCCCGCAGTACAACCAGCTCTCCTACACGCAGCTTAAATGGTACCTCTGCTGGCGTGAAAAGGTGAGAAATGGCGTATACCCGCGCTGTGACTACAGTTATATACTATTGTATATTTATGAGATACTGAACTGCCCAGACTTAATCGAGCCGACTCTCGGGCTTGAAAAGCTGTGCGACATCTGGCTCGCCTATCGCGGCGCGTACCAGCGGATTGACAGCTATCTCGGCGAATGGGTCTGCGACTACTGTCTTGTCAATCAGCTGCCCTGTCCGCATAACCGGCTCGAGCCGATAATCAAATCGGTGATAACCGCGTCGTCGTTCAAGGAGTTCTACATGGACACGCCGGCGAGCTGCGAGGGCGCGGCGAACATACTCGCGTTTTCGTCGAACTACGACTGGCGGTCGAGCCGGTATGTCACGCCCGAGACTCTGCCGGTCTTTGCGCGTCACATCAACCGCGCGTTTGAGAAGATATACTCGGAACTGCTCTCGAATGGCGGCTGCATAACGAACGCGTCTCCCGCCGAGATAACAAGGGACGCGTACAGCGGCGCGCTCTGCGTATACGACAGGAAGCGGAGCATCAAGGTCGAATATATTTCCTACACGCGCTCGACCAAGTTCCGGTTCATTGTGACCGATATAATCAAATACTGCGAAAACCGCGTGCGCATGGCGCTGGGAATAAAAGCGCGGCTTAAGGTCGAGAATCTGACTGACGAGCTGCGCGCCTGTCTTGACGAATACTTCGAGCGCGAGCTGCCCGCAAAGCAGAAGAAGCCGAAAGCCAAAGCTGCCGACGAGGCCGCGCGGGAAGCCGAACTCGAATACGAACGCCTGTACGAGCCGGTCGGCGGCAAGCTGTCGCTCGAAAACGCACTGGCGATAGAGCGCGATTCCTGGAGCACGACCGAGATTCTGACGAGGGCGCTTACCGATAATGTTCCGTCGAGCGAAAATACAGCGGTCAGGTCGTCAAACGAAACGAGCGAGCCTTATAACAATGCCGCGAGTACAATTGAAACACATGAGCAGAGTAAAGCTGTCCTGTCGCCGCAGGCTGCCGCGAACGAATATAATGATGAGATACGGTCGGGCGTTGTGTCGAGCGGTCGGGCGGACGGGATGGTGAGCGGTCAGGCGGATGGGATGGTGAGCGGTCAGGCGGACGGGATGGTGAGCGGTCAGACAGATTATCAGACAGACGACGAATTTGCGCGGCTGATTAGACAGCTCGACGCGAATTCACTTGAAGCCCTGAAGCTGCTTGCGTCGGGCGACCGCTCGGGTTTATCAAAAGCCGCGGCAAAGGCTTCGATGCTCGCAGACGCGCTCGCCGACCGCATAAACGAGACTTCGTTCGATATAATTGGCGACAGCATAATCGAACCCGACGCCGACGGTTATCGGCTCATTGCTGACTATGAGGGGGATATTGCCAAATGGCTGAAGTGAATCAAAGGATACCGAAACGAATACTGTCCGGACTGCTGTCGTCGATTTCCGCCGGAGTAGTGCCGCGCATGGGCGCGCCGTATATCGCTATAGGCAGAAACGAGGAGATTGAAGCTCTGCTCTCCGACCTCGAGGCGGTGAACGACGGCGGCGGCTCGATGCGCTTTATAATCGGCAAATACGGCAGCGGCAAGAGCTTTCTTATTCAGCTTGTGCGCGGATACGCGCTCGAGCGCGGCTTCATCACCGCCGACGCCGACCTTTCGCCCGAGCGCAGAATCTGCGGCGCGAAGGGCACGGGAATCGCGACCTATCGCGAGCTTATCAAGAATTTGGCGTCGAAGTCGTCGCCCGACGGCGGCGCGCTCGGACAGATAATCGCGAAATGGCTGTCGGACGTGCAGTCGAGCGTCGCGGCTGAAGGGTACGAAATCGGCTCGGACGAGTTTGTGCGCCGGCTGACCGCGAGGATATACGAGCAGACGCGCGAGCTTGAAGCCGAGATCGGCGGCTTCGACTTCGCCACGGTATTGAGCGCTTACTACAAGGCGTACATCGCCGGAGACGAGGAGAAGAAGTCGGCGTGTATGCGCTGGCTGCGCGGCGAATATTCGACCAAGACCGAAGCGCGGAACGCGACCGGAATCCTGCTCGGCGGCATCATCGACGACGACAACTGGTACGAATACATCAAGCTGCTGGCGGTATTCTTCCGCAAGATAGGCTACCGCGGCTTCGTCGTATTCATAGACGAATGCGTGAACCTGTACAAGATAACGAACCGTGTCTCGCGCGAGAACAACTACGAAAAGCTGCTCGCGATGTTCAACGACACCCTGCAGGGCAAAGCCGAGGGACTCGCGCTGATATTTGGCGGCACGCCGCAGTTTCTGGAGGACACGCGGCGCGGACTGTTCAGCTACGAGGCATTGCGCAGCCGTCTATCGGATGGGCAGTTCCAGAAAGCCGGATTCAAGAATCTTATCGGACCGGTGATACGTCTGCGGCGGCTGTCCGACGACGAGCTGTTCGCGCTGATTGCACGAATCACGAACCTGCACGCGCAGAACTACAACTGGCAGCCGCGCGTGACGACCGAGGAGATGGCGGCGTTTCTGAAGGTATGCCTTGAGCGCGCCGGTGCGGTTTTTCATAGTCAGGTGGGCTGTGATGGCGGGGATGACACTGACTGTGATGGGCACCACAAAGGCCGAGGGCATGTTGAACAGCGTCTGGCAGGCGCCGTAGATGCCGCGGAGCGTCTCGGCCGCGTCCTGGGAGAAGCCCGCCGCGTTCTTGAGCTGTCCCAGCACGATTTTGGAGTCGATCAAATTGATGATCTGCAGGCCGGCAGAGCCGATGGTGATGGGCACTGCAATGGCCAGAAGGCTTTTCATGGACTGGGCCATGCTCTGCGTCGGCGCATCGCCCTGGGAGCTCAGCTGCGCGCTGGCCTTGCGGCTGGCAGGGCTTGCCACGAAGTCTGGTTCGACTTCGGTCGCCGCGTAGACGCGCTCGATGGCCTGTACGAGCCGGTCGTCTGCTGCTGCGGCCGCATGCGGGTCCTCCGCAGAGGCGGAGGC
>CAJFKR010000095.1 GCA_904386005.1 Candidatus Flemingiibacterium merdigallinarum
GTAGCTAACTCAATTCTACCACAGAATCGTTACTATGGATTTCTTTTTTTGAAAACTTTTACCCAGTGGGGTATTGCAACTTCATTTTACAACGCGCCTGAAGATGATATTTTATGGAAAAGACATAATATGATTGACGGAATCAGTTTGCTGCAAAAAATGGGCTTTGAAATATCACAAACTTACTTGGAATAACCATAAAACCGATCTGCCGATTACGCACAATGCGTCGCTCAATCACTACATAGACAATCAGCAAATCTTTGAACATACCGACATTGTGTCGTTCGATCAATACTCGGATTCGAAAAACTACCATTCATTCCTGTACTGGTGCGATGCCTATAAGACTATCAAGCCGCGCAAACCTTTCTGGGTAATGGAGACCGCGCCGTCGTTCAGCGGCTCGATTTACGGTCATCAGACTGTACATGAAAACGGATATATCGCCGCTGAAGCTGCCGCGGCATACGCGAGCGGTACTCGATATGTGGGAGCATACGCGGCGCGATATAGACAATGGAGCGGTCACATTGTCTTTACCCCCGCATGGAACGGCCGCGTTGAAATTTACTGTTCGCGGATGAATCAGAAGAGAATACACCGCCCCCGCATTGTCGGCTGACTGCCGTCATTGCGGGGGTATCATTATACTATGGTTGCGCGAAATGTAACTATGATTGCGCGAATTAATACAACGTGAATTCGATTAAATTCATTAATATGGTACTGCTGTGATGATTGCTTTCTCTGAAGGAGATCCTTTTGAAAAAGGGAGCTATCCAGCAGACCGACAAGCATAGCTTGCCGGTCTGCTCAGACTGTTGCAAAAGTGCGTTACTGTTAGCTTTCTCTGGGGGGGAGCCTACGAGTTGCTTACGCGACTCGGGAAAAGGCTCCTCCCCCAGACCCTCGCCGTGAAAACTTTTTAATTAATTTGGCATGGTGTGGTCGAGTATTTCAATACAAATTTATAATTACGCTTGTTGTCAGCAACCACAAAGAAGTGACGCCTATTGGCTTTGTATCTCGCCGAGATTAAAGTCTTGGCAGCTTCGTCCGAAGGACGGAACTGCAAAGGTTACCGCTTCCCATACGGCGGCTTGGCTTATTCGAAATTCAGCATAAATTCCTCGAGGTCGGCGTTCAGCTTGGTCTCGAGCGAGGCGTATGCCGAGGCGAACGGCTGACCGAAGAAAATCGCCTGATTTACCGCGTCGAGCACACCGCCGAATTTGTAGTTGGCGTTGAAGTCGAGATAGGTCGTTGAGAATATCAGGTCGAGCATCGCTTTGCAGTCCTCGTTGTTCAGTGCCTTGCCCTTGAGCGTTACGTCGTAAATCGCCGGACGGACATTCTCTACCGACATATATTCGAGCACCTCGGTGATGAATCCGGTCATTTCGAGGTCGTCCTGCACCATTGGGATTGCAATGAAGGCCGCGACCCACGGATTGATAAAGGATACATACGTGTCTTGTGTCTCGTCGTATTTGGGCATGGGGTAGATGACATAGTCGCTTTCCATGTCACGCAGACGGCGAATCGTCGATTCCACGTAATGCAGCGCGAAAATGGACTTATCGAGCTTGAAGTTCTTGTCGAACAAATTCGTGTTATCGCCTTGATTGTCTATGGTCTTGAACAGCTGCGACAGGCGGTCTATTTTGTCAAACACATCGGGAGTGCCCAGATTTACTTCGAGCATACCGGTTTCCTCATTGTATTCAGACAGCTTTACTCCGCAGGTCGCCAGAAGCAGAGTCGAGGTCAGGGTGTTGTTTTCGTTTACAATTCCGAAGAAGTCGTTGATACAGTCGAGCTTGCCGTCGTTGTTTAGGTCATTGTCGGCGTCCTTGGTCATTGAATAGAGCTTATCCATTGTCCAGGTGCCGTCGTAGACCATAGCAAACAGCTCGTTCTCGTCGATTCCATAATTTCCCGCGAGCTCGAGGTTCATGTAAATGCAGGCCGGACCGATGTATGAAAAGGGGGCGAGGTCTCCGGAGGTGAAGTATAATTTGTCATTAATAGTCAGGTTTTCATACATGAGCTGACTCCACCACTCCTTTTCCGGCTGAAGATAGGGAACATCAAGCAGATTCGCGAGCATATTGTTGTTAAATAAAATCGAGATTCTGCCGGTTCCCTCGCTCAGCGCGTCGACGATCAAATTTCCGATCGAGTCGCCCGCGAGCATTGAGTTTACGAGAGACTGACCGTTGGTCGCATCATCCGAAATGATATATTCGATTTCGACATTATAACGCTGTTCTACAGCTTTGTCGCGGTTGAACTGCGCGTCGTTGACAACCTCACCGTTGATCTCGCCGCAGTGCATATTGAATATAGCTGACGCGCCGGTCGAATTTTGTGCCCGGATAGTGTAGGTTGCGCCTTTGAAATCCTTCGCGCCGAGCGAGTCGAGATAGTCGGTTTCAGCGGATACGGTCGCGGAATCGGCAGAGGTGCCGAGCGTTTCACTCACATCAGTTTCGCTGCCGCAGGCTTGACTGAAAATGCCGGTTGCGAGGAGCAAAGCAAGGGTAAATGAGAATTTGTGTTTCATTGGTCTGAACCTCCCGTTAATCATATTATAGTCAATCTTCAAGATTCCCTGTAATAATTATATCATGACCGCGGATGAAATGCAATATATTTGCAAATTATTTTATATTCGGAAGCATAAAAAGCTGACAGAATTCCGAAACGGCGTCTCTTGCTTCGCACACAAAAATCACCAGAATATAGCTTCGGGTGATTTTTTGGATGTGTATACTAAGATGAAATAGAATGTATTGATTGTGTAGCCGCGTTGACTGTGACATCACGTTGACCATGATGCCACACCGGCCGCAATGTCAGCATTCGACCGCGACCTTGATTACGCCGTCGCGCTTTTGTTCGAAAAGGTCGTATGCCTTGTCGATTTCGGACAGCGGGAAGGTGTGCGTGATAAGCGGAGTGGTGTCGATCCTGCCCGCTTCAATCAGCTCGAGTATCTCGGCGCAGTCGCAGCCGTCGACTCCGCCGGTCTTGAACGTCAGATTTTTACCATACATATCCGGCAGCGGCAGAAGCTGCGGTTTGTCGTACAGCGCGACTATCGTGACTGTCGCGTTCGGCCGCGCGCATTCCCACGCGAGACGAAATGTGTCGTCGCCGCCCGCCACCTCGAATACCGCGTCCGCGCCTGAATGGTCGCTGTGAGTTCTGACAAACTCGATACACTCGTCCGGCGTGACAGTAAAGATATCGGGGTAATGCTCGTTTATAAACCTTATCCGCTCCTCGCTCTTTTCGCACACGATGATCCGCTTCGGTTTTTTCAGCCGAGCGCAGAGCAGAGTGCAGATTCCGGTCGGTCCCACTCCGATAATAAGAATTGTGTCGTCGGAGGTAATTTCGTTTATCCGCGCCGCCCAGTAGCCGGTCGCGAGTATGTCGCCGACAAACAGCGCCTGACGGTCGCTGACATTGTCGGGAATTTTATCAAGACCTTGGTCGGCGAACGGCACGCGCACATACTCGGTCTGACCGCCATCGATGCGGCAGCCAAGCGCCCAGCCGCCGTTTTTGTCAGTGCAGTTGTTCACGAATCCGTGACGGCAGAAGAAGCAGTCGCCGCAGAAGGTCTCGACGTTGACCGTGACGCGGTCGCCCTTTTTGACCTGACTTACCTCGCTGCCTACCTCGTCGACGACGCCGACCATTTCGTGCCCGACTGTGATCCCCTCCACAGCGCGCGGCACGCTGCCGTGCTTGATGTGCAGGTCGCTTGTGCAGATACTCGCGAGCGTGACCTTGACTATTGCGTCCCGCTCGTGAAGGAGCTTCGGCTTTGGTTTTTCGACAAAGCCGAAGCTGCCCTTTTGCAGATATGAATAGCTAAGCATAATTATGACCATTACTTCGCCAAAGCGAAGTCTTCCTTTCTATGTCGATGCTTTGTGACTAAGTCACAAAACTCATTACCTATTATATCAATACACCGTCGCAGTGGTCGATTTCATGCTGTATCGTCTCGGCGGTGAATCCGGTATAGGTTTTGTATTTGACCGCAAAGTTTTCGTCCTGATACTTCACCTTGATTGTCTTGTACCGCTTGCAGGGGCGCGGCTCGCCGGTCAGCGCAAGGCAGCTCTCCTTGGCGTCGTATGCTCCCTCCTTTTTTATAATTTCGGGATTGAACATGACGAAATAGCGTCGGCTTAACTTTTCATCGCCGGCGAAAGCTATGATACGCACTCGCTCGCCTATCATATTAGCCGACATGCCGACGCAGCTGTGTTGATGAAAATGCAGGGTTTCGATAAGGTCAATGGCGATATTCATGTCGTCCGGCGTCGCCGGACGGGACGCAAGCGAGAGGAAAAGCGGGTCGTGAATTATTTCTTTTATCATGATTATGACCATGACTTCGCGTAAGCGAAGTCTACCTTTCATATGTCGATGTTTTGTGACGGTTTGCGAAGCAAATCGCGGTTGAAGACCGCGAAGTCACAAAACTCGTGTCTGAAAATTTATTTTCAGACTTAAACCACCTTAATTAATTTTGACGCGGCGACAATCGCAAAAAACCTATTCATAACGGTTAAATCCCGTTTCCAAGCAGGTCGGTCGCCTCTTGTTCGAGCTTGCAGTTGTGTTCGAGCATATAGCTGACCGTCTCGCCGAATTCGCTGTCAACCAGAGCCAAGAGCCGTTTTCGGTCGTTTTCGGTCAGCGGCTTTGCGTATTTGAGGTTAGCCTTCAATGTCGCAATGTCCATGCGGTAAGGCATAAATCGAATGCCGGTCATATCGCGCAAATGGCGTAGAATATAAAATCCGCCCGCGTCGATGTCACCGAAATGCAGGTATAGCTTGTCCGGATTCTGTGCATGAACCTGCATGATAAAGCGTCGCCGACACTGATTGTGATAACCGCCAAGGTATATTGCGAATGAATCATTGCAGTTAAACGAATTGAATGTAGTCAGATTCTCTATTGTCACTACCGCACTGCCGAATACGGAAATATTATCAATATCCGCGAGCATATCCGAAGATAACGCGAGGTCTCCGCGCATTGATGAAAAATCTATTACCTGACCGCGGAGTGAGATTTTACCTTGCCCCTTAAAATAGACGTGTCCGGGATTCCTGACTATATTTAGGTCAGCGAGCAAAGTCTCGCGCTCGGGGAAATCACCGTATTTGTAGAGCAATGCTGTGACCCTATCACGCAGCTTTTCAAACGCTTTGGAATCGCCCAGTACCCTAACCGAAAAATCACGCTCGAAGGTCTCGTTTTCGACGTCGAAAATTCGGGAGACGACCTCGAGCAGCGCGTGATAGCTTTTGAGATCGCCGTCGAAATATTCAACCGGCTTGTTATTTTCGAGCTGTTCGAACTGATGACGGCAGTAGGCATTGAGAGGCGCGTTCGAGTCTTGATATTGGGTAAGCAGCCGCGCAAGCTCAGTGACCACATCGCTTTTTGGCACACGTTCGATATAACGATAAACGCTGTCCAGGTGCTCGGTGATGAGGCGGATATTCACAACGACGCCGTTTTTCTGACGCTTCGCGGTGACATAGCCGAGTGCTTCTAAATGAACAATACAGTCGTTCACATCTCGGAAAAGCTCGTATTCCGAGTCGTCTCGGTATTTTGCGAAAAGCTGCTCCGGCTTTACCAAAAAGCTTTGGTTTTGCCGGTTTGCCTTGACAAAGGTCTTGCTGTGCTCGTATTTGTCAAGCAGTCTGTCGAGGATTGTTTTTTCATATCTGTTCATAGTTTTCGATAAAGCTCATATAGCCGTTTCGATAGATCATCAGAATTGTGTCGACATATTCACCGATAGTTTCAATTTTGGCCGGCGGAGTTGCGAGTATAACCTGAAAGCCGAGTGACTTAAAGAAGCTCATCATGCTTGCTATGCGTTCGTCATCCATTTTATCGAATGCTTCGTCGAGCATGATTATCCGGATTGTCTCGCCGACACTGTATATCTGCGAAAAGGATGCGGCTATAGCTACATAATATGGGGTCTGCGTCTCTCCGCCGGATTTCTCACCGTATATCTTCGAAAAATACTGTGATTTGCCGGTTTTGTTGACGATTTCGATGTCGTAGTCGAGGTATTCGCGGTAATCGGTATACTCGGTCAGAATATTGTCTCCGGTATCGTCCGATTCGGTCAACTTTGAAAAGAGCGTATCCATCTCCTCGTGGTAATCATTCTCGAACGCACTGGAAAACAACGTAAATCCATCAAGGTTCATTTCATGAGTTATCATATCATAAAGTCCCCTCTTTGAGTTGTTTGCTCTATAGTTGAATTTATATGAGTCGTTGCCATAATAGATGTTTTTCAATGACCGGTTTAGATTCTTGAAAATATCCTCGGCACTCTCGATATTCTCCCTCATTCGTGCGAGAAAATTTTCGCGGAACTCGAGCTCGCAGTTGTCCTTAGCGCGTCTCAGCTTTTCCTCGTATTCAACTAAATCGTGGATTTTCAACGTGTTATACTCATCTAAATAAGCGGAGATAACCTCCGGTCCGGTGCCGAGTTCATTCTGCTTATAATTTGACTGTAAAGTTATCAATTCATCTCGCGCGGCGTTCGCCTTGTTTTCAAGCGTCTTGCGTCTGGGACTGAAATTGTCGTAGATTGTGCCGGGCTGCTTTGACTTTCGGTGCTCACTGTATTTTTGTTCAGCCGCGTCCTGTGCTGCCACGTCGTCTTGACCGAGCTCGGTTATCTGCGCCTCGACTTCGACAAGCTGGTTTTGCAGCTCGGTCTGACGATTATTAATGCTGTCGATTTCATATTCGAGCTTTGAGACGCTTTTTGTAAGCTCGTCCTTTTTTATCTTCAATTGATTGACAAGCTCTGCGCACTCGCTCTCTTTTAGCTGCAAGGCGATGATATTCGGGTCTTTTCTTGCCTCGTCGAGCTCGAGCATAACCTGCCGTTTGCGCGCTTTGATTTCTTCAAGCTCGGTCGGTGAATCTAAGTAGCGTTCGACGAAACCTAAGTTACATTCGGAGATTGAGGCAAGCGCGGTTTCTGTCGATTTGAGCGCGGCTTCAATGGCGGCATAATCGACCTTGAGTCGACTGTAGTCCTCCTCTGCGAGCTCGAGCTGACGCTTGAGCGCGTATTTTCCGATATAGGGAACGCGGTAGATTTCGGCGGGTATTTTACGAAGTCCGTGCCCCTGATAGAGCATACATTCGCGAGTTATCGCGATTGAATGCTGCTTTAATTCGGAAACGCTGTCGCAGAGGCGCACCCGTCCCAAGAGATAATTCAAAAGGGCGCGCGCATAGCGATTTTTGCTTTTAACAGCCACCGCGAGCGTATTCTCAGGAGCCGGCGCGTCAAGCTCGAGCGGCTGCGTATTTACAAGTATCACGCCCTCAATCTGTGACTTGACGCGGTTGTATACGTCCGCGGCGATGTCGTAATACCGCGGCTCGACGATGATATTGAACCGCTGTGCGGCGAGATAACCTTCGACAGCGTCCTGCCATTCAGGCAAATCAATTTCGATCAGATCGGCAAAAACCCGAACCTCGGAGTCGATCGAACGCTTTTCGAATTCCTCGGCGATTTTTGACCGGAGCTTTGTGGTGTTTACAGGAAAGGTCAGCCTGTTTTTACGCAGCTCCGCGATTTTATTCTCGAGTGCCTTGCGCTGCTCGCGCAGTGCCGTCAAGCGTTGGTTTTCCTCGGCGCGCCGCGCGTTTAGCGAGGTGTTTGCCGATTTGAACAGGCTATTCAGGAGAACGAACCTTCGGTCGCGTTCATCCCGCGGCAGCGACGGCTTTTCAAGCTCACGCACCGCGAGCGCGTTTAACCGTTCGTATGCGTTTGACTGCTCTGGAATATTCGAGGGAGCATTCGCCTCAGACGGTTTTGCGGTATTCGGAATTCCATTCAGCCCGGGCTGTGTGACGGTATATGTAAGTCCATTCTGCTCAAATTCCGACAGATATTTAAGCGCGTCAGCTACCTTTTTCAGCTGTGAGTGCAGCACCGCGAATTCGGATTCAACCCGGATTGTCTCATTTTCCAGCCATTTTTGTTCCTGCTCGAGCTTTTCGATATGTCGACCGCTCTCGTTGCCACTGATGTCAATTTGTATCGCGCGCAGACTGTCCTCCGCGGAGGACAGTCTGTCGGTCAACTGTCGATTTTCAAGCTGCTTTGATTTGAGCTCATTGCGGCAATATTCCTGTCTGCTTCGATTTCTCTCTGTATTTGCCTTGATATCCTCGCGCTTGGCAATTTTCATAAGGATGTCGATTATCAATATGTCGCGTTTATATTCGGTCAGCTCGTCGTTTTTTTGCAGTATCTTTTCGAGCTGACCTATACATTGCCGCAGCTCCTCCATGAGCTTCTGCATATCGCGCAGACTGCGGATATTTTCGCGTAAAACATCCACTTCAATTTTACGCTCGGGCAGAATAAACTGTGTGATGAACTTTTTCACGTTTTCCATAGGCTTGAAGGCCAGCGATTTGGGAATCATCTCGAAAAAGGTCTCGTCGAGGTTTCCGAGCCGGCGCTTGAAGCGGTCTCTTGCCTCCTTGGAGCTGCGGATCGGGTATATCTTCTTACCGTTAACGTTGAATTGCTCATCGGTCGCCGGCTTGTTGCCCACAATGAAGTTGAAGGCGTCGAGTGACCCCTCCTCACAGAACCACACCCGCTTGATCTCGGAATCCTCGTCCGGTGAATCGAATTTCGCACCGAGCACAAAGAACCGATCACGGCTTTCCTCGTAAAATTCGAGCGCGACATATGAAATTACGCTGTTTTTGCGGATGTAGGTATTGCCCTCCTCGCCGGTCTTACATCTGACATAGCCCTTAAGATCGCGCCGGCTTCTCTCATTCGCGGCGGGGTTAAAGTGTCGTGTGTTGGTAGTCAAAATTAACTGTACCGCGTCTAAAATTGTGGATTTGCCGGTTGCGTTCTCGCCGCTTATTAAGCAGGAGCCGCTTAAATTTATGGTTTCATTAGTGAAATAATGCCAGTTTATGAGCTTAATTCTCGTCAGCTTCTTCATCGTTTGCGGCGTCGGTTGTGCCAAATGTATCATCTCCCACCGAATATTTCGCGAGCTTGTCGTTCGCGCTTTGGTACATCTCGTCAAGGCTTGCCGTCGTGACGGCGAGGAGGATTGACGGGTATATGATTATACGTGTGTCGGGATTCGCCGCGTCCCAGTCAAGCTTCGCGATCAGCCGGCAGCGTCGAAACAGACCGAAAGCATTGCGCATTGAGGTTTTATCGAGCTTTGTATTTAATCGGAGCATATTGTATTTATCGTATATTTCATCGGCGATGATTATGACGTCGTCGGTCTGCGAGAGCTGCCTGCGCTTCTCAATATACAACAGTCTTAAGATCAGCAGCAATATGCTCTCAATTTTCTTTAGGTGAATCCTGCCGACGCCGGAGGAGGTATAAAGTCCGACGACGCCGTTCTGCTCGTCAATCTTCAATTCATATCCGAGTATATCAAAAAATTCGGCGAAGGCTTCCCGATAATTGAGGATGAAATTGTAATCGGGAGCGGTATCCTTGACTCGTTTCAGAATAAAGCATTCACCGAGCAGTCGATTCGCCACGCTCCTGAATCGGTCACGCGGAACGGCGGCGAAAACATTCGCGATTTCCATTGAGTATCCTCCTGTCAGCTTAGCGATTGCAATCTGCAAGTCGATATTTCGCAAATAATTTATGTATAGCTTATAACTGTAATTTATGCTTGGCTTGTAATATGCAAGTTGGTTTATCAGTTTTGATCGTCAGATCAGTTAGTAGTCAGCCTTATGACCTTCTGATTTCAAAATCGCGAAATTTGAAATGATTAGCGGAGATTATTTCATTAAGAGGTTTTATTTTATATCCACAGGTCGATGAGTGTCCATAAAGGCTGATGAATACAACGCGGATGAGGTCGCGACGGCTTTCGAGTGGCAGGTCGGACGCGCGCAGGCTCTCCCTCTGTGACAGCATATGTGCGACGTATTTTTCAACATTCTTTTTGGTGAAGCGGTTTTTGTTCTTTTCGGAGATCGCGATTCTATGTCGTTCCCGCTCCTCGCTTGACAGTCCGAGCGGCTCGTATATCTCGTCGACTTCGGTCAGCTTTTTGGAAATCGCTACCGTCTTAAATGATTCACCGCTCAAATAGCCTGGTGTGAAAATATTGAACAGCGAGCAGATTTCGTCGGACGCGTCCTCGAGCAGATTGTTCTGCTCGTCGCGGTTGAAGCCATCAGCCATATACCGCAGCACAGATGAAATTTTACCCTCGGCGTTATTGGTGTTTAATAGCAGGAACTTCGCGCGCTCGACCGCGTTTTTCAGATATTTTGAGTGCTTTTTGTCGATTTCGTTGACAATCTCGTCGTAATTTCTAAAGCTGTCAATGATTTCGGATATCTGACCTTTCACCGCGTTCTCGGCGTCGGTGTAATCATTTTCATTTTCGATGCTCTGGTATCCCTTGACAGTGCGCAGGAAGAGCTCGGGATTGTCGAGTAAATCGCGCAGCCGACTGATTATCGCATTGCGGAAGCGTGATATATTTTCTTCGGTTTTGATACGATGATAGGCTTTTGATCCGATTTCGTCATTGTAAGTAAAGAAATCGCGGATGATTTCCTCCGAGGACTTGTCAGCCGTGATGCTTTCGATGTATTTGCGTATGCTGGTGTTGAGCTTTTTCAGCCCGTCAAAAAGCGCGTGTGTGCGCTCGAGAACCGGCTTCAATATCTGCGGGTAAGGACGGCCGAGCAGCTCCTCGTTAGTAAGCGTCGAGTATATCAGCGAAATTTCGCTTTGGTATTCCATCTCGCGCGGGTTGGATATGTCAATCAGAACCTGTATCATACTGACCGCGTGATCTGGCATTACGACTTTAGCCGTTTGATTGTTCGAAATTTCGTATTCGATCCAGCCGAATTCCTTGAGCTTTCGCAGAAAGGTGGTCGCTTTAGTCTGTGAATTATGCAGAATCTCGTTGTCATCATCGAACTCGATGTCAGATATATTTGAGTTCTCGAAATAGTAGACCAGCTTTGACACGAGCGTCTCGCGGTCAATGCCATATGACAGCTCGGAGCGGTAGGATTCATATATGATTTTCAGACATTCGAGGTATATGACTTTGAACTGACTGACGAGCGGCTTAAAGAAGCTCTCGCCGACGACACAAAACAGATCCATCAAATATATCCTTTCGGGCTGTGAATGATTCGAGCAGGGAAATCTATTGTAATGTGAGGCCGATGTGGGAGATATGCTTAGCGAGGAGTTAGGCGCGGTGGTGCAAAAAGGACTGCGAGAAGCTGACATAAATAATTCTGCGCGTCAGCTTTCGATACGGTTCACACATAATAGCACAACCCTCAAATCAATCAATCCAAGCAATTGCGTTCACCCGCGCAGCTGTAAAATTGGTAATGCGTTCGGTCATTATCATGTTTTTTCAACAAATCAATGCTATAAATCAATGCTATAAATCAATGCTATAATAATTATACCACAATTAAAGGTAAATTACAATAATATACCCGAAACTTAATAAAAAAAGCAGACCGGCACTGCCGGTCTGCACAGCTTGTCGATAAAGTTGAATTAAAACAAAGAAGTTCGTACAAGCAAAGCCGCTGCTCGGGAAAGGGACCCGAGTAAAGCGGCGCGCC
>CAJFKR010000096.1 GCA_904386005.1 Candidatus Flemingiibacterium merdigallinarum
GCCTCGGCGTTGTATTTGTTTCTCATTTCGCCGAGGCGAGACTCGATTTCCGCTTCGAGCGAGTCTCGTCGGTCGGTGGCTTTTTTGACGATTTCCTTGGACTTCGTCTCAAGCTCGAGCACACGACCGAGCACTTGTTCCATATTCATGTCTTCCAAAAGATGATCATCCCCTTTGCTTTGTGGTGATTTGATATTTGGTTTTCTTGATATTATTTGTGCGCGGAAAAGTCAGGAGTGAGGAGTGAGGAGTTAGGAGTTGTGGTACATAAAATTCCCGTTGGGAATTTTATGTATTTATTATAATTGCTGCCGCGCGGAATTTTTCGCTGTGCGTCGGTATATCAAGCATACGTCGGTAATTTAAGCATATGTAAATAACTTAAGCATACGTCAGCACTTCGGGCATACATCAGTTCTTCAAGCTGTGAATCGGCGCGGGGATTCTGCCACCTCGCGCGATGAACATTGCGGGCGAGCTTTCGTTCAGGCGTATGACCGGAGCGTATCCGAGCAGTCCGCCGAAATTGACAATATCACCGACCTTTTTGCCCCATGCGGGAATGACGCGCACCGCGGTAGTTTTGGTATTCGCGACTCCGATAGAGATTTCGTCGGCTATTATCGCGCTGATAACCGCTTCGGTCGTGTCGCCCGGGATGACTATCATATCAAGTCCGACCGAGCAGACCGCGGTCATTGCCTCGAGCTTTTCTATTGTCAGCGTACCGCACTTGACCGCGTCAATCATGCCGGCGTCCTCGGAAACCGGAATGAACGCGCCCGAGAGCCCGCCTACATGGCTCGACGCCATAACGCCGCCTTTCTTGACCGCGTCGTTGAGTAATGCGAGCGCGGCGGTCGTGCCATGCGCGCCGCATTTTTCAAGCCCCATGTTCTCGAGGATGTGCGCGACCGAGTCGCCGATAGCCGGCGTCGGCGCGAGCGACAGGTCGACGATTCCGAACGGTACGCCGAGCCGCTTTGACGCCTCGAGGGCGACGAGCTGACCGACTCGGGTGATTTTGAACGCTGTCTTTTTGACAATATCGGCGAGCGTGCTGAAATCACAGTCGCCGGCTCGCTTTATCGCGTTCGCGACGACGCCCGGTCCGGATACGCCGACGCTTACGACGGCTTCGCCCTCTCCGGCACCATGAAACGCGCCCGCCATGAACGGATTGTCCTCCGGCACATTCGCGAACACGACGAACTTCGCGCAGCCTATCGAGCCGCGGTCGCGCGTCAGATACGCGGTGCGCTTGATTATCTCGCCCATTTTTGCGACGGCGTCCATGTTTATACCGGCTTTGGTCGTCGCGACATTGACCGACGAGCAGACAAACTCGGTTTCATTGAGCGCGTCGGGGATAGACGCGATCAACGCCTCGTCCTTTTTTGTCATGCCCTTGTGTACGAGCGCTCCGTATCCGCCGATGAAGTTGATGCCGAGCGTCTTTGCCGCGCGGTCGAGCGCCTTCGCGGCTTTGATACAGCCGTCGGGAGACGACGCTCCGCCGATAAGTGAAATCGGCGTGACGGCGACCCGTTTGTTGATTATCGGAATGCCGTATTCTTTTTCGATTCCCTCGCCGACCTCGACGAGGTGCTCGGCGTATTTTGTGATTTTGTCGTATATGCGTTCGCAGAGCTTATCCTCGTCGTCGGACGCGCAGTCGAGAAGCGATATGCCCATTGTGATTGTACGGATATCGAGGTTTTCCTCGCGTATCATGCTGATTGTTTCAAGTATGTCTGCGGTGTTGAGCATGGTATGTTATGATCCTTTCCTGCCGCAACGGTCAGATTGTGTGCATTGCTTGAAAGATGTCGTCGTGCATGGTCTGGATTACGAGTCCCGACTGCTTGCCGAGCTTATCCATCTTGTCGACGAAATCTGTGAAGCTGATGTAGAGCTTGTCGATGTCGACAAGCATTATCATCGCGAAGTAATCGCGCAGAACGCTCTGCGAGATGTCGACTATATTCGCTCCGCACTCGGCGCAGGCTGTCGAGACCTTGGCGATGATTCCCATTGTGTCTTTTCCGGTAACGGTTATTACTGCCTTCATATCGGTTATCCTTTATCAATGTATTTGAGCCGTTATCAAGCCCCATATGTTATTGTTGCTTATCTTTTCGCCTAAGACATATATCCTACGATATATATACTGTTATGATTGTGCCGACGGAAAACATAATTTCCACGATATAATATTCTACACCTTTTTGCATTCAATATCAAGAGAATTAATTTGAAAAAATATGTATATTTTTTGAAATTTAATTGATTTTCGCTCGGAAATATGCTATAATTATAAGGAATCTCTAAAAATATGAGATGAAGTAAAATGTAAATCGATATCTCGGGAATAGATTTACTATTTTCACAGAATTTATTATGTATTACGAGATTTGTTATATAAAATCACCGGTCGGATAAGATCATACCGGTTGAAGGGCAGGTAAACGCAATTATATGAACGATTAAAAAAATCATCACGATTATGTGGTTAGACCTAATCCAAGTATAAAAATCAAGCTCATTGGTTTTCTGCTTATGTTTTTCTATACCGCGCTGACATTTTTATATATATTTATATTTTGGATAAAGCTCGGACAGTGGCAGCCGCTGATTCTGCTGCCTTTTATCATAATCGCGCTGATTAATCTGACCTGGAAGTATGTGCGGGTCGAATATGAATTTTCGGCGGAGGTCGGCGTCTTGACAATATCCGAAATATACGACGGACGTTCGAGACGACAGAAGCTCGCGCTTGAGGTCTCCGAAATCGAAGAAGCCGGACGCTGCGATGAAAACGAGCGCGAGCGGCTCAATCAGCGCGGGTTTGAAAAAATACGCGATTTTTCACAGTCGCCTGACAGCGCCGGCGCGTGGTACGCGGTCTGGCGCGACAAGAACAATGAACGCCAGGCGGTGATATTCGAGGCTGACGACGAGCTTTTGCGCCTGCTGCGGCTCTGGAATCCGTCGGTATTTTCGGCGCGCTGACAGCACGCTGACGAATAAAATCAACTCTCCCGCAATATCTATGTAGTATAAAGGTGTGTTTTTCCGATGTCATATCGACGAAATATGCGAATCGGGATATTTTCGTGTGACTTTTGTCATGAATGAACGCGGGGGATCAAATGATGTCGAGAATATTATTACTGTTGACCGCGCTTGCCTGCTTGTTTTTAGTTTCCTGTCAGGATAACGCGGACGTCGACCTGCTTGCATATCAAAAGCGCGGGCTTAACGCGAACGTGCTGTATACAATTGACGACGAGAGCTATCGGGTCAAGCTGACGCTCGCGCCACCCGAATACGACGACGACGGGCGGATGCTCGCGCGCGACGCCGAGTTTGTTCTTGACGACGGGATCATTTCGGGCGTGTCGTTCGAGCTCGAGGACGGGGAAGCGTATGTGGCGAGCGGAGTATTGCGAATACCGCTCGAGGACGAGGCGATGATTTCCGGCTTTTACGATATGCTGTCGGTGTTCTGCATTTCAGGCGACAGCTTTTATGAGTCGGAGGAGAGCGAATACAACGGATACGAATGTATCCACGCCGTATACTGCGACAGCGGCGCGGGGGAGTCGGACGACCGGCAGGTCGATTTGTATTTAGACAAGGTCAATTATCTGCCGCTCGCTATAAAAGCGCAGCTCGGAGGGCGCAGCATAACAGCCGAAATTATCGAAATTACGACAGACGAGTGACCAAATTGTAAAATCTCACCACTTGAATCGATATGTGATTGATTATTCACAGCAAATGATGTATAATAAGGATGTATTGATTTTATATGGAGGATGTTTACACCATTATGGATAAAAAGCTTGAAAAGCTGACAAATTTTGCCGGCGTTGAGGGACCGGTGCTGACTATAGTCATGGACGGAGTCGGAATCGCGCCCGCCAGCGCTGCGAACGCGGTCGCCTGCGCGAACACACCGACTCTCGATATGCTCACGGCGAAATACCCGCACGTAAAGCTCAAGGCTCACGGCACCGCGGTCGGACTGCCGTCTGACGACGACATGGGCAACTCCGAGGTCGGACACAACGCGCTCGGCGCCGGACAGGTGTTCGCACAGGGCGCGAAGCTGGTTACGCAGTCGATCGAATCGGGCAAGATGTTCGCGTCCGACACCTGGAAGGAGCTCATTTCGAACGTCAAGACGAACGGCTCTACTCTGCACTTTATCGGTCTGTTCTCGGACGGCAACGTGCATTCGCATATCGACCATCTGAAAGCTATGATCATCGAAGCGAAGAAAGAGGGCGTATCGCGCGTCCGCATACACATACTGATTGACGGTCGTGACGTCGGCGAGACCTCCGCGCTCGACTATATCAATCCGTTCGAGGAATTCCTCGCCGGTCTGCGCGACGGCGGCTTTGACATCAAGATAGCGTCGGGCGGCGGTCGTATGCAGATAACAATGGACCGCTACGAAGCTAACTGGGGCATGGTCGAGCTCGGCTGGAAGACGCACGTGCTCGGCGAGGGCAGACAGTTCGCTTCGGCAGCCGAGGCGGTCGAGACCTACAGAAACGAGCTGCACGTAATCGACCAGGATCTTCCGCCGTTCGTCATTGCCGAGGACGGCAAGCCGGTCGGCACTATAAACGACGGCGACAGCGTCATTTTCTACAACTTCCGCGGCGACCGTTCGATCGAGATCTCGCGCGCGTTCGACGACGAGAACCTCGACAAGTTCGACCGCGTGCGCTATCCGAAGGTGGTGTTCGCCGGAATGCTCGAGTATGACGGCGACACGCACATTCCGAAGAAGTACCTCGTATCGCCGCCCGAGATCACCGAGACTATGGGCGAGTACCTCGCTAACACCGGAGTCACGCAGCTCGCGATCTCCGAGACGCAGAAGTTCGGTCATGTCACCTACTTCTGGAACGGCAACAAGTCGGGCAAGTTCAATGAGGAGCTCGAGACCTACATCGAGATTCCGTCGGACGTAATACCGTTCGAGCAGCGCCCGTGGATGAAGTGCGCCGAGATCACCGACAAGCTCATCGAGTGCCTCGAGTCGGGCAAATACAAGTATCTGCGCGTCAACTTCCCGAACGGCGACATGGTCGGTCACACCGGAAACTTCCTCGCGACCCAGATCAGTGTCGAAGCGCTCGACCTCCAGCTCGCGCGCATACTCGAGGTGATTGACCGCCTGCACGGAGTCGCGCTGATCACCGCCGACCACGGCAACGCCGACGAGATGTACGAACTTGACAAGAAGACCCACGAGCCGAAGAAGAACAAGGACGGCAGCTACAAGGCCAAGACCAGCCACACGCTGAATCCGGTCCCCTGCTTTATCTACGACAACTTCTACGCCGACAAGTATACGATGAAAGCCGACGAGGGCAAGTTCGGACTGTCGAACGTAGCCGCGACGATGGTAAATCTCATGGGCTACAAGGCTCCCGACAAGTGGGACGACTCGCTTATCGAGATTAAGTGATCAACCCGCAATCTGAAGCCCGGGCAGTCAGCGCCCGGGCTTCAGATGAAGATTATTTGTAATTCATAGGAAATGGATGGTGAAATAAATGATGAAATCACGAATGACGGATAACTTCAAAAAGTTATTATGCGTAATTCTGACGTCACTTATCATCATTGGAATGTCACCAATTGAAGTTTTCGCTGATTATTACCTTGAACAAAATATTTCTTTTACAGATCTGATGCCACCTTCGGATGGTTCAGTGATAGAATCCGATGCAAACCATTTTTTTTATTATCGTTTGTCAAATAAAGAGCTTTATATACGCTTAAAACGCAATATTGCTGTAGAGGATGATAATATAATTGCGACAATAACTGCAAGTAAAGAAGGAAAATTCCCCTCCGATGTAGTTGCAATCAATTGTGACATCATGGTTTATTCAATACTTTTTTCTGTAGTAGAAGGCGAATCCAGTACCTTGAGAATAATAAACGACGGCGGCAGCGACAGTGATACATTGAAGATCTACAAAACTCTACGATATGGCGGTTCTAAAGAACACTCCCCTGGATCTAACCCAAAGGTTATTGTTGAGACCAATGTTGAAGCTGCTAATTTTGTAATGCCATACAATGATCATTCAGAATTGATAATCGAAAAAACCGGCAACTTTACGGTTAATAACAGTGTTTCGGTCGACACTGTAACGGTTGAAGAGGGCGGAGCTTTGTCGATCAACGGGGATTTGAATCTCACCGAATCGCTTGAGATCAAGGAAGGCGGCACTCTCAAAACCACGGGAGCGATAAAGGTTGTCAGCACTGAAGATATAGCTCCCGAGGAAATGATCAAGCTTCCGGACAACTATCTCCCCGATGGATATTCTGTGCAGAAGGTCGAGGACAGCAGTGGAAAGTATTACTACGCGATAGCGAAAGACGGAGAGCTGGCAGTTGATGATGACGGCAATTTGAGCGGCGTATCTTCAAACATAACAATTGTACCTCCTGCCGAACCTGAACCTGAACCTGAGGAAAAGACCGACTACATGATGGTGACTGTGCTGATGTATATGCTGCAGAACAGCCACAAAATCAGCTTTGAGACAAACGGCGGAGACAAGCTTGTACCGCAGATGAAGCTCGTCGGCACCGAGATCGAAGCATCGGATTATGTGGTCGAGCGCGAGGGATGCACCTTTGCCGGCTGGTACTTCGATGAGGAGCTGACCGAACCGGCGGATGAGTTCAGTCTTATCTCTGACGTGACGCTCTGGGCGGCATGGGAAGCCGATGAAGCCGAAGCTGACGACGATGTCGAAGCCGAGCCGGCTGAATAATATAATAACCGGATATCCGAGAGGGTATCCGGTTATACTTATATCGCGCAGTCTGCCACTTCAGGCTTTAGCGGTCTTTGTGACATAGTCGACGATAGCGTCGGCTTCGTCGGGATTCGACGCGCCGGTTATGTATATGACGCCGCGCGCCGACAGGTTCTCGCAGAGCGGCTTCAGCTGCTCTTTGCCGACGATCAACACAAGCCCCTTTCCGGCAGCCTGTATGCGCCTCAGCACCGGTATGAACTCGGTGACCGGCGGCTGACCCGCGACCTGCGTCCACTGAATCATGTTGATTTCGGGTATCGACAGCAGCACGTCGAGGTGGCGTATCTGCTCGATTCCGTCGAAGTGGTAGACGGCGTGTTCGAGGAATCGTGCGGTCGAAACAAGCTCCGAGCGGATGAACTCATCGTAAATCTCGGGCGAAATCATGACCGACAGGTCGCACTGCAGCTGCAGGTGATTGCCGCGAGAATAGGTGTTCATCCAGCCATGCGCCGCGCCGTCCTGCCAAGCTCGCTTTGTCGCGGCGAAGAAGCGTTCGGACGAGCGTTTCAATATGTCGACGAGCTTCGCGGCGGCGGCTTTGACCGGCTCGGGATCGTCGATGAAGTCGCAGAGCAGACGCTCGTTGCCGTAGAGCTGCGCGAGCGCGTCGTAGCTGCCGCAGTTGTCGGTCGCGCCGACGAGGTAGTCGCCGCGGCACTCGGAGACGAGATATTCGATCACCTCAAGCTCGCGCCGGAACACCTTGTTAGTGTCCGGGTCAAAGCTGAAATCGAAGCTCGCGAGGTCGTCGACGCAGGGATGAACCCAGATCGTGCTTGGCGCGTATTCGACGCTCGACTCGGGCGCGACATATTTCGCGTGTCCGCCCGTGCCGAAGTAGGGAAACACGCAGGGGTAGGCGTCGCCGGCGAAGTAGGTCGACTCGATCGCGGCACGGCTGCGCGCGAGCAGCCATTCGCCGTCGTTGTACCACTCATACAGCCCCTGCTGGTCGCTCGGCTGCGGTTTGACCTTGTATTTTGCGTAGCATTCTGCGGCGTTGCCGAGCGGAGCGGTGACCTTGACGCAGCAGCGGTCGAGCAGTTCATTTTGCCAGAGCAGCTCGAGCCGCTTTTTTATGGTCTCCCAGTTGTCCTGCCAATGGCTCATGATGACACCTCAGTATTAGTTAGGAGTGAGGAGTGAGGAGTGAGGAGTGAGGAGTGGCGGTAGAAATTCGCCGGAGGCGAATTTCGGATTGATTAATTGCGGGGGCGGGCGGGGTAGTGGAGAGGTTTGGAGTGAAAAGTGACGCAATTCCAGCGTAACTTTCATATACGACTTGGGGTGGCGGAGTCATATTCCATCACTCCGGATTTCTCATTTGGTTCGAATTTCTCGCCTGATTTACTTGTCCTCGCCATATACGCAGTTCTTCGCGCCGCAGGCTTTGATCACCGTTTCAAATAATCTCCGCTCGTATTCGTATGACGAGAACATATCGGCTTCGCCGCGCACCTGCGCCGCGAAATGGCGCATCATCTCGTCGTAGCGGTCGAATACGTCGGTCGCGAGCTTTTCGGACGAGTCGCTCCAGTGCGCGGTTTTCTCATTGAGCAGCGTCAGCTTCGCTTCGGTGCGTATGCCGCTGGGCGCGGAAATCTCCCACGGGCGGATCTCCATTGTGCCCTTTGTGCCGGTGACTACGAGCTGACGGCGGTCGAAGCCGTTAAGCTCGCTCGAACAGGTCTTGACAAACGAAACTCCGGTCTTGTATTTGAACAGCGCGAAGCCGTAGTCCTCAGACGTGACTCCCTCGTTGCCGGTCGATGCCGACAGCGGAAGGATCTCATCCGGAAAGCCCATGAACTGGCAGACCATGTCGACGAGGTGGCAGCCGATGTAGTAGAGCGCGCCGCCTTTGTATTTTGCGAGCCATTCGCGCTTTGCTTTGTCGTGGCGCACGCTCATCTGCGCCTCTACCGCGAAGATGTCGCCGAGTTCGCCCGCTTTCGCGAGCTCGAGCGTCTTCTGCACGATCGGGTTGAAGCGGTACATATAACCGAGACTGAGCGGCAGTTTCTTTTGTTCCATTGTGTCGACGAAGCGTATCCAGTCGGACAATGACGCGCTGCCCGGCTTGTCGACGTGTACCGGAAGTCCGCGGTCGGCGAACAGCTGCGCGTATTTGACTTCATGCTCCTTTCCGGCTTCGATCACGACCGCCTCGAGGTCGGGCATAGCGAGCAGCTCCTCGACGGTGTATACCTTCGCGTCGGCGTATATTTTGTCGCGGTTGGCGGCGATCGGCTCCGCGAGTCCGACCAGCTCGAAGCAGTCGCTGTTTTTCTTAAGGCTGTTGTATATCACGCTCGCGTGGTCGTGACCTGTGCCGATCTGGGCTACCTTTACGGGTTTCATGCGTGTATCATTCCTCTCGTATGTATTGTGTCAGCTCCAGTTAAACTGCGTTATCGGGAAGGACGGCGAATTTGTCAGCCGCTTGTATACCTCGGGAGCGTCCTCGGGACGGCAGGTGTCCTCGACCATGCTGCCAAGGTCGATTCTGCCGCGCTCGGACAGCGCAATCAGCGCCAACGCGTCGTCGCGCTGAGTCCACCAGCCATTCGACGACTCGTGCTGCGGACGGGCGTTTGTGTGCGCACCGATCAGCGTGATGCCCGGACCGTGTACCTTGCGGTAGTAGTCGATTGTGAAGTCCGAATGACGCGTGCAGCCGAGCAGCGCGACTCTGCCGAAGCGCGCCATGCAGTCGAGCACATTGTCGAGTGCCTTGCCGTTGCCGGTGACCTCAATCGCGGCTTTGACGCCGCCGCGGGTCAGCGATTTCACGGTCGCGGCGAAATCGGGAGCGAACGGGTCGAGCGCGTAGTCCGCGCCGAACTTCAACGCCTTTTCGCGGCAGGTCGGGTTCGGGTCGGCGGCGATTATCGGCACAGCTCCGGCGGCGCGCAGCAGCTGAATCGCGATCAGTCCGAGCACGCCCTGTCCCATGACAATTGCCGACTCGCCGATCTCGACGCGGCATTTGCGTATAGCGGCGAGCGGGAAGGTCGCGATATGTATGAGCGCGCCCGCTTCGAAGCTGATGCTGTCGGGCAGCAGGTAGACATTGTTTTCATTGACCGTGACGGTGCGGCAGTGCGTGGTCCACGACATCGCGACGCGATCGCCGGGCTTGACCGACTTCACATTCGCGCCGACAGCGTCTACGATACCCGACGTGCTGTAGCCGCCGTAGCGCGGGAAGCGCACTGTCTGATCGGTTGACGCGTAGCTGATATTCGGGTCGCCCGAGACGTTCGCGCGCTCGGTGCCGCTCGATATCGACGACACCGCGACACGCACTCTGACGTCATTCGCGCCGACCTCGGGCATTGGGCAGTCGACAAGCTCGGCGACTCCGGGAGCGGTAAATACGATTCTTTGGTTATTCATAACTTGAAATTCACCTCCAAGGTTTGTTACAATTCATTATAATACATTGACAGACAAAGTGCAATATGTTATACTGTAAATATAGGGAACAATCCTGCAAAATGAAGTAAGGGAAGTCAGTTTTGACTTCACGCGGAAAGGAACAATGATATGACACAGGTAAAACTTGGACGATGCGGGATAATATCGCCGAAAAACGCGTTCGGCGCGCTGCCGATACAGAGAGTGGACGACAAGACCGCGGTTAGATTGTTGCGCAAAGCTTACGCAAACGGCTTCACGTTTTTCGACACCGCCCGCGCCTATTCGGACAGCGAGCACAAAATCGGGCTCGCCATGTCGCAAAGCTACAAAACCGACGGCTACGAATATATCCCGCGCGAAAAAATCACTATCGCGACCAAGTCGGGCGCGACTACTCCCGACAGACTGCGCCGCGACCTTGAGCGCAGTCTCAGTGAGCTCGGCTGCGGTTACATCGACATCTACCAGCTTCATAACCCGTCGTTCTGTCCGAAGCCGGGCGACGGCACGGGCATATACGAGACTCTGCTCGAATTCAAAGCCGAGGGCAAAATCAAACATATCGGTATCACGAATCATCGTCTGAACGTCGCGCGCGAGGCGGTGACGTCGGGATTGTACGAAACCTTGCAGTTCCCGTTCTGCTATCTCGCGAGCGAAGCTGACATCGAGCTTGTAAAGCTCTGCCGCGAGCTGAACGTCGGGTTTATCGCGATGAAAGCTCTGTCGGGCGGACTCATAACGCGCTCGGACGCGGCGTACGCGTTCATGCTGCGATATGACAACGTCTTGCCGATTTGGGGTATTCAGCACGAGAGCGAGCTTGACGAGTTCATCTCATATTTTGATAACGAGCCGGCGTCGGACGAGCTGGACGCGCTTATTCTGCATGACCGCAGCGAGCTTTCGGGCAGCTTTTGCCGCGGCTGCGGGTACTGTATGCCCTGTCCTGCCGGAATCGAGATATTCAACTGTGCGCGTATGTCGCAGCTGATACGCCGCAGTCCGTCGGCGAACTGGCTGACCGAGGAGAAGCAGAAGATGATGGAGAATATTACGAACTGCAAAAACTGCGGCCGCTGCAAGTCGAAATGTCCGTATGGACTCGACACGCCGACACTATTGCGGCAGAATTTAGACGACTACCGGAAGATAGTCTCGGGCGAGATAAAGATTTAGTTTACCGGTGAAGGTATAATTCTATATGTATAATATAATGATAATAGACGACGACGTCTATATCGGCGATATGCTCGAGGAGGCGCTCGGGCGAGAGGGCTATTCGGTGACGCGAGCTTATTCGGGCAGCGAGGCTAAGCTGCTGCTCGAATGTGCGAAGCCCGACCTGATTTTACTCGACCTCATGCTGCCCGGACTGTCGGGCGAGGAGCTGCTCG
>CAJFKR010000097.1 GCA_904386005.1 Candidatus Flemingiibacterium merdigallinarum
CGGAATATTCTATGATAGTAATGTAGGTATGGAAATTGTGCAAATCGTTTGTAATTGCATATTTTGGCTGATAACGATTTTTCTTGTAATGCTAATGGCAACAAAGCTGAAAACTCTTGTATGCGTGGGTGTGTATATGATTCTGTACATCATAATGAATTTGATGTCTTATATAGACGGGATAAAATATCTTTCGCCATTACACTATGTCGTTGCAGTTTCCTCAAATAGCCCACAAATCACGTTCTCCATAATACTTTTTTTCCTTTATGCGATTTGTGTGGGGATATTGTTTACACACATTGGTATTCGCAAGATTGAGAAAATGGATTTGTAAAAGAAATAGCAAAGCCAGCCGAGCCAGTCAACGATAAAATGAACGCCGCTTCGCGCCGCCGACGTGAGCTATGACCGTACAGACGAGCGGCTCTTCCGGGTCTGGGGCGGCTGTATATACCGCGCAGCGCTCGAATTTACGGTCGGCAGAACCGGAGAGCTAACATTCAGCTTCACCGTGGCGGAATGACCACGGCGCGACTGAACGACCGCGCTTGGTCTGAATCTGTCAGAATTGCGTGTATGACTCCGCGCCGCGCCGAGCGATGTTGTGAAAAATTGCTATTGACAGCCGGTCGAGCGCGTGATATAATATTAACATACCGATTGTGTATAGCATTAACCATAAATGCAAAGCAATTGCTTCAGGAGAAACTAAAATGACAAGAGTTAATTTCGCAGCTGAATACTTTTTTAACTATTACTTTTACTTTACCAACAAAAGTAATAGTGATTTTTGCTGCGGAAATTAATTGTCGTAATCGGTAGAAAAGACAATATATCGAGGGCTTCGCGCAAGAATCACGCGAAGCCCTTTTGATTTTGTAAAACTAAAAAAGGAGATATAACAATGGTAGTAGCAGTAAAACAAAACGTGTCGGAAGAGAAGCTGAATTCGCTTGTGTCCTTCCTCAAGGAGCAGGACATCAACGTACACATCGTCCGCGGACAGTATCAGACGGTGCTCGGACTTATCGGAGACACGAGCAAAATCGATATTGACACGATATCCGGTCTTGACATCGTCGAGTCGGTAATGCGAATCAGCGAGCCGTACAAGAGCGCGAACCGCAAGTTCCACCCGGACGACACCGTCATCACAATCCCGTCGGCGATGGGCGCCGTCGAGGTGGGGCGCGGCTTCACGATAATCGCCGGTCCCTGCTCGATCGAGTCGGAGGAGCAGATCATCGAGGTCGCCGAAGCGGTCAAGAAGTCGGGCGCGAATATACTGCGCGGCGGAGCGTTCAAGCCGCGCACCTCGCCTTACGCGTTCCAAGGTCTGCGCGGAGAGGGACTGAAGCTGCTGCTCGAAGCTAAGAAGGCGACCGGTCTGCCGATAATCACCGAGATTATGGACGAGCGCCACCTCGACCTGTTCGGCGACGTCGATATCATACAGGTCGGCGCGCGCAATATGCAGAACTTCGAGCTGTTAAAGGAGCTCGGACACTCGAAGAAGCCGATTCTCTTAAAGCGCGGTCTCGCGAACACCTTGCAGGAGCTTTTGATGAGCGCCGAATATATCATGTCGGGCGGTAACGAGCAGGTCATCCTCTGCGAGCGCGGCATACGCACGTTTGAGACGGCGACCCGCAACACGCTCGACCTGTCGGCGGTGCCGGTATTGCACGAGCTTTCTCACCTGCCGGTGATAGTCGACCCGAGCCACGCCTGCGGAATCGCGAAGCTGGTCGAGCCGATGGCGATGGCAGCCGCCGCCTGCGGAGCGAACGGAGTGATGATCGAGGTACACAACAATCCGGAGAAAGCACTCTGCGACGGTCCGCAGTCGCTGACTCCCGAACAGTTCGACCAAGCGGTTGCTAAGATCAAGCGTATCTACAACGCGCGCTGACAGTAGCATTTCTGATGCCTACAGTGTCGCCTGCACCATGACCGCGTACAATTGTCGCTAAGTTCGCGATATTCGCCACGGGTGCAGTCCAATATTAAAAATATCCTGCTATACCATATGGAACAGCAGGGTATTTTTATTGACTGAATATTAAAGTCGGCAAGCCGGACGGCGCGGGTCAGGAGCAGAAAATGTCGGAGGGCAGCTGATTGATGAGCCCGTGCGCGAACACCGCCGAGCCGGTAGTGTTCAGATGCACGCCGTCGCAGAAATACATCGACTCGAAGTCGGGCAGCAGCCGCTTGCCGACAATCGTAGTCATTCCCATTTTCGACGCGAGCGAGAGCAGCCGCTCGCTGTATTCGGCTATCATCACCCGCTCGGACTCCTTCATCACGCGGCGGCTCTGGAAATCCGGACTTAATACGAATATGCGCGCGTCCGGATATATCCGCCGCAGCTTTGCAAGGTAAGCCTCGGCGTGCGGCAGGGCGGCGTCGCAGTCGGGATAGAGGTCGACGTCGTTCGCACCGTATTCGACAAAGATCATGTCAGGGTCGCAGTCAGCTTCGTCAGGCAGACTGTTTTCGTCAAAGATAAACGCGCCTATGCCGCGGTTTATGTATTCGGCGCGCAGATTCGCCGCGACATACGAGAACCACGACAGCGACGGGTTCGGGTTGAATGCCGACTGTGTTATCGAGTCTCCGTAGAACAGCGCGAAACGGCGGTTTCCCGATTTGCCCTCGGGCAGAATCGCGTCGCCGAAATCAGCGCGCGTGGGAATAATGACCGTGCCGTTCGACAGCGTTATCCGTATGATCGAGCGTCCGGACAAGCCGTCCGCGCCGTCTTTGTCGCGTCGGCGGTAGACTATCCGACCTGTTTCGAGCGGCGGCGCCGCCTCGTGGCTCTCGACCAGGACGCCGCTCTCGCTTATGTCAATTCCGCTCTCGGGGCGCACCCGCGCGAGCGATTTATATATAAACGATATCTCGGGCGCGTCAGTCGCGAACTCGATATATATTCCCGCCGAGCAGCGGCTGCGTATATAGTCAGTCTCGCCGCGCGCGGCGTAGAAATCGAGCTGTTTTTGTGTGAAGCGCGAAAGACCGGCAAGTCCGTTTTCGTAAAATAGTCCCGCGCAGCCGTGAGCGAATGGCAGGAGCTCCTGCGCGTCTTTGTAAACCGGCATATTGATCCTCTTTTCTGTATGATATGGATTTTGAAATGATGCGATATTGTATCCGCGCGGCGAGGAGCTGACAGAAGTCAGCGACGGTACAATCGCGGTGTGGGGATAGTGCGAGTGCGGTATTTGCTTTTTTGGGTTACGCGATGATGTGACTGCGAAACGTCAGCTTGTACCCGCGCAGGGCCGCTGCGTAGCAGCGGGCGAGCGGAATGGGGCGAAATCACTATGCCGCAAATATAGAAATTTCTTCGAATCGGACTGCAATATGTTGCATTCACTGTCGATTGTTTGCTCGGTACATAATAGGTTTGTGCAGATGTTCAGGGCTGAACCGGATATGGATTCGGGCGTATATGTGCAGATAAATTCCAGCCGTGATTCGGACGATTATGTATACCCGCGCATCCGCGAACCCCTGTCGCCGACTTCATCCGCGTCCACCACACGCACACGCCCGCTGCTGTGCAGCGGCTCTGCGCGGGCGGGAACTGACGGTTATGTATATGCGATATCGCGTAACCAAAAATACATACAAATTCGCACATCCGCGCCCCCCGCCGTCAGTTTCATTTATATCCGGTCGCACCGCGCCGTACCGTGTCAGGGTCAGGCGTTGTCGGTGCCGTACCAGCGACCGCCCTGCGCGGCGTTCTTATCGGCGTCGAGCAGCTGCTCGTGATTTTCGATGACCTTTCTGAACATATCGGCGTAGCGGTCGATCCACTCCTTGTTAAAGTGCTTGAACCACGGCGCGGAGAAGCAGTAGCGCTCCTCGGACGGGCGGCAGCGCTCGTCATCGACCCTCACATCGCGGTCATTCGCGACAATACGCGACGGCACGCCCTCATTAAAGAAGTCGAAGTCCTTGAAGAAGCGGTGGGTGTGCAGGCAGAAGTTGCCGCCGTCCCAGCTTGGGAAACCCTCGGCGCGGATCGCCTCGCAGAAGCGCGAGACCGGCAGTCCGTGCAGCTCCTCGGGATGATAGGCTCCGTGCGGACAGTACCAGCCCGCCATGTTCGAGCCGGTCGACTCGTCGACGCGGATCGCGCGTATGCCCGGCTGACCCTCGAGCTTATCCCAGAAGTAATTCATCGCGCGGCGAATCTCGGCACAGCGTTCGTCGTAGTGTTTGAGCTGCACACGCGCGAGCGCGGTGCAGAGCTGATTCGCTCTGCCCTTGACTCCGCCGAGCGCGATGTGGTAGTAGGGCACAAGGTCGTCGCACTCGGTGATATAGTTCGCGTTGTTGCGCTCGTAATGACCGTACGCCATCGCGCGCTCGTAGATTCTGCGGTCGTCGGTGACGAGCATACCCAGCTCGCCGGCGGCGAACGACTTCTGGCTCATCATCGACATCGCCGCGACGTCGCCGAACGTGCCGAGCTTTTTGCCCTTGTAAAGACCGCCCTGCGCGTGCGACACATCCTCGATTACCGCGAGGTTGTGCCGCTTCGCTATCTCCATAATTCGGTCCATGTCAGCCGGATACGCGAAGTAGTGGACTATGACTATAGCCTTAGTGCGCGGCGTAATGCAGCGCTCGAGGTCGTCGGGGTCGATCGACAGCATCTCGTTGATATTGCAGAACACGGCGGTCGCGCGGAAGTTTATCGCCTGCGACACGCTGCCCCAGTAGGTCTTGGTCGGGCAGATTATCTCGTCTCCCGCGCCGAGCCCTATAGCGAACATCGCCGCCGACAGCGACATAGTGCCGTTCGTGAAGGCTATCGCGTATTTGCGGCCCTGCCACGCGGCGAACTCGTCCTGGAATTTCGCGGTGATGTCGGTGCCCGAGAATTTGTTTGCGCGGATTACCTCGAGCGCGGCAGCCTCGTCCTCGTCGGTGATTATCGGCCAGGCGAACAGGTCAGCCGGCGCGGGATCGGTGATTGTCGGCGTTCCGCCGAGCAAAGCGAGCTTTTCCATATAATACCTCCATATACAAATGGCGAGATGTACCATCTCGCCGAAAATAACGACGGCGGGCGGGCGGGGCAGCCCCCGCGGGCAAAGTCAAGGGTTAGTTTTAACGCGACCCAAGGCAAGCGGAATCATTTGCGGTCGAACAAAGCCGCTATCGGCGGCTTTGTTCGAGACAGCGACGGGCGGGGCGTCCCCGCGGGCGGCGATTGAGACAATGCCCGAGATTCACTCAAGGTCGGTTTCAATGAATATAAGCTATGTTTTATTCTTTATCAGCTATATTGACACAACAATTATACCACACATCCGCGCGTCTGTAAATGAAGAATCTTGCCGTCGACTTGGACTATCTTGCTATATCGCGGCAGTAGGAATAGAGCGGGTTCAGTGATGGCGGTCGAAATCCGCTTTTTTAAGCTGCAAAAAAGCCGGAACACAAATATTGTGCTCCGGCGGGAGTGCTTGCATATGAATTTATGTAGGGTTGGCGGTCGGTTCGGCAGGGATGAGGTCTGCCGCTGTTACGCGCGGTTGATGATAGCCTCGATTCGCTGCTTGTACCACTCGTCCGGCTGGGTCTTGACAACAAAAAAGTGTCTGCCGTCGTCGTGGAAGCGGAACGAGTTCTCGCCGGTCTCGGGGTCGACCGAGGCGGTGCCGCGGCAGGCGCGATATCCGGCGGCGTCGAGGGTTTTGTCGTCGGTGTCCGGGCAGTCGGCGGCGAGCAGTACGAGCATCGGGTCCCACGATGAGCGCCCGTTTTTCGAGCCGTGATATTCGAACAGCCGACAGAGTATATCGTCGTCGCCGCCGCGAGGGGTTGTGATGACGCTCTGTCCGACCTCGAAGCCGAGCAGGCAGACCTCGCAGGGGCAGACCTCGAGCACGCGGTGCGCGCCCAATGACGCGCGGCGATTCAGCGCGAAGTTGTGCTCGCTGCCGCTGCCGTTATTGTCCCAGCGACCGCCCATTATAAAGACGCGCTTCACCTTGCGGCGAACCAGCTCGAGTCCGGTCAGCGGCGACAGGTCGTCCGCGCCCGAATCGAGCAATGCGGCGACGACCTGCAAGAATCCAATCTCCATAATTTCGGTGCTGCCGTCCGGAAGTCCGGCGAGCAGCTTTCGGTAGAGCCTGACGCCGTTCTCGCAGTCGTCGTTTGTGATATTCGAGCCAAAGTGCTCAACGAGCGGCTTCTGATACGACAGTTTGCCGCAAAAGTCGGTGGCATCGCGGTCAAGTCCGATCGGAAGCTCGCAGCCCTCGCCGCGCACGAACAGCTCGAGCGACGCCGCCGACTGCTCCATGCAGGCGTTTATGATTATGCCGCGCAGCTTCCATACGCCGTCGCGTCTGAGCCGGCAGGCGATTCTGACCGCCGCGCCGTCGTCGCAGTCGGTCCACCAGTCGGTGCCAAGTATTACGTTTCTCATTGTATTGTCCTTTCTGTCTGTATAGAGACGCGGGCGCATCTCGTGTAAAAAGCCCCGTCCGAAGCATTCGCGGATTTTGCTTTTGGCAGGATATATATTTACAAGCGTCCGGTATGCTTCAGGCTGGGTATACGTTCCGAATGTGTACCGGATATGCAAAAGCCACTTACCGGAAATCCCCCAACTCCGCGCAGAATCAAAATAATTGAAATTCGCCGCAGGCGAATTTCTACCACAGCTCTCCGACCTCGCAAAGCGAGGTCGGAGACCACTCTCTGACGCGCTCCGCGCGGCAGACCACTCACATGACTTTGCCTCCGGCAAAGTCATGTCCACTCTCTCCTCATTCGCTTTGCGAATGAGGAGACCACTCTTAATTGTCAGTTCTCCGGATAGAACAGCTCGATAACATCGGAGTAGTGCTTTTCGGCTGCCGGCTCGAGTGCGGCTGCAGACGACGCGAGGTCGGTTGAGCCTTTCGCGACAAGGTCGCCGATTAGGTCGGAGTAGGCGGTGTATTTGAAGGTTCTGCCAAAGTCGATTTCGAGTCCGTTCATCAGAATGTCGAACATCTCGCGCGATTCGTCGTCACGCAGCAGCTTTTCGTTGAATACCGTCTCGTATATCGCCGGATAGACGTAGTTGTAGCTCTCGATCGCGAGCGCTTCGGTGACCGCGCCGACCATTTCGGGATTTTCGACATATTTCGGTATGCCGAGCAGTCCGGTGCCGCCGGTGACAGTCGTGATGTAGCTTTCCTGCGACGCGTCGTACTTCGGGAACGGGAGCAGTCCGAAGTCGTCGTCCATGTCGCGGAAGAATTGGTACGAGTCGGTGAGGAAGCCCGAATAGAAGAGCGCGCGCCCCTCGGCGAACAGCTTCGCGAGGTCGTTTTCGAGCGAGGTGTCGGTGATGAGGTAGGTCGCGCTGTCGCTCGTCAGCGAGTTTATCATCTCGAGTATGTTCTGGTTGCGCTCGGACGACATTGTCAGCTCGAAGCTGCCGTCGTCGTTGACCTTGAGCGGCTTTGTACCCATGGCTATCGAGAACGCCACGCCCGATGTGCCGTGCGACGCGGCGAGACCGTACAGGTCGTTTTCGTCATACTTGCCGTCGCCGTTGAGGTCCTGCGAGACCTGCTTCGCGAGCTCGGAGAAGCGATCGAACGTCCACTCGTCGTTCTGTACGAGCGAGTACAGGTCGCTTATCGAATATTCCTCGGCGAGGTTTTTGTTGAAATAGAGACAATGCGACAGCATTACTCCGGTGAACGGGATGTAGTTCATCTGCAAATAGCAGCGGCCGTTCAGGGTCAGCGACTCGGTCGCGAGCTGGTTCCACCAGGGCTTTGTGATGTCGATGACCGGCATATCGTAGTAATTCGCGAGCAGGTCCTTCATGACCATCGACGTCATTGTGTTGATGTGCGACCACACGAGGTCGTACGCGCCGTCGCCCGCCATCTGCGACTTCTGCACGTTGTTCATAGCCGTGTTGTTGTCGTACTGTATGCACTCGATCGTGACGTTGTACTGGTCCTCGACTATGCGGTTGCGCTTGTAGACGGTGTCGTTGACAAGGTCGCCGTTCTCGGAATCGGTGACGAATTCGTAGGACGGCAGGTCGCCGAGCTTCGCGTATTCGCGCCCGACTATTGTATATGTCTCGCCGCCGAAGTCGTATTCGCCGAGCAGCTCGAGCGACGACGTCGGCTCGGTTTCCTCAGCTGCAGTAGAGGTATCGGCAGAAGTGGTGGAGGTGTCGCTCCCTGACGGCTCGCCGCTCTGACAGGAGGACAGAATCAGCCCCGCGGCAATCAGCAGAAGTGGAAATTTGTGTTTCATTGACATGGGCACTCCTTTTTAGTTGGCATTATTTATTGTGATTTCGCGCCGATTATGACATATTGCTGGCAGGTGAGGCGGTCTCACATCCCGACGATTTTGTCCATGCACGGTTGCAATCAGCGCGAAAATATTGTATAATTATTATAGCATATACCGATTTTCGAATAAAGGAGAAACTGAGCGAAAAACATGAAAAATTCGTCAGAAGCCAGGCAGTATGAGCGATGTGTCTGTATCGAGCCATTGGGCATTGGAATTTCGCACAAGCGCACATACTACCGCGGCAACAACATGGAGAGCCACGACGTGTGCGAGCTGAATATACAGCGCGAGTGCTGCGACCGGATATTCGTGCGCGACAGCATATACGAGCTTGACGGCGCGTGCGTGTTCACGTTTCGCCCGGGCGAGATTCACAGCGGGATCAATGATACGAACCGGCTGCACGAGCGGTACATAATCTCGTTCATGCCCGACTGCTTTGATTTTCTTCCGGACGGCGACCGGCTGCTGCGCTGCTTTTTCGAGCGGGAGTCGGGCAAGGACAATATGACTCTGCTGCCCGCAGACGAGCTGTCCGAGTGCTTTTCGCTGCTCGACGCGATATTTGAAGCCGACAGCGAGTCGCTCCCCGAGCGCGGCGCGGTGATGCTGTCCTGCCTGATTCGGATTTTGGCAATAGTCAACCGCAGGTACGGCGCGACCTCGGGGCGCGGCGCAATGCCCGAGCCGCTCCGCCGGATGATCGGCTACATTGACGAAAATTTGCAGTCGCCGCTGCGTGTCGGCGAGCTGTCGCGCGAGTTCGGCGTGAGCGTATCGACCGCCGAGCGGCTGTTCGTCGGCTGCCTCGGGATAACCCCGCGCCGGTTTATTCTGCTCCGGCGCATCGAGTGCGCGAAACGCCTGCTCCGGGACGGCGCGGCTGTATCCGAAGCCTGTTTCGGCGCGGGCTTCGGCGACTACTCGCACTTCATCGCCGACTTTCGCAAGGTCGTCGGCATAACCCCCGCCAAATACCGGCTCTGCGACCCGACCCGCCGCGATTTCATACACAGCTGACGTCAACGACGGGTATAAAATTCTGTCCACCGAAAAAGCCTTTACAAAATCCCACACTCAAAAATTCATCTCCTCATTCGCAAAGCGAATGAGGAGACCACTCTCATCGTCAGACCTCAGCCGCGGCTCGCGCGACTATCGTCGTGTCAAGCTCGACCGTCGAGCCGCGCCGGTCGAGCGCACTGCGCGCACCTACGTCTACCGTGACCGCCAGCTCGCCGGTCGCGCCGTGACGGCGCGCCTCGGCTATAGCCAGCTCGCGTGCCTCGCGCTCGGCGCGCTCGACGGCGTCGGACAGCTTCTCGAAATCGTGGCTGCCGTCGGGGAGATAGAGCGTGTAGCCCTCGACACCTTCGGCTGATAGATTCGGGGTTATCGTCAGCTTCACCTCTGCCGAGATGTCCGCGGTTACCGCGCCGACCGCGTTCGCGACCCCGGCGTCGGGCGGTATCACACATTCGGCAGATAGCGCGGCAGCGACGTCGGGCAGGAATATGTGCGTTGGCGCGCCGATTCCGACAAGCGCGGCCGAGCTTGCAAAGGCTGTGTCAAACAGTCCCTTTTGATTTCGGTCGTCCCAGCTCGATTCGATCAGCCGGAGCAGCCCGTCCGACGCGCCGTCGAACAGCTTCGGATAGCGGTAGGACAGCATTATGCGCACGATGTTCGTGTACAGCTTCTTTTTCACAAGATCGTATATCTTGTCCGCGAAGCGCGCGACGTCCTCGTCGCAGTCGTCGTACCCGTCGAGCGCGCGCAGCCACCAGCGCACGCCGAGCAGTGCCGCGCGGCGGTCGTACGCGTCAAAGTCGCCCTTTATGTGCATGATGTCGGTCGGAGTCAGCCCGATTCGCATGACGATCCCCTCCTGCTCGAGCCGCTCGCTCTTCAGACGATAATAGTCGATCTTGCCCGAACCGAGCATGACCGGATCGCCTTTCAGCGCGTCGATGAGCTCAAGCTCGCTCTCGGTGTAGCCACTCGTATTTGCGGGCGTGCGGACAAGGTACAGAAACTCATACAGCGGAGACGTTCCGCGCTTGTTTGTGCTGAGCAGTTCCTCAAGCTCGTCTATTACCCGGGGAAAGCGCACAGCCGCCGCGGACAACGGCAGAACGCGCCGTCCGGTAATTATCGGTTTGCTTTCGTCGGCGATGATACGGCTGTCGCCGCCGAGTCCGAACGTGTCGATAAACACGCCCTTGATCTGCGTCCGCTTGCCGCCGATGCGTATGCCGTCGGTCATAGCCGGACGGCTGTTTTCGACTATCGATATATCGGTCGTAGTACCGCCCATGTCGACGATGATACTGTCAGCGCGACCGGCGAGCTTGCCCGCGCCGATGACGCTGGCTGCCGGACCGCTCAATATCGTCTTGACCGGCTGCGACCTCGCCGCCGACTCATTCATGAGACTGCCGTCGCTTCGGACTATCATACGGCGGATATTGAGTCCCCGCGCCCGCAGCGCGCGGTTGATCGCGGAGAGAAATTCGTCTATGACCGGCAGCAGCTTCGCGTTGAGCAGCGCGGTCGCGCCGCGCTCCATCATGTTAAGCTCGCCCGAAAGCTCGCTCGCGGCTATGTACGGAATATTGTACCGCCCCGCGAGCTTGTCGCCGAGGGCACGTTCGCAGGGCGCGCCGTTGTGTATCGCGTTGTTTTCGGCAGCGGCGAGCGCGGCGGCGTCAGAAAGCCAGTCGGCGTTCGCGGCGAGGAACGCGTCCCAGTCGGGCACCTCGGTCTGCTTGCCGTCGAAGCTCGATTTGTTGTCAATAGCTCTGACCTCATCGCGCGAGAAGCCGTAGGTCTTATAAGCGTCGACCCATTCGAGCGTCCGCTCGGTCGTGCCTACGAGCACGAGCTTCGCGCGCCCGCCTTTATTCTCGACGCAGGCGTTAGTCGCGAGCGTCGTCGACAGCGACAGCAGCTCGGCGCGCCCTGTCAGCTCGCGCGGCAATGAGTCGAGCGCGGCGCCGATACCGAGCTCGAGGTTTTCATGCGTAGTCGGGGCTTTTGTCGACGCGACAACGCGGGAGGCGTCGAAGTCATATATCACGGCGTCGGTATATGTACCTCCCGTATCAATTCCGATTCCAAGCTTCATGATTTCTCCTTATATACCGCATATATTTGCGGGGTAATATTATATTATGACTATACTGCATATGGCTATGGCATGATGATTATATTAGGCTGTATTGCATATAGTTATGGCTGATGATTTATATGCTGCTATTTATTGCTTTACGAAGTCCTTCGTAAGAGGGCAAGAGGGGGAAGACCACGCT
>CAJFKR010000098.1 GCA_904386005.1 Candidatus Flemingiibacterium merdigallinarum
ATGCACTAGGTACGATAAGCGTGATCTTGTCTTTCTGTCATTTATTCAGATTGCTTGCATCTTCATGTGGCTGAAATAGCGTCAACAGGCTCTAAATAACACTTACACCGAATTATATCATTAATTATTAAAGCATCAAATTTACTTTCGCCGCTATATAAATCAGTACTCCCATCATACCAAAAGCTATCGCGCACCTCAAGCCGCATATACAATATGTGCCGTCCGCGAGCCAACATTCGATGCGTGAATCGCGGCGATTCATTTCATTGCAAGACATGATATGTGATTGCCACAAGCGCATTTATTTCCCAGTTATATTTTCTGCGGGTGTGATAATAATAATATCAGAGCCGGACGAAAGCGTCAAGGCTCACCTAACAGATTCGCTTTTGTCCGGCGCAAGTACGAACAGAATCGAATCGATCATATAGATAAATCTTATAAGGAGATGTGAAAAATGTCTTATAACAAGATTGTTGTCCCCGAAGCAAAGGCTGCGCTCGAGCAGTTCAAGATGGAAGCCGCAAGCGAGGTTGGTGTCAACCTGAAGCAGGGCTACAACGGTGAGCTCACCTCGAAGCAGGCAGGTTCTATCGGCGGTCAGATGGTCAAGAAGATGATCGAGAAGTACGAGAACGACATCAAGTCCTCGAAATAACCCAAGCTAATAACCGCTTAATCGGCAGGGCATTCGGTGATAATCGAGTGTGATGCTGATAAAAGCAAAATATCTGCCGCTGTACCAAGTACGGCGGCAGATTCTTGTCATTCTGAAAGCTCGACCTCAACCGCCGCCGCCCGATAAGGTAGCAGCCGCTCGATAACAAGCCTGCCGCTTTGCCCGTCAGCATTCGCGGAATGAGCGGCGCAGTCGACCGTGTCTGCAAGTGTGACACTGCGCAAAGGAAAGACCAGCTCCGCGTCGAATATCTCGTCGGGAGATAGATTCCATATCCCGACCGCGAGCCGATTGCCCGACCGCTTCGCTATGATGTAAACGTCGGGCTCGCCCGAGCAGTATACCGGGAGCGGCTGACAGCCCAGCTCATTAAGCGCGCATATCAGCTGGCTCTGCCTTAAATAGCTGCGCCAGAGCGGCTCGCCGCAGACCTTCGCGTCGGCGCAGATCACGGCAAACCGCTGTCCGGATTTGTTCGTATAATAATAGAACGATGGCGAATAGTCCTCGCCGTCAACGACAAAATTCGAACAAATCTCGGCGGTCGCTTTAAGCTTAATTTGTCTCACTCTGCCGCACCGCCACGGAATATATTCGCTATTGATATGATGTTCAGCGTCCGAAAGTACGCAGTCGCGGCTTCCAAACCCGTGTTCATCGCGTGACTGAATAAAGCTGTGATTTCCGAATCCGTGCTCCTCGTTCGGCTGAAAATAGTCGCCGACCGCTTCAATTCCGACGTCTATTCCCCGCCCCATGAGTATTTCAGCCGCGGCCAGATCTAAAACCAAACCTGAGCCGAGCTTGTCGTCCGGAAGCTGCCGCGCGTTCTCGCCGAACAGGATTCCGGCAGAATTTCCCTCGTCGCAATAGACTGTGGGGATTCCATTCGCCGCGGCGGCACGGGCGGCTGTCGAGAACAGCATATTCTGCATATATTCGGAGTCGGCGCCCGCGAGCTCCGCCGTCGCGAGCTTGTGCTTGTATTCGTATATCCGCGCGCCGACCGCGGTTTTATCCGCGAACAGCCGGTCGAGCTCACTGTACAGCCAACCGTTTCGGATATGCCGGTCGAGGTAGCCGGTCTCATACGCGGCGCTCGACGTGTAGTCGAGCATATATTTCTGTATGCCCGAAAATCCGCCCGACGAGCGGAGCGCGGTGTCGAAGCACTCGAGGTAGGACGCGGGACAGATCCAGCGCGGGCGCGGATATACGTCGCCCTCCGAGACGACCTCGATATCCTCGCCGCACCAGCCAAGCTGCATACGCTCGACCTCGATTGTGTCGGCGAGCCGGTTGCCCCAGTTTTGCTTCACCGCCCAGTAGGGCGCGCCGATAAGGCGCAGGTAAGGGCGGGTATCCCCCGCGAGGATGCGCGACAGCTCGTCTGCGTCTACTCCGTCGGCGTCCCAGCTCGTGATGCAGGCGCACTGCCCCATGCGGATGCTTTTGTCGACACTGTCAACCGCGGCACGCATATCGCGCGCGAAGCGGCGTATCGAATCGCCCATCGAATCGAGCCACGCGCGCCGATAGCGGTTCTCGCCGCCATTGAACGCCCGCCGTACAAGCTCGTCGGGCGACAGCCGCTCGTCGAGTCTATTTAGTATATCCGCGGTGTGTTTCTCGCAGCGGCAGCCGAGCCCGATATCGAGATGGCCGAAGCGCAGGTCGTCGTCAAATAAAATCAGCGACGGCGAAAGGCGCGCTATGTCGCGGACATATCCGGCGCAAAATTCGCGGAATCCGGGGTCGAGCGGGCAGCAGGACTGCTTCGAGCTTCTCCCGTCGAATCCGGCGACGCGGGTATACTCGCCGCCGTCGTACATAAACGCCCAGAGCCAGACTCCGGCGTCGAAGCCCTCTCGCTTCATGAATTCGAGATTCTCATAAAGCGCGTCGAGCTGACGCGCACGCGAGTCAGGGTCGGATTTATACGAGCCGATCGCGAGCAGCACGCGATTGATTCCGGCTTTGCGCAGCGCCTGTGCGGTGCGCCCGCGTCCGGCGCGGGCGAGGTTGGCGCTGTCGACCGGAACTATTGTGGTATATGCAGTCATGAGCTTTATCCTCCTGTGCAAGTTCGTTAATTTTGTTTAAACCTATATTTGCATCGACGTGATACGTCAATTTGTTTCATAAGCTTCGATAATATCGTCTATCCGGTTTTCCCAAGATTCTTTGTTTGCCGCGTAAAATGACGCGAAGTTCTTATTTTTGGCTTCCATCAGATTCGCCAGTGTAAATCCCATCCCCGAAAAATCCGAATAAACAAAGCCAAAATCGACGACGGCGCTATTTGCAATCAAATCGATTATTTCAACCGAGCGTTCATCACGCACGCCTCTCACCTTGAGCGCGACGTCATACATCGTGGGTATTACGGTGCGCCAGCTCTCGGCGGCAAGAGCTTCGGTTATCATACCGACAAATGCCGTATCTGTAACCGTCTTGGGTATAGCCGCAAGCGGCGAGCTTCCGTCGCTCATAGTGTAATATTCATCCTGGGCCTCATCCCACTTCGGATAAGGGAGTATACCGTATTCATCCTCGAAATCAGTGAAATACTGATAGGAATGCAGGAACACGCCGTTGAAAAATATCGCGCGGCCGTCAAGAAAGGTGTCGGTATGCAGTGACCAACCCGAGGTGGTCAGTGTTCCGCTCGACTCGTAAAACAGCTGATATACCTTGTTGACAATATCCGCGAATTTTTCGCTGTTCATAGCAAGGCGCGGTATACCGTCAGCATCGTTTTTTACAGTGGTCTCTCCAAACGAATAAATAAACGGCGTTGCGTAGCTTGTTGTCTGTGCGGCAAGACCATAAAAATCGTTTTCATCCATCTGTCCGTTTGAATTTAAGTCAAGCCATTTGTCCTTTATCAGAGAATAGTAGTAGTCAATCGTGAATTTACCGTCAAGCACAACGTCATATATACTGTCGTCAATTCCGTAATCCAGCCCGAGCCGCTTGTTGAAATATACACAGTAATACTCACCGAGATAATACGGAGATATACTGCCTATAATCATATACGACCTGCCGTCAACGCTCAGGTTTTCATATGAGCTGTAGTTCCACCACGGTTTTGTCACGTCAATGTAGTCAACATCATTCCAGTCCATAAACAGATTGTCAGCCGCCGACGCTGCGGTTGTGATCATGTGGTTGAGCACAAGGTCATACTCGTCCTCACCAGACATTATCGAGGAAACGACAAGGGAGTTAGTTGCGTTATAATCACTGCCGCAATCAGCAACTAAATCAACGTTAAACCTTTCCTCAATCGTTCGATTGCGATTATATACCGCGTCGTTTATTAATGAGCCGGTTTCCTCCTCGGCGATAAAGTCGTCCGAAAGATAATCAGTAGCAATTATACGGAATTTACGACCGTCCCAGTCAGTCTCCGGCAGCATATCAGAAACTGACTCTCGGCTTAAAACACCGTTTGATTCGGTTTGAGCTGCCGTCGTCGATGAATCGGGAAAGTCCGGTGTTTCATTTGCACAGGAAGTCACAATTATCGACAGGATAACAAGCAGGGTAATGTTAAGCGTTAATTTTTTCATGCCAGATTTCCGCCTTTCTGTATATTGTATATTTATTATACAATATCAGCAGAAATAGTAAACGGTCAAATCAATACAACACGGTAATATTATAAAGTTATTATTTTAACTTGCCATTTGCCTTCTGATGTGATATAATAATTTTATCAAACATATACAAAGGTGTGAGCTGTTATGGTATTTTATGAATTACGAATATATTCGCAACCGGTTATTGTTTTTGCCTGTTCAACCAGTATTGTACCTCACGAGAACTCAAAAAATATAATAGACCACCGTAAAGGGATAATCGAATTTTCAATAACCGAGGGAATAGATATGCAAATCGACAGCGAAGACAGCACCGTTAAGATTAATGACAATACACTTGCAATGTTTATGCCGGATTGCAAATACTCGCTTTGGCCATGTGAAATCTGCCAAAGAGGGATTTTATCTTCCATCGCGATACGCATATCCGATATGGAATATATTCATCACAACGAAAATGACATACACAGAATCAAGAAGCTGTTAGACAACTCCTCCGGATTGATGCTCCCACATGTGTACCAGACTGACGACGAGGAGCGCGGTATGATATCTTCGCTTATGAAAAGCTTAATCAGTCACTACAGAGAAAAGAGCGCGGCGGGAAACTGTATTTGTCTGTCAAAATGGTATGAACTGTGCGCGATGATTGACGCCGGATTCCGCGCGTCGATTTGCGAGCTCGTCAAGTCTCCTGATTACCGACCGCCATCAAACGCGTATTATAATGTGTATAAAATCAAGAAGTATATTCTATCACATCTGACCGAGAAAATCAGTCTGCAAGACGCGGCGGAGTCGTTGGGGCTTTCCTGCGGTTATGTCGGAAAGATATTCAAAAACGAGACCGGTTTGACCTTCAGCGATTATGTCAGCGCTCAACGAGTCAGACACCTGTGTGAATTGATTGATTCGAACGTCAAAGGATCATTTGATGAGCTTGCCGCCGAATGCGGACTGCACGATTATCGATACGCGCAGCGGCTTTTCAAACGTTTTAACGGAGTCAGCATGAGAGAATATCGTCAACTCGGAAAAGGTATCACACTGTATCATAAAAATCCTTGGACCGAAAATGAAATCGACCGCGATATCTGGACTGACGATAATAAATCTTGATATGATTATCACTAAGTTGCACATCTCGCCACGCCCCCCGCGTCACAACGCCCTCACTTATATTCGTTCTCACTATCCCCCGCGCCACCGTGCATTAACGCCGCCTTTCTTCGTAAAGCCCACACACCATCGCGGCTGATAATGCGAAATTCTGTTGCCAAATGTATGAATTTTGATGTGAAATGCGGAAAAAAGTCAAGTGAACTCAGGGCAAGGTTGACTTAAATTAATATTATGCACTTGTACGGATTTATAAAATATGCTATAATATTTGTAGTTAATCGCTTATATGCTATCGGTTAGATTTCATTATATAGGCGATTGTAAAAGTCGTAAAAGGCATAAAAGTTCGCACATATCATGCCGCTGCTCGGGGAAGGTGGCCCCAGCAGAATCGTCCTACGGACGATTCTGCGAAAGCGGCGCGCCACTGTGGTTTCTAATATTTTAGTACAAAATACCATTGGAGATATTATATGAAATTTTCGTTCATGCCGCTCAACCTGCCGGCTTGGTCAAGCCAGGGAATCGAATTCAATAAAATGTTCGACAAGGCGAAAGCCGCCGGTTTCTCGGCTTACGACGCGTCAGAAAACGACCTGCGCTTTGCAAGCCACCGTGAGGTCTGCCGTCTCTGTGAGGACGCCGGACTCGAGATTGCCGACTATATCCACTGGATGCACGTGACGACTCCCGACAACGCGAAGTTCCGCGAAGCGGTCGACGGCGCGAAAGCAGCGGTTCACACAGCGCTCGAGCATGGCACGAATCGGCTGATGATAGTCGAAAATATCTTCCATGAAGATTTGGCGGCAATGTCGCGCGCCGACGCGATGAATAAACTGGTCGACGCGTTCGGCGAGATTGTCGAATACGCGGCCAGATACGGTGTAACAGTCATGTTCGAGGACTTTCCGTCGCCCGCGCTGCCGCTCTGCACATCGAGCGAGTGCGGCGAGCTGCTGCGGAGCGTGCCCGGATTAAAGCTCGTATTCGACACCGCGAATATGCTTGCGCTTGATGAAAGTCCGACCGAGTTTTACACCAAGCTGCGGCAATATGTCGCGCACGTTCACCTGAAAGACGTTGTCTATACCACATCGCCCGACCCGTCGCTGACCGGCGGCAGAAAAAGGATGATAAGCCGCACGCTGCACGGTCAGGGCATAGTCGATTTTAAGACACTTTATAGACTGCTCCAAGCCGACAATTACGATGGATTCGCAACCGTCGAATACAGTCCGTCCGATGTCGGCATTGACCATTTCAAGCTATTGGCAGAGAGTATACGCTATTTTGAAAGTCTGTAAGACAGGCGTCACCTCAAGCTGTCGTGTTGAACAATTATAATAGTTATTGCCGCCGTGAATTTGTCAAATGTACGTATTGTAAATTCCGGCGGCAGCCTTTATAATAATATCAACACATTAATGGCTGACAGCACACAAGGAGGGATTGCTATGACAACCCGCGAACGCTTTCGCCGCGTTTTGAATTTCGAGCCGGTCGATATGCTGCCGCGCATAGAGTGGGCGGCTTGGTGGGACGAGACGGTCAAACGCTGGCAGGGCGAGGGGCTCGACCCCGCGCTCAATTATAGTCAGATACTCAAATACTTCGACATGGACAACCTTGTCCTTATCACAATCACACCGGCAAGCCCGAGAGCGCCGCTGAACGGCGCCGGCCCGGTTAGGAACGAGGACGACTACGAAAAAATCCGCAAGACCGCCTATTCCGACGAGGTCATCGAGCGCTTCATCGAGTCGATAAAGCCGCTCGCCGAACCGTATGAGCGCGGCGACTTCGCGCTGCGCGTCTGGCTGGACGGCTTCTTCTGGTATCCGCGCACGCTGTTCGGAATCGAGCCGCACCTTTACGCCTTCTACGATTATCCCGAGCTGATGCACCGGATGAACCGCGACCTCTGCGACTTCAATATCCGCGCGGTCAACGCGCTTTACGAGGTATTCGAGCCCGAGATGATAGGACTTGCCGAGGATATGTCGTATAATCACGGTCCTATGCTGTCGCACGAGCTGTTCTCCGAGTTCATCACTCCCTACTACCGCGAGCTGCGAAGCGCGATAAAGCAGCGCGGCACAAAAATGATGATCGACTCGGACGGCGACATCACGACGATGATCCCTTGGATGAGGGAAGCCGGAATCGAGGGAGTCTATCCGCTCGAACGTCAGGCGGGTGTGGATATTGTCAAGATACGCGAGCTATACCCCGATTTTCTGATGATGGGCGGATACGACAAAATGGTAATGCCGCTCGGCGAGGAGGCTATGCGGGCTGAATTCGAGCGGATATTCCCGGTCGCGAAAAGCGGCGGCTACATAATGTCGGTCGACCACCAGACTCCGCCCGGGGTTTCGCTCGAAAATTACCGCATATACGCAAAGCTCTACAATGAATACGCACGCAAGATTTGACCTGCGTGATTTGGCCGGCGAGTTTAAAAGCTCACCGGCTTTATAATTTAAAACGCTCCGGCTTTTCAATTTTTATTTGTAAAAATTCGGTATTGGTATATACAATCCGCGAAAGCTGTGGTATAATATAAGATAACATTAACATAGCGGCGGGGACGCCCGCATATTCCCGCCGCCCGCCTGAAATCCCCCATATCAAAGGAGCATTGCCATGCCGGAGATACCGCAAATCTCGGTCGGAGATATTCTCGAGCTGAAAAAGAACCACCCCTGTTCGAAAAAAAGCAATCGCTTCAGAGTGCTGCGCGTCGGCAGCGACATACGCATCGTCTGCGAGAATTGTCAGCGCGATCTGACAGTGCCGCGAATAAAGCTTGAGAAAAGTATCCGCAAAATAATACATCCGGACACATCGCAGTCACAGATGTGACCGGACTGTATCGCAGAATCACAGCAAAAGCAGAGGAATCCAGAAATGAACCAGAACATAACCCCCGCCGAACCGCCGTCAATAAATGAAGCCGGACTGTCGGCGGCAAAAAGCTCAAAAAGGTCGAATTCGCGGCACCTTGCCGCCGCGCTCGCGCCGCTGTATGAAATGCGCCACGCCGGACTCGCGTTCCTGTTTCCGGTGCTTATCATGGCGCTCATCTATATCGCGATGGAGGTCTGGCCGTTCGGCAACAACTCGGTGCTCGTCCTCGACCTAAACGGTCAGTACGTCTATTATTTCGAAGCCCTGCGCGACATACTTCGCGGCGAACAGGGTATACTTTACTCCTTCGAGCGCGCGCTCGGCGGCGAATTTCTCGGAATCGTCGCGTATTACCTCGCGAGTCCGTTTTCAATAATCGTCGCGCTGTTCCCCGAGGGAATGATAACCGAGTCGCTGTACACGATACTGCTTCTGAAGTGCGGACTGTCGGGCATGAATATGTGCATATTCCTGAACCGCTCGCACCCGACAAAGCCGATAAACGAGGTCATCTTCTCGGTAATGTACGCGCTGACCTCGTACGCGGTCGTAATGCAGCACAACACGATGTGGATCGACTGCCTCCTGTTCCTGCCGCTCATCTTTCTTGGAATCGACTCGCTGATAAAATACCGCCGCTACAAGCTGTATGTGATAACGCTCGCCGTCGCGGTGTTCTCGAACTACTACATCGGCTATATGGTCTGCATCTCGGTCGCGGCTTACTTCTTCTTTTCCTACTGTATGCACACGCCCGCCGAACGCAATCCGCTCGGCGAGAGCGCGCATTTTGTCAAAACCCTAGCCCGCATGGCGCTCTTCTCGGCTATAGCGGTCGGGATCGCGACGATAATCATACTGCCGGCCTACTACTCGCTGACCTTCGGCAAGACGACCTTCTCCGACCCGAACTTTGACTTCAGTCAGAAATTCGACTTCCTCGACCTGATAACCAAGATGTACCCATCGTCGTACGACACGGTGCGTCCGGAGGGCTGGCCGTTCGTGTTCTCGGGGACGCTGACGCTGATACTCCTGCCGGTATTCTTCCTGATAAAGCAGATCTCACCGCGGCGCAAGCTCGCGTTCGGCGCGATAATCGGCTTTTATGTGTTCAGCTTCAACTCGTCGACGATCGACCTCATCTGGCACGGCTTTCAGCGTCCGAACTGGCTGAATTACCGCTACAGCTTTGTATTCTGCTTCATTATTATTTTAGCCGCGTATCTCGCGTTCGAGCATATCGAGAAGCTCGACATCCGCTGTGTGCTCGGAGTCGGAGCCGCGCTCGGACTGCTGATTGTAATAATACAGAAGTTTGACTATGAGAATGTCCCCGACCTTTTGTGCGTCTGGTTCTCGATAGCCTGCATCGCGGTATACATGATACTCCTGTCGGGCGTACACCATAACTGGCTCGACGGAGGAGTTCAGGCGATACTCTGCGTGTTCGTATTGCTCGAATTGTTCTGCAACGGACTTTCGGAGATAGTCTCGCTCGACAACGACGTACACTACAGCTCGCGCACGTCGTACGTCAATTTTATGAATAAATGGACTCCCGCCGCCGACTGGGTCAACGAGAACGACACGTCGTTCTACCGCGCCGAAAAGACCGAGCACCGCAAGACCAACGACAACTTCGCGCTGAATCTGCGCGGACTTTCGAACTCGACGTCGACGCTGAACGCAAAGCAGATCGAGTTTTTAGAGCGCATGGGCTACTCGTCGAAGTCGCACTGGTCGAAGTACCTCGGCGGCACGCCGGTTTCGGACAGCCTGCTCGGAATCAAATACATTCTGACCTTGCAGGAAAACGAGATGAACGACGTCTACGGCGAGCCGGTCTATGTGGACGAGGCAAACGAGACGGCGGTGTATGAGAACAAGTACGCGCAGTCGCTCGGGTATATGGTGTCGAGCGGCCTCGCCGACTTCGACTTCGCCGACTTCGAGTCTCCGTTTGAGCGCATGAACGAGCTGGTCAGCGAAATGCTCGGCAGCGAGGAAACGCTCGAGCTGTTCAAGTCATACGCCAACATCAAGCCCGACTACACGAACCTCGACCTTTCGTATGTGACCGGACACAAGAAATACGAGAAGCTGAACAAGGACTACGCCGGAAGCCTGACCTTCAAGCTGACCCCCGAAAACGACCGCGAGATCTTCGTCTACTTCCCGAGCGACTACCCGCGCGACGCCCGGCTCAAGGTCAACGGCGAGGAGATTTCCGAATACTTCACGAACGAAACCTGTAGAATAGTCTCGCTCGGCAAGCATCCGGCGGGCGAGGAGCTGATAGTCACGCTCGCGCTCGACGAGGAGGACATCTACCTCGCGAACGGCGTCGACTACTTCTGGTATCTCGACGAGGAGCTGTTCTACGAAATCATGCCGCGGCTCGCCGAGGGCGGATTTGACATCGACAGCTTCACCGACTCGAGCTTCGACGGCAGCATAACCGTACCCGAGGACCGGACGCTGTTCCTTTTGACGATTCCGCGCGACGAGGGCTGGCACATCTATGTCGACGGCGTCGAGACCGAGACTGTAGAGGTGCTCGAATGCCTGACCGGACTCGAGCTTGAGCCGGGCGAGCACACGATAAAAATGGTCTACTTCCCCGACTGCGTGAAATACGGACTGATAATTTCGGGCTGCTCGCTGGGGCTTTTCATACTGATCATAATCGGCGAGCTGATACTGCGGCGGAAATTCCCGCTGATTATATTCAGCTCGAGCGGAATTCCCGCGGAGTCGGACGACGCGGATACTGACGACGCGGATACCGGCAGCACAGCGTCTGGCAGTACAAAATCTGACGGCGCGCCGCCGCTGATAACCATAACCGAGCTGACAGCTGACGAGGAAACAAAAGCCGCGGATACATCAAAATCCGCACCTGACTCAGACGGCAATTCTGACGATGAGACAAAGCAAGGCTGACAAATCTACGACCTGTCAATTAATATAGACAGCGAAAATGAACATCGAAAATGAATATTGATACTATAATCGAAAGCATCCTGACCCTGATCGCGCATATCATTGTCATATCCGCATTGCTCGCGATACCGGCGGCGGTCGCGCTGGTTTTATACTTTGTTCTGCCGAAAAAACGGCGTGTGCGCAGACGTATCGCGGCGTGCGTGTTTACTGTCCTCTCCGTAGCGGTCTTCATCACTGCCGCCGTGCTGTACCAATACCCTCCGATAATCGTTCCGGACGAGCTCGCCGGATATATCACCGACGAGGACATAAATACCGCACG
>CAJFKR010000099.1 GCA_904386005.1 Candidatus Flemingiibacterium merdigallinarum
GCCGCGTATCAGCACGATATCGCCACCGCACAGGTGTCTCTCATCATCCTCGACCGCGAAATCCACCTCTCCGTCAAGCAGAAAATATAGCTCGCAGTGAGGGTGAATATGCTTTGCCGACTTGACGGTAGGTGTGTTTTTGTCAATTTTCAAGCGCGTAAACTGTATTATGTCGCAGCCTTCATATATGTTGATCGTGCCGGTATGCAAATCAATCTGATTCATTATATCACCGCCTTCCTCATATAATTTTACCACATCACAGAGCAAATTGCAAGCGAATATCAAAAACACAATATTTTCGGTGAAAAATTCCATAGCAATTTTGTTCTTGATGTGCTATACTAACGTTGTATCATTAACGATACAATCCAGCAATAAATCACTAATTTTTGCGGTTTACGTCAGTTTTTTCAAAGCTATAGCCATCGTCGTAGCCGCAATGAAAGGAATGAGATTTTATGAAAAAATCAACATTTTTAGCAACACTTCTCGCCGCAACTGTAGCCGCCTCTGCGCTCGCCTCCAATGTCAGCGCGATGGAAGCGGTCGGCGACGTCTCTGTTCCGTACGGAACAGCAGTTATCGACGGTACGATTGACGCGGACGAATGGAAAGACGCGGCCGTCATCCCGTTCAACGGCGACACCGCAAAGGCATGGGCCGGCGCGGTTCCCGCGGATTTCTCGACTGACGTCAAGGCACTTTGGGATGAGACCGGTCTTTACCTTGCCGGTGAGATCACCGACAGCACGTTCATGGCATCCACCGAAGGTCAGTATAACGGCGACGCGTTCCAATTCTCGATCGACCTCGGTCAGGTTTTCTACGGAACCACCGAGTCGCGCGCTATATTCTATTCTTTCGGCTGCTGGGACGGAAATACAATGGTTCAGCGTCAGGAATCCAAGAATGACGCGGTCGTAAACGACGGTGATGGAGTTGAGATCAAGACCACAAAGACCTCTGACGGTTGGAGCTTTGAGCTCATGCTCTCGTGGGATATGCTCGCAGAGGACGCTGAGCTGAAGAGCGGCAAGACGGTTGACGTTGCTGAAGGCACAAAGCTCAATATGCTCATCTGTTATCTTGACAAGGATACAGCCGGTACGGTTATTAACGCATTCGGCACGACCCTCACCGACGAGGGCACGGCTTTTGACTGGGGTCCTAACGATCACGGCATAACACTCACCCTTGCGGCTCCGGTAGTAGTAGAAGATGCTCCTGCAGAGGAAGGCGGCGCAACCGCTCCGCAGACCGCGGACGCGGTTTCGATCGCAATCTTCGCAGTGGCAGCTTCGGCGGCAGCTCTTGTTATATTCAAGAAGAAGCACTAAAAATTGATTTTACAGATACCGAGGAATTTTCTCGGTATCTGTTTTCCTGATTGGTATATTTGCATATATAATACAATATAATATTTACATCGATTTTGTTTTTACAATACTTAATTCTGACAGCTTTTTGATGCAGCTTTGAACAGCCTGTTTCGGTGCGGGCAACGCTATGGTTTTTTCAATTCACCATCGTTTTCGTCTATAAAATCGATGGCAATGTGCATAAAATGCACCGACTGAATTTGTCTATAGTGACGAATTGTTCTCATTTTATTAATTATTATTGACAATCCTATCAAACCGTGATATAATTTATCATGTAATATCCGAAGAGCGGATATTAAATATATTTTCATTTTAAGAAGGAGATCAAAAATGAAAAAGTTTGTATCCCTGGTCATGGCCGGTGCGATGATCGCATCTATGGCTGTCGCCGCAAACGCTGTCTATGAGGCAGAGGCTGATGCTGGTAAGGTAGCTTTTGACGTACCGAAGGCAAGAGTTGCTGTTGAATACGACGGTGTAATCGATGTCGATGCCGGCGAGTACTACGAGATCGAGCTCAAGGATTCCTGGTTCTCTTATGCCGCTAACACCGACGCAGGTCTTGCAGACGCTAAGGCGCTTGACGCTCAGCTCTTCATGTCCTGGGACGATGACGGCATCAACCTTGCAGCTAAGGTTAACGTAGCCGAATCCGACTATGTTCAGACCGAAACTGACGCCGCTAGTATGTGGTATCAGGACTGCATTCAGGTAAACTTCTCGACCGAAGACGCTACCGGAACCGACCGTCTTGAGTACGGTATTGCAAGAAACACCGACACCGGTGATTTCCTTGGCAACGTATGGCAGCAGAAGAACGGCACCTACACTCCTGCTGAAGGCGACAACGCTTTCGTTGACTATGTTGACGGCGCTATCGTTTACGAAACCTCTGTACCGTGGGATGTCATCCTCGGCAGCGACGCTGCTGAAGGCGATACCATTGGTGTTTGCCTCGTTTACTCGACCGGTTCGAACCCTGATTACATCCACACCCAGCTCGCACACGGCTGCACCGGCGACCCTGGTAAGGCAGCTGACGGTTTCGCAAAGGCTACTCTCATAGCAGCTCCCGAGATCGTTGAGCCTGAAGAGCCGGCTGAAACCACCGGCGGCGAGCAGGCAGCTCAGACCGCTGACTTCGGAATCATCGTTTCCGCAGTTCTCTTCGCAGCTTCCGCAGCAGGCGTAGTTGTTGCTACCCGCAAGAAGCACTAATTTAGATTGATTGAATAATCAATTCAGGGGACGCAAGCGCGTCCCCTTTATTTATTTTGTTTTCGGTTGTGTCGGCATATGCCGGCTGTTTTTATATCGTTTATCGACGTGCCATTTTGTATATCCGCACGCTTAGTTATACTCGCCGCAGAACAGAATCGCTCCGCTGACCTTGTCGTATATCGCCCAAACGAATGGACGGTCGAATGATATTTCACGCGGCTTCTCGGTCTCGGCAAGTCCGCCGCACATTATCACCGCGGTCGCCGCGGCCGCCTCGGTGCCCTCCTCATCGACCCGCACATATACGTTCTGCAAAACCTCGCTGACGCTGATATTGCCGTCGGTCATTCCCGAGAAATCCGCGGAGGCTCCGAACATCGACTCAAGCCCGAGCGAACTCAGCGCGTCATATAGCGACGTCGAGGTCTCAACCTCAAACCTCGGCAGCGCGAGCGCTACCCTCTCCGATTCAGCTTCCGCCGCGAGCTTGGTAATGCTGTTGTCACCGCCGAGCCGCGTTATCAGCTGCGAAGTCGTCAGAGTCTCGTCGGTCGGCATCAACGCGCAAAATTCGATTCTGCCGCCTAAATACGGCAATACGACGCCGACACAATCGTCATTGTCGACGACGCGCACCGAGCCGGAGCTGTGCATGAAATCCTCGGTTCGAGTCGATGAATTCGAGTAAAACTCGCCCGGATGAGTCGACAGGCTGTCAAATTTCGTCTCCCATTCCGCGTCGAGATACAGCGTACTGACCAGCATCATCAGTGTATCCGCGGGAATCTCGGACAGCATATCCTTGATATGGCTGTTAGTTTTGGTTTCAATCCAGCTGTTGATCCTTTCGGTCGACGACGGCAGGTCGACGTTGAATGCTTCGGCGGCGAAGTAATCGGTAAGCGTTTGCAGATACTCGCTTTTAACTTCGAAGCTGTCGTCAACCCAGACCGAGTTGGCAATGTCAATTCGCGCGGTCGTAGACTCCGATTCGCTTTCTGCCGGTTGGGCAGTCAGCTCGGATATAAGCGCGGCAAGCGCGAGACCTTGCTCGTCTCCACCAATTCCGACAGCGTTAAATTCGTCGAGCGTTTCGCCTTCCGCGCCAGACGCGCACATCGCAAGCGCTATATACGCGGACAGGGGCGACAGCGCACTGCTTTTGTCAGACGCCATATTCTGCCAGAGCTTGGTTTGAAATTCATTGAGCCGGCTGTAATCATATTCATTAGTCCGCGCGAGCGTTTGCGGTATAGTCCCTGTCCCGACCAAACCCGACGGAACAGCCGCGCAGGATGTGAATACCATTCCCGCCGCTACAACACCTGCTAATATTCGCTTCATAACAATCCTCCTCTCGATTGTACGAATACTACATAGCATTTGACGTAATTTTCCGGCGATTTGTTCCGCCGTTTTACACAGTTTGCATATTGACTTAATCATAAATTCGTGATATAATATTGACACTGCCACCGGGTAGAATAATGCGTTCGCATTCGAAGCACATCGTTAGGTCTTAGAAGATGTGTTCGGGTGCGTTTTTTGTTGGAGGAATTTATGAAAAAAAGGTATTTTACGCCCACCGAAATAGCGATATGGTCGGTTTCGGTCGTACTTATCGTTTTATCCTATCTTTTGTTCAAATCGGGCGGTTTGTTGTCGCTGATCGCGTCGCTAATCGGCGTGACTTCGCTTATCCTGAACGCCAAGGGAAACCCGCTCGGTCAGGTCTTAGTCATAATTTTCAGTCTGCTTTATGGTATAATTTCATTTACATTCGCGTATTATGGAGAGATGATAACCTATCTCTGCATGACCGCGCCGATGGCGGTGATAGCGTTGATTTCATGGCTGCGGCATCCGTACAACGGCAACCGGTCGGAGGTTGAGATTTGCTGTGTCAAACGGCGCGAATATCCGATTATAATCCTGCTCACCATAGCTGTGACAGTCGCGTTCTACTTCATACTCGCCGCGCTTGACACCGCGAATCTTTTGCCCAGCACAATTTCGGTAACGACCAGCTTCCTCGCGGTTCTGCTCACCTACAAGCGCAGTCCGGCGTTCGCGCTCGCCTACGCGGCGAATGACATTGTACTGATCGTGCTTTGGAGCATCGCGTCGTTTTCGGACACATCATATATTTCGGTTGTAGTCTGCTTTCTCTGTTTTCTGCTCAACGATATCTACGGCTATATCAACTGGAGGTGTATCCAGCGACGTCAGCAGTCTGGCGGTAATGCCGCAAAGGTCGCGGCGTGACAGCTGAGCGTTGGCGTTGATTCGATTATATCGCCTCACGCCGTTCAAAAAGCCGCCGCGGACGCGACGGCTTTGTCAATATTCATGCTTTGCTTTATTGTCACTATTCAACAGTGTTGTCTTTATTCAGCAGCTTTGCCGCCGCCTCATTTTCGCTCGCCAGCTTATCCATTTCGGATTTCGCCGATTCGATCAGGTTCGAGATCTCATTTTCAGATATCACGAGCTTTGACAATGACGGCAGCAGCTCATATACCTGTTTCATCACCTCGGATTTCTTTATCTCGCCCGTGCCGCCGCCGTAATCGATTTCCGCGCCGACGACCAAGCTCAAAATCAGCTCGCGCAGCATATTGAGCTGTCCGCGTCGGGCAAGGATTATCGCCGATATGACGACGACAATCGCCGCGAGTATAAGATCAATATTCGCGAATATAGCCTCCATAAATCTCCACCTTTCCTAACAACTAACACCTAATAACTAACACCTAACACCTAACAACTAATAACTAATAACTAATTCAGCAGCGCAAGATACATCTTCCGATAAAGGTCATCAGCATATTTATACGCCAGCAGGTAGTCGCTCATTTCCTTGTTGAAGCCGCAGCAGTAGCGCATGAGCGACGCGAGCTTTATTGTCGACGGGTCGCGTATCGGGCGCAGCGCGCGCTCGACCAGCTTATCGGCGAGCCGAAGCAATATCTCCTCGCCGAAATCAGAACGACCGATATAATCAAAGGTCTGATCCTCATAACCGCAGCGGTCGCGGACAATCAATGCCGCGAGCGGTCCGTAGCCAAAGTTGAGGTCGAAGGTTCCGCTCACGCCCGGCAGCGTACCCGAGCCGGTGTACTGATGTATCGCGAGCTTATCCCCCGCCTGTGCCGGTCGCTTGACATTGCTGCCGTAATGCGCCTGCCAGACCGGATAGTCGAGCTTGTCGAGGTTTATAAACGATGTGATGTGGTCGGTATTGGTGTAGTGGCAGGCGTGGTAACCCGCGTCCTCGACTCGGCGGCAGAATTGGTCAATCAGCGACGTCAGCTTATCGCGCGACAGCCCGAGCAAATATTTGTTATTGTAATTCTCGGCGTCACAGGCGAGGTAGAGCGTGAGCTTGTCACGATAGGGTTCGCAGGTTTTGATGAAGAAATCGGCTTCCTTGTCGCATTCCTCCGAATTCGACGCGGTCAGGAAATGGTAGGCTCCGACCGGTATTCCGACGCGCGACAACCCCTCTACGTTACGCTTGAATTTACTGTCGACAAACATATAGTAGTTCGCGGTCAGCGAATGTCCCTGTGTCGCCTTGACTATGGCGAATCTGACTCCGGCACGCTTGAGCGCCTCGAAGTCAACCTCTCCGTTATAGGTGGACAGGTCAGTACCAAATAATGCCATAACAGCACTCCTTTCATGTATTCAGGATATTTATCGCCTTTGGCATTGCGATAATACCGCTTGTTTGTGACCCGGGACACAGCGTTAGTTGTAATGCAGATATTCGGCTGATTTCTTTCGCATGAATTCATCGTATTCGGCTCGCTTTGATTGCAGCCGTTCGAGTTCAGCACGGCAGGCGTCCGGCGTAGTCACCGCCTGCAAGCCCTTCGCGTTCGCTTCTCCGAGACTGCCGCAGGCGGCGATGAGCTCGTCACGGATGACGCTTTCGGTGACGCGATCCTGCTCGCGCCGGTCAAGCTTCTTTTCAAGCCGGTCGAATCTGCGCAGCAGCAGACCGGCTACAATTGACGTCCCGCCGATAAAGCCGAATATTCCGCCGGCGATGCCAATAAGCTCGTCAATTCCGAATTCCATATGATCACCTCCCCGACATGATAAAGAGCTGTGCGCAATGCCGCCAAGGTCACATCGAACCATTCTGACCTTTTGTTATGGGTCAGTTTGTGGTTCTATTATTATTATATAGATATAAAAGCACCGCGGCACGCCGAAGCGCGCCGCGGTATATCGTCGATTTATACAATATTACGTTTGATATCAGATATTATACTGACTTATGTACAGTATGACATATCTATTTCTCAATTACAGCTTATTTTGCGAGGGCTTCAATCGTCTCGTTGATTTTGTCCTCGACCTTTGTTCGATTTGATTCAGCCGCGGAGGCGAGCGCCTCGCTGCCTGACTTAAACAATTGACCAAGGAAGCCATCACGGATCTGCTCGCACCAGAAAGTATCGGCAAGGTCATATACACGCGTTTCCATAACAAGGTCGAACATCTTTGCCGATTCGTCGTCGCGCGTGTATTTTGTTTTGAGCGCGATTTCGAAATATGCCGGAATGATATCAACACTCGCCTGATATGACATGGCCTCGAGCGCTATACCCGTAAAATCGAGGTCGGAATTTGTCACTGGTATCGCAAAAATCCTTCCGCCTTCAACTCGCGTATAATATTCCGACTGCGCCTCGTTGAACTTGGGATGCGGAATTATACCGTAATTTATATTCATATCACGGTAGTATTCGGAATCGAGCAAGCCGAAGGAAGTGGTTTGAAACAGTGCGTTGCCATCACGGAACATATTATCGGTATTGATATTGATGTTATTCGTGACCGGATACCACGTGTTGTTATTCCAAGCAAGATCAAAAATGCGTTCGTACACCTCCGCAAAAGCCTCATCCGATGTTAATGTATATTTAGGCAGATCATTCTCATCCTTTGTGACCGGCGTCACACCGGCGGCTACCCACATTGTCGGAAGAATCTGACGACCGTCACCCGACCATCCATATCGGTCGTTTTCAGTCATAACCGAATCGCCGTCGAGATCTCTGACCGCGGCTTTACACATTTCATTGAACACATCATAAGTCCACTTCCCCGATTCAACAAGCTCATAAGGATTTTCGAGTTGTAATTCATCAAGCAGCTGTTTATTAAACGCAAGAACAAATGTATAATCATAGACAGAAAGATTGAAATCACTGTATGCAAGCCAGTGATTTCCCCCGATTGTCATACTGTCGTTGATGCTGCGGCACCAATATTCCTTGTCAAGATCTATATATGGCATTTCATCATAGGATACAAGCATTCCCTGCACCGCGTACGACAGCGCGAGACGGTCAGTAAGCGAGATTATGTCGTAGACATCGTCACCCGCCATTATTAAATTTGTTCCGAGGTTATTCGCCGCGGTTGCCTCCTGTATCTCCTGCTCGATAACAAAATTGAATCGTTCCTCGACGGCACGGTTTGCACTGTATATAGCGTCGTTCAGCACATCACCGGTTTCTTCTTCGACACATATATAGCCCTTATATGCAGTCGATTCAGCCGCGAGCACGCGGAATGCCCTGCCTTCAAAATCCTCATCAGGCAAATCGTCGACGGTGTTTGAGGTTTCGGTCTCTGTAATTTCATTGATAACTTCGGTGTCTGTTGTCTCATTGACTGTAGTAACCGGCTCATTCTGGCAGGATGTCATTGATGTAACAACTGCTGTCAATAGCATAATTGACAATTGCTTTTTGGCGTTCATCTGCATTATCTCCTAACTATATAAATTGATTTATATAATATCGCCATGATTTATAGTGCTGCTATATTAATATAATAGCAGATTGTACACTAAAGTTTAGTATATTATATCACAATAACCCGAATACTTCTATGTTTTTTGTGGACAATTTCTTTAGATATATTGACAATATTTTCGATTTCGGCAATATGCAATCGTGACTATTATGTATAAATGAAAATATTTTTCAATTTCAGGCTTCGCAGCAATATTCATTGTGACTATTATATATGAGATTTCATTATGTAAACAATTATAATACCTCTTGCATACAGGCAAAAATTATGATATAATGATATAAGAATTTCAGTGCAAGGAGTGAACCTAATGCTGTCCGCACTCAGGAATTTTTTGCTGACATTTCTCATTGCAACAGTCATATTCGGTACAATCGCGTATTTTGTCGTAGGTTTTGTCCTCGACACACTCGCGGTGACGATATCAGCCGAATCAGTTGATGAAACCTACACCACCGAGACCCTGCCGACCGAGGAAACCGAAGAAACGGCGCCTCCAGAGGAGGACGAGATCGAGGGTGAAACCTTTAATATACTGTTAATCGGAACTGACTACCAGCCCGATAAGTTTAACGACTACAACTACGAAGAAAAATGGACCGGCAGCGGATTTCCGGACAAGCGCTCGCGCAAGGTCAGCGCCGACCTGCTTGTATTTCTTCGCGTAGACAAGGAAAACCGAAAGTTTGTGTTCTGTGGACTGCCGAGCAATACACGCGTGCTCGTCGACGGTATCAGCATGAAGCTCGGCGACGTATATGCTGAACGCGGGGTCGAATATCTCTGCGGTAAAGTATCCGGACTGACCGGACTCGAGATTGATTACTACGCGTCGCTCGACGTCGGCTCGATCGCGTCGGTCGTCGACAAAATCGGCGGAGTCAGCTATTACATACCCGAGGACATGAAATATGAGGATCCTGACCAGGACTTGGTCATTGACCTGAAAAAGGGCACAACCATGCTTGACGGCGATAAAGCCGAGCAGCTGCTGCGCTATGTCGGTTATTCGAATGGCGCGTCGTCAAGGCTCAGCACGGCTATCGGATTCCTGCAGGCGATGATTGCGAAATTCACAAACATCACCTACCTAACGAAAGCTCCCGAGCTGTATAAATCGGTCGCGGACTACTTTGACACCAACTTCACCGCCGACGACCTCGTAAACAACCTTGACCTCATCTTCTCATACTCGAAGTTCGAGTCGACTATAGTCTCATACCCCGGCTCAAACAAGGTCACTGACGGAGTCAACTACTTTGAGCCGTCAACCTCATCGGCGCACGATATGTTCGAGTCATATAAATGAATTACAACCGATAACTAACAACTAACAACCAATAACTAACAACTAATAACTAACAACTAACAACTAAACAAGGAGCCAGTACAAAATGAAGAATACCGAAAAGACAATGGATAAGATAGTCGCGCTCTGCAAGACACGCGGTTTCGTGTTCCCCGGAAGCGAAATATACGGCGGTCTTGCCAACAGCTGGGACTACGGACCGCTCGGTGTTGAGATGAAGAACAATGTCAAGCGCGCTTGGTGGAAAAAGTTCGTACAGGAAAACCCCTACAACGTCGGTCTCGACGCCGCGATACTCATGAATCCCGAGGTTTGGGTCGCGTCCGGTCACGTGGCTACTTTCAATGACCCGCTGATCGACTGCAAGTCCTGCAAGATGCGCCACCGTGCCGACAAGCTGGTCGAGGAATATGTACGCGACAACAACATCACCGATGTAAACGTCGAGGCTATGGACGGCGAGGCGTTGGTCGCCTATATCCGCGATAATAAAATCCCCTGCCCCGGCTGCGGCAAGTCTGATTTCACCAATATCCGCAAGTTCAACCTGATGTTCAAGACCCATCAGGGCGTAACCGAGGACACGTCGAGCGAGGTTTATCTCCGTCCCGAGACCGCGCAGGGTATATTCGTAAACTTCCCCGCTATTCAGCGCACGACCCGCCGCAAGCTGCCGTTCGGCGTCTGCCAGGTAGGCAAGTCGTTCCGCAACGAAATAACTCCCGGCAACTTCATCTTCCGCATCCGCGAGTTTGAGCAGATGGAGCTTGAGTTCTTCTGCAAGCCTGACACCGACCTCGAGTGGTTCCAATATTGGCGCACCTATTGTCATAACTGGCTGAAAAGTCTTAATATCAGCGACGAGAACCTGCGTCTGCGCGACCACGAAAAAGAGGAATTGTCCTTCTATTCAAAAGCTACGACCGACTTCGAGTACCTTTTCCCGTTCGGCTGGGGCGAGCTTTGGGGTGTAGCCGACCGCACGAACTACGACCTGTCGCAGCACGCCGAGCATTCAGGTCAGGATCTGACCTACTTCGACCCCGAGACAAACGAGCACTACATTCCGTATGTAGTCGAGCCGTCGCTCGGCGCGGATCGCATGATGCTCGCGCTGCTTGTCGAGGCATACGACGAGGAGGTCATCGATACCGAGAAGAACGACGTCCGCACTGTCATGCACTTCCATCCGGCGATTGCTCCATACAAGGTCGCGGTTCTCCCGCTGTCAAAGAAGCTCGCTCCCGAAGCGACTGAGATCTACACTCAGCTTTCGAAGGATTTCATGACCGATTATGACGAGACCGGTTCTATCGGCAAGCGCTACCGTCGCGAGGACGAAATCGGCACGCCGCTCTGCGTGACCTACGACTTCGATTCGAAGGAGGACGGCTGTGTCACCGTTCGCGACCGCGACACGATGGAACAGGAGCGCATCAAGATTGAGGAATTGAACGCATATATTGCCGAGAAGATCAGATTCTGATTACAGTCACGGGCTGTCTTAATTGCAGCCCGTTTTTATATTATAGTTTAATACGCATTGACAGATTGCACAATTTATCGCTGCATTTTACGGCTTTCAATTATACTATATTTTTTGTAAAATGTATGTGTTAAAATGATATGAGCCAAAAAAAGAGGAAATCCTAACAAAGATATGGTATAATAGTTTTACCACAAACTCAACACCATATGGAGA
>CAJFKR010000100.1 GCA_904386005.1 Candidatus Flemingiibacterium merdigallinarum
TATCGGTGATTCCGGCCGGATGATAGCCCTTTTTGTTGAGACGCGTGTGGTCAAGCGAAATGATCTTTTTCGGACATACGGCGGCACAGAGCCCGCAGCCCTTGCAAAGGTCTTCGGAAAAGGTTACTTTATTCATACAGTTCCTCCGTAAAAAACTGATAATTTATGATGCACTGAATAATTCGAGCTTTGACAGAAAAAGACCTGGATTTATGCTTCTTCTGAGAAATCAAGCTATAATCGGTGTTTATTTCACAGATTTGAATTTATCAATACAGCTTTTTGGTGGCGTTGTCGATGCAGAACAGCCTGTCGATGTCAAGACCGTCGTTTGCTTTGCGCTCGATAACATTGCAGACAAGCGGCAGTCCTGACAGCTCGCACAGCCTTTCTATATACGGCAGCGAATTTCTAAGGTCGTCAGGCGTGGTCTCGCCGCCCAAATTCGATGTGTTTACGATACCGGACGCAATCAGCCTTGACGAATACTCGACCTCGCGTAAGATTTCGAGCGCGTCCTCGGGGGCTTCGGTCAGCGGACGGTAACAATTCGCGCAGTAAAGCAGGTCATAACCGACATTTTTAATCCGGTCGGCGTACATTCCGAGCGCGGCCGCGCCGTTGTCTCCGCCGACGTCGAATATTGTGACGCGACTACTTTCAGTCTCATAATCGGCGAACACCGAGTAAATGTCGGGCGGCAGGGTCGGGATATCGACGTTGGTATTTGCGAATTCGGGAATTATGCACCTGACGCCGAGTGCTTCAAGCTCGTCGCGGTTGTCCGCGGCGCGAAAGTAGGGATTCACAATGTCAAGGTCTACAAGCGTCACTTTGCGTTTATTCGACGCGTAGAATTTCGCGAGGTTGACCGCGAAATTGGTTTTGCCGGCACCGAAGTGTCCGGTGACAATAATGATGTTATTTAGCTTTGATAAATTGTCCTGCATCCTACCTCCGAAATTCATCGTCCGCAAAGCCGGGTCAACGCGATTCTGACCGCGGGAGCGAGTGTTTATATAGGCGATATTCAATGGAAAACACATTTCCCCTATATCGCCGTATCTTATATTATACCATAATTGCGCGAAAAATTAAAGAACATTTTTTGAAAATTCTCGATATTTTTTTATCGTCGTATTGTACATATTTTATATAAATATAAGGCAGTAATTTATTAACACGAAATTCGCCGAAACGTTTGAAATCTTCGCAATTTTGTGGTAGAATATATATATCACTTACCATGAGGAAAATGCCGTATGGAATATATAATGCCTGTCCTTTCCTATTTATGGAATATCATCCGCAGCATCACGATAATCGACATCATCGATATCGCGATCGTAGCGTTTGTGTTTTATTATGTATATAAATTTATCCGTGAACGGCGCGCCGGTAAGCTCGCCGCCGGTATACTTATACTCTTGCTGGTTCTGCTTTTGTCAGACGTGCTCAAAATGCACGCGATGCAGTTCTTGATGCAGAACGTCTTTCAGGTCGGTGTGATCGCCGTAATTATCGTGTTTCAGCCCGAGCTGCGGTCGGCGCTCGAAAAGGTCGGCGCGGAGCCGTTCAAGAGCCTGCGCTCGATCGGCGAATCCAAGGCCGGCGAGAGCTCTCAGACAATCGCGATGATAACGTCGCTGACCGAAGCGGTCTGCGATATGTCGCTCGACAAGACCGGCGCTCTGATAGTAATCGAACGCACGACCAAGCTCGGCGATATCATCAAGAGCGGCACAATAATCAACGCGAACCCGACAGCGTTCTTAATTCGCAACATATTCTTTAATAAAGCGCCGCTGCATGACGGCGCGATGGTCATTCGAGACAATAGGCTGTATGCCGCCGGTTGTTTTCTGCCGCTGTCGACGAACGGCGATATCATAAAAGACCTCGGCACGCGTCACCGCGCGGCAATCGGCATGAGCGAGAACAGCGACGCGGTCATAGTCGTGGTCTCCGAGGAGACCGGCACAATCTCGATAGCGCTTGAGGGTCAGCTCAAGCGGAATTTCAGCTACAACACACTGAAAAGCGAGCTTGTAAGCCTGCTCGTCACCGAGAACCAACCGCAGAAGAAGGTTGTGCGCCTGCCGCACATCGGTCGCGACGATGACAACAAATCTAACGACGACGACAATAAATCTAATTGAAAGGACGCGGACAATCCGCCAACGCAATATGAATCCATTCAAAAAATCGTCGGATGATTACCAGAAGCATATCGCCGAGAACAGCGGCGATTATCAGGTAAAGTCCGCAAAGCATGAAAACCTGATAGCCAAGATACTCTGTGTGCTCGCGGCGGTCGTATTGTGGTTTTATGTGACCATAACCGACAGCACGACTGATGAAAAAACCTTTACCGGAATCTCGGTCGATATCCGCAATCTCGACCGTATCGAGGAGACGCTCGGGCTGTCGCTGATCAGCGGATACGACTACACGGTAGATATCACGGTGAGGGGCACGCGGTCGGAGCTGAACCGGCTCGACATAGATGATATCAGCGCGTATATCGACGCAAAGGACATTTCGGCGGCGGGCGAGTATACATTGCCTATCCGCACATCGCTGCCGAACGGCGTCACGACCGGTAATTTGTCGGTCAATTATATCACTATATATGTAGATAAGCGTACTACTATCAGCGTTCCGATTGAAGTGCTGACGTCGCAGACGATTGAATCGGACTACACGCTCGGTACTCCCGAGCTGAACATAGAGACGGTAAACGTTACCGGACCGGAGGAGGAGCTTGCCAAGATTGATCACGCGGTCGCGTATTTCGACCTCGGTCGGGTGTCAAAAACCCTGCTGTCCACCGGAAAGCTCGTGTTGGTCGACCAGAACAACGTCGAAATTACAAACCCCTACGTCAAACTCCAGACTACGGAGGTCACGGTCAAATTCCCGGTCTATACCTTCAAGGATGTACCGCTGACCGTGGAATACAAATACGGCTACTACAACGATTCAAATGTCACAGTCACGATAGAACCGTCGGCGATACGCATCAAGGGCGATCCGGATGTTCTGGCCGACATCGACAGCATAGTGATAACCTCGCTCGACGAGAAGAAGATAACCGACGACCTGACGCAGGATGTGACTATCATGCTGCCGGACGACATTGAAAATGTCAGCGGCGTGTCGAGCGCGACGGTCACTGTGACGCACAAGAATACCGAGACGCGCGAAATCGAGATCACCAACATCTCGGTCCTGAACCCGAACAACCTTGACTACACGCTCGCGTCCGATTCGATCACCGTCTGCTTCAGGGGCACACGAACATTGCTGTCTTTCCTAAACTCGAACACCGTCACGGCGACAATCGACCTCGGGTATCTGAATAACGCGTCGGGAACCGTATCGGTACCGGTCACGATTTCGGTAGCGAGCGCGATTGCCGGCAATGTATACGAGATTGGCGAATATCAGATGGATGTGACTATCAACTGATTATGAAGAATACTGTTATTGTAAAGAATATACGCATACCGATAGACGCTTCAATCGAGGAATGCTATAAAATCGCACGCGGCAGATTATCTCTGCCGCGTGAGTGTATATTTTCGCTTTCACTTCACAAGCGCTCGATCGACGCGCGCCACAGAAAGGCGAGTAAACCCGAGTTCGTATATTCGGTGTGCGTCGAATGCGACCTTGACGAAAAGCAGCTCGAGCGGCTCCGCGGCAAATCGACCGATTTCGAGGTCGTGTCGCACAGTCCGCTGGCAATCGAACATGGCAGCGAGCGGCTTGGAGCGCGACCGCTTATAGTCGGTTTCGGTCCGTGCGGAATGTTTTCAGCATTGCTGCTCGCGGAGCAAGGGTATAGCCCGCTTATAGTTGAGCGCGGCGGCGACATCGCCTCAAGGATACGCTCGGTCGACGAATTCATGCGCACCGGACGGCTCAATACCGAGACGAATATTCAGTTCGGCGCGGGCGGCGCGGGTACCTTTTCGGACGGCAAGCTCGTGACGCGTATCAACGATCCGCATTGCTCATATGTGCTCGAGCGGCTACGCGAGTTCGGCGCGCCGGACGAAATTACAAAGCTCGCGAAGCCGCACATCGGAACCGACCGACTGCTCGGTGTCGTCGGCAATATCGCGCGGCGGATCTGCGAGCTCGGCGGGGAGATAAGATTTGACACGAAGCTCGTCGACCTGTATTCGCGGCGCGGGACGGTATCGGACAGCGAGCTCGACGGCAATATACATTCGGTCGGGCTTGAATCAAACGGTATTCGATACGACATCGAGGTCGGCGCGGTGATCTTGGCGATAGGACACAGCGCGCGCGATACATTCGACCTTGTGAGCCGGCGCGGCGCCGATATGACGGCGAAGCCGTTCTCGGTGGGAGTCAGGATCGAGCATCTGCAAAGCGACATTGACGACGCGCTGTACGGCAAATACGCGTCGCTGGTCGGAGCCGATAATAAGCGGCTTCTGCCGCCGGGCGAGTATCAGCTGTCCTGGCGTGAGGGGCAGCGGGGACTGAAATCGGACACGGCGCGCGGAGTATACAGCTTCTGTATGTGCCCGGGCGGCGAGGTCGTCGCCGCGGCGAGCGAGGAGGGTGGAGTCGTCACGAACGGCATGAGCCGCTACGCGCGCGACGGGCGCAACGCGAACGCCGCGATCACGGTCTCGGTATTTCCCGAGGACATCGGCGGCGGCTGGCAGGAATCGGTCGAGTTTCAGCGAAAACTCGAGCGGGCGGCATACAAGGCAGGCGGCGGGGATTACCGCGCTCCGGTCGAGCTGGTCGGGGATTTCCTCGACGGCAGGACGTCCGGCTTTCACGAGCCGAAGCGGATTCTGCCGACCTATCGCGGCGGCGAGTATACATTGTGCGACCTATCGGGCGTGCTGCCAGGATTTGTAACTGATATGCTGAAGAAAGGTCTGCCGCGCTTCGGGCGCAAGCTGCGCGGCTTCGACGCCCGCGACGCTCTGCTGACCGGAGTCGAGACGCGCACATCATCGCCGGTGCGGATTGTCCGGCAGGACGACCGAACCGCGAAGGTGTCGGAAAACCTCTATCCCTGCGGAGAGGGCGCGGGCTACGCGGGCGGCATCACGAGCGCGGCGGTCGACGGGATTTACACCGCGCTTGCCCTGATGAAGCGGTACGCGCCGCTCGAGTGAGCGGTGAATATTCAACCTCGCGTCGGTGACATTAATACGCGCTGTGCGGAAATGCGGTCTCGCGTCGGTGATATTAATACACGCTGTGCGGAAATGCGGTCTCGCGTCGGTGCATTAATACACGCTTCATGATTAATTGGATTTCGAAATCGACACAAACTACAAAGCAATAGATCAAAGCGTCGGCTTTATGGCCGGCGCTTTTAGATTTCATTTATGCGGCTTATCAGAGTAAAGCGGCTGCGCTCAAAGGTCAAAAGTCCCTCGTCGCGCATTTTGCATAGCTCGTTCGACATTGCGCTGCGGTCGACGCAGAGGAAGTCGGCGAGCTGCTGACGGTTGAAGGGTATGCTGAAGGTCGAGCTGCCACCCCGCTTTGCTTGTTCAGAAAGATATGAGATGAGCTTGTCTCGGGTTGTACGTTTCGACATATGACCGAGCTTTTGCACCAGCTGGCGGTTCTTTTCGGATATCGCGAAGAACAGATTCTGTATCACTGTTGTGTGGAATTTACAGGCGGATGAACAGACCGTGAGTATTTTCCGGAAGTCAAAAAACATGACGACGCTGTCCTCAAGCGCGATCACATCATTGAGAATCGGACCGCTTTCGGGGGCGATATATGCCTCGCCGAACATCTCGCCGGCGGAAATGTGATTTACAATACTGCGGTTACCCCAGAAGTCGTCCTTTTGTATATTCAGACTGCCGCTTGCCAGCAGCATTACATTGTCGACGCGCTCGCCCTCGCGCAGGACATATTCGCCCTTCTTGTAGTCCCGCAGATTTGCCGACAGGCAGTCGAGCATAGCTTCAATGTCGGCTTCACCCACTCCCGCGAACAGCTGCGATCTCTGTAGTATCGAAATATATTTTTTCATTTTTTCCTCATTTCGTTGTAAATACAACCGACTTGTCGTAAATATTATAGTATAATATTAGCGTAGAGTCAAGAGACAGAATGTAAAATCGCAAATACGCGTTTTATTATAGTATATCGCCCGAAAGGAATGAAATAATATGATAAGAAGAATAATCAAAATCGACGAGGAAAAATGTAATGGCTGCGGCGCGTGCGCGAAAGCCTGCCACGAGGGAGCTATCGAAATGGTGAACGGCAAGGCTCACCTGACGCGCGAGGATTACTGCGACGGACTCGGCGACTGCCTGCCGGCCTGCCCGGCTGACGCGATCAGCTTCGAGGAGCGCGAGGCTCCGGCTTACAACGAAGCGGCTGTACTCGAGGCAAAAAAGCGTAAAGCTGAGAAACAAGCGGCTGACCGGCAGACCGGCGATACTTTGCCCTGCGGCTGCCCGGGTACGCAGTCGCGCTCAATACATCATACTGAATGTGATCGTAAAAATACCGAAGACTCTTTGCCAAAGCTGACGAGTCAGCTGTCGCAGTGGCCGGTCCAGATCAAGCTCGCGCCGGTCAACGCGCCATATTTTGATGGCGCGCGGCTGCTCATCGCCGCCGATTGCACGGCATACGCATACGGTAACTTCCACAACGAGTTTATCCGCGGTCGCATTACGTTGGTAGGCTGCCCCAAGCTCGACAATGTCGATTATTCCGAAAAGCTCGCCGACATACTCGCGCACAATGAAATCAAAGATATACTGGTTGTGCGCATGGAGGTGCCCTGCTGCGGCGGTATTGTCAACGCCGTCAAGCTCGCGATGCAGAAGAGCGGCAAGCTGATTCCGTGGCGTGTGCTGATAGTAACCACTGACGGAAATATCGTTGAATAATTTTTAAGGATGGTATAGTTAATGAATAAGATGTTTTGTTTCCAGTGTGAGCAGACTGCGGGCTGCAAAGGCTGTACGGGTTCAGCCGGAGTCTGCGGCAAGAGCGCGAATACCGCGAATTTACAGGACAAACTGACCGGCGCGCTTATCGGACTCGCCCGCGCGGTAGAGGGCAACGAGGAGCTTGTGACTCCGGATACAAACCGATTGGTTCTGGAGGGTCTGTTCACTACAATCACAAATGTCAATTTCGACGACGAGTCGATTGCCGCGCTCACCGAAAAGGTTTCAGCCGAAAAGTCGCGGTTTGTTCCTAACTGCGCTTGCTGTCCATCCGCCTGCAGCAGAACCGACGACTATGACATGAAGCAGGTCTGGGAGGCCGACGAGGATATCCGCTCATTAAAATCCCTGATCCTGTTCGGAATACGCGGCGTCGCGGCTTACGCTTATCATGCCGTCCTGCTCGGATATACCGATGAGGACGTCAGCCGCTTCTTCTACAAGGCACTGTCAGCTGTCGGCTCGGAGCTGACTATGGACGAGCTGCTGCCTATTGTGCTCGAGGTCGGCGAGATAAACCTCAAATGTATGGCTTTGCTCGACCGGGCGAATACCGAGACCTACGGCAATCCGGTACCGACCGAGGTCAGTCTGACAGTCGAAAAAGGTCCGTTCATTGTCATAACCGGACACGATCTCTACGACCTCAAATGCCTGCTCGAACAGACGGAGGGCAAGGGAATCAACATCTACACGCACGGTGAAATGCTGCCGGCGCACGGCTATCCCGAGCTGAAAAAATATCCGCATCTCAAAGGCAATTTCGGCACGGCGTGGCAGAATCAGCAGAAGGAATTCGCGAATATTCCCGCGCCGATACTGTTCACGACGAACTGCCTGATGCCGCCTAAATCGAGCTATTCCGACCGTGTATTCACGACCGAGGTCGTCGCGTATCCGGAGATCAAGCATATCGGCGACCGTGACTTCGCTCCGGTGATCGAACGCGCGCTCGAGCTCGGCGGATACGATACCGACATGAAGTTCACCGGCATCAACGGCGGCGACCATGTCACGACCGGATTTTCACACAGCGCGGTGCTGTCGGTCGCGGACAAGGTGGTTGACGCGGTCAAATCCGGCAAAATCAGGCATTTCTTCCTGGTCGGCGGCTGCGACGGCGCACGCACGGGGCGTAACTACTACACCGATTTCGTGAAGCTGACTCCTTCCGACACGATTGTGTTGACACTCGCCTGCGGAAAGTACCGCTTCAACGACCTTGACCTCGGCACAATCGACGGTCTGCCGCGAATCATGGATATGGGGCAGTGCAACGACGCGTACAGCGCGATCAAGGTCGCGGTCGCGCTTGCCGAAGCGTTCGGCTGCGGTGTGAACGACCTGCCGCTGTCGATGGTGCTGTCGTGGTATGAGCAGAAAGCCGTCTGCATTCTGCTGACACTGCTGCATCTCGGAATCAAGAATATACTCCTCGGTCCGTCGCTTCCGGCGTTTGTCTCGCCTAATGTACTGAACTATTTAGTCGAGCATTACAATATCTCGCCCATCAGCACACCCGAAGCTGATCTTGCGAAGTTGCTCGGATAAAATGACGGTCGGCGCTCTCATGAGCGCCGACCGTTCAGGCTGTTACATAAGTGCGATACTGTTAGCTTTAATTGGGGGAGGTGCCTTTTGGAAAAGGCACCTCCCCCAAACCCCCACCGCGAAAACTTTAACAATTGGGCATTTATGTAATTATAAATTTTTGCGCTAAGGGTAAATTAGTGCAAAATTGCTACAGCGACAGGGGCGCGCCGCTTTACTCGGGCCCCTTACCCGAGCAGCGGCTTACTTTGTGCAAACTTGATAATTCCTAATCAGACTTTTTCGACAAGCTGCGGTCGGCGCTCTCATGAGCGCCGACCGATTTTATATGTGTCCGTGAATTGTCTCAAAAGTAGTATTGTCAAAGTCAAATCAAAGCGAAAGCTTTGCTGAAGCGGATTTGAGCCCATCTGCTCTCGCCCAGAGGCGCACCTCGCCATGACCGCGCAGCTTAACACAGACCGCGATGATACCCGCGCGCATCTTCCGGTCAAGCGTGGGAACGGGGGTGTGATCGCTGATATCCGAGCCGGTGCCGACAATGGTCGCCGGTCCGTCGACGTCGAAGCTGACGAATGCCGACGCGTCGGGAATGCGGCGACCCTTTGCGTCGATTACGTAGCAGTTGTAGACCGCGTCGTCGCCAACCGTCGGGAGCATATTGTTTTGCAGCTCGAGCTCGAGTCCGACCGCTTCGCCGGTCGTCTCAACACAGTCATAAGCCGAATGTCCGCCATCGATATAGCCGATAGCCTCGAGCTTTCCCGGGACATAATTCACGAAAAATTCAGCGTGACCATATTTCTCGACCTTAGTTCGCCCGACTTCCTCGCCGTTAAGGAGGAGCGCGACCTCATCGCAGTTCGTATATGCCCAGACCTTGATTGGCTCGCCAATCCGGTCGGGGTGATTCCAGTGCGGCAATATGTGAACCATCGGCTTTGAGCTCCAGTGCGATTTGTTCTGATAGAACGCGTCCTTTCTCTGGAGGAACAGGTCGAGCGCGCCCGACTGCGAGCAGAGCCGCGGCCATTCGGTCTCGCCGCGATGCTCGATGCCCGCCCACTGATACTGTCCGGCGAGCCATTCGCGTTCCATGCAGAACCGGCAGACTGATTCGCGGCTCATAGCGTTAAAGCCATTACCCATTCCGTGGTCATAGGCGTTGATATATCCGCGCTTCGGCGCGTCGTCGTGGTACCAGCCGCGGGTCGTTCCGACCGCGCAGCACTCGCTGATGAAAATCGGTTTGTCTGGATATTTTTGGTGCAGCTTATCAATCGAGTCATAATTGTAATTGACGCCGATGATGTCGGCGACCTCGTTGACCGGAGCTGCGAAGGGATTGTTCGACACCGCGGTTGTTATCGGGCGCGTCGCGTCGAGCTTGCGCACAAATTCGCGCATTGTAGTGAATATCCGCTTGCCCATGTCGGTCGAGTGGTAGGGCTCCTCGTTGCCGAGCGACCACATAATGACAGACGGGTTGTTGCGGTGAGTTTTGATCAACATCTCGAGCTGCTCGAGCCCCTCCTTCGTCGACTCAAACCAACGGGTCTCAGCCATGACGAGGAAGCCGAGCTCGTCGCAGTAATTGAATGTCGCCTCGCTGTGCGGATAATGCGCGGTGCGGTAGCCGTTCGCGCCCATCTCGCGCAGCCGTTCGAGCCGCAGACGCTTGACCGAGTCGGAGACCGCCTTGCCCTCGAGTCCGTAGTCCTCATGGCAGCAGACGCCGTTGATTTTGACCGGCTTGTCGTTTAAGAAAAAGCCGTGGTTGGCGTCAAAGCGGATAGTCCGGAAGCCGAAGCGGGTCTCGTATGTATCGATTTCAGTGCCGTTTTCATAGACGTGAACGACGGCGCGATAGAGATTCGGGTTGTCGCAGTCCCACAGCTTAGGCTCACGGATGTCGCAGCCGAGTGAAAGGTTCGCCTTGTCCTTGGCCGCGATTGTGACATCGCCGGTCGTCGTCTCGGCTGCCAGCTGGTCTTTGTCGTATATTTCGGCTTTGACTGTGACACTGTGGCAGGCGGCATCGGCGCAGCGGAGCGTGAGGTCGACCGGAATATGCCAGTATTCGCCGCGCTTTTCGGGGTGGACATATGCGCCGTTGCGGTCGACCGAAACAAGATTTGACTTGCAGAGCCAGACGTTGCGGTAAATTCCGCCGCCGCCGTACCACCAGCCCTCGTGCTGTTCGGTAGTATTGACATACACCGCGAGCTTGTTGTCCTCACCGAACTTCACCATATCGGTGATATCGACCTCAAACGATGTGTAGCCACAGAAGTTGTGCGCCATCAGGCAGCCGTTCAGGTAAACGGTCGCGTGCGCGGCGACTCCCTCGAAGTAGAGCGAGATCCGGCGTCCGCGGTCTGAGTCGTCGAGCTTGAAGCTCTTGCGGTACCAGCCGTTGTCGTATTTGAAATAGCCGAGAGTGTTGTTATACTGCTGCTCGGGTCGCTGCGAGATTATAAAATCGTGCGGGAGCTCGACATAGTTCCAATTCTCGAACATAGTCTCGCGCCTCGCGCCGAAGTTTGCAGACGCGCTGCCGCGTAGCATACGTTCGGTCTTTGCGCCGAGGTACATCGCGTCCTTTTTCGGCGACTCGGGCAGATTGTCGTCGCCCAGCCGGAAGAGCCAGCCTTGATTGAAGCTTATAGTTTCTCTCATTAGTATTTCATTCCTTTCGTCATATAAATCCCGATCAGTGAAATCAAATATATATTTTGCGGTGGATATTAGGGCGTTATATCCGGATAAATTGAAAATAATTTTCATCGGTATTATATCATATTAATCGCGTTCTGTCAAGAGTATTATTGAAAGTCAAGTGTTAGACTTTGGCGATAACGAGCTGTGAGTTATCACATATGTAATCAACCCAAATAAAAAGCG
>CAJFKR010000101.1 GCA_904386005.1 Candidatus Flemingiibacterium merdigallinarum
AACAAGTTTGCACCCGGTTTCTGTATTGAGCCGGTTGGTTAAAACTGTCATGACCTGCCTGTGGATTTTTCTGCAATCAATACTGATACAGGTAGCGAGTTTGAAATAATTCTGTATTCCCAGAACCATTGAATTGAACAGCCTTATCTCGTCTAAAGGTCTTTTTCCTTTGGACGGTCTGGCAATCCGCTTCGCCTGTTCCACCAGTTTCTGCCGTTCCAGTTCTAACTTTTTGTCACAGATGTGAGATTGCACAGCGTATCTACCGCTTTTTGGTCTGACCCGTTTTTTTGCGTTTTTTACTTTATTTTTAAACACCAAATATTGTGATGAACCGATTTTCGCGGATACGCTCGAAGCCGCGCAGATTGCTGGTATCGTCGTAGTCCTCGGCGGCGCGGCGGTAGGTACGCTGGGGCAGGAAAGATTCGCGGTCGGCTCAAAAGAGAAGGCTTGAATACACGAAGCGAGTCAGTTTTGTCATATTGTCATTTTCCGTACGGCATTGTTCCGGTCGAATCGACCTTGTAGCCGCGCTGCTTGATGTAGCAGTCGCCCGGCAGGAACTCGTCTCCACGCTCCTTTAACATCAGCCGCAGGCGCGCGTCGAGCTTTGACTGTATCTCCGCGTATTCGACCTCGCCTATAAGATTGCGCAGCTGATACGGGTCGCGCTCGTTGTCATAGAGCAGCCACGGCGCGTCGAGTCCGACGACATAGGTGTACCGCCTTGTTCGCAGACCTCGGTATTCACGTCCGCCGCGGTCGCGCGTATACTCCCCGAACGGCGAGATACACTCGATGATAACCGCGTCGCAGCTGTCGATGTCGTCAGCGTTATCATTGCAGTCAGCCTCACCCAAAATATATGGCGCGATGCTACGCCCGTCCATGCTGTCGGGCAGCGGCAGTCCGCACAAATCGAGCAGCGTCGGCATTATGTCGATTGAATTGAACAGCTTGCCGCAGTGACCGAGCCGATTTTGCCAGTGCAGTACAAACGGCACCCGTATCGATTCGTCCCACGGCTTCTGCTTGCGAACCTCGCCCTGCGAATAGAGCATATCGCCGTGGTCGGACGTGTAGATGAAAATCGTGTCCTCACCGATACCAGCGTCAAAAATCGCGTCGTACAGCTTGCCAATCGCGTGGTCGAGCGCGGATATGTGCGCGTAGTAGCCGGCGATGTCGGCACGTGCGCGCGCCTGCGTATCCTCCGGCACGTTCGGGCGTAAAACAATGTCGTCGGGATTGTACATACGTTTGTATTCGTCCGGCGCGGTCTCATACGGATTGTGCGGCGGACCGTAGGACAGTATCAGGAAAAACGGGCGCTCGCGGTCGTGCGATTTTATGTAGTCGATCGCGCAGTCGGTCTGGGCGAACGCGTCGTAGCCCTGCCACAGCTGCTGCCTGTCGCTGTCGCCAAAATAGGGCGAGTGATTGTAGTCGTGCGTACACTCGAGCACCTGCCAGTAGTCGAAGCCGCGCCGGCGTTCGCGCGGTATGAACGACTCGCGTCCGTGACCGTCGAGATGCCACTTGCCGACATACGCGGTATCATAACCGCCTCGCTTGAACGCCTCACCCAGATATTCACCTTCTGTGTCGAGGCAGAGGTCATTGAGAAACACTCCGTGACGCAACGGATACTGTCCGGTCATCAGCGACGCGCGGTAGGGACAGCAGACCGGCATTCCGCTTATTGCCCAGGTTAATTCACAGCTCTGTGACGCTATCCGGTCAAGATTCGGCGTCTTTACCTGATTGTTGCCGGCATATCCGACGTCGCAGAGCCGGTGCTGGTCGCCAAAGACAAAGACTACATTCGGTTTTTTCGTTGTCATTCGCTTCGCTCCTTTCAAACCCAAATAAACCGATATGGGGAGATGCCAGAATCGGCAGCTTCCCTTTTTTGTTATATTTTGAGATTGTGCATTTTTTCGCAGTAATACTGAACGTTTTCGAACTTCGCGTCGGGCGCGATACGGTGGTCGGGACAGGGTATGTAGCCGCCCAGCTCGATAAGCGGACGCAGACGCTCGATCTCGGCGTCGACCGCCTTGTAGTCACGCGCGAACACCGTCTTGTTCATGCCGCCGACTCCGCGCAGCTCGCGACCGTACTTCTCGCGCCAAGGCGCGATCGAAGCGTTCCATGTGCCGACCTCGATCGGGAACATCGTGTTTACGCCGTTTTCGATCCAGGTCGGGATCAGGCTGTCGATGCAGCCGTCGCAGTCGAGCGAGACAATGTCGATACCGTGCTGATTCAATAACGTCGTTATCTTCTTGTACCACGGACCGACATACTCGTCGAATACCGACGGGATTACGAGCGGACCGTTCTTGAAGCAGATGTCCTCCCAGAAGTGACCGTAATCGAACTTCGCTCCGGTATCGAGCATGGTCTTGACGCACTCGTAGCATAGACCGCACATTGTGTCGATTATCTCGACATACAGATCGAAGTCGTCGGCCATGAGATAGGAGAGCTGTGTGACGCCGAGCAGGTCGCGCATACGTCCCATCAGCGAGCCGCAGAAGATACCGAGCGGCAATTCGCGCTTCGAATCGTCGCGCAGCGTCTTGAAATAGTCGACGTTCACGCGCTCGGCTTTGTATTGCAGTCTCGGCAGATATTCGGACTCCCAGACCGCGCGATCGGTCAAGGTAGTGCCGATTTCAGCCGGTATCGAAACGATGCCCGGCTTGACCAAGGTGATAAGACCGTTTCCGTCGCGCACGACCTGACTGCCGTCCGGACGGGTTTCAATCAGCTTGTGTTCGAAGTGCGGGAACAGGTCGGTGCTCGCGCCGGCGTGGTGGTTCCAGTTGTAGTCGAAGCCGAGCTTCTTCATGATAGCGACGTCGCCCGGACCGTTGTCGCCGCGCGTGTTGTAGAGGTCGGCCTCCTCTTTGGTGATGTGTCCCTCAGCCGCCCATTTGTTGACCGTCTCGCTCCAATAGCCGAACGCCACAACCGGCATTCTCTCATATGGCTTGTAATGCAGTATCGCTGAAATATTTTCGCGAAGATTCATGATATTTCCCACCTTATCATTTTATATATTGCCAATTGTAATTTTTTGCGCTATAATAATATGTAGCCGTAGTTGATATACAAATTATATAATAGCAGATCGGAGTCAAAAAATCGAGTGCTATTCCTGCGATATAATTCCGGAATCTTGCTTTTTGCAATGATGCCATATAGGGAGTGATTCGAATCATGATGCTGAAGTTTTCAATGGGCAGCCGACAGGACAATCGCACAATAAATATACCGCACAGCACCGCCGCTAAGCTGCTGCCGTTCACATTGACCGGCTGCGGCAATTTCGTCTGCGACTCGAGCTACTTTACCGAGCGCGAGGGGCTGGCTGAATGGCTGTATTTTGCGACGGTGTCCGGTCGAGGGATATTGCGTTATGACGGCTGTGAGGTCGAGCTTTCCGCCGGACACGCCGCGGTCATAGACTGCACGCGTTATCATTACTACGCGACGATAGGCGACGAGCCGTGGCACTTTTTCTGGATGCACTTCACCGGATCCGCCGCCGACGCAATGGTGCAGCTTATAAATGGCGGCTCGCTGCGATGTGCCGAGCTTTCCGGCGAATACGCGGCGGGGCTCTACGATTCGCTCTGCGAGATTGTGAAGCTCCCGGGCAGACAGACCGACTTCGAGGTGTCGCTCTGGATTCACCGCCGGCTGACCGAGCTCGCCGGTTCGGTCGAGGTAGGCGCGGCGATGAGGTATCAGAAGGAGATGCGCGAAATCGCCGAATACATACGCGAGCACCTGTCGTCAAAGCTGAAGATCTCCGAGCTCGCGCGTATGAGCGGACTGAGCGAGTATCATTTTCTGCGCACCTTTCGCGGGATAATCGGTCATCCGCCCTACGAATACCTGACGCTGCTGCGCATTGAGCGAGCGAAGCAGCTCTTGCTGTCGACCGATTCGAGCATAGCGAGTATTGCCGTCGAGGTCGGGTATTCCGATTCAAAGGGACTCATCGAAAACTTTCGCCGCCACACCGGTACGACTCCGTCCGCATACCGCGGCGCGGTCGGAAAAGGGATTGCGATTCCGTAGCTCCTCAAAGTTTGCGCTTACTTGTAGAGCTTCTCGTCGAGCGGCTTGTCGTCCGCCATCAGCTCGATACCGCCCGAGCGCTCGCGCACCAGCTTTACGACTTCAGCCATGCCGCGCGCGTCGCAGAGCTGCGCCTTTGCCGCGCCGAGCATACCGTCGACTATCGCGCCGTGGTACCTGAACGCCGGCTCATATTTCGGATACCTTGCCGAAACGTCGGAGATACCGTCGGCGTGATGCGTCCGCATTGAGCGATGAACGATACTTCCGTCCGGCAATTTTATCGTCACATCGACCGGCTCAGAGGTCAGACGGTTCGGAACATCGAGCCATTCCTCGACCGAGTGCAGATAGGTGTCGCGGTTGTGTACGACGCCTACAAGCAGGATTTTACCCCCCAGTTCGCGTATCTTTCCGTAGCAGCCGTCAGGAGATGTCGACGTCAGCGTCGAGGGGTCGCGGTCATACTCACAGGCGATGAAATCCTCGGCTTTGCCCGGCTCACCACTGCGCGTTCTACCGTCGAAAACCGCCATTGAGTGAGTCGGGTGATATGAGCGGTGCGCGTATGGGTGATATGCCGCAATGCTCGGGAGCGTACCTATGCAATCCTTCACGTCAGCCGCTCCGTCGGGCGTCAGGTCGAGTGTCGGACGCGAGCGGTCGGACAGGTTCTTCCACGTGTGCGTCGGTACGCAGAATAGTCCGCCGTCAGAGGTGAAATATTCGATAAGCGCGTCGAGCAGTCCTTCCGCGCGCCCCTCGACGTCGCCGACCGCTTTAAGCGATGTGTGCATAAGTATAATCGAATCGCGCGGCGCGCCAAGCTCTTTGAGCTGTGAGAAAAGCTGGGATTTTGTATACATGATGTTGTCCTTTCGTTTAGAAAAGAGCGGCTGCATGGGCAGCCGCTCTTATTGATTTTGTCGTACCGGTCAGACTATGATTCAGCCGATTCGGGTGTTCCGGCTGACCGTATATCCTCTGAATCCGACTGACTCTATATTCAGTCAATCCGTACAGTCCAGCCGAGGGTGTCGGGCAGTCTGCCCCACTGAATGCCGGTCAGATTGTCATACAGCTTCTGCGAGATCGCGCCGATCTTGCCGTCGTTGATGACCAGCTTGTCGCCGTGATTGTTCAGCTCGCCGATCGGGCTGATGACCGCGGCGGTACCCGTGCCGAACGCCTCGTCGAGCTTTCCGTTTTTCTGAGCGGTGATGACCTCGTCGATAGCGAGACGGCGCTCGGTGACCTTCACGCCCCAGCTGCGAAGGAGTTCGATGCAGGAAGCGCGGGTTACGCCCGGCAGAATGCTTCCGGTTTCGAGCGTAGGAGTTACGACCTCACCGTCGATTACGAAGAACACGTTCATCGCTCCGACCTCGTCGATATACTTATGCTCGATACCGTCGAGCCAGAGCACCTGCGCGTAGCCCATTTCCTCAGCTTTTTTCTGACCGATCAGCGACGACGCGTAGTTGCCGCCGCACTTGGCGAAGCCGGTGCCGCCCTTGACCGCGCGGACATACTCGTCCTCGACGAAGATCTTGACCGGATTGATTCCCTCGGGGTAGTACGAGCCGACCGGCGAGAGGATTATGCAGAAAATGTAATTCTTCGCGACGTGAACGCCGAGGTGCGCGTCGCAGGCAAAGATGAACGGACGGATGTAGAGCGAAGTACCCTCGTTGTCCGGGATCCAGTCGCGGTCTACCGATACGAGCGTCTTTATAGCCGTGAGGATGTCGTCGGGGTCGACCTCGGGAATGCACATACGCAGATTCGTGCGGTTCATGCGCTCAATGTTCTTCTGCGGGCGGAAGAGCTGAATGTGACCGTCAGGCGTCTTGTACGCCTTGAGTCCCTCGAACATCTCCTGCGCGTAGTGGAACACCATTGCGGCCGGGTCGAGCGAGAAATTCTGATAGGGGATGATTCTCGCGTCATACCAGCCCTTGCCTTCGGTGTAGTTCATCACAAACATATGGTCGGTGAAGTAGTTGCCGAAGCCGAGCTTGTTCTGATCCGGCTTCTGTTTTGGCGCTGTGGTTTTTTCGATTTTAATATCGATCATGTGGTTTTCCCTCCGTAAAAATATCATTAAAGATAATTATACAACAAGTTTATTAACATTTCAACCGATTAAAGTTAAGGATATTCGGATAAACATGTCAGCCTGATTTTCGAGCTGCGCTCACAACCTGATCGCGTGAGAGCATCGGACATAGTTTATGCGGAATTTTCTTAACTGAGCATTTTCATACAAAAATCATGCATAATTTTTTACGCCGCGGCAAAAATAGGGAGGAAGCCAGCTTCATCAAGGAGGTAATTTCAAATGAAGCGAACACATAAAATCATCGCGGCGGTACTCGTCTGCGCACTTGCAGCAGTCAGTTTCGCCGCAGCCGCGTCTGCGGTAGACAATTATCTGCTCTCACCCGGACTCAATGTATTGAAAGCCGACTACTGTATGGCAAAATGGGGACTCGCCGGCTCGGACATCCGGTTCGACGCCGACGAATTCGCCGCAGCGCTCGGTGTGGACAAAGCGGACAACATCACGATAACCTCGCTGCCCTCGCGAGAGGCGGGACGGCTGATGCTCGGCTCGCAGGAGGTTGAGGTTGGACAGACGATTAAAGAAAAGAATCTTTCGTCGCTCCGCTTTGTGCCGAACAGCTCGGGCGAGCTCGAGACCGAATTCTCGTTCTGCCTTGGTAAAAGTCCGTTTGCCGCCGAATACAGCTGCACGGTATTCGCCCTGACGACTCCGAACGCCGCCCCGGTCGTATACCAGCCCGACCTCATCGAGACCGGCGTATACTCGGGCACACAGTACCTTGGCACATTGAATGTAGTCGACCCCGAAGACGACGACGTCGTCTTTGAGATTGTCGACGAGCCGGGCAACGGCAAGGTCGAGCTGACCGACATTGCGCGCGGCTATTATATCTACACGCCGGACGCCGACTTTGAGGGCCGCGACAGCTTCACAGCCCGCGCGCGCGACTGCTACGGAAACTACTCGAACAGCGTCAAGGTATCGCTCGACGCGGATATGCCCGAGGTAGACGAGGTATTCAGTGACATGAACGGTCACTGGGCAAACGCCGCGGCGATAACCTGCGTGCGCGAGGGCATACTGACCGCGGGCGGCAGTCTCAATCCCGAGCAGCCGGTCAGCCGCGCCGAGTTTCTGTCGCTTATCATGTCCGCGGCCGGATATGACGGATTCTATATCGAGGACACCGGCTTTGCCGACGATAATCAGATTCCGGCTGAATACAAGGGCTGTGTCGCCGCTGCCGAGGCGCTCGGCGTCATAACCGGAATCGACAGCGACGGCGGCAAGCTGTTCTGCCCGAACAATCAGATAACCCGTGCTGAAGCGGCGGTTATGATCTCCCGCCTGACCGGAATGACTGGCGACAGCACACTCGAGGTGTTCGCCGACGATAGCGTCCCTGCATGGGCACAGAGCGCGATGAGCGCGCTGAACTCAGCCGGCATCCTGCGCGGCGACGGCGACTCGCTCGACCCCTACGGCGTGCTGACCCGCGCGACCGCGGTACAGCTCGCGGCGTCGATAATCTCCTGACGCTGAAACCGAGGATAACATCATGATTCTGTCCGCAAAAATACGCGGACAGAATTTTTTTGTTTGAATACATTTGGCGTCAATTCGAACTCCATGTATTAATTTGCGATTTCTGATTGATGGTGAGGTCAAAATTCGGTATAAGCTCTTGCCAAACGCTGCTTTATGCGGTATAATATCTGTGGGATTTATCATGCTGATCTGGCGGCAGGAGAAAACAATCGTACCAAAAACAATCTGTGAGGTTTTACCGAAAAGGCACTTTTTATCATATTCAAAAGGCATCTCCCGGGATAATCAAAGAAATAATGAAATGACTAAGGAGGTAACCCAATGAAGCCGAATATACTGCATATCTTTGTCGACCAGCAGCGGTTTGACACGATAGCCGCGCTGGGCAATCCGATTATAAAGACGCCGAATCTCGACCGGATCGCGAATCAGGGCGTCGCGTTCACGAACGCCTACACTCCCTGTCCGGTCTGTATCGCCGCGCGCTGCTCGATGATATACGGTCAATACCCGTACAGCACCGGCTGCTATGAAAACACATCCATGCCGGACGACCGTCGTTCATTCATGGACGAATTAGCCGCCGCCGGATACTACACGCACGGAATCGGCAAATGCCATTTCGCGCCCGACAGCTATTCGCTGCGCGGCTTCATGTCGCGCGAGCGCCAGGAGGAGGGCGGAGCTCGGCGCGGCGACAACGAGCCGTATCTGCAAATGCTCGCCGACGAGGGCTACGGATATGTTATGGAGCCGAACGGCAGCCGCGGCGAGATGTACTACATACCGCAGATTTCGCAGCTGCCTGAGCGGCTGCACCCAAGCGCGTGGATTGCCGAGCGGTCGGTCGAATTTATCTCCTCTCGCCGGACGGACACACAGCCGTGGTATCTGTTCGCGAGCTTCATACATCCGCACCCGCCGTTCGCTCCTCCGAACCCGTGGCACAAGCTCTATCGCGCGTCGATGATGCCGCTGCCCAATCTGCCGCTCGAATACGAGTCGCTGCAAACCTTTGTGAACCGCGTGCAGAACCGCTACAAATACCGCGACAACGGCACAGATTTCAACCTGCTGCGTGTGATGAAGGCATACTATTATGCCTGCATTTCATTTGTAGACTATCAAGTGGGCAAGATACTCGACTGCCTCGACGAAAATGGTATGACCGAAAATACAATGATTGTATTCACATCTGACCACGGCGAACATCTCGGCGACTACAACTGCTTCGGCAAGCGCAGCTTTCACGACTCGGCGGCACACATTCCGATGCTGGTATACCAGAAGGGACGCTTCGAGGGCGGCGCTCGCTGCGATGTGCCGGTGAGCCTTGTGGATATCGCGCCGACTCTTTTGTCGGCGGCAGGAGTAGACGCTCCTGATATGAAGCTCGACGGTGTGGATATGCACGATATTCTGACCGGAGTGTCCGAGCGTAAGATAGTGTTCGGTCAACACAGCTACGACCGCGGCAGTCCGATTCCGGAAAATCTGTCCGAGCCGGACGCGGCACTGCGCCGTGCGGCGAGGTCGACCTACATGGCGGCTTCAGCCGACTGGAAGTATTTCTACAGCGCGGGCGACGACAAGGAGTATCTGTTCGACCGCAGGTCAGACCCGCGTGAGACGCGGAATGCAGCCGGTGTTCAGTTCGCCGCCGGAGCGAAAGGTCAGCTGAAGTCGGCGCTCATCGCCGAGCTGACGGCTCACGGAGAGACCGCGGGACTCGTCGGCGCGCCGTCGGGTGAGGTCGAGGGAATACATTCGGGAAAAGTCGACGGTTTCCGGAGTTTTCCGCGGTATGAGCTGCCGGACGACCCCGACTCGGGGTTATTGATACAAGATATGTATTCTCCGTTCGCAAAGACAGAGGTGGACATAACCGGATACGACAAGTGACGTTACATGCTGAAAATGGCATTGATAAATTTGACAAATGTATATACGAGCAAAAAGGGGAGACACTAAGTGACTCCCCAATTTTTATAAATACATAATGCATCTTCAAAATTATCAATGTGCCCATGTGATTTATGCGCTGATTCATAATATATTAGTAATTTCCGATAGTTCAAGGTTCGGTATCTCGCCGTGTATTTTCACCGGAATCTTTGCGTTTGTTATTACACGGCTGACTGTGATATTATGCATATCTCCGGTCACGGCGGGTGATACGGTAAAGTATCGTTCGTCTCCAATGCGGACAGCAGCTTGATTTCTGATGTCGCCGCAATCTACATGTCGGTCATATATATCACATATGGTCACATTATACAGCTTGATTGTATCGTGACAGAGCAGCCGCACGACACCGTGACCACCGGTCACATCGGTGTTGATGCCGCGTATTGTCACATCGTGTATATCGCGGCACTTCGAGCTGATCTCGAAGCAGTGCTCACTCTTATTATTAAGCGCAGTGAGTGCGACTGTGTCGTCTCCGGTCGAACCGCTGATGTCGCGAATTGTGATGTCGTGGCAACCACGCCGCAAATCGATTCCGTCCTGATTCGGCATATTGTTGCGCGCGGTGAATTCAATGTCAGATATTTCTCCGTGTGAGCAATAGTAGAAGGTCATACCCCAGTAACGTGGATTCTCGAGCCGCAGTCCGGATATCCGGAAACCGTCTACGTTGCGCAGCAGTATTAATGTGTTGTTTAGTACATTCGGTCGACCGTCGCTGAACGCGGTCTTTTCAGTGAGTCCGTTTGGATTACCTCCGTCGAGTGTTGCGTTAACTCCAGTTATGCTGATATCATACAGTTCGCGCGGCTCGGAATCCCATGCACCGCGGCTGATGAAGATATTCGAATACACATTATCACAAAGCCGCAGCGTGCAGCCGTCGAGTATTATATGACTGCCGCTTGATAAAACTAGCGGTTGGTCGATTTCATATGGTGTGCCGTCCAATTTCGGCAAAATGCGCAGCTCGCCGGTGTGGTCGAGCAACCCTTGCAGATATTCGCGGTCTGAAAGCTTATTCATTACATTAGCTCCTGTATTTAGCCTTCGATTTCGGCTATGATATTGCTGATTATTATCAGATTCATCCTGATTTTGGAAGTATGAAAGATGTCGATGAACTGATTGTCAAAGCGAAAGAAAGAGATATCAAAATCATTATGGATCTTGTTATTAATCATACATCCGATGAACATGCCTGGTTTCAGGAAGCATTAAAAAATCCTGATAGCCCTTATCGACAATATTATATTTTTAAAGAAGGTCAAGATAACCAGCCTCCTACAAACTGGCGTTCTGTTTTTAGTGGTTCTGTTTGGGAAAAAGTCCCTCATGAAGATAATATGTATTATTTTCATTCTTTTTCTAAAAAGCAACCTGATTTAAACTGGGAAAATCCACAAATGAGAGAAGACATCTATCGCATGATTAACTGGTGGTTAGATAAAGGAATTGCAGGATTTAGAGTTGACGCTATTAACTTTATAAAAAAGGATCAATCCTGGC
>CAJFKR010000102.1 GCA_904386005.1 Candidatus Flemingiibacterium merdigallinarum
CTCCCGTTTTGCGGTGTGGTTTTTCTGGTAACTTAATTATACCGCAAAATCGGAGAAAAATCAGTTGTATTTCTGTTAATAAAGCACCGTGCCGATTGGCTTTTTCGACTTTTTCAATCGGCTACACATTCAAAATACAAAGGAGGCATACAAATGGAAAAAATCTATGTCGTCGAGCCGAAGCGGCTCGGAAAAATCGCGCCCGAAATCTACAGTGTGTTTGCCGAGCACCTCGGAGGGGTAATCTACGACGGAATCTACTGCGGTGAGGACTCCGTGGCTGAAAACATCCACGGCTTCCGCAAATTCATCATCGATAAAATGCGCGAGGCGAGAATTCCGCTGATACGCTGGCCGGGCGGCTGCTTTGCCGAGACCTACGACTGGCGGGACGGCATCGGACCGCGGTCCGAGCGACCGGTCAGAATCAACTGGTGGAATCAGTGCGACGGACGCTACGAGCCGAATCAGATAGGCACCGACGAGTTCATCGACTTCTGCCGGCTCTGCGGCGCCGAGCCGTATATCGCCGCGAATATGACGTCGACGACTCCGCTCGACATCCGCGACTGGATTGACTACTGCAACTCGCCCGCCGGAACGACTACCTATGCCGCGCTGCGTGAAAAGAACGGTCACAAGGAGCCGTACAATGTCAGGCTGTGGGGAGTCGGCAACGAGAACTGGGGCGGCGGCGGAAACATGACGCCCGAATACTACGCGAACGAATACCGCCGCTACGCAGAGGTCATGAACAACGCGTCGGCAGGACTCGAGCTCATCAGCTGCGGACCAAACGGCGCGGATTACGGCTGGACGCAGACGCTGATGGACTCGCTTTCGACAAAGCGCGGGCCGATGGCAGGCATGGCGGTACACTACTACTGCGGCAGCGCGGGCGACACGATTAACTTCACCGACGACGAGTGGGATCAGCTCATCCGTCAGGCGGCGAAGATGCGGGAGATCATCGAGCGGCACTGGAGCACGGTCATATCTTATGGTATGGAGAATCAGGCGAAGCTCTGTATCGACGAATGGGGCTGCTGGCACCCGGGCGGAACCGGTCCGAGCAAGGGCGCGAACCTGTTCGAGCAGCAGGTGACGATGCGCGACGCTGTTGTCAGCGCGCTGACTCTGAATATCTTCAATCAGAACTGCGACAAAATCAAGCTCTGCGCGACCGCGCAGCTCGTGAACAACCTGCACACCCTGTTCTTAGCGCACGACGCCGACTGCATCTGCACGCCGAACTACCACGTATTCAATATGTACAAGGGTCATCAGGGCGGCGACGCGCTCGAAGCCTTTGCCACCGACAACGACGTCACAGTTTCTGCTTCCGAAAAAGACGGCGCGCTGACACTGACCGCCGCGAATCTGTCCTGCCGCCGCGATATCGAGCTCGACCTCACGGTCTACGGAAAGGATTATAATAGTGCCGACATAATCTCGCTCGCTAATGACAATCTGCGCGCGCACAACACGTTTGACGCCCCCGAAGCCGTCGCGCCGACCTCGGCGCACATCGACAGCTTCGACGGCAGAATCGAGCTTGCGCGCGGCTCGGTCATGGCGATTACAGTCAAACTGAAATAATAATATAATCGGGATATCAGTCGGTACAAAAGAAATTCGACTGTCATACTGATTCAAAAAAACAGGCGCAGAATTCTGCGTCTGTTTTTTATATTATCCTTTATCCTCGACGAACATCATTGCCTGCGCGCCGCCGGTGCGGTCGGGGACGTACAGCCCCGAATCGAGCGCCGCTGCGACTATCGCCATCGGCAGCGAATCCACGCACCACATATGCTTTATCCATTCGGGCACACTTTCGATATGCTTTGGCAGCTTGAGCGGATTTGACGCAAGCGGGGTTATATCTTTGCTGAACCGCTCGATGAGCTTTGACTTCATCTCACCGCAAAGGTTCAAAAAATCGCTCCGCTCACTCGGACTTATCACCGGTATCGTCAGTATGAGTCCGCCCGAGCCGTTCCTTATCAAAAACTTTAGTTCGACATAATTATCGATTACCGCGCTGTAGTTATCGTCAATCAGATTATATAGCTCCTCACGACCGAGCATAGCCGCATACAGCAGTTTGTTCCTTACGGCAAAATTACCATAGTTCTTATATGTCGCGCCGAATATCGTCTCGTCGGTGTCAAAATCGTAATTCCTCAGCGTTTTCAGCCCGAACACATTTTCACAGCTGCTGCTCGCTTCGCCGCTGATATTGTAGCGCGAGGTAGGCGAGCGCGAGAAGTCGTAGCCGTATGGATACAGATTGCCCATCGCGTACCATTTTCCGTCGTTCGGCCGCTCGGGGTATTCGCTGAACGGCTGCATACCTCCGTATGCCGCGTCGCGAATGTTGAGTACCGCCGACTGTATTGACTTTGTAATATAGCTACTCTCGAGCTTCTGCGCCGCGTATTTTTCCTGCCGTTTGTAGTAGTCGCGGCTTCGCAGCATTGACAGCCCCTCGTCGATATACCCCCACAGCTCTGGCGTGATTTTCTCCGCCAGCTTCAATATAGCCGGCAGATTCGCCGTGCGGTCGGCTTCGGTGGCTATCGCGAAGTCGGTGTAATAACGGTTCGCGACACAGCGCATGAGCTGTCCATCGACAAGCCTTTTCACGACCGGCTCGATATACGCCGCCGATACGCCGATAGCGTCGGCGATTTCGCTTATTGTCAGCGGCTTCGCGTAGGCGACTATCAAAAGATTCATTGTCGCGCGGTCGTTTGCGATCAGCGACCAAGGCTCTCCGTCATTCCCCGACCGTCCTGAACAGGTCACATAAAGATAATCCGGGAAGTATGATTCTCTCTGGTATTTCTCCACTTCAAGTTCCTCCTTTAGCTGCCTGCGCCCCGTGTTGAGGCGCGACTTTATCGTTCCCTCGGGAAGCTTGTACAGCTCGGCTATTTCGGATATGCTCCGCTCGTTCAGGTAATACTGCACGACCACCTCGCGGTAGATACCGGTCAGCATCGCGATTCCGCGGCGGATCGACTCGGCTGTCTCAGCGTCCTCGAAGATTTGCTCAAGATTCAGATCATCGGGCGGCTCGCTGTCATAAATCAACTGCGACGCCGCTTCACGATACCTTTTTCGCTGCATATCGCAAAAGCGCCGCTCGAGGATCCGCGCAAGCCACGCCCTCGGATTCGTTATAGTCACGCCCTCATCGAGCGCGTCGAGCGCAGATACAATCGTGTCCGAAACAAGCTCCTCGGCTTCATACAGCCGCCCGCAGCGACAGAGCGCCCGACGCAGCAGCCAGTCCATGTATGTCGCAAGCTCAAACTTATCCATAAAATAACCTCTCGTGAAAGCTTTCATATATATAGTCGCGCAAATCGCTTTGCGGTTCGCCGATTTTTTATTTTTCCGATAAAAATACAAAATGCAAACCGCGGCGAAAATTGACCGCGCCGGCGAGATTTCATATAATAAAAATAGACCGGCTGCCGGTCAATATACCGATGGAGGATGATTAAGCTGGAAAACAATAACAAGATACCAACCGACCTGCAAAACTGCATAAACAAGCTCCCGCTTGCGATGGCATATGTGCCGATGCAGCAGTTCGGAGAGATGTATTCGCCCGAAGTCGCGCTGGAACGCGGCACGCTCTTCCCCGAGCTCGACCTGCCGTTCGAGGGCGAAACGGTGAAGGAGAAAGGCAGGACATGATGAACCACGAACAGATGAACAAAAGGCTCTATTCGCTGCCGTTCATGCAGCACGAGCTTCGACTCTACCTCGACACCCATCCCGAGGACAAACGCGCGCTCGAAGCCTACCGCCGGGTCTGCGAAGCGATGGGACATTGCTGCTGCTGCGTGGACGCCGAAATGCTGAAGAACGGCTGGGGCTGGATTGACGACCCGTGGCCGTGGCAGGCTGAAGCAAATATTATCGAAGGCGAGGATTAGTCTATGTGGAATTATGAAAAACGGCTGCAATACCCAATCAAGATAAACAACACAAATCCGCGCCTTGCGTCGATCATAATCTCGCAGTACGGCGGTCCGGACGGCGAGCTTGGCGCGTCGCTGCGCTATCTCTCGCAGCGCTACTCGATGCCCTACCCCGAGGTCAAGGGCGCGCTGACCGATATCGGTACCGAGGAGCTCGCGCACCTCGAAATGATCGCGAGCATCGTACATCAGCTCACACGCAACCTGACGCCCGAGGAAGTCAAGAAGCAGGGCTTTGAGCCTTACTTTGTCGACCACACGACCGGCGTATATCCGCAGGCTGCCGCCGGATTCCCGTTCTCCGCCGGCTCGCTTCAGGTCAAGGGCGACCCGATCACCGACCTGCACGAGGACATGGCAGCAGACGCTGCGACCGTGTAAATACAAATTCTGTTATTATACTATAATTTAACAGTTCAATGATACTGCTATTTATCCGGTTCTATCTGTCCCAAGTAATATTTTCAGCTGTATATATTCTACAGCGAATGAATCAGAGCATGAATTCAGTCGTATTTGCCATTTCTGTCATCCGATTCACATCAATTATGTGCGTTATTTGAACATTAATGAACGTTTCTTCCATATATAAGCATTTTTTCTCATTTATAAGCAGAATTGAACCGCTATTGACATATTTCCGCAATTATGCTATAATTAATGCGGCTGTACAATACGGCATGATCCGTGCATATTATACGCGGAATATTATCAAAGGCAGATTATCTGCGGGTTGGTGTAAATACAGATGCAATTAAACAGGTCAAATAATCCGGTCACTGCGATTCTCTGGCAGAGCGCCTGCTTTGCTTTATGCTTCTTTTCGTTCATGATGACCGGGTCTATGATAAACAGCCGCGCGGGCGAGCTCCTCGGTCCCGGACACGTCAATACCATTTACACAATCGGTCTTATATGTACCGGAGCCGGATTCCTTTCGTTTTCGGCAGCGCGCAAACTGTTCGCTAACGAGAGCCTGCGAAAGGTCATTATCAGTGCTGTCGGAATCGTATGTGTCGTTTCGGTCTGCCTCTTCCTCATAACCGCCGACATGACAATATTCTGCATATCCGCGTTTCTCGCGCTCGTGACCTGCGGACACATCGGCGGCTGCGTATATTACCACCACGCGATGACCTTTACCAATAGCCGGTATATGGGTCGCGCCACCGGCATCGGCATGGCGGTGGCTACAATGATACAGATCCTGATACACCGATTCGCCATGCAGAAGGCCGTGCTTATCTGCGGTATCGCCGTCAGCATACTGCTGGTGCTGTATATCATTTTCCGTCTGCCCAAGGATTGGATGCTCGACGATCCGCTGCCCTACTCGTCCGAAAATCGCACCGACATTATAACCGCCGCTATCCTGATTGCCGCGGTCGCGCTGATGTCGCTGGTCTCGGGCACGATTGACTCGGTCATCACCTTCTTTGACGCGACCGGCAGGATCAATGTATATTTCGGTGTCCGGATATTCTACGCGGTCGGTCTGCTGACCGCCGGATTCCTTTCCGATATGCTGGACAAAAAATACCTGTCGTTCGCCACCGCCTGCACAATCCTGCTGTCGTCGGCGTCGACCGCGCTGCTCGGCAGCACCGCCGGAGCGTATGTCGGAACCGCCCTCATGTATCTGTACAGCGGATTTTACATAATTTTCCTGACCGTGATGTTCTGCGAGCTCGCGCCGAAAAGCCGCTGCCCCGAGCTGTGGGCCGGCATGGGACGCGTCGTCCGCTGCCTGTTCGTCGCCCTTATGGTGACGCCGACGATGCGGATATACGAGCTCGCCGGCACGACCGCGCTTGTGGTCATATCCTGCGCGCTGTCGATACTGCTGCTCGTCGTGCTGATATATTACATTGTGCGATTCGATCGTAAAGAGCCCGAGCCGCAGCCCGAGGAGCTGTCGCAGGAACAGCTGATGCAGCGCTTCGCCGAATCTTTCTCACTCACGCCGCGCGAGACCGAGGTGCTCGAACGGTTGCTGTCGACCGAGGACGGCGTGCAGGAGATCGCCGATAGTCTGTTCATCTCAAGACGTGTGCTGCAAAGATACATCGCGTCGGTGTATGAAAAGACCGGAACGAAGTCGAGAATCGGGTTGTTTCAAATATTTACCAAATACATCTCCGAGCAGAAATAGGCTTGAATACTGACTTTTTGCGGGGGTCACATATGTGACCCTCCTTTTTTTCGCCGTTTTTTCAAAAAGTCACAGATGTGACCCCGCGCGTCTGTGAGATTGGCGCGCTTGTGACCTGTACAGAAAGGCCGCGATGTGGTAGTATATTGACAGACATCGAATCGCCCCTCGGCGGGAAAGGAGGATTATCATGTTGTCAGCGCACAGGTTTGTGCCCTACACCAAGCAGCTCGTGCTGATGGCGCTTTATGACGTGCTCGATCAGGAAAAGAGCGAGTACCGCCGGAGCGCCGACGGAGATATACGCGCGGGCGTGAGTGTATACGGCAACTTCAGCGAATTTTCAATCAGCGTGACCGAGGAGCTGCCGGCGACGAATATCTCGATTGCGGTAATGACGCCGGGCGAGGGCTTGTCCGAGATGGGACAGCAGCGGGCGGCAAATTATCTGGCTGACCGCGTGGAGCAGCTGCTCGAAAACGAGCTGAAAATCAATTGCCTGATGCACAGGAAAATAAAGGAGGCATGACGGCATATCCTGCCGCGCGGATACGCGGCACTCAATCCGGCACCGAAGGTGCAAAAAATAACGGAGGTTATGACAATGAAAAGGACTTTTTACAAAAGGTTCACATCCTTTCTGTTAGGCTTGTGTATGCTGGCGGCACTGCTGCCGGCGAATATACTGCCGGTATTCGCCGCCGACGGCTCGGTTTCGGCGACGATATATATCGACAACGGCGACGGAATGTATGAAGACAGCGAAAAGGTCGACACCTTTGCGATTGACCAGCAGGGACTGATACTCGATCTCAGGGGCTTCACGCCGACCGTTGAGTCCGGCTGGGTTGTTGAGAGCCTTGCCTTCTACCCAACAGACGGCTCGAGCGAATGGGGTACGGTTTTCTGGTACAATGGAAGCGGCGATTATTTCTGTGATAACGGCACGCCGCTCGACAAGCTCGAAAACGGCGTGTTCCAGCTCAACAACTTCACACCGAACGGCAATCAGCCGCTTACCCCGGGCGATTATAAAATACTCGTCTATGTTGGAAACAACGACAGCGGCGATTATCAAGAGACGCTGTACTATTCGACTGAGATATTCACGTTAAGCGAAGAGGGAACGTCTGCAAACGATCCCGTTATCGTCACAAGCTCGCTGCCTGACGCCACATACAAGCAGCCCTATACATATATGATGAACGGAGTCCCCAGCACGACCGGCAGCACGCTGACATGGAGCGCGGAAAATCTGCCGCAGGGACTCACAATCGATGCCTCGACCGGAATCATCAACGGCACTCCCACCGAGGACGGCAGCTTTGAAGTCAGATTCACGGTGACCGAAAATGACAAGTCGGCGTCAAAAACGCTGAATCTCAACGTATACCGTGAGCAGAGCAGCGTTCAGTGGGAGACCGTGGAGGTAAAGCTATCGAATCACCTCAAAAACGTTGAAAGCAACTACACCTTTACGCTTGTCCCCACTGAGGAATTCACTCCCGACGCGGGAACCGAGCTTAAAATCAGCAATTTTGACACCGATTTCACAGACTCGACCTTCGATCTGCCTGCTGGAATTACCGCGGCCGGCGGCAAGGATGAGCTGACGCTGACGTTCAACGGCTCGGCGACTGTGCCCGCGGAAGGACTTATCTTTACCGCTGAGAACGCGTTAAACGGAGAAATCAATCGCGCACCGTATATCGATAAGATGATATATGAGGACGCCGAAATCGACTGGACATATTTTCTGACAATCTTTTATGCCGACTCCGTGCAGTATACGCTCAGAATACCGAACTATGCGGACTCGCCGATGAAAGATGTCAACCTCAGAGCGGAGCTTTATGGCAGCAGCGACATTCCTGTTTTGAATTATTTAGTAAGCAAGGATGGCACTGTGATATTCCCTATCGATAAAGATATGCACGGTAAGGAATATAAAATCAAGCTGACATATTATGATTATGTATTCGCAGAAAGCCTTCCCTTCACCGCTGACGCGTATGCCGCACAAGAGGGCACCCTAACACTTGATATTGACGATTACAGCATTATGTCTATTGAACCCAACGTTAAAACAAAGAATATTATATTTGAATATACAACAGACGGCTCTGGTCAGACCAAATTCTATCCTCGAATAACCAATAAAAATAAATATTTAGTTAAAATAAGCGAGCTTGAAGAAATCATAAATGAAGACAGAGCGAAAATCAGCTTCGGCATTTATATGAACCCAAAGCCGGCGTTTTTATTGCAGAAAGTCCGAAAGTAATCGAGCGTGCCCTCGATGCCGGCTGTGAGCCTATATCAATTTTAGTCCAACAGGGTTTATGGTCAGAAGAGACAGAAATAACTATCAGCCGGTGCGGAGATATTCCTGTATACACGGCTGCCTTTGATGTGCTGACTAAGCTGACAGGGTTTAAACTGACGCGGGGCATGCTCTGTGCAATGTACAGGCCAAAACTTCCCGCTCCTTATGATATATGTCTTCGGGCAGAGAAAATAGCGGTGCTGGAAAATGTTATGAATCCGACAAATTTGGGCGCTATTTTCAGGTCAGCGGCCGCTCTGGGAATCGATGGTATCCTGCTGACAGACGGATGTACCGATCCGCTGTACCGCAGAGCCATCCGTGTCAGTATGGGCAATGTTTTTCTCATACCGTGGACGTTTCTGGACAGCGGCGAGTGGCCGAAAGACGGTATTCAATTTCTGCATCGACAGGGCTTTAAAACAGCGGCAATGGCGCTGTCAGACAAATCTGTCAGCATTGATGACCCGCAGCTTGCAGCAGAGAAAAAGCTGGCTATTGTTCTTGGAACAGAAGGCGACGGCTTATCAGAGCAGACCATTGCCGACTGTGATTATACCGTGCGTATTCCTATGTCACACGGCGTAGATTCGCTTAATGTTGCAGCTGCCAGCGCTGTGGCATTCTGGCAGCTCGGACGCAAAAGCAGCGGAAGTTAACACTTTATGCAAATATATCCGCTCATTTGACCGCCGCTTCATAATTTTTTAAGGCGCGCTGCCATGTGGCGAAAGCGTTATCCTGACGGTGGTCAGTAAATAAGTCTTTTTCTTTTAAGTACCGGGACAAAAATGCGGTAACTTTCACCGCGCCGGCGTGATTCAGATGATCCCCTTTGTCCCGGGTATCTTTCCCCCAGTCAATGCCGACTTTGTCGTTCATCAAATTTAAATCAACATATTCGCATCCAAGGTCGCTGGCAAGTGCTTCGATGCCATTGTGGCGGGGATAGTTCCAGTTGACGGTGCTCGGCGTACTGAGAAAAACCAGTTTAGCGCCATTGGCATCACAAAATTCTTTAATTTCTTTGACATACTTTATATTTCTCGCAGGAATTTCGGCGGCCGTTTTGGTTGGCTGCATATGATCTGTTTTTGTACATCCATCAACTTTAGCGTTATATTTGTAGCCTTTGAAGTCATCTGTCCATGTGAAATTTGATGTTCCTTTAAAATCATTCCAGCTGAGTTTTTTCCAGCGGTCATGATAGCGGAATATGGAAAAATAAGCAGACAATCGAGAAATTACAGCATTTTTAGCAGATATTTTCCGATAGATGGCATCTGTTTCTAAAATAACGATTTTCGGAGACTGCTTTTCAAACGCGCGGTGCAGCATGACTACAGTGTAATCCAGAGGCTGTCCGGCAGTAGCGCATACATAGGATGTAAATCCGGTATCTTTAAAAATCTGCATCGGACTGATTGAAGAATATGCCTCGCTGTCTCCCAATACTAAAACATCTATTGAATTTTCTCTTTCTCCAAGAATACCGTTGGCTGAAACTTCTTCCATGCCAAATTGGGGCATGTTGTTTTTGGGAGCGAAAACAAATGAGGAAGCAGTGAGAATACCGATCAGCCCGGCGGCAAAGACAATCATACAAACAAATCTTTTGATGTAAACGCTCATAGACACCTCCTTAAAATGTAGCATAAATCGGATCGACAGGAACATATCCTGTGCCGTAGGCTCCGAAAATAATAATAAACATGATCAGGGCATAGCAGACAGAAAATCGGATAATCAGACCCCGGCGGGCGATTTGCTCACGAACTGCAATACGATTTTCCTGAAGCAGACTGATGACAAAGATGATAAGCACACCGATGGCTGCAATCAAAAAGTCGTGTTTATCCATACCGAGAGAGAACAGCGATTGAATATTTTGGCTGTCCAGTGAAAAATCAGTAATGATTTTTTTAAACATGGCCAGCCCGGCCCGCAGACCGTGGGCGCGGAAAAACAGTTCTCCGATACACACAAGAATTGCCGTACGGACTATCTGGAAACAGCGCCAGAGAAAATGAGTTCTTCGGATATGCAGGAATTTAGTCAGTCTTGCAGCTGCCGGTTCGATGATATTTCCGGCTAAAATCAGTGCAAAATGATACATGCCGAAGAAAATATAATGCCATCCGGCACCGTGCCAGAGACCATTGGCAATCCAAACACAAAACAGGGCGATGGAACCTGCTGCAAGCGGACCGAAATGATTTCCCACACGGCGTCTTGCGCGGGATGACAGTTTTTTCAACGGCTTGGACATGGATAACGGATAAAAGATATAATCTTTAAACCAGGCGCCAAGCGTGATATGCCATCTCTGCCAAAATTCCGAAATTGTTTTTGAAAAGAACGGACGGCGGAAATTTTCAGGCAATCTGATGCCGAAGATTTGTGCCGTGCCGATGACAAGATCCATCGTACCTGAAAAATCCATGTAAAGCTGGATTGTGTAACATACGGCTGCTACAGCAATCGTCAGCCCGTGATAATCAGCATATCCTGTAAAGACTGTTTTGATAAAAAGATTCAGCCGGTCGGCAATAACAACTTTTTTCATAACGCCAAATAAAATGCGCTGCATGCCCAAGGAAAAGTTATGAAATTGAAGCTTCGGAGCTTCCCAGAGACGGTGCGCCGTTTCATTG
>CAJFKR010000103.1 GCA_904386005.1 Candidatus Flemingiibacterium merdigallinarum
CCGGTCTGCACAGCTTGTCGATAAAGTTGAATTAAAACAAAGAAGTTCGTACAAGCAAAGCCGCTGCTCGGGAAAGGGACCCGAGTAAAGCGGCGCGCCACTGTCACTATAACAATCTTGCACAATTTTAACCATAGAGTACAAATATATAATTAAATATGTGCCCAATTGTTGAAGTTTTCGCGGTGGGAGTCTGGGGGAGGAGCCTTTTTCCGAGTTGCGTCAGCAACTCGTAGGCTCACTCCCCCAGAGAAAGCTAACAGCAATGCACTTTCGCAACAGTCGGCGGCGAGGACGTATGTCCTCACCGCCGTTGTTATTTGCTCTGCCAATCGCTTCTGACAAGCCCGCGATAGGATATGTCGAGAAATTCGCCGGCAAAGGTTTTGTAATATTCGCGCTTCGTGCCCTCAAATCTGAACCCGCACTTCTCGGCGACACGACCGGACGCCGGATTCTTGACGGCGTGCGAGATCTCGATGCGGTTTACGCCGACCTCGCTGAACAGAAAGTCGGTGACCGCCTTCACCGCTTCGGTCATCAAGCCGCGATTCCAGTACGCGCAGCCCATGCAGTAGCCGAGGTCGACGCGTTCGCTCTTGTCGTCACAGCGCACGACGCTGATGTTGCCAATCGGCTCACCCTCGTATTCGATAGCCCAATTGTATTTGTCGGGCTGCTCATATATGGCGCACCACTGCTCGAGCAGCTGCCTTGTCGCCGCCGGCGACTCGTGCGGTCGCCAGGTCAGATAGCGCGTCACCCGCTCATCGTTTGCCCAGTTGTTGTACATCGATTCCGCGTCGTCGACCGTGAATCGGCGAAGTGTGAGTCTTGCGGTTTGCAGTATTTGCGTTCCCTTATGTGCAAGCATAATTAACCTCGTTTGGTATTATATGTTCTTGTCAAGCCTGTACGGCTTGTCGAATAGTCATTCGGTCTCGTCAGACTTCGAGTCCGAGCACCGCGGCTTGATGTGAAAATATGTCCCAATCACATCCTGCGGGCAGGCGTCGCGGCACTTGCCGCAGCGAATGCAGTCGATGCTGTTCGGATTCTCGAATACCTTGATGTCAAATTCGCAAGCCTTCTGACACAGACCGCAGCGTGTGCATTTGTCCTTGTCAAACGTATACCGCGCGAGCGAGATTTTGTTGAACAGCCCGTATATCGCGCCGAGCGGACAGATATATCGGCAGAACGGACGGTAGATTATAATCGACAGCAGTACAATGACCGCAAGTATCGTGACCTTCCACGCATACAGCCAGCCGATAGTCGCGCGCAGCCGCTCATCTGTCAAAACGAGCGGGATGCCGCCGAGCAGCGTCCCCGACGGGCATATATATTCGCAGAACCAAGGCTTGCCCTGCCCGATTATGTCTACGACAAACATCGGCAGCAGGATCACGAACAAAATCAGCAGCACATATTTAATGAGCCGCAGAAATCGTTCACCCGGCAGCCGCTTGAGCTTTCGCGGAAATCTCCATTTCCTCGGCAGCGGAATTCTGTGAAGCAGGTCCTGCACAAGTCCGAACGGACAGAGGAATCCACAGATCAGCCGTCCAAACAGCGCGCCGAATATCATCAGAAATCCAAGCACATAGAACGCGAACTGATATTTGTTGCTGCCGAGCGTCGCCTGAAGCGCGCCAATCGGACAGGCTCCGAGCGCGCCCGGGCAGGAGTAGCAGTTGAGTCCGGGGACACAGACATATTTTGTGCTGCCGGTGAAAATCCTGCCCTCGGCGAACCCGCGGACATATCCGTTGGTCAGCGCGGCGAACGCCGCCTGTATTATCAAGCGCACAGTCTGACGTCTTGATTTTCGCTTAGCCAATTCCGATACACTCCAGACATACGTTGACCGCCTTGCGAAGCACGACCGCAGCCTCGCCGCGCAGCGCGCCGATTATTATAAACGCCGCTCCGACTATCACTACAGACAGAGAAATTAGATTGCGGTGTGTTTCTCTCATGACTGCGACTCCAAAAGCTCGTCGATTATAACCGTCCAGTCAGCCTTGCTCCTCGAGCCGACATAGCTCTCGCCGAGCTGATTGCCCTCCTCATCGAAGAAGAAGGTCGTCGGCACATACATCGACTGCGCGAGCAGCGCGTAATTGTCTGCTGCCGGAAGAATGTGCAAGTAGTTCGCGCCGGTCGCCGCGACAATCTCCTTCGCGGTCGCGACCATTTCCTCGGAAATGCTGCCGTCCTGACTGAGCACATCGGCCGGAATGCCGACTATCTGCAAGCCCTTGTCGGCATACTCCGACGCGATTTCACCGAGGTCGGGCATCTCATTAATGCACGGACCGCAAAACGTCGCCCAGACATTGATCATAGTCAGCTTGTGACCTTCAAACAGCGAAGCGTATTCGACCGACTCGATCTCGACGTCGCTCGTGTTTACAGCTTCGCTGCCTCCGGTATCTTCGCCGCAGGAAGCGAATGGAAGCGTTATTGACAAAATTAGAGCGCAGGTGAGAATTATTCTTTTCATTCAAGGCTGCTCCTTTCGATTTTTTGGGTTATATAGCATATAAACATCAAATTGATCTTTGAGCTGATATTGTCACACACATTTGCAAAGTATAAAATAACCCCGTGAACCATGATTCGCGGGGCATATATCCAATTTGCGCAGTCGAATCTCCGACTTGAGCCATGCAAACTTATCTCTTCGAGAACTGGCTTGCACGACGAGCCGCTTTGAGACCGTACTTCTTTCTTTCCTTCATACGAGGGTCGCGAGTGAGGAAGCCTGCCTTCTTCAGTGCCGGACGATAGGTTTCGTCAGCCTGGAGCAGAGCTCTCGACAGACCATGACGGATAGCGCCGGCCTGACCGGAGAGTCCGCCGCCCTTTACATTCGCGATGATATCGAACTTGCCCTCGGTAGCGGTTACGCCGAAGGGCTGGTTGATGATGAGCTTGAGAGTCTCAAGACCGAAATATTCGTCAGCCGACTTGCCGTTGACGGTGATAGCGCCGGTGCCCGGAACTATGCGGACTCTGGCAACCGATTTCTTTCTTCTGCCGGTGCCGTAGAAATACGGCTTTGCACTGGTATACATTGATTATTCTCCCTTCGTCAAAATCATTCTGCCGGATAAGCTACCGGCTTCTGTGCCTGCTGCTTGTGCTCCGCGCCGGCGTAAACCTTCAGACGCGCGATCTGTGCGTCGCCGAGGCTGTTCTTCGCGAGCATACCCTTGACGGCGAGACGCATAGCGAGCTCGGGCTTCGTAGCCATCAGCTTTCTGTAGCTTGTTTCCTTGAGTCCGCCGATGTAGCCCGAATGATGACGATAGAACTTCTGATCGAGCTTCTTTCCGGTGAGGACTGCCTTTTCGGCGTTGATGATTATAACGAATTCGCCGCAGTCAACGTTCGGCGTGAATTCGGGTCTGTGCTTACCTCTTAAAATGGTAGCCGCGACCACCGCGGTCTTTCCGAGGGGCTTGTCTGCCGCGTCGATAACATACCATTTACGCTCGAGGTTTTCCTTTTTAGCCATGTATGTGGACATCGCTATTTCCTCCGTAAATACAATAAATATGGAATCTGAGGCGGCGGGTCTGCTCGCTCGGGGCGACATATCCGCGCATAAATACTCCGCAGATTCATTTCTCAACGTTCAATATTATACCACATTCCGAACCGCTTGTCAATAGCTTTTGAAAAAAATATCGCTATATTTTAATTTAACTCATTAAAAGCTCTTGTTTTCATCAATTATTGCGACATTTGCTTATGATTACTCGCGCGTCGGGAACGTTTTCAGTATCAGACACAGACAGAATGTCAGCATTCTGCGATAAACGGTCGGTCGTCGATTCTCGCGCCGAGCAGCTCGGCGTCAGCCGGCGAGTGGGTCACAAGTATCATGGCAGCGTCACGAAAGCTGTCATGTATCAGCTTGGCAGTCAATGCCCGCGAGGTTTCGTCGAGACCGCCGAACGGCTCGTCGAGCAGCAGTAAATCTCCTCCATGCGCGACTGTCCGCACCGCGGCGAGCCGACGCTTCATTCCGCCGCTCAGCTCGCGCGGCAGCTTGTCCGCGGCGTCGCCGAGTCCGACCGCGTCGAGCAGCTTTAGCGCACGCGCGCGCTCACAGCCGATAAACGTCAGATTCTCGAGCGCGGTATACCACCCGAGCAGCCGATCCTCCTGAAACATATACGCGAGCTTGCCGTACAGCTCGATTGTGCCCGAATCGGGGCGCTCGAGTCCGGCGATCAGCCGCAGCAATGTAGTCTTGCCGCTGCCAGACGGCGCGGACAGGCAGATTCGCTCGCCGCGGCAGAGTGTCAGCGAATAATTTTCGAACCCCCGCTTTTTTTGCTCTGTTCGGTCGTTCGATTTATACGCAAATGCCAGCCGGTTGATTTTCAGTATCGTATCCATATCACACCCAGTTATCAGCGCTTCCCATACCTCGCCGCCGCCAGCTTAAGTATATGTTCGAGCGCGATGGATAAAATGCAGACCGTACAGGTCCACGCGAACACGCGCGGCGTCTCGTAGTAGACCTTGGCGTTTTGCAGCTGCCGACCTATCGAATACAGCGGCTGACAGATGACCTCGGCGGCGATCCCCGACTTCCAAGCGAAGCCGAGCGCTCCGGCCGCGCTCGAGATAAACGCCGGCAGCACCGACGGCAGGATGATGCCACGCAAGATCTTCGCCCGCGGTATTGTGTATACCCGCGCGAATTCGAGCAGCTTCGGGTCGACGTCGCTTGCGAGCGCGCCCGATATGCTCTGCCAGACCATCGGAGCCGCCATCGCGGCGGCGATGAATGAAGGCAGAGCATCGGTCTCGATCCAAACCAGCGCGAGAATTATAAATGAAGCCACCGGAACCGCGCGTATCACTTTCATCAGCGGCTCGAGCAGAATCCTCGCCGGTTTGACGTAATGCGTCAGGAAACCGCATACGAACCCGAGCAGCGTTCCGACCGCGAATCCAATCAGCACCCGAGCGAGCGACAGCAGCGCCGACAGCCAGAATTCCGAAGTTTGCCAAAGTTCGAACAATACCGAAATGACGACGCCGACCGACGGCACAAGCAGCTCGATATCGACAAGCATCGAAACGATCTGCCAGACCGCCAGCCAGAACGCAAGCGGAATCAATATTTTCAGTATTCGGCGCAGAATAGGACGAATTTTTCTAACTGACTTCGGATATTCGTCCGGATTCATATCCGGTTTTGTATCTTTGTCCGGATTCTTAGTCGAATTTGCGCCCGCGTATAGATCGGAATTCTCATCCGCACAGCCCGCTTGCTTATTTTCAGCCGGCATAATAGAAGCTGTCGTCAGGCAGAGCGCCGCCTATCGACGCGGGATTGCTGTCGAATAACACGCCGAAGTAGCCCGAAATGCGCTCCTTCATGTCAGCTCCGTCGACATAGACGATATTGCAGTTTGGAATTGCCGCCTTCGCGATGTCAATCGACGGGATTATTCCCTGCTCGACGCAGTAGTCGGCGACCTCATCGACATTCGTACAATATTCGACCGACTCGCGGTATTCCTCGAGGAAGGACTTGACTAATTCGGGGTGCTCGTCGATAAATTCGGAGCGCGCGACTACGCAGCCCATCATCAGCGAGCTTGTGTCCGAGATCTTGTCCCACTCATCGCTCATATCGAGCGCGCGGCGCAGACTGTCGAGCTTCGATAATGCCGCGGTTGCCGACGGCTCGGGCACCATCGCCACCTGCGCGGTTCCCGATACCAGTACCGCGGTCAGCTCGTCGTTCGTACCGACGAACTCGATTGTCACGTCATTGTCGGGGTCGATGCCGTTCTCGCTCAATACATACCTCAGAACATACTCGGGATTCGCGCCCTGTCCCGACGTGTAGATCGTCTTGCCCTTGAGGTCGGCGACCGAATTGACGCTGTCGCCGTTCTCGAGCATATACAAAACACCGAGCGTGTTGACCGCGAGCATTTCTACCTTGCCCTCGGTCTTGCTCCAGAGTGTGCTCGCGACATTCGTCGGCAGAGCCGCGATGTCAATTTCTCCGGTCACGACCTTCGGAACAATCTCGTCGGGTGACGACGCCACTGTGAAGCTGTAGCTGTTCTTAGACTTGCCGTTCATGCTTTTATCCATCAGCTGCGCCATGCCGACGCCGGTCGGACCTTTGATTATACCGACATTGATCTTCGTCGCGTCGCTTTGGCACGAGACAGTGAGCAGCGCCGCGGCGGCAATCGCGACCGCGGTCGTGAGTGTAACGAGTTTTTTAAACAATTTCATTTTGATCGTCCCTTATGCTTTCTTTTTTGTATGTCGGCTATATTCGCCAACAATTGTCTACATTATTATATCATATACATTCCCGCAAGTCAAGCGTTATTCGGCTTGTCACCACTTTATTATTTCGCTTCCCGGGTAATAATGCAGCAGAATCGACTGCCAGTCATAACCGGCGCGCGCGAGCCATTCGGCGCCGTATTGGCTCATGCCTACGCCGTGACCGTAGCCGGCGACTTCGAATATCAGCCTGCCCGACTCAAAGCGCGCGCTGAAATCGGTCGATTTCAGCCCGAATATCGTCCGCGCCTCAACGCCTGTCAGAGTGACGCTGCCGATTGTCAAGCTGTCACAGCGGCCACTGACGCGAGTCAAAATCAGGTTTTCTTCCATATTATAATAGTATCCTGCTTCATACAGCCGATTATATACCTCATAAAGGTCAAATTCGGCACTCGACCATAAAAAATCGCCGTTTTCGTAGGTCGGCACCTGAACGAGGTAATCGAATTCCCCGCCCCAGACGTTGACCGAGCTTTCGGTCCAGCCATACGAGCTCGAATGCCAGAGCGCCGATATCGGCTCGCCGTCGTATACCGCGATGATATCAGCTGTCGACTCGACCGCGCGTCTCGCCGCTTCGACCGAAGCGCGCGCGTATTCGTCGCCGTAATCTGCCGCGAGCGCTTCGGGCGTGTCATACGCGCACTGTATCGTCATCCCGCGGTCAGAACAATACAGGCAGTACGACCGCGCCGCGACCGCCTGCGCCGCGAAGGTATCCGCGTCAAAGGTGTACGGCAGCTCGCCGAGCAGTACACCGAATACATACTCGTCGAGCTCCATTATACCCTCGGGAGTCATGAGCGGTATTTCGCCGATATGGATTTCATCAAGCAGCGACACTCCCATTGATTGTGAGGAGACGCTGACTCGACCGGTGCTGATATGATCGGCGGCAGCGTCGCGCAGAGCCGTGTCCGCGTCATTAGGCGCGATTGATACTGCTGTTATAAGCAATGCAGGAATCAATTTCAATATATTCATTTTTACATTCCTCCCAATGTTTAATATGACTCAAGAAACGGTCGGGCACGACGGATAATCCGGACGGGGCAAGTCCCACAATAACGACCGAAACGGCGGATTATGTCATGAATTATGCGAACTTCGCGCCGCTGACCCGGCGAATATATGATTTAGTAATATTTTTTGCAATATTTTTATTTTTCTCTTGCAATTTCAATTGAAATGTGGTATAATATATGATAACACATCTAATCGCACTTAATGGGGGTAGTATTATGCAGAGGAAGGAATTAAATAATTCGTTTGTCAACCATATCAATGACAGTCCGTCGAGCCCGGATACCTCGGAGCTTTTTGAATCATTGTTGTCCGGCTGCCGCGAGCATTACTCGATACCGTCGGCGGCATTCACCAACTACAATGTCAAGCGCGGTCTCCGCAACCCCGACGGAACCGGCGTCATGGCTGGTATCACCAAAATCGGCAACGCGCATGGCTACATAATCAACGAGGGCGAGCGCACGTCGATCGAGGGCGAGCTATATTATCGCGGCTACAACATCACCGACCTCATCCGCGGCTACGTCTCGGAGGGACGCTACGGCTTTGAGGAGACGGCATACCTGCTTTTCTTCGGCGATCTTCCGACCAAAAAGCAGCTTGAGGACTTCGACACATTGCTCGATTCCTACCGCTATCTCCCGCCCCGCTTCACCGAGGACGTCATCATGAAGGCGCCGTCGACATCGCTGATGAACAAGATGGCGTCGAGCGTACTCGCGCTTTACGCGTACGACGAGAATCCCGACGAGACCAGCCTTGAGAATATGCTGCGCCAGTCGATGCAGTTGCTCGCGCGCCTGCCGATCATCGCCGCGCAGTCTTATGCCTTCAACCGCAGTCACTTTTATGGCGACAGCCTGAATATACACAACCCGCAGCTGAATATGTCGACCGCTCAGAACTTCCTCCGTATCATGCGCCCCGACTGCTCGTTCACCGAGGACGAGGCGAAGCTGCTCGATCTCTGTCTCGTACTGCACGCCGAGCACGGCGGCGGAAACAACTCGGCGTTCACCTGCCGCGTCGTATCATCGTCGGGCAGCGACACCTATTCGGCGATCGCGTCGGCGATCTGCTCGCTGAAGGGACCGAAGCACGGCGGAGCCAACATCAAGGTGCAGGAGATGTTCGACTGCATCAAGGAGGGAGTCTCCGACTGGAACGACGACGACGAGATCTCGGCTTTCCTCGAGCGTCTGCTGCTCGGCGAGGTCGGCGACCACTCGGGTCTGATCTACGGCATGGGTCACGCTATCTACACCCTGTCCGACCCGCGCGCGGTCGTGCTCAAGCACTACGCGATGAATCTCGCAAAGGGCACCGAGTTCGAGCGCGAATTCGCGCTGCTCGAATCGGTCGAGCGCCTGTCTCCGTCGGTATTCGCGCGCTTCAAGCAGGCCGATAAGAATATATGCGCGAACGTCGACCTTTATTCCGGACTTGTCTACCGTATGCTCGGAATACCGACCGAGCTGTATACACCGCTGTTCGCGATCGCGCGCGTCACCGGCTGGTGCGCTCACCGCATCGAGGAGGTCTGTACCGGAAAGAAGATCATACGTCCGGCGTACAAGGCGATTTCTAAGCCGCGTGAATATATGCCGCTCGAGTTCCGAAACAACTATTGATTCAACACTATAATTACTATATAGTCAAAGATAGCGGGATTCGCCTATAAAATCCCGACATAATCATAATATATTGTTCCGTCTGATCAAATATCAGGCGGAATTTTTATATCGACAGATATTTGAATAAATTCCGGTTGACATTTACATCAATTTATGTTATCATATTATAAACGTTTACATTGTTATGACCAAGACGAACCATTGGTTGCAAAAGACTCTGCATTTGATTTTAACATATTAACGATCCCGAAAGCATAACGCAAAACAATAAAGATAGAAAGAAAGGCCAGAAATAAAATGAAACGCAGATTCATCATGTCAGTCCTTGTCGCCGCGCTGCTTGTAAGCGCGTCCGGCTGCGGCGATACCGTCGACACAGCAGTCGAGACTACAAGCACAGATACCACAGCATCGACTGAAACCGAACCCGAATATATCTACCCCAAGCTCGACCTCGAAGGCGGCGACTTCACGATATTGAACACCTCGACAACCTGGGGCTTTTACACCGACATCGACTTCGAAGAAGCGACCGGAGACAAGCTCGACGACGCGATTTACGACCGCAACACATTCCTTGAGGACAAGTTCAACTTCAACCTTGTCGCGGTCAATGAGGACATCGACAAGATTGTGTCAGTCATGAACGCTTCAATTATGGCCGGCGACGATCAGTATCAAATCGGTATCATGCCGACCAACCGAATCGCGGCGATGATCACCGACCAGAGCTTTACAAATCTCGCGACGATACCCGAGCTGCGGCTTGACGAGCCGTGGTGGGACAAAAATATCAACGACGAGTCCTGCTTCCACAATGACAGCGCGCTTTATTTCGCGGCGAGCGACCTGTCGCTGATGGGAATCGACGGAATGATGGGCATATTCATAAACAAAAGCATGATGGTGGACCTCGGTCAGGAAATGCCCTACCAACAGGTGCGCGACGGCAAATGGACGCTCGACGCGATGTATTCGCTGATGAAGCTCGGCGCGTCGTTGAACGGCGACGAGTCGTTTAACTGGAGCGCGGACGGCGCGGCGACCTACGGACATATCGGCTGGGACACCGGCGTGACCGCAATGCTCATCGGCGCGGGCGCGAAATACATAAAGTCAGACGAGAACAACCTACCGGTCATCGCGTTTGAGGACGAGCAGTTCTACAACGCGGCTGAGAAAATCGCGTCGATAATCAGTCAGCCGGGCGAATATCTCGACCTCAACAAGAACCAGAACCCCGACCACTACGAGATGGCCTTCCGCGCCGGCCGCACGCTGATGACCACGGCGCAGATCAAGGCGACGTCAAAGTTCCGCGACATGGAGGACGATTACGGAATCGTTCCGCCGCCGAAATACGACGAGTCGCAGAGCGAATATTATGTATACACGACCCCGCTCGCCGCGGTCTGCATTCCGGTCACGAACCAAGACATATCGACGACCGCGATTATAACCGACGCGATGGCATATCTGACCTGGCGCGACGTCCTGCCCGAATATTACGACAACAGCCTGTCGCAAAAGCAGCTCCGCGACGAGGATTCAATTGAAATGCTCGCTCTGATGCGCGACAGCCGTCATTTCGAAATCGGACAGTGCTACGGCTGGACGAACACACTGACGACCAACATCGCAAGGCAGATTATGTCGGGCGGCGCGTCAATCGCGTCGACGATAGCCTCGGGCAAGGAAGCGGTTATTACGAGTATAGAAGAAACGCTCGAGCTGCTCTGGTAGCAGCGCAAATAATAATATAAACGGTATCATTTGTCGATACCGTTTATTTAATATTTATAATGTCGATGTTCCGCGGCGGCTTCAATGGCAGATAAGATTGTAAATCGATACAGGCTCAAATGATTTTGTCGATGTATTTTTTAAAATCGCTTTGATAATATCACATAACACAAGAGTCAAATATAATCGCAGCTAAAATATTTAGTAACTTTTGTGCTAATTGCACAATATATCAATCAATAATTTTAACCTCATCTTTATTATCATTCGCAAATTGCAATAGCAAGTTGCAATAGTTTTCAAAAAGGTAACAAATCGAAGTAGAACAGCGTTGGCT
>CAJFKR010000104.1 GCA_904386005.1 Candidatus Flemingiibacterium merdigallinarum
GTAGCTAACTCAATTCTACCACAGAATCGTTACTATGGATTTCTTTTTTTGAAAACTTTTACCCAGTGGGGTATTGCAACTTCATTTTACAACGCGCCGCCTATTTTTTTCGGAGAAGCTTTATTTTTTATTGAAGCTAATATTAATCAAGGTAGCTTTCATCCGCAAAAAAATTCCGATGTTTGCACAGTATCTCATGCTTATATAGCCCGATCGCCTTTATCAGGGATTTTCGCTCACATTGCCATAAAAAATCACCCTGACCGTCGTGCCGACATTCAACTCGCTGTCGAGAGTCAGCTTCGCGCCGTGACGCTCGGCTACGTGCTTGACTATCGCAAGCCCGAGTCCGGTGCCTCCGGTCGCCTTAGAGCGCGATTTATCGACTCGATAGAAGCGCTCGAACACGCGTCCGGTATGCTCCTTCGCGATTCCGATACCGGTGTCAGATACCGTCAGCATAACCGTCCCCTCCGGATATCCGGACATACCCGATTCAACCTTGATACTAACCTTACCACCCGGTCGATTGTACCTGATCGCGTTGTCAATGAGGTTATATACAAGCTCGGTCAGCTCACTCGGCGACGCGAGCAGCTCGCAGGTCTCGCCCTCGAGCGACAGGCTGACATTGTGACGCTTCGCGCTGATGTCGAGTATATCCATGCACTCCTCGCAGATTGTGTGCAGATCGACCGGTTCGAAATTCTCGTGGTTGGACTCCTCGTCAAGCTGCGAAAGCTTGATGATATCGCTTATCAAAGTCAGCATACGCGCGCTCTCGCGACGTATCCGACCGGCAAACAAAATGATATCGTCTCCGGTCGCCATACCCGATTCGATCAGCTCGGCATAGCCGGATATCGATGTGAGCGGGGTTTTTAGTTCATGCGAGACATTCGCGGTGAACTCCTGCTTAATGCGCTCGATCTCACTGCGTTCGGTGATGTCGAGTATCAGACCTATCCTGCCTACCTCCTCGGCGCTTGCCATTACTTGATTCACATGGAGCTGCAAATGTCTTCCGTTGATCGTAAGATTGATTGAATCAGCGTTCTCGATGCAGCTTTTCACTTCATCGAGCGGGCAGACTTCGGCAATAGGCTTTCCGGTACATTCGAACCGTGAGAGCCTGCTTCCGAGCAGCCGACAGGCGCTTTCGTTCAGCATTATGATATTGAATGAATTGTCGAGCAACAGAAGCCCTTCGTCCATGTTGTTTATTATTGTCGCGAGCCGGTTTTTTTCCTTTTCGACCCGCGCGAGCTGGTGCTTGATTTCAAGCTGCTGACGGCGTATCTTGTCGACCAGCGGCTTGAACTCGGGGTATATGTCATTGTCAGCTTCATCAAGCGTATCGTCGCCGATATTTGCCGCGAGCCGTCGCACCGGAGCGGTGATTTTCATGGTAAGCCTGCTTGACAGGAATATTCCGACCGCGATGAGTCCGCCCGAAATCAACAATGTCATGATCGCGGTGCCGAGGAATATCGTAAACGACTGGTCGCTCGACAGCGACACACGCAATATATTGCCGTCGTCAAGCCGAATCGCGTAATAATATAGGATTTCGCCGAAGGTCTCGGAGCTGTGTCTGCCGTATGAGCTGCCCTTTTCGAGCGCTCCGATTATCTCGGGACGATTGAGGTGCGATCCCAGACCGTCGACATTCGCGTAGTTGTCATACAGCACCTGTCCCTCCGGTGATATCAGAGTGATCCGGCAGCGGTCGACCTCGTCGATATTGTCAAACAGCGTCATTCCCTCGGTCGAATCCAGCGCGGCGATTATTAAATCAGCGTCGCTTTGAAGCTCGTTGTAGACCCGGTTCTCGATGAAAATAAACAGCGCGGTCAGTGCGACGACCGCGGTCAGCAGCACTGAGACGACTCCGGTCATCAGAAGCGAGAGAAAAATTTTTCTTTCCATACCGTGATTTTGCACTTAATTTACTTGTATCAATCTTAATTTTGACAATTGACCTCTTGCCATTTTGATTTGTACGCACTCGTTATTTAATGCCTATATCAAGCGCGGCAATATCGGAAGACCAGGTCAGTCGCCCAGCTTATAGCCGACCGAACGTATGGTTTTTATCGCCGAGCCGGCGTTGCCGAGCTTTTGGCGTAGGGTCTTTATGTGCATATCGACCGTGCGCGACTCGCCCTCGTAATCGAAGCCCCAGACCTCGGACAGAATCCGGTCGCGAGCCATGACTATGTTGATGTTGAGAAGCAGGAATTTTAATAGCTCGTATTCCTTGTATGTGAGATCGACCTCCTCGCCGTACGTGGTGACTCGCCGGGACGAATCCTCCATGCGGATTCCGGCGTATTCGAGCGTGAGCTTTTCGCTTGTCTTTGAACCCTCGTTTTGTTCGGCGCGGCGCAATAGAGCCTTGACGCGTGACACAAGCTCCATGATACCGAACGGCTTCGACAGGTAATCGTCGGCGCCCATGTCAAGCCCGCGCACCTTGTCAAGCTCGGTCGTTTTGGCAGTCACCATCATAATGGGTATCCGCGACGTCGTCTCGCCCCCGCGTATCGACCGAAGCAGCGCGAGCCCGTCCTCGCCGGGGAGCATTATGTCGAGCAGTATCAGGCGCGGCAGCGCTTCATCGAGCGCGGCGCGCAGCTCGTCGCCGCAGGAAAATCCGCGCACCTCATAACCGCTGTTCTTCAGCGCGTAGCTCTCCATTTCACGTATGTTCTCATCATCTTCGACAATATATATCATATTTCGACTCTCCTTGTCAAACTTATTTTACCTCACCGATGTAAATCTCCGGCACAAACAATGTAAAACCTGAGTAAATTAATATTGTTAATTTTTGTCACCCGACCTATGCGCGCCCCGAAGTCAGGTTTATTTCTGCCGGCGAGCAATAACTGACGCCATTCTATTGACACAGCGCAATTTTTAGATTATAATAACATTATATAAGTCTACCGCGCCGCAGCGGGGACAAACTGAAAAGGACATACAGAGCGATATGAGCAAAACAAGCGACAGAAATAATGCAATTGAAATCTTCGACTCCACACTGCGCGACGGAGCACAGGGAGAGGGAATATCCTATTCGGTACAGGACAAACTGAATATACTGCGCGCGCTCGATGAATTCGGAGTCGACCTCGTTGAGGCAGGCAATCCGGCGTCGAACCCCAAGGACGCCGAGTTCTTCCGGCGCGCGGTGGCATTGCCGCTCAAGACCTCGCGGATCGTGGCTTTCGGCTCGACCCGACGCAGGCAGTTTTCGCCGGCCGACGACCCGTCGCTTGAAAGCCTGCTGGCTTCCGGCAGCTCCGCCGCCGCGATATTCGGCAAGGCGCACCGGCTGCACGCTGAAAAGGTGCTGTGCGTCACGCCGGATGAAAACCTCGAGCTTGTATATTCGACGCTCGAATATCTACGTCCTCGGCTCGAGCTTGTGATATTCGACGCCGAGCATTTCTTCGACGGCTATCTATACGACCGCGAATACGCGATGTCTGTCGTCAAAAGCGCGTTCGACTCCGGAGCCGACCGCGTCGTTTTGTGCGACACGAATGGCGGCAGGCTGCCCGACGAGATTCGCGAAATCACACGCGACGTCGTGACTCGCTTTAAGGGGCGCGACATCGGAATACACGCGCATGACGACTGCGGACTCGCGGTCGCGAACACGCTCGCCGCGGTGTCGGTGGGAGCCACGCAGGTCCAGGGCACGTTCACCGGCGTCGGCGAACGCTGCGGCAACTGTGACCTCAGTGTTATTATACCAAATTTAACGCTGAAATGCAATATGGTATGCGGCAAAAAAGCGCCGGTCAAGCTGTCGCTGCTCTGTGAAACCGCACGCCTGATATACGACATTTCGAACGTCGCCGCGAATCCGAACAAGCCGTATACCGGAAAGTCGGCGTTCGCGCACAAGGGCGGTATGCACATCGACGCGATGGAAAAGCTGGACGGCGCGTATGAGCACATCGACCCGTCGCTCGTCGGCAACAAGCGGCGGCTGCTGCTATCCGAGGTCGCCGGACGCTCGACGATAATCGAAAAAACCAAATCTATCCTGCCCGGACTCGAGCGCACGTCGCCCGAGACGGCGCTGATAATGTCGACGCTCAAGGAGCTGGAGCTCGAGGGCTACCAATTCGAAGCGGCCGACGCGAGCTTCGAGCTTTTGACCAAGCGGCTCTTGAAGCAGTCAAAGCCGCATTTCCGTGTCGTATTTTACAAGGTGACAGACGACTTCCCTTCCACCGACGGCAAATTGCAGTCGGGGGCGATGATACAGGTCGAGGTCGACGGTCGCACCGAGACGACCGCGTCGCTCGGAAACGGTCCGGTCAACGCGCTCGACCTCGCCCTAAAGCGCGCGCTGACCGTATTCTATCCGGTGCTCGCCGACGTCACACTGACCGACTTCAAGGTGCGCGTGATCGAATCGAACTCGACGACCGCGGCAAAGGTTCGCGTTCTCATCGAGTCGACCGACAAGCATCGCGCGTGGACGACCATCGGAGTCTCGCACGACGTAATCGAAGCCAGCTTCAACGCGCTGTGCGACGCGCTCGAATACAAGCTCAACGTAGAATAATGTCTCTGCGCCAAGTTCAGGTTTTATCTTGATTTTAGTGAGGAGTTAGGAGTTTCGGCAACAATTTGCCGCAGGCAAATTGTTGCCTCAGCTCTCCGGCGAAGCCGGAGACCACTCACTCGCCAACGGCGAGACCACTCTCCACCCTCTCGCCGCAGGCGAGACCACTCTCTACTCTCTACTCTATTATAAGTAAGAAAGGAACAATTATGAATCACCAACACGCTTCCATGATTACCGATTTTTACGAATTCACCATGGCGAACGGCTATTATAATTACGGTTATCGTGACCGTATAGTCTACTTCGACGTATTTTTCCGCAAGGTGCCGGACGGCGGCGGATTCGCTATCGCAGCCGGACTTGAGCAGTTCGTCGAATATATCAATAATCTGCGCTTCGATAATGACGACATCGAATACTTGAAATCGAAAAAATGCTTCTCGGATGAATTTCTCGCTTATCTCGCGAATTTTCATTTCACCGGCGACATCTGGGCGGTGCCCGAGGGCACGCCTATTTTCCCCGGCGAGCCGATACTGACCGTCCGCGCCCCGGCAATCGAAGCGCAGCTTATCGAAACCTTTACACTGCTGACGCTAAATCACCAGTCGCTGATCGCGACCAAAGCTAACCGCGTCGTCCGCGCGTCGGGCGGACGAGTCGTGCTCGAGTTCGGCTCGCGCCGCGCGCAGGGCGCTGACGCCGCGGTAATCGGAGCGCGCGCCGCGTATATCGGCGGCTGCGCGGGTACGGCCTGTACGCTCACAGACGAGCTGTACGGCGTTCCCGCCGGCGGAACAATGGCGCATTCGTGGATTCAGATGTTCGACAGCGAGTACGAGGCCTTCCGCACCTATTGCGAGACCTACCCGAATTCGACGACCCTGCTCGTCGACACCTACAATACATTAAAAAGCGGTGTGCCGAACGCTATCCGCGCGTTCAAGGACGTGCTCGTTCCGCGCGGAATCACGAATTTCGCTATCCGTCTCGACTCGGGCGACATCGCGTACCTGTCCAAAAAGGCGCGCGCCATGCTCGACGAAGCCGGACTCGAATGCTGCAAGATCACCGCGTCGAACGGACTTGACGAATATCTGATTCGCGACCTGCTGATGCAGGACGCGAAAATCGACACATTCGGCGTCGGCGAGCGCATGATCACCGCGTCGAGCGCGCCGATATTCGGCTGTGTCTACAAGCTCGCCGCGATTGAGGAAAACGGTGAGATCATACCGAAAATCAAGATCAGCGAGAACGTCGGAAAGATCACGAACCCGCACTTCAAGAAGGTCTATCGCTTGTTCGACAACGACTCGGGCATGGCGCTCGCCGACCTCATCTGCGTCCACGACGAGGTTATCGACACGTCGAAGCCGCTGACGATATTCGACCCGCTCGCGACCTGGAAGACCAAGACGCTCGAGAATTTTACCGCGCGCGAGCTGCTCGTGCCGGTATTCAAAAACGGTCAGCAGGTCTACACACCGCCGAAGCTCACCGACGTGCAGGCTTACTGCAAAAAGGAAGTCGCGACCTTGTGGGACGAGGTAAAACGCTTTGAGAATCCGCACGACTACTACGTCGACCTGTCGCAGAAGCTGTGGGATATCAAGAAAGACCTGCTCGACCACGCCGGCCGCCAGAGCTGAATTCGGATTGGGGCTGTGTGAGTCATTTGTGAGAAGATGCTCCCACAGCAAAAACAACAATTACGCAATAGCAAAAAATACGCAATAGCTTAAAATATTTGCAACCATGAAAACCGGAAGGAGATTGGCGACATGAAAAAACTGCTTGTAGTAGTCGATTACCAGAACGACTTCATCGACGGCGCGCTCGGGTTCGCGGGCGCGGAGAAGCTCGCACCCCGCATCGCCGCGAGAATCGCCGAGGCGCGCGCCAACGGAGGCGACGTCATATTCACACTCGACACGCACGGCGGCGACTACCTCACAACGAGCGAGGGCAAAAAGCTGCCGATTCCGCACTGTATCAAAGGCACCAACGGTCACAAACTCTACCCCGAGATCGCCGCGCTCGTGCGCGACGGCGACATCGTCATCGAGAAGCCGTCGTTCGGCTCGACCGAGCTCTATGACCGGCTGCGCGATTCTGATTATACCGACATCGAGCTGTGCGGACTCGTCACTGACATCTGCGTCGTGTCGAACGCGATCCTCGCGAAAACCGCTCTACCCGAGGCGAGAGTCAGCGTCGCAAAGTCGCTGACCGCCACCGCCGACAAATCCAAATATGACGCCGCACTCGCCATTCTCGCCAGCGTGCAGATTGACGTGGTAGAATGACTCACGCTTACAGCATACCCACCGACGGCGCAATCGAGCTCGATTTTTCGGATGCAGACATTATGCCCGAATATCTCGGTCACGTGTGCTTCCGCTCCTGCCGCTTCAACTCGCTGTCCTTTCTCGACACCGTTCTCGACCACACGGTGTTCGAGGACTGCTCCCTCGACTTTACGCGAATCGGCGACAGAATCGACGGCTGCGCGTTCCTCAACTGCTCGTTCCGATACGCGAATCTGCTCGGCGCGGAGTTTGTCGGCTGCAAAATGACCGGCTCGGATCTGTCTGAGCTTGGCGAGTCGTCCTTTTTGATTCAGGGCGGCGACTGGTCGTATACACTTTTGTCAAAGCTGAAGATAAAAAAACACGACCTCGACGGTGTGTCGTTCGCGTCGGCGAATCTTTATGACAGCTCATTTGAAAACTGCGACCTGCGCGGAGTCCGATTCGACAACGCAATCGTGAACCGTGTGAGCCTGCGCGGCTCGGATATCCGCGGAATATCGATTGACTATGTCAATATCGCGCAAATCGACTTCAAGGGCTGCACCGCAGACATCGAGTTCTGCGCCGCGTTCGCCGCGGCGCACGGAATCAAGCTGAAATGACAGCGTTCTATTTCAATTTTATAGTCTGATTGCATAAAAATATAGCAGCTATATTATATATACTGCTATATTTTTTCATTCAATTGACAAACCATCCAACCTATGCTATAATTATAAAAATACCGGATAAAGGAGGGGTGCAGATGAAGCCCGCGATATTCTACGCGCTGCGTGAAATCCGCCGCCGACCGTTCAGATTCATCGCTCTGGTCGCGGTCGCCGCCGCGATATTCACAATTCTTATAATGATGCTGCTATACCTCAACGCCTCATGGCGCGCGTCGGTGCTGCCGGACAACGAGAACAACTACCATTTCTACATCAAAAATCCCACCGACGAAATCAGGCTTTACATATACCGTCAACCCTGGGTGCAGGCTTCATACGATATCAGCTACCCCGCGCCGGACGGCGGAACGGCTTACAGCGAGCTGCGAGTCCGCGTGGTCTGGGCCGACCTCTACCGCGCGACCGCCCATTCGTGGGAGGTGTTCGACGAGTTCGACCTGTGGAATTCGCCCGACTACGCGCAAAGCTATCAGTCTGTATATGAGGACAAGCTGCGGGTCGTACAGCGCGAATGGCTCGGGCTGCCGGTCGACACGCGGCTCGACACCGGTCTGACTATCGCCGAGACCGCCGAGGAGCTCGCAAAGCACCAATTCCTGATGTCAAGTCAGGTCAAGAACATCGGCTTCTCGCGGCTCTGCATCAACACTTACGTCATACGCCCCGAATTCCTCGCGCTGATGATACTGTTTTCGCTCTACTTCGCCGCCGCGATGATGATTCTGATAACCGAATATTACAAGCGTCTCATGCCCGAATTCGGCACGCTCCGTTCACTCGGCATGAAGAACAGATATATCACTGTTATCAACTGCACGATAAACATATTGTCGAGCCTTGCCGCGATACCTCTCGGCAGTCTCGTCTCATTCGGCGCGGTCAAGCTCTACACGCTATTGCTCGGCTCGAAGCTTGACGGCGAGAGCGAATATCTGACTCTGCTCGATTCGATTCCGCTGTCGGTGATAATAATCGTCGCGGTGCTGATGACATTGTCGTCCTTTGCCGGATGCTATGCAATCTGCCGCATATACGGTCGGCGCGACATAATGGAGCTGATTTCGCAGACCGGAGAGTATAAGGTTTCGTTCGTCGCCAAGACCTCGCGCCGCTTCGAGCGCGCTCGCAGCTGCATGATATACAGCCGGCTGCACCTGTTCCGGACGCGCGTCTCGTTTTTGCTCGAGGTGCTGATTATAATCATGCTGATGCCGCTGCCGCTCTACTACCTCGCGTCGAGCGCGGAGTCGCTGACCACGACGACTGTCGGAAGCCCCCAGTTCTACGAGGGCTGCTATTTTCTGTTCCATGCCGCGGTGTTGTTTGTGACGTCTATGACTGTAATATACGTCTCGTCGCGGTCGCGCACCGACGAGCGGCACAGCGAACTCGGCATACTCCGCTCGCTCGGATTGACTATGGCGAGACTGCGGACGCTTGTCCTACCCGAGTCGATCGTGCAGATAATCCTGACCGCGGTTCCGTCGGTGCTGCTGTTTGTGCGCATTTCGGGAATCAGCGACTATTCGTTTGAGCCGAAAGCATTCCTGCCGTCGCTGATACGCTTTTTATATGAAACCGCGGGCGTGATAATTCTGATAACGCCGCCGCTCCTCTGCGGTCTTCTCCTGTCGCTGAGACGCTTTACCCATCGCAGCGAAATTGAAAATATACGCGACAAATAGCCATCGGAGAGCCGCCGCTAAATATTGACGCCGCAAAACACTGGCAGAGAAAGGACGACTTTGTCAACGCAAAGTCATGGTCATATTTATGTTCAAAAAGAAAAAGCGCGCGTTCACACAGAAATCGACGATACCCGAGGAAAATGTCCTCGTGACGCAGGCGTTGACCAAGACCTATTTTCAGGGCGACTACCACATAAAGGCGGTCGACAACGTCTACCTGACCGTGCGTCGCGGCGAATTCATCTCGATTGTCGGCGCGTCCGGTTCGGGCAAATCGACACTGCTTCATATGCTCGCCGGACTCGACCGCCCGACGAGCGGCCGAGTCTACATCAGCGGCAACGACATCTACGACATGACCAACGACGAATTCTCGTCCTGGCGCAACCGCCGCATCGGCTTTATATTCCAGTCGTTCAACCTGCTGCCGGTGCTGACCGCGAAGGAGAACATCCAGATGCCGCAGAAGATAGCCGGCGGCACGCACTACCCGTTCTATTTCGACGAGCTCTGCGAGCTGCTCGGAATCAAGGACCGGCTGCACCACCTGCCGAATGAGCTGTCGGGTGGACAGCAGCAGCGGGTCGCGGCGGCGCGCGCGCTCATCAACAAGCCGGACATCCTGTTCGCCGACGAGCCGACCGGCAACCTTGACCGCAAGTCGGCCGACGAGCTTATAGACGTGCTGCTCAGAACCCGCGCCGAGCTGAATCAGACGCTCGTGCTTGTCACGCACGACCTCGAGCTGGCGAAGCTCGCCGACCGGGTATATACAATGTCGGACGGTGAGCTGAGCGGCTGAATTAATTAAAAAGCTCCGGACGCCTATCGCCGGAGCTTGAACGTTTTATGCTCGATTGTTTCTGTACTCAACGTATCTATATAACGAGCCTATTCAATCAGGCTCGTTCTGCTCGCTGCGGCTGCCGCCGTGCTTTCGTTGATACGCGAGCGGGGTCATCCCCTCCTCCGAGCGGAAGACCTGTATAAAATATGAATAGTCCGCGAAGCCCGAATAATAGCAGGTCGACGTCACGTCGTAGCCGTTTAATAACATCAGCTTCGCGTACGCGAGACGCTTCTGGCGCAGGTACGCGCTCGGAGTCATGCCTAAATTTTCTTTGAATATGCGGGACAGGTAGGAGTGGGTCACCTTGCAGGCCGCGGCAACCTCGTTTATGTCGCCGATAGTCCGAAAATTCCGGTCGATATAGCGCACCGCGTTGTTCGCGACCGGGTGCAGCGAAGCGTTTTCGGCGAGCGACCGCACCTCGGGCTCACATACGCCGTCCGGTTTTATTTTTTCATATGTATTCCGGTATTCGACCGCGATAAGCTCGATAAGCTCAAGCATCGCCGCGTATTTCGCGAGCGAATTAACCGTGTCGGGGCGCTGCTCGGTCTCATGAACCATTTCGTCGATATGTATAAGCAGCTCACGTATTTTTACAAAGCTCGCGGCGGACGGACGCAGATAATTGCCGTGCGCTTTAGGATCCATTATTTCGCCAAGCTGTAAACGAACGTCGGTCGAAAAGCGCGGAAAAGACTTTTCGGACAGGTATATAAAGCAGTGGTCGTAGGGCTTCGGCTCGATTGAGAGCGTGTTGTGATACTTGCCGCCGCGTATC
>CAJFKR010000105.1 GCA_904386005.1 Candidatus Flemingiibacterium merdigallinarum
TCTTGGTTCCCTTATCGTGATTATTGTCTTTTTTAAGTTTTCTATTTCCATGTTACTATTATATCATTCTTTCGGTAAAAAGTAAATGCTTTTGCCGTGTCCGAAAACCCGCTTGACGGCTTCGAGAAAGCCGTAGCCGAAGCGGACGTCCGGCTCGAGGTAGTTGCCCTCGGTCCACTCGTTCCAGGTCGTCAGCGTGACGAATTTGCCGCGGAAATCGCCGCTGTCGGCAAAGCGGCGCATCGCGCGCAGTCCGCGCTCGAATTCGGCGGGCGAGCGGTCGGTCGTTACGACGCTCCACGGGTAGCCGACGTCCTCGTATATCTCCGACTGGAGTGTGCGCGGCGAGCTGTCCCAGCCGTTCGACACGGTCGGACAGAATGGATATGACGTAGCGTCATTGTAGCGGTCGAAGGTCTTGATACCGTCGTCTACGAATTTTGAGAAGGGCTCGGTCGGGAAATTCGTCTTGTCGGTCGGCCAGCTGTAGCAGACTGTGCCGTCGAGTCCGAGCGACTCCATGAAGCTGTCGGCGGCAGCCTTGTCGCCATTGTATACTCCGGGTATCGCGGTGACCGGCGCGGCGAGCCAGACCTCGCCAAGTCCGGCAACTCTGACGCGGCTGCGGAAGTCGTCGAGTACGTCGCGCGTCTGTCTGACGCCGCCGATTCCGTCGATCAGCTTTTTCGGCAGCCAGATAACAAACAGCAGTCTGCCGTCGACGCGGTAGTAATTCGGCCGCCAGAAGTAATTTTCGATGAAGTGATTTGAGCCGCGTACAAAGCCGTCGGCGGACAGGTCGCCCGACAGCAGCGGGTCGTTCGGACGGCGGCGGGTCGCGGGGTGAGCGTAGATCGGGTCGTGATTGCACCACATGAGCGCGATTTTGAACTTCTCGTTGTTTCGAGCGCCGAAGAAGCCTTCGTCGAGCGCGCGCATACGGTAGCCGCCGTCCTCGAACCAGTAGGTGTCCCACAAAAAGCCGTCGATCCCGTATTCGAGCGCGGTGTTGATTTTAAGCTCCATTACATTCGGGTCGGATTCGTCGGCGTAGCCCCACAGCGGCAGCTTCGGCTGGTCGTGTCCCTCGAACCGCGCACGCGCGCATTTCGTGACCTCCCATTCGGTCCACCCCTTGCCATGCCACTCGTCATTGCGCGGGTCGCTGTGCCAATTCGGAAAATACCAGGCCATAACGTCATAATTGCGATTTCTCATAAGAACCTCCTTGAGTTTGAGTAAATTTATTATTTATAATATTCTCTGGGAATGTTGGGCTGATGGATTGGTGAGGAGTGTGGTTTAATAATCTCCCGCGAAAATTTTAGCTATATGTAGTACGCGGGTGCGCGGCTCGAGGTTTTGCGGTGAATTTGATGTATAAGTGCAAAGTGAATAGAGCTTTGCGCCAAATATAATTTCTGCTCAATGACTACGCAATCAATAATAATCACCCGCCGAATCCGCGCAAAACGTGGCTGCTCACCCCTGACTTGTCCTCGTTCACCTTCATCTTCATCCCGAAATATCACGCCTCGCGTTTGCCATCTATCCTATCATGAAGTCACTCGGCGAGACGCCGATCCGGGCGCGGAAAAGGCGCGTGAAATAGTTCGGGTCACTGTAGCCGACCTCGCGCGCCGTCTCGGCGACGCTGTACTGTCCCGACAGCAAAAGGTCGCGAGCGCGGAGCATACGCTTTTCGAGCCGGTATTCGGTCGGAGACCGGCCGAACAGCTTTGTGAACAGCCGCCGGAAATGCGTCTCGCTCATGTCGCAGAGCGTCGCGAGCTCGGATACACTGTGGTTTTCGGTATAGCTTTGGTCGAGCAGCCGCTTTGCCGGAAGAAGTTTATTGTATTCGTCGCGGTTGCGGTGAGTGCGGTCGGCGTCGGTGAAGTAGAGGTAGAGCAGCCGGTAGATTATCGACTTCGCGAGCACGCGGTAGCCGCTGTGCTTGCCGAGCCAGACCGACAATAGCTCGTCGAGCTGGTTCTGGTATATCGCCGCGTTGTTCTCGGATGTTATATGGCGCAGCCGTCCCGAGAGTATCTCCGAGACCGCGGTCGGCTCGCTGCTGTCCGCGTCCGGTCGCTCAAGTCGGAAATTGGCGGTGTAGTGGACAAATGGCTCGTCGCTGTCACAGCGCACGGTATACGAGCTGCCGGCGGGCAGGAATACCATCTGACCGCGCGACAGCTCGAAGCGGCTGTAAGACAGCCCAAAGTGGCTGTCGGCAAAGTCGAACGCCGCGCGTCCGGACAGACAGAAGGACAGACCGTCGAATCCGCGTCCGGTCAGATATTCGCTCCACTTGAATTGTTGGACGAATTTGTTCCGGTGGACGAGCAGCACCTCGGACACGTCAAGGTCGAAATCGGCTATTGTGAGCGAGTCGAGCATACGCGCATACCTCCGTTTGATTTTGGTATATCGAGATATGTATTGCGAAAGTATACATTAAATTTGGGAATGTCAGGCGCAATATTATCTGTATTGATAATTTTACCTCATATATCAACGCTTGTCAAGGGGTAATGGAAAAATTGATAAAATGGTCGATTTGTGCTGATATGGTCGATTAATCTATTTACAAGCGGCGCGATATGCGGTATCATTAATATAAATCAACAGCATAAATCAACGACTACCGGATCTGATTCCGGTCGAATAAAGGAGAAGTATCTGTCATGATACACACAAGACGTGCCCGCGTCGGAATTGTCGGCATGGGACATTTCGTATACTGGCCGCAGTTCGAGGGGCTGGTTGACGAATTAAAGCAAAAGCAGAAAATCGACGCGAAATATTTTCGCGAATGCGAGGTCGTCGACCTCGGATTCGCCGACGATATCGACAGCTCGATTGTCTGCCTGAAAAAGGCGCTCGCCGCCGACCTCGACGCGCTGTTCATAGTCATGTCGACCTATATCACGTCGCAGGTCGTGTTTCCGTTCGCGAAATACCTGCGTGTGCCGCAGATTCTGCTCGCGCTGCAGCCGCTCGAAGCGCTTGACTATTCAAAAACCACTACATATATGCAGCTCTGCAATGACGACATCTGTTCATTGCCCGAGTTCGCGGGCGTATACGAGCGGCTCGGCGCGAAGAAACCGTACATAATAGTCGAGACCGCGTCGAACACCGAGCGCATAGCTGAGCGGATTTCGGTATACGAGCGCGCGATATCCGCCGTCGCCGCGTTCAAATACGCGAAGTTCGGCTATCTCGGTCACACCTACGACGGGATGTACGATATGAACACCGACCCGACCGCGTTTGCCGGCTGCTTCGGAGCGCACGTAAAGCAGCTCGAAATCTGCGAGCTGGTCGAATATGTCCATTCGGCGACCGAAGCCGAGGTCAGAGCGAGAATCGACGAGATAAAGTCGATATTCGACATTCGCGAGCCGTCAAACGACCCGCTGACCGAATATGTACACGACGCCGACCTTGAGCTCGCGGCGCGCTGCTCGGTCGGACTCGACCGGCTTGTCGAGGTACACGGACTCGCCGCGCTCGCGTATTTCTACAAGGGCGAAAACGGCAACAGATACGAGCAGATCGCGTCGAATCTGATAATCGGCAACTCGCTTCTGACCAGCCGCGGCATTCCGCTCGCCGGCGAGGCTGATCTCAAAACGGCCGCCGCGATGCTGATAATGTCTAAGGTTGGCGGAGGAGGGTCGTTTGCCGAGCTGCACCCCTTCGACGTCCGGGACGATATCGTGCTTATCGGTCACGACGGTCCGCACAACATCAACATCAGCAACGAGAAGCCGGTGCTGCGCAAGCTGAAAAAATTCCACGGCAAGCCGGGCGCGGGCGTTTCGGTCGAGTTCAAGCTGAAAACCGGGTCGATATCGCTGCTCTCCTGCTCGGTCGGCGGCGACGGCAGGTTCAAGCTGATATCCGCGGTCGGCGAGTCTATGCCGGGCGCGATACCCGCTACCGGCAACACGAACACGAAGTGCCGCTTCAGTGTACCCGCGACCGAATTCGTCGAACGCTGGTGCGCCGCGGGACCGACGCATCATCTCGCGCTCGGCGTCGGCGACCGCTCGCGCGAAATCTCGCTGTTCTGCGACATGATGGGAATCAAGCACATCGACGCGCTGGGGGCGCCGTTTGATGTGATATAAAATAAATCTATGAAAGGAAGAAGTATCTCAATGATTAAGCACACACGAGTAAAAAGTCTGACATTGTTCATGGCGCTCTGTCTTGCGGCAGTGTATACGGCGTCATGCGGCGCGGCATCTGAAACGGTTGTAACCGACAGCGACACTACTGTCGGTACTGAAACCGCTGCCGATACCGCCGACCCAAACGACCGCAGCTCGGTCAGCGACGATCTGCCCGAACGCGATTTCGAAGGGCGAGACTTCATAATCCTGACCGAGGATTATCAGGTGCAGGATATCTACACCGAATCGGCAAACGGTGAGGTGGTGAACGACGCGGTCTACGAGCGCAACCGCACGGTCAGCGAGCGCTTCAACATCAACATCGGTCAAATCAACTATGATTTCAACGAGACGCCGAAATACGCGCAGCGCACGGTGCTCGCGGGCGACGACGCGTATCAGCTCGGTGTGAACCATGTCGTCGCGATAAGCGGCGTCGTGACCGAGGGGATATTCATGAACTGGTATGATCTGCCGTATATCGACTTTTCGCAGCCTTGGTGGGCGGACAGCACGGTAGAAGATCTGACCTATGGCGACGACAAGGCATTCCTCGCGGTCGGCGACCTCGCGCTGTCGGCGCTGTATAAGACCTACTGCTATTTCTACGACAAGGAGGCGGCTGAAAAATACGGAATCGGCAATCTTTATGAAATCGTCGATAATGGCGAGTGGACGCTCGACAAGGTGACCGAGCTGACCAAGGATATATACGAGGACCTGAACGGCAACAGCGAGCGCGACGAGGACGACTACTACGGCATGACGCAGGATGTGCGCAGCGGTCTCGACGCTTATCTCTGGGCGCTCGGCGGCAGCATAATGGAACGCGACGCTAACGGCATACCTACATTGTCAATCAAAAGCGAGCACATGACCGATATATACGACAAGCTCTATTCTTTCCTGTATGAGTCGGAGGGAGTATGCACCGAGCGCAATTTCGAGGGCTACACCGCACAGGAGCAGGGACATTACAGCGCGCGCGAGTCGTTCGCCGCCGGAATGACTCTGTTCGCAAACGGCTACCTCGACATGGCGGTCACGCATTTCCGCTTTAATGACAGCGATTACGGCATACTGCCTTATCCGAAATTCGACCAGAATCAGGAGGAATATCTCACAATGGCAGGCGGCTCGCACGCGGTGCTGTCAGTTCCGATGACTGTTACCGACACCGAATTCGTCGGTATTATCACCGAGGCGCTGAACGCCGAGAGCTACAAGCAGGTCGTTCCGGCTTATTATGAAGTCGCGCTCAAGGTCAAATACGCGCGCGACGACGATTCGGTGCGGATGCTCGACCTCATCATGGACAGCCGCGTATTCGATTTCGGATATGTGTATGACAACTGGAAAGGTATGTCGTTCTATCCCGAGCGGCTGCTCGGCGAGCAGAAGAGCCGTGACTTCGAGTCCTACTACGCGGCGAATTCGGCGGCAGCTATCGAGCATTACAATGATGTGCTCGAATTCTACGCCGGACTCGAGTGAGAGATTGGCATAACCTTATCGCACAAAATGTGTTTCTTCAATTCCAAATAAACAATACCGCAAATCACAGAAAGGGTGAGCTGCAATGTTCAACTACGAATACCGCCAAACCACAAACGCCGGACGCGTCTGTCTCGAAATCAGCTTAAAGCCGTTTGGCATCGACAAGACGCCGGAGGGCTTCGAGCGAGTCGCGCGCGAGCTGTTCGAGCAGTGGAAGCCGCTGCTCAAACGGGCGACCGGCTGCTCGGTGCTGTTCTGGACGAGCGACGGCTCGGAGATACTCGACTATACCGGCAAGCTTGACGACAGCTTCGAGTGGTGCCGCTATATCGGCATCGGCAACTGGAACCGCAATATCGACCCCGAGAGCGACCCCGACAAAACCTCGCTGCACCATTTCCCGATAAACTACATCGAGAATCCGCCCGAAATGACCTACGGCGACCTGAAAGAGATAATCGCGACGATGAAACGCGTCGGGCATGAGCTGACTGGTTTTGACATCGAGGTCGGCGAGACCTTCGACCCCGGACCCGAGTTCGCCTATTCGACGTTCAAATACGAGCGTCACCCCGAGATATCGAAGGGCAACATCATGGGCGCGAAGCAGTGGGTACACTGCGCGTCGAGACTGCACGCCGACAGCCGCGCGTATGCCGCGTATCCGGACGGAATCCCCGAGGGTACTCACATCGGCGAGTTTCTTGGTCGACAGTTTATGGAGATGAAAAAGCAGCTCGGTTTCGACTATATCTGGCTGTCGAACGGCTTCGGCTTCTCGCTTGAATCGTGGAACTGGGTCGGCGAGCTGTTCGACGGCAAGAGCTTCAATTTCGACGGCGCGGATGAGGTCAGGAAGAATATCGCCGAATTCTGGCAGTATTTCTCGGCTGAGGTCGGCGACACGCGTGTCGAGACACGCGGCTCGAATTTGTCCGCCGGCATGGACATCGCCGCGCACGGCTGTCCGATCGACGAGATCTACAAGCAGAATATAGTCGCTCCGCCGAACTCGCCGTGGGCTCCGCTCAACTATCGGTTTGGACTCGAGCTTGCCGGATTTATGACGCACATCGCCGAGCTGCCCGAAAAAGGCTTCAACCTGCGCTACTACATACACGACCCGTGGTGGCTGAACTCACCTTGGTTCGACCGCTACGACCGCTCGCCGCACGACATATATCTGCCGCTCGCGATCGCGCGGCTTGACGAGAAGTTAGAGGTCACGCAGCCGTTTGGACTCAACTTCCTGAGCGCGGACGACTCGTTCGGCAGACTGCCCGACCGCTGCCCGAACGAGGTCACGCCGCACATTCTGACCGCCTACAACGACTATCCGGACGAGGCAGGACTGATTACATGGGTATATCCGTTCGACGAATACTGCAAAATCGGCCTTGGCGATGGTCATCCCGAGCGGATATTCATGGACGACTGGTTCATCGAGAGCGCGGTCGACATGGGACTGCCGGTGAACACGGTCATATCCGACCGCAATTTCATCGCCGCCGACAAGTCGGGACTGCGTGATACGATTCTGATTCTGCCTGTACCCGAAGCCGGCGGCAGGCTCGAAGCGGCGGTGTTCGACGCGCTCGACGCGGGCGTCAAGGTGATTCTGTTCGGCAGTCTCGAGTTCGCGTCCGACAAAATCAGGTCGGCGGTCGGCGCGGCTATGACTGACGGAATAGACGGTCGGCTCAAATTCGGCACGACGCTCGCGCTCGACAACACCGAGCAGGGACGCTATTCTGACGAGCTGACGCATCCGGCGCTGCTGTCGAACGGCGGAATACACGAGGTATCAAACGGCAGTACCGATATACTGGCTACAGTCATGTCCGATGACGGCGACGAGCGTATGTATATGTCGCACAACCGCGAGAGGGGGCTCGTGTGGATACGCGCGTCCTTCCCGCACGACGCTAATTCGCGCGGCTCGCTGCCGAACAAGCTGCCGCCGTCAAAAAGCTTCCCGCCGGCAGTGCTCTGCCGTGCGGCTATGCAGTGCTTCGGATACCCGCTGACCTTTGACTGCTGGAATGTCGACGACAATCTGCCTATTGTGCAGTTCGCGCGCTGCCGCGGCGCGATTTACTATAATCTGTTCGCGAAAGACGCGTCGGTTAAAATGCGTTACACGACGCCTGACGGCGCGCCGGCGTTCGACAACAGCGAATTCATTGTCGAGGACAGTGTCGGCGATTACACGCTCTCGCGCTGGATTCACACCGACTGCCGTGTATATATCAAACAGAGCGCGCGTTCGAAGATCATGGTCAAGAAGGATTGTCCGCACACGCACATCAACACCGACGAGCGCTACACGATATCCGGACTCGTTGACGCCGAGCTGACGATATTCCCGTCGCGCGGCGGCACCGCGTGGGTATCGAATCAGGGATGGAAGCTGTTCAACGGTCCGACGTATGAATCCGAATATGACAGCGAGCGCGGGTGCTACATAGTCCGCGGCGTTACCGGAAATGTCTCGGTGATGTGGCAGGAGGCGGAGCATATCGGCGATTACAAGAAGTTCGAGTTTTTGAGGAAAGTGGAGGATTGACAGATTCGCGCTGTCGAGATGCAAGACCGAAACCTTGGACTACTAATATATTGACTACAAAACACAAAACAGGATGGTTTGAAATCATCCTGTTTTTTCTTTATTTGTAGGAGCTTTCGTCTGTGGGAATTATCTCCGCTCCCCCCATGCCGAGCGTAGTCTTGATCCCGACGCCGCGGTATTCAGAAAAGCATAACAGCGAGTTCCATACGTCGCGCAGGACTAACGGCAGCTTCGCTTCAATCATGATATTTCCTACGAACGCGGGTATCGACACGCCTTTCAGACGGTAGCGGCAGGTGCGCAGGCGGTAGTCGACGATGTGTATGCCCGATTGCAGCTCGGCGAGCGCTTCCTCGTCGGACAGTGTGTATTCGGGAAAGCATTCGTTCCAGCGATTGACCAGACTTTGCAGTAACAGTTCCTCGCGCGGGTAGATCATATACCTGCCGCCGCTCTTGAACGAGGTCGGCGACCGAAAATCGAGTCTGGTCAGGTTATGCGCGTGCTTCTGACCGAGTAAGAGCAGGGACTCGGTGCCTTGAATCGTTTCACACGACAGCTTGTTGAGGCGCAGCGTGAAGACGTCAAGCTCGATTTCCGAGACGTTTTCGAGAATCTCACCCACCGCGTTTGCCGCGGTCTCGCCGAGCAGATTGACCGTCCAAATATCGCGGCTTATATATTGATTCAGCTGTGACGTCTCGGGCGCGTGAAATTTCGCGGCTTCCTCGCTTGACAGACAGTCGAGCAGCCACGCATACAGCCGGTACGCAAGGTTTGGCTGTATGTATTCGGTCGACGCGGCAAGCTTAAATTTGTATTGCGTTATCATTTGATTTCGATTTTGCAGACGCCAAGCGGCAGCAGCTTTTGGCGGAATTTCGTATATTTGAGCGTTCTCGGCGATATGCCCTCCTTTTGGTCAAGATAATGTTTGCCGTTTTTATAATTACGCTTCATCAGCTCGGAGGTTATCTTGAGCGCGCGCTTCTCGCCGAAATAGGGGTAGAGCAGCGACTTTGTGAAAAAGCCCGAGCCGCCGCCGAAGATGAGGCAGTCATTATAATCAATGTCGGCTTCATCATATGCCTTTTTGAATTTCATAATGTAGGTGTCATAATAATAATCGGCATATCGGTTCACCGCGTCGATGATATAATCGGGCGTGATACGGCTTTGCAGCAGCCCTCGGTCGAGCGTCAGCTTGAACTGAAGCTCGCTCTGCGGCTTGAGTGTTTCGCGCACTACAGGTATGTCTTTGTCACTGCCGTCGGTGTGGATGTCGATTTTCTTTGACAAGGTAAGGTCGGAGTTTGACAGCGGTTTGCTGTCCGATATGCGTATGCCGCGCATTATGCTGTTGAGCGGATTGGTCTGTTCCTTATGAAGCTTCAGTGTGTTGATGTAGCGGCTGCTGAGCGCCTTGTCAAAATCCGTAGAGAAGTGTTTATCACTTGTATCCATGTCTGGGCGATTTTTGTCGTCGAGTATCAGCTTCTGCAAAATAATCGTTCTAAGCGCGCCCTTGACGCTGCTGCCCGGGACATACGGATTTCCATATGCGTCGCGTATAAAGGTGTGTATATTTTGCGGTTTTGGTTTCCCGTATTTATCTTCTACAATCGCGTTTTCGGCGTCGACCGAATAGAGTATCAGCTCGTTAAGCTCCTGCTCGTAGACACGGTTTTGCCGCAGAAATTCGTATAAATCTTTGCCGCCGCCGAGCATGAACGCTTCATAAGCGTCGGTCAGCCGACTATCAACTATCAGCTTGAACAGCCGCTCGAGGTCGATCATCGACACGCTTTTGCGGCTTCGATTATACAGGTACGACCGCTTGTCGAGCTCAATTCCGTCTCCGACAAAAAACGGGGTGACGACGGTCAACTTCAAATCGTAAACTTCTAAAGCTTTACTTGAAGCTGTCATAAATCTGACCATTCCTTTCCTTGTCGAGGTTTTGCGGCGGTTTTGCGAAACAAAATCGCGCTTGTTGAGCGAATTGCGTTCGTTGAGCGCGAGAGCGCAAAACTCGTGAGTTTGAAAAATTTATTTTTCAAACTTCCACCCCCAGAAATATCGGCTTTGAGTATCTGTATACCGAATGAGCCGCGCCCTTGCCGACTATATACACGTCTCCGTCATAGCGGCGTTCGAACATCGAGCCGGCGCGGAAGAAATACTGCGTGCGCTTTTTGGTCGGAGTTGGCGAAAAGCTCTCGGACATGGCGAATCCGCCGCGGCGCACGAGCAGGTAGCTCGCACCGTCGAGCGATTTTTCGAGCTCATCGTCTCGCGGCAGGCTTGACGTCAGCAGCATATTCGCCCCGCTCGGATTGGTGAGCGCGCGGTGCAGCCATTCGGGCGCGTAGCTGTTATTAGCGTCGAGCAGGATCATATCGTCCGCGGCGTCAAAGTCGAATTTGCCGAGTCCGCTCGTCACCTTGCCGCCGAGTCCGTTACAACCGAGCGCGTGAAAAAGCGACGCGAGCCGCTCCTCGTATTCGTCGTCGATTTCGGCGATTGTGTACAGTCCGCAGTCCTCGCAGAATCGATACG
>CAJFKR010000106.1:0-10655 GCA_904386005.1 Candidatus Flemingiibacterium merdigallinarum
ATGTGCCACAGCGAATCGAACGCGATCACAGCGTCGAATTTCGTATCGCTGTCATAATCGAGAAAATCGCTGACTATGAATTCGCAGCCCGCGATATGCTCCGAGCGCGCGGCTTTTATCATCGACTCGGATATGTCGATTCCGACGACATTGAAGCCCTGTCCGGCGAGATATCCGGCAATCGGACGACCGCAGCCGCAGCCGACGTCGAGTATCCGCGCCCCCTGTGCGAGCGTATCCGCGAAGTCGACAATACACTTGTTTGGCGGCATTTCACCCCTGACCCTTCGCCACTCGCCGCAGATCTTGTTGTAGGAGTCGCGATTTTGATTCAAGCGCTCACCCGCTTTCGCTGGTTTTGACAATATTATACCATACAAAGAAATGTCTGTCAATATCATTCGATGTCATTACCGGATTGATAATGTCGATTGAAGCCGCAATGAATGCTGTCATAATCATATTTTGTCACATAAACCCCGTATTTGTCAGCCCTAAGCAATCGCACATCCGCCGTTTTCGTCAATCCTGATCTTCCCTCGTCCGGCAAGCCGCGTTATCGCGTCGCCGATACGTCCGGTCAGATTCGCCCCCAGCCGCGAGAAGCCGAGCAGCTTCGAGGAAACGCGAATCAGGTCGTCGCGCGGCAGTCCTACCTCAAGTGTCAGTATTGCGACAATCGCGTTTTCGAGCTCGCAGTCGGGTATCTGCTCAATCTCCCGCCGTTCGTCTCCTCCGGCGCGGATGCAGCGGTATTCGGACGGCGTCTGATCCTGCCGCCAATAGAGCTTACCGCCACTGTCGAATGAAGTCATGAGCCGCATTGACGCGTATATTCCCGCAAGATAATTCTGAACCCTTGCTCCGGCGCGCGAAATTCCGCAGGACTGCAATATCCGTCGGGTCAGGAGCTGCTCATATATCGGTGCTTCGGCATCGATTACCGTTTGTATCATTTCGCGCACGACCTGTATGTTTGCTTCGAGCGTCAGCTCATCCGCGCCGTTCAATTGCGCGTTGAGGTTCGCCTGCACGTAGGGTATCGTCGGGCAGGACTGTGTCGGGATAGGCTGATTGCCGTTCAGCTCCGACTCGAACTTTCCGGACGCAAGCGGTGTGTTTTCGACCGCGGGATTCGTGCTGACATTGACGAGGTTCCTCGATGAATCATTGTCAAAATCATCGCAAGACATATTTCCGCCGTTCTCGCCGCAATTTATGCTGCGGTCGGGCACATCGAAAGCCGTATTTTTGCCAGAACTATCGCCAGCCGTGTCGCCGGAAGCGATATCAGCCGGCGCGTTTGAATCAACGGCGGCTGCGTCGGAATTTACACGCTCCGCGTCGGAATTTACACGCTTCAAGCTCATCGCCGCGCCGATAGCCTCGACTATTCTGCCAAGCTCGCGTTCGTCGTTCTCCCACCAGTCGGGCGTCCAGACCCGATATATATTCCAGCCGAGTCGGCGCAGCACCGAGAACTGCGATATCTCGCGGTCGCGCGTCGTCTTTGCCGACACATAATTCTCGCCGTCGAGCATGACGCCGAGGATATATCGGTTCGGGTCGTCCGGGTCGACGACCGCGACGTCGACGCGGTAAGCCGAATGTCCGACCGCGCACTGCGTCTTGTAGCCGAGTTCGGAGAGCCGCTTGGCGATTCGCTCCGCGAGTCCGCCATGCCCCGCGCTGCGCGCGGTCGCAGCCGTCTCGGGCAGAGGCCGACCGTCGGCGTATTCCTAAAACGCGCGCAGTGCGGCGACTCCCTCTGACGAGCTGCGCGACGTGTCGATTTGCTCGGGGTGAATCGACGTGAACACGACCATCTCGTATTTCGCGCGCGACACGGCTACGTTCAATCTACGCCAGCCGCCGTCGCGGTTCAGCGGACCGAAGTTCATGTAGAAATTGCCTTCGCGGTCGGGAGCGAACGCGACTGAAAAGAGTATCACATCGCGCTCGTCGCCCTGCACGTTTTCGAGATTCTTTATAAATACCGGCTCATCGCCGTTTACCCATTCGTCGAAATTGTCGTCAGCCGCGCAGGCGTCGTCAAGCAAATCCTCGATAAGATTCTGCTGCGAGATGTTGAAGGTAACGACTCCGACGCTGCGGCGCGACAGAATCGGGTCGGACGCGCGGCGTTTCAGCTCGGCTACGACCGCCTCGGCTTCGGCGCGGTTCGTGCGAGTCCGCCCGCGGTCGAAGATTCCGTCGACATGGACAGCCTTGACCATCGATTCGCGGTCGTTGACCGACGGGAAAGTGTAGAGCCTATTCTCATAAAAGCGGCTGTTCGAGAATGCGATCAGGCTCTCGTGCATACTGCGGTAGTGCCAGGTCAGATGAGTTTCGGGCAGATTCAGCGCGAGGCAGTCGTCGAGTATGCTCTCGAGGTCGTCGGTCTCAGATAGCTCGTCGTCATTGCTACTCTGGCTGAAAAATGACGTCGGCGGCATCTGCTTCGGGTCGCCGACAATTATCGCGCTCTCGCCGCGCGCTATCACTCCGACCGCTTTGCAGGTCGGCAGCTGCGACGCTTCGTCGAACACGACTATGTCGAACGGCTTTCGCTTAGGGTCGAGATACTGCGCCGCCGATATCGGGCTCATCAGCATACACGGACAGAGACGCGGCAATAGATTCGGCAGCTGTAAAAACAGCTTGCGGATGCTGACTCCGCGCCCGCCGCTCCGTATCGCGCGCTGTAATATGCCGACCTCGGACGACTGTGACGCTTCACGCGAAAGGTCGGGCAGCCTTGACGCGATGCGCGCGTATATTTCGGTTCGAGCGAGCGACTCGAGCTGCTCGCACAGCTCCTTGAAGCGGTTGATCTTGTCGGTGAACAATGCGCCGGTGAACTCGCAGAGCAGCGGGTCGGTGTCGATCGTATATTCAATAAGTGCCTTCAATACCGACTTATATGCGACCTCCTCAAAGCTGTCAATGTCAATCGGCTCGCAGCCGCGCCCTTCAAACGCGTCTATAACCTCGCCGATTCCGAGCGAAATCGCCCGGTCGCGCAGCTTGTTCCAGCCGCACCAGAGCTTGAGCTCGGACATCCTTTCAATCGCTCGGTCGCAGAAGCGCAGCTCATCCTCGATATAGTCGCCCTCCGTGTCGTCGATCAGCAGCAGCCCATATGTCTCGGTTTTTATTGCCGCCAGCTTGTCGAACAGCTCGCAGTATTTCTTCGCCGACTTCACGACCGCGTCGGTCAGCTTCCCTGTCCGGACGTCGTCGGCTCCAAGCTCGGAGATGCGCGATGCGTTGCCCTCGGCCGCATACGCGAGCTCGTCGAGTCCTGAAACATCTTCGTTCTCATTATACAGCGAGCCGAGACTGTCCGATAGCTTTTCGGCGAGCGATCTCGTCGCTTCGATCTCGCTGCGATATTTGATTAGCTCTGCCAACAGCTCGGGAATTTTGGTCTTGTCCGGCTTCTGGTCGGTGTGGAGCGTAAGCTGCTTTATGACCTTATTCTGTCCCATGAGCTTCGGCAGAAACCAGTCGGCGGACGCGCGATTCCAGTCGTTGTACAGAGTCTGCGCGTCGAGCAGGAATATGCTCTCGCGCCAGCCGTCAAAATATCCGCGCATCTTTTGCGCCGCTCTCGCGTGAGCGCAGAGCTTGTGTATCTGTCCGGCGAGCGATGATATATCGGCGCACTCGACCCAGGCTCGCGGGACGGTTTTCCAGAATCCGAGCAGTCCGGCGAGCTCGCGCAGCTCACACCAGCCGTCGTATTCGGTCGGCTTCGGCTGACCGACCAGCTCGCAGAACTCGAGCGCGGCCGGTCGGAATGAGCCGAGTATCGACCGGTATTCGGTCATCAGCCGCGGCGAGCTGTCGCGCAGATTGGTATCGAAGCTCGCGGCGCGGATCCGCAGCAGCGGATGGGTCGCGGGGTGTCCGGTTTCGCGCGACATCGCCGCGATACTGCGCGCCGTCCCACTTATATTCGACAGTGCGTCGGCGTCGCACAACGCCGCGAAGCCGCGGTCGAGCCTGATTGTTTCAACCGATTCGTCAACCCGCTCGTATTCGCCGACAAGCTCGTATAACGACATTCCCGAGCGGCGTTTTGTGTGAAGCGATTCGGCGTATGCGTCAAGCTCGCGCCGTTTTTCGGCGGCGCTGTCCGCGATTTTCTGCCAGTGTTCGTCCGGCAGCATACGCTTCGCCTCTGCCGCCTCGCGGAGCTGTTCGACAAGGTCGCGCTTGCGCGATTTGTTTGAGTGCAGCTCAAGGCAGAACGCGCCGATTCCGAGCGAATCGAGCCGCTTTTCGACGACCTGCAGTGCGGTGAGCTTTTCGGCGACGAATAGTATCGTCTTGCCCTTGGCGAGCGCGTTTGCTATGAGCAGTGTTATCGTCTGGCTCTTGCCGGTGCCGGGCGGACCGTGCAGAACAAAGCTTTCGCCCGCCGCGGCGCGCTCAACCGCATATAACTGCGACGCGTCTGCCGATATCGGCAGGTACACTCCGTCCTCCGGCACATGGTCGCCGATTGACATCGGCTCGGCCTGCCACGCGAGCTTGCCGTCGATCAGGCTCGACACGATTTTGTTCCCTCGGATATCGTCGATACGGCTGACAAGGTCGTTCCACATTACGAACTGCGTGAATGAGAATATGCCGAGCGCGGCGGTCTCGACTACATCCCAGCGCCCAAGCTCCATGACCGCGCGGCGTATCACCGTAAATATTCCGTGGACGTCGACCCCGTGTTCGTCGAACGAAATCATCTCGGGCAGCGACACGTCTATCCCGAAATCCTGGCGCAGCATTTCAAGCAGTGTTATGTTGAACTGCGCGTCCTCGTCCCTCCGGCGGATTATGTATCCACGCAGCGTGGTCTTGTGTACGATTTCGACCGGTATCAATAATAACGGTGCGTAGCGCGGCTTTGTCGATGTGGTCGTCTCATACCAGCGGAGCATACCGAGCGCGATATACAGCGTATTCGCGCCGTTTTCTTCAATCGAAAGGCGCGCGGCTCGGTATAGCTCGGTCATAGACCGCGCAAGCTCGCCCTCGGTCAGCGTCGCGCGAAGCCGAGAATTCTTCAGTTCGGACGCGAGCAGCTCGGATATCGCCGACGCGCTGCCCGAATATTCGAGGTGCGATACAGCTTCGTTGCGTTCGAATTCCTTGGGGCAAGGCAGAATACCGAAATCCGTCCCGTCGGCGAGTCTGTCCTCGAGTGCCGGAACCGACGACACGAGCAGCGGCACTATCGTTTTAGTCTGCCGCAGATTTATGAGCGAATTGCGCAGTCCGAGGTCGAGCAGCTTGCGCTTCCAGAGCGACAGCCGGTCGTCAGGCGCGGCATTTGCTTTGGCTTCATCGGGCGTGACGAAATTGACGTTCACTGTCTCGCCAAGCTTCGCGGGCGCGCCGGTCAGCTCCGACTCGTCTCGGTTACTGAGCTCGCTGTTCCAGCTCTCGTCCGCCGAGAAGCGCTGTGCGATCGGGCGTATTCCCGACATCCGCGCCCGTTTGACGTCGAGTATCAGCTTCACCTTGTCGGAAAGGGTCGCCGCGGCTGTTGCCATTGCCGAGTTTATATCGTTCGCCCTGCCCGCGGTCATATAGGTGCATTCGACGACCGCGACCTCGTTGACGCCCGAAGCGAGCCGCTTCGACACGAGCGAAGGGTCGTATACGACCGTCTCGGGAAAGGTCGCGTCGATCAGCCACACTCCGGCGAACACATGGTCGTCGGTCAGGCATAATAACGGCGACAGCCCGACCGCCTCAAGGCAGGCCGCATACAATAACGACAGCTCGATGCAGTTGCCGAGTTTCGCGTCTATAATATTTTCGACCAGCCGAATACGCTGTCCGACCTCCTCGAAGTGCGCAGGTCCAACGGCATAGACTATGTTCAGTTCCTGTATCGCGCCGTATATCGCCGCGGCTGTGGCGAGCACTCGATCGGGATTTTTCGACTGGTACGCGTCGTGTGACGGCGAGCCGGTCCATTTCAAAAGCAGCTCGGACGCCCTGCCGATTATCGCCGACAGCTTCGGGTGATTCGGCGTGACGAACGCATAGAGCAGCTCGGGCATCACCGCACTGCCCTGCCATTCGTCGTAAGCGAGCAGCGGCAATGTCGCGTTTGCGCTCGCGAGCAGGGCTCCGTCCCGCGCAAGCTCAAAATACAGCGTCGCGTCGACACGTTCGGTCAGCCCCGAGAGCAGATTATAATCGATGTCGGGCGAAATTGCGCCGCATGAAAACTCTCGTTCGGCGGGTATATAATCGATGGTCAGATTGAATTCGCGCATGAATTCCGGTTCGGCGCGAATGCTCAAAACCACCGTCGACAGCGGCGTATCGGTCGGATTCTGTATTTTCACCCCGCGGATAAAGGATATCCGGTTCTGCTGCGCGGCGATATTGAACGCGCCGAGCAGCTCGGGGATGATTCGGATTCTGTCCGGTGTAGAATCCATTGTTTCTATCCTTTCATAGGAAATTACAATTATTAATTTATTATAGCTTTCGCGCAGCGAAAGCCTCCTTAATCTTCGGGAATTGGGGCTGGTTTTGCGAAGCAAAATCGTTGCTGAATAGCAACGAAAGCCACAAAACCTGGCGTGAAAATTCATTTTCACGCTAATTATATTGTAGCATATCAAAGCGATTATTACAAGTCCGAACGCAAAAAAATCGCCGAAAGCTTGAAAATCTTCGTCCGGTGTGATAAAATATTATGTATTGATATTGAATGCGAACCATGAGGTATAATAAATGAACTGCGGCACAAATGAAAGCGGCGTCGTCCAAATGAAGCCAATCGCAAAAATCAGCTGCGACTTCCCCGACAAATTCGGCATACCGCGTCAGAGCGGACTTGTACCCGAGCTTGAAGCGACTATAATTTTCGAGCCGGAGTACCGCGACCCGAACTCGCTTCGAGGTATTGAGGAATGGTCGCACCTCTGGCTCGTCTGGCAGTTTTCAAAGAATCTGCGCGACGGCTGGTCGCCGACTGTACGTCCGCCGCGGCTCGGAGGCAATCGGCGGGTCGGCGTATTCGCGACCCGTTCGCCGTTCCGGCCGAATCCGATTGGACTGTCCTGTGTGAAGCTTGTGCGAGTAGACGATACCGAAGCTTGCGGGCGCGTATTGATAGTCTCGGGCGCCGACCTGATGGACGGTACGCCGATATACGACATCAAGCCTTATCTGCGCTACACCGACTCGCACCCCGACGCGACCGGCGGTTTCGCCGACGAGGTGTTCGACCGCTCGCTCGACGTCTGCTTTCCGCCCGAGCTGCTCGCGAAATTGCCGGAAAACAGACAGAACGCGGTCGTCGAGATATTGGCGATGGATCCACGTCCGGCGGTGCAGGACGACCCCGAGCGGATATACGGCATGAGGTTCGCGGGATATGAGATCAAATTCACTGTTGACGGACGCTGTCTGCGCGTCGTCGGTGTCGACAAGGAGATATGAAAACAGCGGAAACCGTATAGTTGCGGTCTCCGCTGTTTATTTTTATCAAGTTATCAGTCGAGCAGCGACAGTATCTCCGGGAACGGTTCGAGCGAGCGGCGCAGGATTCCGTGAATCTGCGCTATCGCGATCCCGTAGTTCGTGATCGGCGTGCCGCTATCGATACAGCGACGGACACGCGACTTCATCTCGCGCTCGTTCAGCATACAGCCGCCGCAATGTACGACCAGCGCGTATTCGGATAGATCGTCCGGAAACTCACCGCCCGAAGTAAACGAGAATTCGAGCTGCTTGTTCGTGTATTCGCGAATCCATTTCGGCAGCTTCTCGGTGCCGATGTCGCCGCACTGGCGGTGATGTGTGCAGCCCTCGGAGATGAGCACGCGGTCGCCGTCCGACAGCTTGTCGAGCATTGCCGCGCCGCGCACCGCTTCGGCGAGGTCGCCCTTGTAGCGCGCGAACAGTATCGAGAACGACGTCAGCAGTATCTCCGGCGGGACGTCGCGGCTCACCCTGCCGAACGCCTGCGAGTCGGTGATGACGAGCTTTGGCGGCTTCGCGAGAGCTTTCAGCGCGCCCGGAAGCTCAGTCTCGCGCGTGACAAGCGAAATCGCGTTCGCGTCGAGAATGTCGCGCAGCGTCTGCTGCTGCGGCAGTATCAGACGTCCCTTCGGAGCCGCGGCGTCTATCGGAGTGACGAGGACTACGACGTCGCCCGGTTTGATGAGATCGGCGCAGATACGCTTGTCATTTCCCTCGCCCTTCGCGAGCGCAGCTATAAGTTCGCGAAGCGCCTTTATATTCTTACCGGTTTTGGCGCTGACCGCGATTTCGTTATTAGCAAACTCTTGCTTTGAGAATTCGGGCAGGTCGACTTTGTTGTATGCGACAATATATGGAATGTTCTTCTTTTCAAACGCGCTTATCAGCTCACGGTCGCCGTCGCGCAGTCCGAGTGTGCCGTCGGCTATCAGCACCGCGACATCGGTCTGATTGATCGTGTCGAGCGCGCGCTTGACACGCTGTTCACCCAGCTCTCCGACATCGTCGATACCGGGTGTGTCAATCACAACTACCGGACCGGCAGGCAATATTTCCATAGCTTTTCTGACCGGGTCGGTAGTTGTGCCGGGGGTGTCCGAAACGAGAGACAGCTGCTGTGATGTGACCGCGTTGACTACGCTCGATTTTCCGGCGTTGCGAAGTCCGAAAAAGGCTATGTGCGCTCGGTCTGCCGATGCTTGATCGTTAAGACTCATTTTATTTTCCTTTCTTTAGAATTAATTATTAGAATCGGAAATCACGGCTATTAGAAGTCTTTATCGCCTCGATATTCTGAGTGGCTATCTCGCGGACCTTGTCCTTAGGTATTTTCTTGAGTTCATTCTCGATGAGCTCGTAACCGACGCGGCGTGTGTCCTCGGACGCGTAATCGGCGAGGTATTCGGCGAGCGTCATCAGCGCGTTTGGGTGGCAGCAGTTCAGTATCTGTCCCGACTTGCATAAGCTCATGAAGCGGTCGCCGGTTCTGCCCTCACGGTAGCAGGCGGTGCAGAACGACGGAATATAACCGAGCTTCATCAGCCAGTTGACGACCTCGTCGAGCGTGCGCTGGTCGGAGACGTCGAACTGCTCCGAGTCGTGCGGGCGCTCCTCCTCGCAGTAGCCGCCGACCGATGTGCGCGAACCGCCCGAAATCTGCGAGATTCCGAGTCCGAGCACCTTTTCGCGGACGCTCTGATTCTCGCGGGTCGATATTATCATGCCGGTATACGGCACGGCGATGCGGATGCAGGCGATGAGCTTTTCGAACAGCTCGTCCGATATACCGTTGTCGAATACATCGGGGTCGATATCGTCGGCGTGCTTTACGCGCGGTACGCTGATCGTATGCGGTCCGACGCCGTGAACGGCTTCGAGGTGTTCGGCGTGCATGAGTAATCCGGCAAATTCGTATTTGTACATCTCAAGTCCGAACAATACGCCGAGTCCGACGTCGTCGATGCCGCCTGCCATCGCTCGGTCCATAGCCTCGGTGTGGTAGTCGTAGTCGTGCTTCGGTCCGGTCGGGTGCTGCTCGAGGTAGCTCTTCTTGTGGTAGGTCTCCTGGAACAGAATATACGTACCGATTCCGGCGTCCTTGAGCATACGATATTCCTCGACTGTCGTAGCCGCGATGTTGACGTTTACTCGGCGGATCGCGCCGTTCTTATGCTTGATTGAGTAGATCGTGTTGATACATTCGAGTATGTATTCGATCGGGTTGTTGACCGGATCCTCGCCCGATTCGATAGCCAGCCGCTTGTGACCCATGTCCTGAAGCGCGATGACCTCGCGGCGAACCTCGTCCTGTGTCAGCTTCTTGCGCGCGATATGCTTGTTCTTGGCGTGATACGGGCAGTAGAGACATCCGTTGACGCAGTAGTTCGACAGATAGAGCGGCGCGAACATGACGATACGATTGCCGTAGAACGCCAATTTTATCTCGCGTGCTAGCTCATACATCTGCTCGGTTTTTTCCGGAATCTCGCAGGCGAGCAGCACCGACGCCTCGCGGTGTGTAAGTCCGGCGCAGTGAGTCTCGCTGCCTATGCGGCGCGGACGTGCTTTTTCGAGGATAGAGTCGATAAGCTCGACGTTGTTTTTATTGTCCTCGGCGTATTTTAAGGTTTCGAGGATCTCCTCGTCATTGATGAATTCCTCGGCGTGCATTGATTTGGGATTATAGATTGCCATTTTTATTTCCTTTCTTGCGGTCAGTATACACTTACCGTCAGATAAAATTTTGATTTGTTTAACAAAATATAAATTCCAATCAATACCAAAATAGTGATACCAAGTATCATATACATCGTTCCAATATTTACTTGACTTCCGAAAAAATAAAGATTGCAATCAAGGGAATCTTTTAGTTTTTCAATAACCTCTGTTGGAATACCTTGATTTTGCATTTCGGCAAGCGCCCCTTGCATTGTATGATTTCGGATAAGTGATGTACCATAAGTACCCGGCAAAAATGAGATTATTTTTTGCAGCCCTTCTCCAAATGAAGAAATAGGCATATATGCACCACAAATGAAACCATATCCCGCACTGATGATTGTGCCTACCGCTGAAATTTGTCCTTGTGTTGATAAGAAAAAATTAATAATCGAAGATAATGCTGTTCCAAACAAAACAAG
>CAJFKR010000106.1:10744-12349 GCA_904386005.1 Candidatus Flemingiibacterium merdigallinarum
GCAAAGCAAATAATAAGTGTTGAAAGCAAGGTTGCAACATAATAACTCAGCGAAAGTGTAGCTGACTTCACAGGAGATATTCTTAAATCTCTTATCGTACCATTTGCTTTATCTTGCACCATTAAAAAATTAGAACAAAAAGCAACCGTTACACACGAAACAGCAAGAATAGATGAGATAAGTTGACCGCCTACCAGTCCCTCTATCATGCTTTCTGATAGTTTTAATGAATTAGGTAAATTAGATGTAAAACTATCCCGATACACATTCCCAAGAAAAGTCACATAAAGTACAAGCAATATAGCAGGCGTTATCAAAGAGGTAAAGAACATTCCCTTATCTTTGAAAAACAATTTGATATTTCTTTTGATAAGAATGAAAGCCATACTCATTTTTCTGCACCTCCCACCAATGTTTTGCCCGTAACAGCAAGAAAAACATCGTCCATTTTTCCTTTTGTTATTTCGTAATCATTAAACAACTGTGGATTACGAATAATCAATTCAGTTGCAGCCTTTGTATTCGGTACAGAAAGGCGATAACCGTTTCGGATTTGCTCATATTCTACATCAAGTTCTTTAATATCCTTTTCATCTACATCATAAATTGTGATGTAATCCCCAGTATAAATATTTTTTAATTCAAGCGGAGTACCTTCTGCGGATATTTTCCCATCATCAATGATTACAACATAATCAGCTTCCGCAGCTTCTTCCATATAGTGCGTAGTTAAAAATACAGTCATATTTTTATCTTTGCGAAAACTTGATATAACATTCCAAATAAGTCGGCGTGTCTGCGGATCAAGCCCTGTTGTCGGCTCATCAAGAATAAGGATTTTAGGCTTATGAAACAAAGCCCTTGCAATATCAATTCTTCGGCGTTGTCCTCCTGATAATTTACCAACGGTGCGTTTCAATAAGTTTTCAAAATCTAATATTTTCGCCAGTTCCTCAAGTCGTTTCTTAAACTCCATTCCAGTAATGCCATATAAAGCGGCACGACTTTCCAAATTATCATAAGATGATTGAAAAACTACACCCAGTTCACGCTTAATATAGTCCATATCCTTATCTAAATCGTGTTTATCAATAAAAACGCTTCCACTGTCTTTCGACAGTTGTCCACACATAATATTGATTGTAGTTGATTTTCCTGCCCCATTGATACCAAGAAAGGCAAACAGCTCTCCTTTTTTCACACGAAAACTCAAATTCTGAACAGCGTTTACACTTCCAAAACTTTTATTAAGATTATTGATTTGAATAATATTGCTCATTCAATTTCCTGTATAATCGGTTTTAATCTCGCATAGAGAGCAATCAATATAATCTTTTCCTGTTCTAATCGAACTCCAAATTAGTAGATGCAGTGCGATACCGTAAATTAAATTCATTATAGCATAATGAATTACCAAAGTCATTATGAAAGAGAACACATCGAATCATAATTGTGGCAGACAAAGTTTTAATTTTTGACTGCCACAATTTTAATATTCTATATGTTACATTTTTTACTTATAGATAATATCGGCATATACAATTTCTCGTGCTCTTGCCTGTATCTCATTCATTCGACCAACCCACAACATCGGGTTTTCTACTT
>CAJFKR010000107.1 GCA_904386005.1 Candidatus Flemingiibacterium merdigallinarum
GCTGAACCGGAAAATATTTTTCGATTCTTGCGTACTGTTCTTTCGTGATATTCATGTATATATTATATCACATTCTCTCTTTAGTGTCAACAGGCTCTAGTTTTTGAAGCGAGATATATTTCGCGGTATTGGATTTTGAAGGTGAACTCTATTATAATGAACATTACTTATTCATGACGCCATATCTATATTATTTTAACGATAAACCGGGTCGTCAGCTGACAAGCGATATTCACTGGGTAGATGAAAACACTCTTGAAGCTTCAAATGAAAATGGAATCTTTCATTTTACAATGAGGAGTTATCAAACTATAGCTATACATGATGACGGCACTTCTGAAATCGTGGATGAAATTGGTCCGATTGAATATATAGAGTAGCCGAGGGTAAATGATTGCATGAAGCAGAATATTGGATTTTACAATCGAGGCGGTTGACAATATTGACTGATAAATGTATAATATGTGTGGATGTTTTATGTGGGAAGGGTTGGATTTGAATAAGTTTGCTGTATTCTTAGCGGCACTGTTGTGTGCGGGAATTCTCTGCGCTTGCGGGGACGGCGCGCCTGATGATGCTCCCTCGAGTACTGCGGTGATCGATTCGATAATTGATGACGACAGAAGCGCCCAGACAGCGGCAGACACTGATGAAAACGAGACGACAATTGCTGTCCCGGATGATACAGGGAATATAGATGCTCCGGCTCGTGAATTGATTGCCGATATATCAAATGGTCTGCATTTTTCCAAACAAATATCTTACATAAAATCTGCTGAATGGTTGAATGACAGTACGGGCTATATTACAAAGGATGAGTATATTCCATCATCAGATGAGGTTGAGATACTATTGATTCCGGGTACTGATTTTACAATAACAGAAAAGACGATCGACTGCTCCAACGGCGAATCTATCCGGAAATCAAATATCAGTCTTGTACAGCTACTCTATGTTCCCAAAGAATCTTTTCCCGATGAAACCGAGCTGCCGCATGATGATATGGCTTGGCTGAATGAAAAGATCTTCCGGATTCAGAAGCCTGAAAGTCTATATTATTATGTCCTGACTGATCTTGGTGATGATACATATGACTGCGTTTTATACTTCGTCGTTCACATCGATGAACCGTTAGCTGCTGTCACTGCCTTGGTTGATCATCTGTTTCTGTCCATGACCATCCGCCAGATTCCATTGGTTTTATATAATGACGATGATGTATGTGTATTACAATATGATCATGAAACGCTCTGGATCGTTCCGGCAGACGGGAAGGCGTGGATATTGAACGATTACACAAGCGACGCGGACTTTTTCGTCGATTATATCGTCAGCCCCATCGAGGATGGGCTGATCAGCCTGACTGTATATGTCCGTCCCAATTCGTATGCGATTGTGCTTGATCCTGACAGTCAGACTGTCATTGATGCGAATATGAGTATTCCCGAGCTTGCGGAATATCTCGGACAGGATAACGACTATATTGATTGCGTGTATAAACAATATTGTGACAGTGCTGTCGCGTATTTCCTTTATGACGATCGTATAGTCAAGGCAGGCGTTTACGGTGGTGAATTTTACGAGACGGTAACGCCTCTGCTTCACACAGAAAAACCTGAGGGAGAAGCGCTCGAGCAATTTTACCAAACAATCACACAGGCTATCGTATACCTTGACCCCAACGCGCGATCCTACACCGATTACTTCATGCTGCCCGACGGCAAATCCTATCACATCGCCGAATCGTCGCCATTCAGCAGATACGACAGCTACAAATATTATCTCTCCTGCCTTTTCACAGAGGACAGCACAGAGCTGCTCATGAATTGGTCCACAGCGCAGAGAGATCCGTATATTATCCGAACTGCTGATGACTATATATATTTTCTCGCGACATTCGAACGCGGAGAGCTGGTTTGTGACATTGAAGATATGGTTTTAGTCGAGAATGATGGAGTATGGAAATGCGATTTGGTTGAGTCATTAAAGCAGACAAACTGATATATAAGCGGAATTTTTATAACAGAATAATATTTAATGAGCACGACACCGCGAAGGAGCTATCACAAATAAAACGGTTATAATTAATCAAAATATATACTCATGGAGGGTGAAATTATGCACACAATCATGTTAATTCCTGCACTGATATTATGCGGACTTCTCACGTTATCAAATCCGGCGCAAACTACGCAGATTGTGTCCGAAGCCACAGAGCCTATCGAACGCAGAGATGTCGCGGTGTATGACGAAACAGGCAGCATAACTGACGCAGACGCGCTTGTCACAACCGGACGGGAATTTGCTCTGTCGGTATTCAATTCTGCCGACACCGACCGCCGTCATATTATGTACGGCGACGGCACGCAGTTCAGCATAGGACATGACGAGGAGCTCATTTTCATAATCTACAACGGCGAATTCCTGTCCACAGGCAACGCGGTAAGGTATGACGGCAGGCTGTATCTACCGTATACAATCCTCGGGAAACTCGGGTTTACCGAGGAGCGGACAGCCGACGGCTTCGGGACAATGTCGTTTCAGTGCGGCGGCGCCAGTCTGCGGATCCCGTGGCTGGCTGAATTCTATGTGATCGAAAAGGATGGCGAGTCGATAGAAAACAAGCGTACACGGATATATTACAACGACATACTCTACATACCGGTCGAGATTCTCGAATATTTCCCATATGACATATCAAGCACCGAGGCATTTCCAAATCACGCTGATTTGACCGCGATTACAATCGGCGATTCGGGGCGCGTACCGGCACTGAGTGAAGCGGACGCCAAAGAATTATTGCTGTCCGAAATGTTGAGAATTTACACAGACGAAATTTCGCGCTGTGAAGCGGAGCCCGAATACAAAACCTCGATTTACACGGGCGAAAGCTACGAAAAGCTGAAGTCGGACAGCGAGAATATCAGCGTTGATTTGGTCGAAGTGTTTGGCGACTACTACGTGTTCAGGCTGAACGATTTTAAGCAGTATATTTATGTAAATATGTTCAGCCGCGAGGTGTATTATGAGGATATAGACTCGATTACCGAGCTGTATCTGAAGCCGGGGATTGCGGATATCGCGGAGCTGTATTATTGACATTGTAATAGGTCGATGTGATATCGCCTGACAGCGACGCGAGCGCTTCAAGTATAAAGCCGACCTTGTCCGGCGAGGAGACCGTCACCGGCACAAATATATACGGCGTCGACAGGTTGATCATCGTGTAATACGCATCCTGCTCCTCATTTAGCTTCGGCAGCGGCAAAAGACCGAAATCGTTTTCTATGTCGCGGTAGTTTCGGCGCACAAAGGACAAAACCATATTCTGGAACAATATCTGCTTGTTCTGTATCATATCGGCTATCTTTGTCGGCTCGATCGATTGTTCGCCCCAGTCTATAGACAATGACTTGTCTGAAAGCATACGATTCATCGTATCAAACAGAGTGTATACCCGCTCGTCATCCGCGGAGTAGACCGGCAGTCCGTCCTCTAACGTATAGAGATGTATATTTGCCGACGCGAAGTAGGGTTCCGCGGCGGAATTGTCGACATACATCAGTCCATATCGGTCGTCGGTGTTGTATACACCGTCGTTATTGAGGTCGGACGCGACCTGCTTCATGCAGTCGTACATCAGGTCATAGATCCAGCGCCCGTCGCGCACCGCGTCATACAAATTCTCAATACCGAAATCCTCGGCGAGCGGGCGATTGTACATAGTCATCATCATCGAGTCGTTGTCGGTGACAAGGATATCGCCGTTCAGCATATATAAGTTGTGCTGTAAAATACGCGTACAGCTTCAAAAACCGCGCCGCGTCCGGTCATTATCATAGTTTCTGTCGAATTCATTTTTACAAGTGTTATTATCTCATCTCTTTTTGCCGACGGACAACACCTTGTAGTAATCCCCGCCGATACGGCGTATCGCCGCGTCGTCGAGATAGCGCGCCGAAAAATCGAGCGTCTCGGCAATGGTCGACGCGATCTGATTCGCGCGCGACGGCGTGAAATCCTCCGATTCGCCGCGGTAGACGCGGTAGTAGCAGTGCGATTTGTCGCTGACCTTATCCCAGCGCAGCAGGCTTCCGTCGCGAGTTACATTTGCCGCCGGTATATCCGCGCGCTCCTCGTAGTCGGTAGAGAATACTGTCAGCGACTCAGCTTTCAGCGAAGCGCGTATGCAGCCGTCGGTCAGAATGATGCTGTCGACCGCGTCCTGCAGGTCGCCGAATTCGTTCATCGGCACATCGCGCGGGTCGAATTCATATACGTGGAAGGGCTTCATGCTGTCAAGATGCTTCAGCTTCAAATCGAGCTTTATGTCTGTCGGCTCAGTGTGGCGGTTGATTATCAGTATCGACAGACTGCCGTCGCGGTTGAGGTGTCCGCAGATTCGCAGCAGCGGGTCGTCGCAGTCGAATTCGAGCAGCTTTGAGTTGCGTCGGCAGAAGCGCGAGATCAGACCGAGACAGTAGTAATTTGGTCTGACTGAATAATCGCCGTCGTCCTCCCACTTGATCATACCCCATTTGTTATACTTGACGTCCTGCGTATGCGAGATGAAATGCTCGCATTCGCCCCATTTTTTCGCGTATTCGTCATGCTCCGCGTAATGGCAGACATATGGGTCGGGGTAGTCGGAGAAGGTCCAGATTACGACCGCGAAGCATCCGGCGTTGATCGCTGCCAGAATCAACTCAGCGGTATACAGCGCGCCAAAGGGGGCTTCATCCGAGTCGGAGAGCATATTCACGTCGCGTATAACCCCGGGCAGGCGCAGCAGGTTCGCGGTGTTCGACACGCCGAGCTCGCCGAGAATGAATCGCTTGCCGTCGCAGTTTATCGACTTCATGACCGCGTCGCGGCAGAGGTTATAGAACCAGTTATATTTGTCGAGGTCGTCCCAGCGGTAGTCGTTGATATACGCGTGCAGGCAGAAATCCTCGGTGATCTGCTTCATATTCGCGACCGCCCAGTCGAGTGTGTTCCAGTTGCTGACACTCGACGCGTCGGTCGCGAGCAGACCTATATTCAGCCCGCGGTTCTGAAAGGCTTCATACAGATATTCATGATATTTTTTGAACAGCGGCAGGTCGCGCAGCAGACCGCCCCAGTCCATAATCGACATCTCATTTGAGAAGCAGTAATAACGCAGCTGCTTTACCCCGCGCGTCATGACAAGGTAATCGAGACGTTCGGCGACGTTTTCGGCGTATTTGCGGCGCTCGTCGTCGTTGAAGTGCAGCTGTCCCTTGGCCGCGGCGAAATATATCGGCGTGTCTGTGACCTTCTGCATACGCTCGTAGTAGTCGGCGAAGGTATCCATGCTCTCGCGCGTCCAGTCGGGATAGCCGGCAAAGGTGCGCATGAACCCGGGGGACAGCTCGCGGTAGCATTTGCAGATCTTCTGGTCGAAGTGCTCCTTTTCGATCAGGCGGTAAAAAAGTGCCTCGCTGTTGTGGAAGCCGAAGCCTCCGAACAGTATCGGATAGTCGGGTCGGATAGCGGTAATTTCTATCATTATTATGTACCTCCTCAAATATAGTATTATGCCGGATTGAATTAACCTTGTTTCTGGATTCACGTGGAGATTAATACAAATTCGATAATATAAAAGCTATTTATTATTACTTTCATTATATCAGTATATTTATCGCCGGTCAAGCTACAATATTCACTGATGATAATAGGATATTGACTTTTTTGTGTATTTGCGGTACAATAATTCAAAAGGGGGGATTTGTATGTCAGATGGGGGATTTCCGCTGCCGCGTATATTTGATTGTTCGCGCTTTTACGTTGCTGAACCGATAACCTCATTCTCAATCGGTAGACGGAATACATTGCATTATGAACTGGATTACAATATATCGGGAGATCGCACGATACTTGTCGATGACAATGAGTATCGGGTGAGCGATGGGTATGTGGTTTTCCGCAAACCGGGACAGACAGCAGCATCGATTGGATATTACAATATGTATATGCTGACGCTTGGCTACGACGCGGAAGACGGCGTGAATGTGCGTGAGCGCCGCTGCGATAACCAAGCGGAGCCGATTAATGGATCTTATTTTTGGAATCTGATTCCAACCTGTTTTCGCCCAAAGCACCACGCCGAAATTTTCGCGATATATCGGCGGCTGTCAATATTGTGGTATCAGCCCGAACGTGCGGATGAGACTGCATTGCTGTTGACCCAGCTGATCTTTCAGATCATCGCCGACGCGCAGGATTTTCGCAGTGAAAAGACCGTGCCGTCCGCGGTCGATGTATTGCTCGAATATATGTACGACCACTACAGCGAAAAGATACGGCTTGACGAGCTCGCCGAGCTGGTTCATCTGAACAAGAGCTACCTGATCCGGCTGTTTCACCGTGAGGTCGGCAGCACTCCGCTCGATTATCTGACAAGGCTTCGGCTTGAGCAGTCGTGTCGGCTGCTCGAAACGACCGCGCTGAAGATATCCGAGATATCCTATCGCTGCGGGTTTGACAGCGCGTCCTACTACATACGCCGCTTTCATGAGACTTACGCGCAGACGCCCGAACAATACCGCGAGCAGTATCGGCTGAAAACATCCGAAGCGACCGAAAATACCAGAAGCGGTTGAAAATATCCGAAGCGACCGAAAGTAGCCGAAACACCTGAAAACATCCGAAGCGACCGAATGCAGCCGAAGCGTGTGAATGACTTGATATTGAAAGTGGCGGGTTGAGCGGTGTATACAAAGCTCGATATCGACATTACGGAAACTATTATATTGATTATGTAGTGCAAGCGGAAATCGAATGTTACGCGTCAAAATTAAAAAGGCTCATCACAGTAATTGGTATGTACCAAAAATTATGATGAACCTTTTATTTTCCGCGTTGTCATTCGACCGTCAGATTTTGCTTTAATGTATCGATGAACTTCTGCGCGGCTTTCGAGAACAGCTTGTATTTTTTCCAGATGACAAACGCCTCCGCTTTCATTTCGGGGCGGAGCGGGCGAAAGCAGAGATTGCTGTCGCCGGTGGTATTGATGAGCTTGTCAAAGCAGAGCGCGACCCCGAGTCCCTCGTCCACCATGAGCGAGGCGTTGTATATAAGATTGTAGGTCGCGACGACATTGAGCGCCGAGATATCGCGGCCGAACCACTTCGCCTGCGACCATGCCGACCAGGACGTCGTCTCCTGCACCGAAAGTATCAGCGGCTGACTGTACAGGTCATTGGGACAGATGTATTCCTTTTGTGCGAGCGGGGAATCCTTTCGCATCAAAACGCCCCATATGTCGTAAAGCGGCAGCTTCAAGGAGCTGTAGATATTTGTGTCGGCCACGCCGTATATCATGCCGAAATCAATCAGCCCTTGTCGAGCTGCTCCATGACGAACGCGGCGTTTCCACTCTGGATGTGACAGTGTATGTCGGGGTATTTATCGTGCAGTATACGGGTACATTTCGCAAACACGCGTATAATATCCGACTCGCCGGCTCCAATGTAGACGTCTCCGGCGACAAGCTCGTCGGACAGCGATATTTCATTCTCGGTCATTCGAACAAGGTCGAAAATTTCCTCGGCCCGCTTTTTTAATATCAGTCCCTCGTCGGTGAGCAGTACCTTGCGCGAGCCCTTGACGCCGCGGATCAGGAGCGGCTTGCCAAGCTCATCCTCGAGGGCTTTCAGCTGCGTTGACAGCGTCGGCTGCGCAAGGTGCAGCGACTCTGCGGCAGCCGATATGCTCCGCTCCCGAGCGACCGCGAGAAATATTGAAGCACCCGCAATTCCAAAATATCATCTCCTATCCGAAGCAGCGTGATTAATAAAAATAACAACAGTATATATCAGTATTATAGCATAATATTCCATAGCTGTCAACTATGAATTTGTATTAAATATAAGTATTTGACATATAAATCCTAAGCTGATATAATAGTATTGTCAGAAAGTTTCGTTTATAATTTTGATTCGGAGGGATTATTATGATTAGGCTGATACCAATAATTTTAGCCGGACTGCTGTGTATTTCCTGTGTTGGCAGAGACGCGGACTCGATTATATCTGAAGCTATCGATAACGAGTCGCAGGTCGAGGGGGCAGGGGATTACACCGCGGATATAACGGATGAAAATATTGTTGTGACCGAAAATGAGGAGGATGTGGAGATGAGCGTATTTTATATCGAGGCTGGCGGTACTGTCTTTACAGCTGACTTTGCCGACAACACAAGCGCGGACGCCTTTCGCGAGCTGCTCGTTTTGGGGGATTTGACAATTGAAATGAGCGATTACGGTAATTTTGAAAAGGTGGGCGGCATAGGTGAGAGCCTGCCGCAAAACAACGAGTCGATAACCACCGAGCCGGGGGATATCATTCTCTATCAGGGAAATTCTATCACGATTTATTATGACACCAACAGCTGGAGCTTTACGCGACTGGGGAAGATCAATGACGTGACACGAGACGAACTGCTCGACGCGCTCGGCGACGGAGATGTTACTGTTACATTTTCGCTGACTGATCCGCGGTGACCAAAGGAGATGATTCTATGATGAAGCAAACGGCGGGAAGAAATGGTCTCGGTGATTTAGCTCCCAAATTCGCGCAGCTCAATGATGATGTACTGTTCGGCGAGGTCTGGTCGCGTGAGGACAAGCTGTCGCTGCGGGACCGTGCGATGATAACCGTGACGGCACTGGTTTCAAAGGGAATATGCGACAGCTCGCTTAAATATCACATCGAGAACGCAAGGAAGCAGGGAGTCAGCAAGACCGAGATGGTCGAAATTATAACGCAGCTTGCGTTCTATGTCGGCTGGCCGAACGCGTGGGCGGTATTTCCTATGGTGCGCGAGGTATACGCGACCGAGACGAGCGGAGCGTCGGACTCGCTCTTTGGTCTCGGTGAACCAAACCGCGATTTCGCACAGTATTTTATCGGAAACAGCTACTTAAAGCCGCTCAATGTCAAGGGAGTCGGCGTGTATAACGTCACCTTTGAGCCGGGCTGCCGCAACAACTGGCACATTCATCATGCGGGAGGGCAGATTTTGCTCTGCACCGACGGCGAGGGCTGGTATCAGGAGTGGGAGCAGCCGGCGAGAAAACTGCACCCGGGAGACGTCGTATATATCGCTCCGGAGGTCAAGCACTGGCACGGCGCGACGGCTGATGAGTGGTTTACGCACGTCGCACTCGAGATTCCGGCAGACGGCGCGTCGAACGAATGGCTTGAGCCGGTCGACTCGGATTTGTATATGAATCTTGATAATGAAAATTGATATTTATTTGCAGCCGCTGTGGGAAACCCTGGCGGCTGTTTGCGGCTGCGGCGCGCGTGCGGTGCTGATGTGCGTATACGGAAACCGCGCGTATGAGGACACGCTTGTCGAGCTTGCCGACACTGCCGAAAAGGCGGGTTTCCACGTGATTGCGGCAGTCGCGGCTATAGCCGAGCATTCGGTCGTTCGCCGGTTTGCCGCGGGTCGACCGGACGCGGCTGACCGCGCGCGGCTCGATGAGTTTGCCAAGGCGATATATCAGAAGCTACAGTCGAATGACCGGACGCGCCCATATATTCCCGGCAACCGGCCATACAAGCGGTTCGGAGGTTCGGGCATGGTGCCGCTGCCGAATGACGATTGCGTACGCTGTGGGCTGTGCGCTAAGCAATGTCCGGTCGGGGCGATAGACAAAAGTGACGTCAGCGTTGTAAACAGCAGTCTCTGCTTTGCGTGTATGCGCTGTGTGTCGCTCTGTCCAAAAAAGGCGCGCGGGGTCGATCCGGCGCGGCTGGCAGCACTCGCGGCTCATCTCGAGCCGCTCTGCTCCGGGCGAAAGGAATGCGAGCTGTTTATCTGAGTCATATAAATAATAGACGGTGTATATGCGGTCAGAGAATAGAATGACAATATATTACGCTAAATACAGACGGAGGTATTGATTATGGCATCACCACAGATCAAAGAAAACGACGAGCTCGCGCATTCGGCGCTGCTCGACGCCAAGGGGAATTCGGGCTGAATCTGAATTCGGAGGCACAGCTCGAATGGCTCAAGGACGCTGGATTCGGACTGTTCATTCACTGGTCGGTCAACGTGCAGCTCGGCTGCGTCATCAGTCACAATCTGGTCGGCTCGTCGCGAGATTATCAGGACCGATACTTCCACGAGCTGCCCAAAACCTTTAACCCGAAGCAGTTCGACGCTGAACACATAGCGTCGCTCGCGAAGCTGATGGGGGTCGAGTATGTGGTGCTGACCGCGAAGCATCACAACGGCTTCTGTATGTGGGACACGTCGACGACCGATTTCTCGATTATGAACACGCCGTATAAAAAAGACATAGTCAGGGATTTCGTCGACGCGGTGCGCGGACAGGGACTCAAGGTAGGACTATACTATTCTCCCGAGGATTTTCATTTTCTGTATGAAAACGACCAGCCAATACAGCGCGGCGACAGAGCTCCGTGTCCGGATATTATTCAAAAATTTTCCTACCGCTTGCGGTATTGCATCTTCATTTTACAATCTGCCTGAAAAACCAATCCATGTTTCAGATATTGCCGGTTATTTCTGCCGTTCGACTCGTTCTGTTGAACGAGTTTTTGCGCATAAATTCGGTGTGACCATATA
>CAJFKR010000108.1 GCA_904386005.1 Candidatus Flemingiibacterium merdigallinarum
TGCCTCGCGACGGCTTCTTCCGACCTGATGAGAATCCGGTATCGATAGACATAGGCGGCAGCGCGACCTGTGACTATTCCGAACCCGAGCCGCACAGCTCGGATAGACGCACGATATATATCGCCAAAGCCGAAATTCTGATACGCGACGAGCGATATAACTTTGTCATGAGCACTGACAGCGAGCTTGAACTCGAGGACTTCCGCGACACAATATACTGCTGCCGTTCGATAGAGGATCTGGACGAGCTGCCGATGTTTGACAGCAGTGAAAAGCCGCGTGCGGTCGGCGGCTGTTTCTTCCGGCGGAGCGACGCCAGCGGCTCTCCTGACGGCAAGCCGCGCAAATCCGAAACCGAATCTGACAAATTGAACCAATGTTATCGCAAAATCAGCTTCGAGGGCAATTCCGAGCTTACCTTGCTTTCGTCAAAGTTAGGCGGCGTGCCGTACTGTCCCGCCGGAATCATTCTGCCGTCGAACCCCCTGTATAATCGCGGAGACTCGCAATATGAGTTTTTAGCGCAGCTCAATTTCGCCGAAGCCAGCTGGCCGCAAGGCTTTCCGTCCACGGGAATATTGCAGATATACGTGAATTTACGATACAGCCGATCCGAACCGACCGGCATATTAGACCAAAAGTTCATCCGGACTGTGTATTTTGACTCGCCGATCATAACCGACACAGTGTGCGAGCAGGGAATCGCGATGCGCTTTTCACTCGAACAGCCAAAGCCGATTTATAAGGACTTCCGCGTTGAGGAAAGTATCTGCCGTCCGCTCGAGCAGATGCTCGGCAAGCTGAACGAATTCGACAAGGAGATGCTCTGCCAAAGCTCCAACGAAGGCGGCTCGCGTGTCGGCGGTTCCCCGATGATGTTTGCTCCCGACCCGCGTGAATTGGCGCATGGCTATGACACGCTCCTCTTTCAGCTCGACACGCGCGACCTTATCCATGTCGCCGGCAGCACCGAGCTGCCCTGGCTGAATGATTTCTGTCGTGGTGACGGCAGGCGCGGAATACTCAATTTATTCATAAATCAAAACGACTTAAGGCGCTGTGATTTCAGTAATATCCTCGCTGTATGGACGACCGACTCATCCGAAGGCGGGAACTCGCCCGAGAGCAAGTGATATTGTCAGCGCGGCTTTGTGGTATATGGACTGTCAGAATAATATCACAAGCATTGAAAATGTCATAATCGCAAGTATGATAAATGTCATAGTAAGGATAGGTGACAATGGCTAAATTTGAACGAGAGCTTCACGCAAAGGCGAGCGATGTCATAAAAGCGCTCGCCGGCGAGTTGGTTAGCGAGCTGCCTGAACTCGAACTGATCGATTCCTCGACATACAGCGCGGGACAGGTCTCGATCTATCTGTTCGTATATCGCGGTCAGTGCGACCATTTCGAAATGACCCTGCTTGTAATCGGCAGCGCTGATTCAAGCTGCACGGTCGCGGCTATTACGTCGGGCGGCGAATATGACCTTACATCTCCGCTCGAACGACTGACCGACCGCTTCGGGTGATAATATCGGGCAGGGCTTCATATAAATGTTACTGCGAATCAATTCAAAATGGGGAATTATGAGCGAGGAGTGACGGCGCATCGATTCGCGTTTAGATTTTCAGCTCATCAATTTATTGTTGATTGACCGTAGCGAACCCAGCCCTGATTCAAAAGTGGATTCCAAAGGAAAGGAGCTTTTGTCATACAAAAGCTATGGTTTATTAAAATGAAAACGTTGTATACAAACGCGGTCGTACTTACTCCCGACGGCAAATATATAAAAAACGGCTGCGTCGCGCATGACGGCGGTATTATCACATATGTCGGCGACGAGACGGGCGCGCCGGACGGCTATGTACGCTATGATTGTCATAGCGGTCTGTTGTCGCCCGCATTCTACAATATTCACTGTCACGCCGCGATGACTCTGTTCCGCGGAGTCGGAGAGGATTTGCCGCTCGACCGCTGGCTCAATGAGAAGATTTATCCGGCGGAGGACAGGCTCACGCCCGAGAGCGTGCGCATAGGATCGCTGCTCGCCGCCGCTGAGATGATACGCGGAGGCGTCGTCTCGTTTTCGGATATGTATTTTATGTGCGATGAGACGGCGCGCGTCGTCCTCGACACCGGCATGAAAGCGAATATATCTCGCTGCCTGGTCTCGTTCGACGAGGACGCCGACGTCAAAAACGACGACCGCTTCAATGAAGCGGTAGCGCTCGTCAACGAGTATCACAACGCCGGAGACGGTCGGCTGAAAATTGATATGTCGGTTCACGCCGAGTATACGAACAAGGCAAAATACTGCCGCGGCGTCGCCGACTACGCGCACGCAAATTCGCTCGGCTTACAGGTACACGTGTCCGAGACGAAGCTCGAAACCGAGGAGTGCAAGGCGCGCAATCACGGCAAGACCCCGACCGAATTTCTCGCCGAGACCGGTATACTCGTCCCAACCGAGCGCTCGACGACCACCGCCGCGCACTGTGTCTGGCTGACCGAACACGACATCGAGCTGATGCGCGAGCTGCGCGTCAACGTCGCGCACAATCCGGTCAGCAATCTGAAGCTCGCGAGCGGAGTCGCGCCGCTCAAGAAGCTGCTTGACGCAAATATCAACGTCGGACTCGGCACTGACGGCGCGGCGTCGAACAATAAGCTGTCGATTCTGCGCGAGCTTCAGCTCGCCGCGCTGCTGCACAAAGGCGTGAACCTTTCGGCCGACATAATCCCGACCAACACTATCTGCACTCTCGCGCAGCGCTCGGGCGCGCTCGCACAGGGAAGATACGACTGCGGCGAGCTCAAAGCCGGCAACCGCGCCGACTTCATATTAATCGACCTCGACGCGATAAACAACATACCCATGTACGACCCCTATTACGCGCTCGCGTTCTCGGTCAACCCCGACGACATCCGGCTCACCGTCTGCGATGGTCGCGTGCTGTATGAGAACGGCGAATACAAGACGCTCGACATTGAGAAGCTGAAAGCTGAGGCAAAGCCGATACTCGAACACTATTTCGACTGAGCGTAGACCTTAAGCGGAATCCTTACCCCTAACTGATATACACTGTCGAGTAAATTTCACACGGATGTGTAAATCCTAAGCATTACCCCTGACTTGACGTCCAAAGCTTCGCGGCGGCGCGGAGCCGATTTTGCGGCAGAGCCGCAGATATTAGGAGATACGCTTGCGTGACAAAAAGCTCGCGGGGCAGGTAGTATTCCTGACCGTGTCAAATATCATAGTCAAATTCGCCGGTCTGCTCTTCAAAATCCCGATGACCGCCCTTATCGGCGAGGAGGGAATGGGCTACTTCAACTCGGCGTATACATTATTCACATGGTTCTACATGGTCTCGACCGCCGGACTTCCGGCGGCGTCGGCGATGATGATATCGCGCGCACGCGCTTTGGGCAAATATCGCGAGACCCGGCGGATATTCCGGCTGTCGCTCGCGATATTCCTTGGACTTGGCATTGTGACAAGCTCGGTGATGATATTCGGCGCCGATATCTTCGCCCGCCTGATGAAGGTCGAACGTTCGGCTCCGGCGATAATCGCGATCGCGCCGACGCTGTTCCTCATCTGCCAGTCGGCGGCACTGCGCGGATACTTCCAGGGCTGCGGTGAGCTGCGTCCGCACGCGCTGTCGCAGACCGCAGAAGCTCTGGGCAAGCTCGCGCTCGGTGTCGCGCTTGCGAAATACGCGACGGGGAAGGGCGCCTCGCCCGAGCTGACCGCGGCATGGGCAGCGGTCGGACTGACTATCGGTATCGCCGCGGGGATGCTGGTTTTGTATATGAGTCTGCTCTTCACGAAATGGCTGCGCAGACCCGAGCCGCTCGCTTGTGGAGATATATGTACCGCGCGCGATACGCCCGCCGCAAATAATCTATACACAGTGACTTATACGAGCGCGGCGCGTTATTCTCACTCGTCGAATGCCGCTAATACCGCGAAAGAGCCTCGTCAGGTGAAAACCGCCGGAAAACCGGCGCGCCAAACGCAGCCGGTCGCTTCTATAGGCGCGACCGCGCGTCGGCTTGTATCGATAGCGCTGCCAATAACTCTGTCGTCGTCATTGATGAGCCTGACCGGTCTTATTGACACGTTGATCATGACCCGCCGACTGCACGACATCGGGCTTTCACAGACCGAGACTATCGCCATCTACGGCAACTATACATCGCTGGCTGTGCCTATGTTCAATTTGCCGCCGGTGCTGATATACCCGCTCACCTATATGCTGATGCCGAAGCTCGCCGCGCTGCTCGAGCGCGACGAGAGCCGTGGACTCGGGCTTTGTAAAACGATAGTGTCGCTGACCGCGATGATATCGATACCCGCCGCGCTCGGGTTGTGCGCGCTGTCCGAGCCGATACTCGGGCTGCTGTTTGAATCAGAGGTAGCCGAGAGGGGCGCGATGATGCTGACTCTGCTCGCGCCGTCGTCATTCTTTGTCTGCATACTCGCGCTGACCAACACGATTCTACAGGCGTCCGGACATGAACGGATACCGCTGTTCGCGCTGACCGCAGGCTCGGTAGTCAAGCTCGTATCGAGCTGGGTATTGATACCTCTGCTCGGCAAATACGGCACGCCGGTCTCGACCTTTCTCTGTTACTTTGTCATTTGTACAATATCGATATCCGCGATTTCGTCGCGCACCCACCTCGGTCAGGCGTTCTCACCGCGTCTGATTGCAATACCGCTTATAAATTCGACAGTAGCGGTGACTCTCGCGGTCATAGTCGAGCAGGCGTTCAGGGCGCGGATTGGCGCGCGTCCCGCCGCGCTCGCGGCTATCGCAATAGCGGCCGCGGTATATCTGCCGCTCACTCTGCCGCGCGCGTTGAAACTGATAAAATCGACGCAGGAATTGTGAATCGCCCTGCCATACGGAATTCATCAGCATACAATCCGGCATTTGTCCGAGCACATAGCCGCCGTAAATCCATTATAATTCTTATTTTACCGGAATATCAATCTGAAAGGAAGTCAAAACTGTATGTATAAGGCAAAAATCGAAGCGCTGAAGCAGAAAAGCGAATATAAAATAGCCGATCTCGTCGAGATCATGGAAATACTTCGCTCGCCCGGCGGCTGTCCGTGGGACCGCGAGCAGACGCACAAATCAATTCGGCGCAATCTCATCGAGGAGACCTACGAGGTCGTCGAGGCTATTGACAAGGACGACAAGACGCTCATGTGCGAGGAGCTGGGCGACCTGATGCTTCAGGTCGTGTTCCACGCCCGTATGGCCGAGGAGGACGGCGATTTCACGCTTGACGACGTCGCGGACGGAATATGCAAGAAGCTGATTCTCCGTCACCCGCACATATTCTCGGACGTCAAGGCGGACACGACCGAGCAGGTGCTCACCAACTGGGACAATATCAAAAAGGAGGAAAAGCATCAGAAATCCGACCGCGAGGTGCTCGATTCGGTCTCGCATTCATTGCCGTCGCTGATACGCGCCGACAAGCTCGCCGGAAAATGTAAAAAGCTCGGATATGAGATACCGACTGACGATATCGCGTCGCTCACAGATGAATTTGTTTCAAAAACCAGCGCGGCAGCCTCCGAGCGGACACTCGGAAAACTGCTGCTTCGATTGTCCGCGATAGCAAAAGAGCGCGGCATCGATGCCGAAAAAGCGCTCGCCGACGCCTGCGACGACCTTATATCGGCTACAAATGACTGAAAAAGGCATCAAAATTCAGATTTTATCGCATTTTTTCAAAAAAAATGTCCGTGGGGTATTGATAAATTCAAAAAAAAATGATATACTTGTATGTACCGATATTTCACGGTAAATAGCTATTATGAAAGGGTAACTAAAATGAACAAGTCACAGATTATCGAATCGGTCCAGAAGGAAACCGGACTCAAGAAGAAGGACGCAGAGGCGGCTGTAAACGCGGTATTCGCATCCATTGAAAACGCACTCGTATCGGGAGATAAGGTTCAGCTCGTAGGCTTCGGCACTTTTGAGGTCAAAGAAAGAGCAGAGAGAGCCGGTATCAATCCCGCTACCCGCGAAGCAATCACCATCCCCGCTTCAAAGCACCTCTCGTTTACCGCGGGCAAGACCCTCAAAGCTAATCTTAACAAGTAATCGGGGGAATGACCGTGCGGCTGGATAAATTTCTCAAGGTTTCGCGTCTGATAAAACGGCGCACCGTCGCCAATGAAGCCTGCGACGCTTCACATATATCGGTGAACGGTCGCATGGCTAAGGCTTCTTATGATGTCAAAGTAGGAGACATCATAGAGATATCGTTCGGAGAGCGTGTGACCCGTGTAAAGGTCCTTGATGTCCGCGACTTCACCGCGAAGGCGGACGCCGCGTCTCTTTACGAGGTAATATCCTGACATACGAATATTTTTGTGTCCTCTGCCATATATATGAATCGGGGGCTGTCTATTCAGACGGTCTCCGATATGGCGACACACCTGACCGGCGATGCGATATTCGGCATTTTGGCTGGCTGGCACGTCCGGCGCGGGTCTAATACGCGTTCGCCTGAATATATCGGCAGAGGAGGCAGTTTCGTATGAACGACCAAAATCGTATAAACGACCAGAACCGCGTAGACAATAAGCAAAGCAAATCCTCGGAGAACCGCCGTCAGGAGATACATCTCTACGACAAATCAAGACTAACGCTGAACGGAGTCGAGGACGTGTCCTTTTACGACGAGACCGGAATTATACTGCAAAGCAATTTCGGCTCGATTTCAATTGATGGTAAGGACTTGCATATCACCAGACTTTCAGTCGAGACCGGAGAGCTTGACATAGAGGGCGATATTGGCGGCATACTCTATTTCGACTCTCAGCCGAAGCCGGCAAAACGCAAGCTATTCGGCAGGACCTGAATTATGATCATATTTGATATGCACTCGCAGTGGCTGATGCTGCTTTGCTCGCTCGGAGTCGGAATATTCCTCGGAGTGCTGTATGACATTTTCCGGATATCGAGGCTGTTCCTGACACTCCCCTCCGAATGTACAAGCGCGCGCTACTATCGTATGCTGCCGCGTATCAGGCTTTTCGCCGGATCAAAGCAGATAACCGGAGACATCGACGCCGAGCCGGACGCGCTGTCTATACGGCTCAACAACTTCGCGGTAGGAGTCGTGGCGTTTGTCGAGGACATCACGTATTTCTGTCTTTGCGGAGCCATAATCTCGGTGTTTCTCTACAATCTGAACACCGGCAAGGTGCGTGGCTTCGTGCTGATAGGCGCGATATGCGGCTTTGCGTTCTACCTGTTGACAATAGGCAGAGTCACGCTCTTTTTTGGGGAGCTTATCGTGTTTCTGATCCGCTCGCTGGCGAGACTGGTGTTTTTGCGACTTATCCTGCCAACGGCACGTGCGGTTCAGCGTATAGTCAGCTTCATCTACATACATACATTCGGAAAAGTGCGTGGCATTATAAAATCAAAGTCCGAGCGCCGCGCCCGCGAAAAGCGACGTCGTCAGCTCTGCGAGTTTTGCTCAAAGCTGGCTGAATACGCCGTCTTATCAAATTCTTATCAAACAATAACAAACATTGATAATGTTAAAACAAATCGTCTGAAAAATCAGATGACGCAAGAAAATAAAGTAACGACTCCCATTCACAAAAACAGGTCAACGCGTCGCGCCCGCGGCTGTACAAACAAATCCTAACAAGAATCCTCGGTCTCCCGCCGCGCGCGGAAGGACGAACAGGGAAACGCGGTCGTCCGCGAAGCATGGACGCGTCTTGAAAAAAGGAAACAAAGTCTGAAAATTTAATTTTCAAAGACACAGAAAGGGAGACTTTGCTCCGCAAAGTCTTGGTCATATTTATGAAATATATAAGAATGAGTCTGCCCGTCAAGCTCACATTGCTTTTGACGTTTGTATTTCTCATCATCACATATATCAGCTTGGAAATCAAATACAATACTCTCGAGGAAGAGCGTGATCAGCTTAACGCTAAAATCGATACCGTCGAGGACAGTATTGAGGCGCTGCAGAACAGTCTTAACACGCCATTTGACGAGGAATATATTACAAAGCTCGCCAAGGAGAAGCTGAACTACTGTCTCCCGGATGAGGTTATATTTTATAACGACCTTATAAATTAATCGGATATAAAAGTCTGAAAATAAATTTTCAGACTCGTAAGTACGTGACTTCGATGTCAAAGGCATCGATTTTGCTTCACAAAACCTATACAAAACATCGATATAGAATCGACATAGAAAGGAAGACTTTGCCAAGCAAAGTCAGGGTAATTATTAATGCCAATCGAAGTCGGAGCAATCTGCGACGGAAAAATCACGAAAATCACCGCGTTCGGCGCGTTCGCCGCGCTGGACGACGGCAAAATGGGGCTTATACATATCTCGGAGATCTCTCAAGGCTTCGTGAAGGATATTCACGAATACCTTTCGGAGGGCGATACTGTGCGCGTCAAGGTGGTTAAGGTGGACGAAAACGGTCGGATCAGTCTGTCAATAAAGCAGGTTGATCCGCCTGATCCGACTGCCAGCAACACCCGCCCCGAGCGCAGATATGCGGCTTCAGCTGCCAGTCGCGCAAATCAGCCTCCTGCCGAGTTCGTCGCTGCGACGCAGCAGAAAGGCTCGTTTGAGGACATGATGTCGCAGTTCAAGGCGGTGAGTGACGACAAGATGCACGCACTGCGGCAGTCAGTCGCGTCTAAGCGCGGCACTCCGACTAAGACCCGCCGCAGATATGACGACTGACGCTGACTTATCTAAATCAAGTTGAACGCAGTCAAAACCGCCGCGTAATGGCGGAAACAGGAATACGAAAGGTCGCGTATCGCAAAATACGCGGGTTGTATCAATGAATACAGATGTAATAATAATCGGCATGGGTCCCGCCGGCGCGACGGCGGCTATATACGTAAAGCGCGCCGGACTCGACGCGATTGTGTTCGAAGGCTTCGCGCCCGGCGGACAGGTGTCGACGACCGATCGGATCGAAAATTATCCCGGTTACGTTTCAATCGAAGGCTACGAGCTCGCGATGAAATTCGCCGAGCAGGTCAAGACCTGCGGCGCGGATATACGTTATGAGCAGATCGAGTCGGTCGACCTTGTAAAAAAGACCGTGACGACGGCGAAAGGCAGCTATACAGCTCGCGCCGTCATAATCTGCGGCGGCGCGAAGCGTCGCAATCTCGGCGTCGACGGGGAAGAGAAGCTCATCGGACGTGGGGTGTCTTACTGCGCGGTCTGCGACGGCGGTTTCTACAAGGACAAGCTCACCGCGGTGGTCGGCGGCGGCGACACCGCGGTAACCGACGCCATATACCTGTCACGGCTCGCGAAAAAGGTGCATCTGATTCACCGTCGGGACGAGTTCCGCGCGGCGAAATCAAAGGTCGAGCAGCTGAAGTCACTTAAAAACGTTGAGCTTCTATTGTCCGCGCGCGTCACTTCACTGAATACTGACGACTCCGGCAGCCTTAGCTCGATTGATATAGACCAAAATGGCAGCAAACACCGACTCGATGTAAACGGTCTGTTTGTCGCCGTCGGGTCTACACCCGACACTACGCTTTACAAGGACTCGGGAATTGAAGTCGACACCGCCGGATATATCGTCACAAATGAGCATATGGAGACGTCGCTCCCGCTCGTATATGCGGCGGGCGATATCCGCTCGAAGCCGGTGCGTCAGATTATCACCGCGGCGTCGGACGGAGCGGTCGCGGCAGTCAGCTGTGCCGAAGCGCTCGAGAGTCTCAATGTGTGATAATATATTACATGAATATGTAAATATATCATATTTTTACGATAGGCGCGTTGTAAAATGAAGTTGCAATACCCCACTGGGTAAAAGTTTTCAAAAAAGAAAATCCATAGTGACAAATCCGTGGTAGAATTGAAGTTGCCGAG
>CAJFKR010000109.1 GCA_904386005.1 Candidatus Flemingiibacterium merdigallinarum
TGCGAAACTGTTCGCTTATACTGGGGGAAGTGCCTTTTGAAAAAGGCACCTCCCCCAGACCCCCACCGCGAAAACTTTAATAATTGGATATAACTATAAATTATTAATAGTGCTACTATAAATTATTTATGCAAGATGTTAGAAACCACAGGGGCGCGCCGCTTTACTCAGGGCCCCTACCCCGAGCAGCGGCTTAATGCGTGCGAACTTTATTGCTTTTTTATGACTTTTACAAACGGCTATACAGCTGCAAATCAAGGAGGCATATATATGCACAGAAAATCAACCTTCAGAAAATCCTCGCTGGCATTGGCGCTGTTTCTTATGATGACCGCGTCGTCCTGCGGCGAAGCCAAAACCGAAGCGGACGAGACGACCGCCGGAAATTCAAGTGAAACCAACGTCGATTCAGCCGATGAGGAGATCGACCCCTTCGCCGACTTCGACTACGGCGGAGAAGAAATCCGGATCTGGACGTCAATCAACGCCGCGTCGGGCATCGGCAACTCGAACTACTTGATCGAGGGACCGGAGGAGGAGACCGGCGACTTAGTCAGCGACTCGGCTTATCTGCGCAACCGCTCGGTCGAGGAGATACTCAATGTCAAGCTGGTGTTCACCGAGCTTGACAACGACTACACCACCTGTGCCGGCACGATTAATAAAATCATATTGGCGGGCGACGATTTGTACGACATCATAATCAACGACCTGTTCCCGCTCGCCGGACTTTCGCTTGAGGGCAGCTTCTTGAATGTAGCCGATGCTCCGTATATCGACTACAGCCAGTCCTATTGGTACGAAAACTATATGTCGCAGCTGTCGCTTGACGGCGGCGAGCACCAATACATACTCGCCGGCGACTTCTTTATTGACGTGCTCCGCTCGGCGCACGCGCTCTATTTCAACAAGGATCTCCTGACCGACACCTACGGCGACGGCGATATCATTTACAAAGAGGTGCTCGACGGCAGCTGGACCTACGACAGCTTCTTAAAATACATCGAGGACGGCTACCGTGACCTGAACGGCAACAATCTGCGCGACAGCGAGGACCAGTATGGTCTTGCCGTGATGCAGGTCTGGGGACCGTCGATTCCGTTCATTGTCTCGGCTGACTTAAAATATGTCGAGCTCAACTCGGACGGCAGCCTGAAGCTCGCGATGAACAACGAGCGCTCGATATCGCTGCTCGAAAAGCTGAATGAGATCTTCTATTCGACCGGAACCGGAATCGGCGCGGACGTTTCGGACGGACTGTTCTTCGGCTCAGCCGACCCGGACGGTGATACGACGAATCTGTTCAAATCGGGGCGCGCGCTCTTCCTCGGCTACAACCGTCTCGGTTCGTTCGACGATATGCGCGACATGACCGACGAGGTCGGAATACTGCCATATCCGAAATTTGACGAAGCGCAGGAAAATTATATCTCCTCGTCTCACGACACGACCGAGATCGGCGTAATTCCGATTACAAACACGAAATTCGAAACCACCTGCGCGGTCCTTGAGGTGCTGAACCGTGAGACGCAGAAGTACGTTCTGCCCGCGTATTACGAGACCGGTCTTAAGGTCAAGTATACGCGCGACGACTACTCCGCGCAGATGATCGACATAATCCACGACAATATCGGCGGCTCGTTCGCGCTCGCATATTCGAACAGCTGCTCGGATATCTTTATGAAATCGTCGTTCTACAACCTGCTGATCGAAAAACGCACCGACTTTGTTTCAAATTACACCGCGCTCGAATCGGCCGCGCAGGCGCAGATAGACAAGATGGTCGAGTCGTTCAACTCGATCGATCAGTAAATACAGACTATTCTGATTCAACAGTGACGTCCGCGGTCAGGACTGTTTTACAGTCCGAAGCCCGCAAAGGCACAACAAGTCAGCATACATCAAATCAAGCGTACATCAAAGGCATAGCCTTCGATGTACGCTTTTTCATATAAGCTCATCAGCCGACCGCGATATATTCACTCCGGATATCCTGACATTGATATCCTGACATCTGACAATATGACCATATCGCCAGACGCTATTTCCGTCTTGCCTGCCGGTATTCGGATGGAGACATCCCCTCAAGCCGATGAAACAGCGTGCAGAAATAAGTGTAGGTTTCGAATCCGGTGTCGGCGGCAATGTCGGCTATCGACTCGTTTGTGTCAATCAGCCGTTTCTTGACCTCCGCGAGCCGGTACTGTATTATGTATTCGGTGATTGTCATGTGTGTGTCCTGCTTGAATACACGGCAAAGATGGAATTTGCTGACATTGACCGCGCCCGATATCATATCGAGCGTCAGCCTGCCGCGGTAGTTCTGCTTGATAAATTCGAGCACCTGTTCGGAAGTCGTGTGGCTCGGAGAATTCGGTGGGGCGCGGTAATCCTCAAACAATTCAAGCAGCAGCTCGAGCAGTCGGGTCAAACGGCGAATATTGGCGTAATTTCCCTCCGCTTCGGCGATAGACTTGATCAGCCGGATAAAGCAGCTTCTGCCGGACAAGTTGATTTTCAATGGCTGTGACGAGGTTATGTTCGACGGACTCATGTCCGGCGGCGACGGCGAAGCGGTATTACCGCTTCGCCGTAAATCCTACATTCCGTATCTTTGGCATCGCGGTATCACCTCGAGCCCGAAGCACGTGATACTCGAGTTGTATATATAAATATCACCGTATTTTATATACTTAACGTCATAAATAGATTCAAATAGTTGAACTGCTGATGATGTCCCCCACCGATGACCATACTGCCCGACCGGCAAACAGCTGACCGTCGCGCTCGGATTCGATACAGCACCCGAACATCACGTCCTTAGCGTCGGCAATCCAAGCCACACTTATAATATACATAAGGTCGGGCGTGTCATAGGGATGGTCTTGCCAGAGCGGTCCCCACATTGTGGGTTTGCTTATACGGCGGGGAGACACCGCCTGGTCACGTTGTGGCAAGTCGCTGTCCTGACGGTTATTCATATCCCGTGAGTTTATTGGCTTTTCCAGCCGCTTCATCGTCATATATTTGCCCCCGATTTCTTCAATATTATTTGCAGCTTGCACACATCAATATTCCGCATCGAGACGCCTGTGCGGCAGATCAGCGCCACGGCACGCCCCACAGCTTCACCCCTCGCGATGCGGTGCGATTGTACGCGATAGCTCGAATGCGTCTCGCTGTCGCCGGATATACAGCGTCCCGCTATCAGCAGATTCTCGACCCCGATCGACCAAAGGCAGCGATAGGGGATGTCGTACGCCTGCTCGAGCTGTTATGATTATACACCTCCCGAAATGCGTTTTATTTGCGTATAAATGCGAAAAACTTGCATTTTCCAATATCATCATTGCAGTATAGCCGCAATTACAAATCGGCGTGCTATACTGTGCACCAGCCCGCCATCCCTAAAATCAACAGGTTATGAAGCTGGTCAGAATAAATCGAAACGCAGAAATAATTTACAAATATATTTGCAAAACCTATTGACAAGAATCTGAATTAGTGGTATAATACTTACATTATGTAATTCATGTCAATATGACTGTGTATTGATGTAATTATCGGCAGCTAATCATTTGTCAATTATAATGATTTATAAGGACCATTAGCTCAGTTGGTTAGAGCAACCGGCTCATAACCGGTCGGTCCTAGGTTCGAGTCCTAGAATGGTCCACCAAACAGCAATTACATGAACACCTGCTATTGTGTGCAGCTTAGTTGTGCAGGCGTAGAGTGTTGTCAATAGTAAAGCGGCAGGTCAAGGCAAAATGCCTTGACCTGCTTTTTTTATTCAATAAATATGTCTATAAAGCAATTCTCTATGGGACAGAAAAGCAGTGTGAACGCAGCATTCACGCGGTCGCGAGAGACATACATTTGCTGCCCGTCATGAATGATAGCGTGTCATTTGTCTAATATGAGTTCGGCTTTATCAAAGGGATTGAAATGCGTTGAATAGCTTGACAGGCTTGATTGATATGACATCAGGGTAAATGTGTATACAGTCATAATTTGGCTTGCGTCAGGCAATCATGATGCGGTCGGGTAATCGGCGGCATCCGCATTAAGGCAATAGCTTATAATTTCCTACTATCCGGTAATCACTTCCTATTTTATCGAATTGAATCGAATGATATAATAATATTACAATAATAGCTGAATCGTCGGAGGTTATACATGAAAGCTATACTTACAGCGCCGAATGGTAGGCTCACATGGAGCGATGTTCCGGAGCCGTCGGTAAAGGATAATGAAGTATTGATTGATATACGCGCGGCTGGCTGTAACCGAGCGGATATTTTGCAGCGCAGCGGCAAATATCCTTCACCCGACGGCTGGCCTGAATGGATGGGGTTGGAATGCGCGGGAGTGGTCTCGCAGTCGAATTCACCGCAATATAAAATCGGCGATAAGGTATGCGCGCTGCTCGGGGGCGGAGGATACGCCGAGCGCGCCGCGGTAGACGCCGGACTGGTTATGCCGATTCCCGAACGGCTGAATTTCGCTGAAGCGGCAGGCATCCCCGAGGTATTCGCGACCGCGTATCTGAATCTGGTGTTTGAAGCGGGAATCAAGCGAGGGGATGTCGTGCTGATTGTGGCCGGAGCGAGCGGACTCGGCAGCGCGGCGATACAGCTGGCGAAGCTATACGGTGCCAAGGTCATAACGACGGTCAGCTCAAATGAAAAGGCGGACGCGGTGAAGTCGCTCGGAGCTGACATCGTGTTAAACCGCAAAACCGAAAGCCTCACGGCAGTGCTCGACGAATATCCGCCTGACATCGCGCTCGACTGCGCTGCCGGCAGCGGCTTTGCAGCGAATATACAGCGTATGAACAACGGCGGGCGGTACATCATTGTCTCGACACTCGCCGGTGAGGAGAGCAATATAAACCTGCGCACGCTGATGAAAAAGGGACTGCGCGTTATCGGCTCGACGCTGCGCAGCCGTCCGATAGAGGTGAAGCGGCAAATTTTACGTGAGCTTGTCAGCAATCTGTGGGGCGCGTTTGACGCGGGAGAGGTAAAGCCGGTTATATATCGGACTTTGCCGATCACCGAGGCGGAGGAGGCGCACCGACTGCTCGATATGGAGCATATCGGAAAGGTGATACTGACGGTCGGCTCATGACAAATCAGCGGCGGTGATATATTCAATCACAAAGATATATTCAATATTAAAGTCAATACAGTATAATTGGAGTAGATATATTAATGAAAAGACTGAAAATCGGACAGATCGGAATTGGACACAATCATGGCTCGGAGAAAATGCGCGCGGTGCGGAAATTTCCGGAGCTTTTCGAGGTGATCGGCTGGTGCGAGGAGGACGAGGACTGGATATCCAAGCGCGGCGGTCTTGACGTTTACCGCGGCATACCGCGTCTTGGTCGTGAGGAATTGCTTGAGCGTGCCGAGGTGATGCTGATTGAGACGGATGTCTGGCGCATGATGGAAGCGGCGCGGGCGTGTGTCGAGCGGGGAATACACATTCATCTCGACAAGCCGGCCGGCGAGAATTATTCGGAATATGAGAATATAATAAAAACCGCCAAAGAGAAAAATACAGTGGTTCAGCTGGGATATATGTACAGGTACAATCCGGCGGTCAGATATATTGAAGAAAAAATCCGAAGCGGTGAAACCGGTCGGGTTTTGATGATCGACAGCGCGATGTGTACCGAGCATGACTGTGAATTCAGAAAGTGGCTCGAGCATTTTCAAGGCGGGGATATGTATATCTTCGGCTCGCATCTGATTGATCTGATACTCCGGCTTCAGGGAGAGCCGGAAAAGGTTCACTCATTCTTAAAAAAGACACGGCTTGATTCGGTCAATTCATATGACAGCACATTGGCACTGCTCGAATATCCGGACGGTGTTTCGACCGTGCGTGTAACCTCGGTTGAAGCCAATGGATACGGCAGGCGGCAGCTCGTCGTCGTGTGCGAGAATTGCAGCTTTGAAATAAAGCCGATGGAAAATCCGACTATTCTGCGCTGCACGCCGGTGGGAAAATACAACGCGTACCAAAATCACTATGAGGAGATAATGCTGCCGCCTCAAAGCGGCAGATACGACGACATGATCCGCGATTTGTATTCATTTGTGATCGGTGAGATGCCGAATCCATACGATTATGATTATGAGCTGCGGCTTCACAGGCTGATACTCGACGCGTGCGAGATAGGCGTTGAGGAACAGGGCAGACAAGTCTGAAATAAATTTTCAGACTACGAGTGTTCTTGACTTCGGGTCATCGACCGCGATTTGCTTCGCAAACCGTCGCAAAACATCGACAAGGGTAAGGTAGACTTCGCTGACGTGAAGTCATGGTAATAATAATGAAAAATCAGAAAATCGTATTCACCGCTCCCGGTCGGGCGGAGCTGCGGGACTGTGAGGTCAGGCTGCCGTCGGACAATGAGGTGCTGGTTCGCACTGAATATTCGACAATACTTGAAAACTCAACCTTTACACTCGGCATGATACCCTTTCCGAAATACGATGAAAATCAGGACGATTACTACACCGCCGCGCAGCGATTCGCGCACATATACATTCCGGCGACGGCAGAGGACAGCGGTCGTTCGGGCGCGGTACTTGAGGCGTGGGCGTCCGAGTGCTACCGCAGCGTCATGCCGACCTATTTTGAGACGAATCTGAAGACGCGCTACGCGACTGATTCGGATATGGCGGAGATGTTCGACCTGCTTCGCGCGAATCTATGCGTTGAATTCGGAACGGTATTCTATTCACAGCTTGGGCTGAACTGCGACACATTCAAGAATTTATCCAACTCGAGCTGGAATTTCGCGAGCGAGACCGAAAAGCTGCGTACCTCGACCGAAGCGCAGCTCGAGGTGTTGACAGCCGCGCTGAACAGCTGGCAGAATGACTGATATGCGGACAGTATCAGACTGCAGAATGACTCCGCAGTAAAATAAAATCGCGGTCGTGCGGCTTTTGCCGCACGACCGTTCGCTTAGCATATAAACATCCGACCGCTCACATCGAATAGTCCGCGTCTCGGGTATCACATCCGCTCACTTCGATATTACCACTCTGCGCACCTCGGTCAGCGTATATGCCGAGTGAATCTGCATTGCGCGCCGCAATGTGATATATTCGCCGCGGTAGGGGTCCATCACGTAAATTTTGTCCGCGACCGGCGCGTCGGCGGCATAAGCGACTACCCAGTGCCGGTACTTTCCGGTGATGTAGACAAGACAGTATGAGCCGGCGTCGAGCGTCGACTTCAGCTCGTCGTACGCGGACTTGACCGCGCGCCAGCGCACGCGCGACGAATTGACTCTCACCCAGCCGGTCGTCTGGTCGATGCCCGAGTCGTCCTGGTTGTATTTGCCGCCGCTGCTGTTGTCAAGCGATTGCAGACAGGCGGCGTAACAGAAGCCGCTCTGCTTTTGCTTTACCTTGATCGGCGCTTTCATTTCATCTGCTCCCGAATGTGGATTCGGCAGAACTAATATTAAGTCTGCCATTGATATTTTATGCCGCCGTCAAACAAGCGGGCACTCGCGCTCGTTGCGGTGATGGGGCAGAATCGCGCGCCGTCGGGCAGAAGCTGTCGACGGCGCGCGATTTTTTTGTGTTCTGTGCGACAAATAAAATTATCACATATGCGGCGCGTGAACCGCATATGTGATATCATCGCTCTGAATGTATATGTTACCTCGTGACGCGGGCTGTCCGGCTACTCCCGCTCGACGTCTACAGCGATCGCGATCATCAATGCGCAGAGCGCGTCGCGCTCGTCGGGAATGTCGAGCACGTAGGTGTCGGTCAGGCGGAACAGCTCCTTGCCGATAGTCGCGACGGTGTTGCCCGAGCTGTCGACAATGCTGTAATCCCAGTCGAGGAAGTCGCCGGAAATCGACCAGCCGCGCACGTCGAGGTTGAACGATTTGTGAAACAGGCTGAACTCGCGCTCGACCGTGCCGTAAAGCTCGCCGCCGATGTAGATGTCGTATTCGGGCAGCAATGTGAACAGCCGCTTCTCGAGCCGCCCGAGCTCGCGACCCGAGCTGTCGCTTATGAGAAAGCAGTGACCGAGCGCGAGCTGTCCCTCGACGACGAAGCGGACGTCGCTGTCTGAGAGCTCGTAGCTGTCGGCGTCGGCATTGTCGGGCAGCGAATAGACGTTATAGCTGTCGAGCCACGAGAAAAAGCGCTGTTTGAACAATAGTTTCATTTAATTACTGTAGCTTTTGTGAAACAAAAGCTTCCTTTCCGTTGGATTTGGGGCTGGTTGTGCGAAGCAAAATCGCTGCTGTAAAGCAGCGAAAGCCACAAAATCCTGCGTGAAAATTTTATTTTCACGCTAAATCCTCTTAATAAATTATCGGTGTGTCTGAATGATAATATCTGTTATCAATTTGAGAGTATTTGACGAAGCCGAGTTTTTTTCGGGCACACCACGCGGCAGCCTAAGCAAGTGAATCAAGTATCATCTGATACTTGTCGCCGTATTCGACACTTACCAGCTCGACCGAATAATAAGCCACTCCGCTTTGACCGCGACCCGAATTGATATCCCGCAGCTGTGTCAGCTTAACTGCGGCAGTGATAACCGGATGAGCTTCGTCCGCGAACTCATATGCGCTGACAGACAGGAAGTATTCGCGACCCGGATAGCCGTCGTCGCTTAATATGGTTTCATCAATGATTTTGAAGCCGCCGCCCGAACCGGATGGATTTGCGTTTATATATCCGCCGTCCGGACAGCTCATTGAAAAGCCGAATTTGCGCTGATTGACGGCGGCGTCCGAATTGAATAAGTCGAGCTCGGACGTCGAAAGCTGAACATCCTTGTCTTTTGACGTCATCTCGATTATACCGCCGCTGAATTCAAAGGTGAAGCAAAGGTTGAATACATCCGGATTGTTCACCGACGCGAGCAGCAGCGTATTCCCAACCTCAAGCTCCTTAAAGCAGTATTTCGCGTCCTGACCGCTGTCATAAGGGTCGGTTATCGTGTCGTCGCAAAACACATACGCGCTGATTTTCAGTTCGGGCAGCTTGCTTTCGTCAGTGTCCGGCAGGACGAAATTGAGTCCGATAATCACGACAACGGCGACCAGAAATAAGGCAAAATATTTCATAACAGTTACCTCGCCTCACGGGAACAATCGTTAAAATATAAACCCATGTGTGTTTATTCGCAAAATGAAATATCGCTTTGTATATCGGCAAGAAATGATTTCGTATATCGCAAATTGACTTTAGACCTCGCTGAAATGCTTGCTTTCGCCGAGACGATGCCGTGTATGATTCTACCTTTATAATACCAAATCCGACCTGTCAAATCCACATTATAATGTTAACAGCTCGTAATATTAATATGAACAGCTCAATTCTATATCTGCTTCTATAATCTCACTCGGCAATCCTATAAAACTTCTCGATCTCCTCCGAATTGCCGAACTTCATGTGCGCGAGCGTATCGGTGAATTTGTCGCAGAGCGCGGGCGAGTCGAGCAGCTTTATAAGCCCGTCGTAAATGCCGTCCGACGAGATGTCGCAGATAACGCCGAGCTTTCCGCCGTCGAGCTGCTCGGATGCCGACAGGTAGTTTGTCGCCAGTATCGGCTTATACATGATCTTCGCTTCTTCGACCGCGATAGGCTTGCCCTCGTGACGCGACGGCTGCGCGTAGATGTCGCAGTCGCGCAGATAGGAGTAGGGATTCGTCGTTGTACCGAGAAACAGCATCATATCCGCGACACCGGCGTCGACTAACTGTCCGGACAGCCATTCCTTATATTCGGGCTCTCCGTCGCCGAGCACGTACCAGCGCACGTCGCGTCCCTCGTCGCGCAGCCGCTTCAGCACGGGTATCACAAGGTCGAGTCCCTTTTGTTCGCCGATACGACCGATAGTCAGTATCCGCTTGCCGTGGAAGTGGTGGTCGGGGTAGGACTCGCCGCGCAGCGCCAGATCCCAGATCTGCTTCGGGTTCGTGATGTTCTCAATCATCACGCAGCGCGGCGCGATGTCGGGCAGCTTGTCACAGAGCGAGCGGTGTATCGGCTCGGACACGGTGACTACCTTGTCACAGCGCGAAAAGTAGGCGCGGTAGATGTCGTCGTCGCGCGGCGGGTTCGCATAGTCGAAGTGCAGCCACGCGATTTTTTTCTTGGCTTTAACCTTGTCGCACATATAGAACATCGTGCGGTCGCCCCAGTAGGCGACGGCGAGGTCGTATTCGTCGTTGATTGCCGGTATCTTCTGCATGAAGTGCAGCCACATCTTTGTCGCGATCGACGCCCTCCGCGCTCCGCGCGTCAGCGCGCTGCCGACAAAATAGGGGAATATCTCGAACAGCGTCAGCGGGTTTTCGCGGACAAAGTTACTGAATAAATTCTTCGCCGCGTTCTTGCCCGACAGCAGGAACAGGTCGCCGTATTTTTCTATCAGTATGACTTTAACCTCTTTCGGCAACTGGTCGAGCAGCAGTCCCTCGCGCTTCGCGAGCAGCAGGGTTACGTCGTAGCGGTCAAAGTCAAGGCAGGACAAGAACGACAGAAACGATTTCTCGGTTCCGGCGCAGTTCATTGTGATACCGACAACCAGTGTCTTAATTTTCGACAAAGCTCTCCGCCTCCTCGTATAATTCCATTAAGCGGGTCTCCGCCGCCTGCTGACGCTCGTACAGCTCGTTCATCAGCACATAGTCGCTCTGACGCGACTCGTCGGCGAGCGCGGCGGCGATCTCGTCAAGCTCGGCTTCGAGCTTCTTCGTCTCCTCGGCGTTGCGGCGGACGCGCGCCTTGTATTTGCGCTGCTCGGCAGCCTGATTCTTCGCTTTCAGATACTGCTCCTTTGCCTCGGTGACATTCTGCTCCGCGCTTGATTCATCCGTAGGCTTGAGCCGCGATTTGTAGGTGAGGAATTCCTCGTAGCTGCCCATATAGTCGAGCGCGGGGTGACTCGACAGGTCGTATATGCGCGTCGCGAGCTTCGAGATGAAGTAGCGGTCGTGCGAGACGGCGATTATCGTTCCGTCGAATTCGGAAAGCGCGTGCTCGAGCGCTTCTCGCGAGTTGATGTCGAGGTGGTTCGTCGGCTCGTCGAGTATGAGCAGATTCATTCGCGACAAAATCAGCTTGCAGAGCGTGAGCCGCGCCTTTTCGCCGCCCGACAGCACCGAGACCTTTTTCTCGATGTCGTCGCCTTTGAACAAAAACAGCGCGAGCGCCGAGCGAATCTCGGTCTCGGTCAGGTCGTCGTAGCAGTTCCACAGCTCGTCGAGCACGGTGTTGTCGGGGTCGAGGTTCTGATTCTCCTGGTCGTAGTAGCCGACCGCGACATTATAGCCGAACTCAAGCTCACCGCTGTCGGGCAGCAGCTTGTCGGCGATTATCTTTATTAGTGTCGATTTGCCGCAGCCATTCGGACCGTAAATAAACATATGGTCGTGCTTCTTTAGCAGGAACGACACGTCCGAGAAGAGCGGCTTGTCCGGAAAGCTCTTCGAAAGACCGCGCGCGGTCAGAACATCGTTGCCGCTCTCGCCCGATTTCGTGAATTGCAGCCGTATTTTGTCGGGCAGACGCTCTGGACGCTCGAGCTTGACCATGCGGTCGAGTGCCTTCTGGCGGCTCTCGGCGGCGATGATGTTGCGCTCGCGGTTCCAGCGCCGCTGCTGCTCGATGTATGCCTCGATGCGGGCGATCTCCTTCTGCTGATTCTTATACTGGCGCTCGTAGACCTCGCGGTTCTTCACCTTCTGCTCGGCAAAGCTCGTGTAATTGCCGGTATACAGTGTTGCGTGGCGGTTCTCGACGTCGAGCGTATGGTCGGTGACGCGGTCGAGAAAATAGCGGTCGTGCGAGATAACGAGCAGCGTTCCGCGGTAGCTCGACAGAAACTCCTCGAGCCACGCGAGCGTATCGATGTCGAGGTGGTTGGTCGGCTCGTCGAGCATGAGTATATCGGGCGAGCGGATCAGCTCCTTCGCGAGCGCGAGCCGAGTCTTTTGTCCGCCCGAGAGACTCTGTATTTTCAGGTCGTGGAAGCGCTCGTCAAAGCCGAGATTTTTGAGTATTCCTTTGCAGCGCGACCTGAACTCGAAGCCGCCGTCGCGCTTGAAGCGGTCGGCGAGCGAGGTGTACTGTGAAATCACGCTCTCGTCGCCGGCTTCCATTTGCGCCTGAAGATAAGCGAGCCGCTTCTCGTCAGCGATGAGCTCGGGGAAGGACGAGAGCATTTCATCGAGTATCGTGCTGTCGCCCTCGAGTCCGGTATTCTGCTCAAGCATTCCGATCGACTTGTCCTTTGATATATAAACCGAGCCGGACGTCGGCGTATACTCGCCGACAATCAGACGGAACAGCGTGGATTTGCCCGCGCCGTTTACGCCGACCACGCCGAGCTTATCGCCCTCGTTCAGGCTGAAGGATATATTCTCGAGTATGACGTCGGTGCCGAATTCGAGCGATACGTCGCTTAAGCTGATTGCTGTCATTGCGGGTGTTCCTTTCTTATATATAACAGTCGCGCCGTGCGGCGCGGACAATCTCTCATTATAGTATACCATAAATCGCAGAATAAATCAAGTGCCGAGATAGATTTAAACACGGCAACATCTGCGTTGTAAATAGATATGACCCAAAAAGACCAGAAAAAATAAAAGACATGGTATTACAGCGAATTTGTGCAGCCGGAGTGGAGCCGTAGGCGGAA
>CAJFKR010000110.1 GCA_904386005.1 Candidatus Flemingiibacterium merdigallinarum
GGGTGTGGGGTCAGCACTTAGGCGAGCTTGCTCGCCTAAGTGCCGGGGAGCCCCTTTTTCCGAGTTGCGTCAGCAACTCGTAGGGTCATCCCCCAGTGAAAACAGACAATATAGCAGTACCAAACGAAAGAACTCCATCGAACTCACGTTAAAAATGTCAGACAAGGAAAGGAAGACTTCCAAAACGCGAAGTCAGGGTTATAATCAATGAATATACTTGCAATCGCCGCGCATCCGGACGACGTTGAGGAGATGGTGTTCGGCACACTGATGAAATATCATCAGCGCGGAGACAATATTTATATCGCGTTGGCTACGAGCGGAAATATCGGCTCAAATCACAGCGCGTCGCGCGCCGAGATCGCCGCGACCCGCGAGGGCGAGCAGCTCGAAGCGGCAAAGGCGCTCGACGCAAAGGTGAAGTTCATGCGCTTTGACGACGAAGACCTTATCGACACAGTCGAGAGCCGCCGCGCGTTCCTGAACGCGATACGCTGGGCGAACCCCGACGTGATATTCACGCACAGTCCGCTCGACACGAGTCCCGACCACAATATGTGCGCGAAGCTGGTCATAGCGAACCTGCTCATCATCGGAGCGAAGCTGGTCGAGACCGAGGAGCCGCCGATGAACATGAGCGAAAAAAAGCCGTCGCTCTTCTTCTGGGACATCCCGGGCGGCTTCAAATTCGAGCCGGAGGCATACGTCGACATTTCGGACGTTATCGAGCCGAAGATTGCCGCGATCGCCGCGCACAAGAGCCAGCTTGACTGGATGGAGGGCTATTTGAACCACGACTACCTCGAATCGATGCGTGTCCAGTCGCGCTTCCGCGGTTACCAATACGGCTGTATGTACGCCGAGGGCTTTGTCGGCTATCAGATACACGGCTTTGTGGCTGACTACCGTCTGCTGCCCTGACGCCGCGCATATAAATTTATAAAAGCGAACAGGAGAAATTAAAATGGATCTGATATTTTTCGGAGGACAGAGCAACATGGAGGGGCAGACCGAGTGTGTGCCGCTCGACACCGCGCCGGTCGACGGCGCGCTCGAATACCGATACAAGACGCGCGAATTTATACCGCTCGCGCATCCGGTAGGCGAGGATATACCGCCGCTCTGTCCGGCGAATTACGGCTTCGGCTCGCTGCTGCCCGACTTCTGCCGCACGTATGTACGCTACAGCGGCAATAAGGTCGCGGCGGTACACGCGGCGCGCGGAGCTACAAACATAGACGAATGGCAGCCCGACACCGAGCTGTACCAAAAGGCGGTCGAGAAGCAGCGCGCCGCCATAATAGATCTCGGCCAGAAGCCCGAGCACATCTACTATGTATGGCTGCAAGGCGAGTCGGACGCGATCCGCGGACTTAGCGGCGACGAGTATCTCGAAAAGCTGACGATTCTGAAAAACGCGCTGAAGCGCGACTGCGATATAGACAAATTCGCGATAATCCGAGTCGGCTACTTTGCCGGCGACGACGCGGACGAGGTCATAATGAACGCGCAGGAGCGCGCCGCCGAAATCGACCCGGATTTCATTATACTGACCCGGATCACCGCCGCGCTGACTAAAAACAGCGACTACATCAATCCCGAAGCCGCCGGACACTACAACAATCGCGCGATGCTACTACTCGGCACCGACGCAGGATACGCATTGGCTACAGTGGGCGGGGACGCCCCCGCGGGCATTTGTCAAGGTTAGTGTGTACGTCGCTTGAAGTCTCTGCCACATCAGTGGTCAAATTCAACCGCTTCGCGGTTGAATTTGAGAGTGCGGTGAGCGGCGGGCACACACCTGCGGGCATTTGTCCGTAGCTGGCACGAAACAGTGAAAATTTCATAAAATATCGACCGTTCAAACCGAAAGGCTTGAACGGTCGTTTCTTTAAGCCATCTATGAAAGCTTCAATCGGCAATTATACCCGAGCTGTGCGGAAAATTCGGGTCATTTCGAGTAATGGTGAGCAGACGGCAGGCGGCGCCCTCGGGATGATTGCGGCCTGATTCCCATGATTCCACGGTTTTCACCGACACGCCCATATATTTAGCAAATAAAACCTGCGTAAGTCCGGTGCTTTTGCGGATTTCCTTGATTTCAACCGGAGTAAACACATCCACCGGCGCTATGCTTATAGTGGTTTTCTTAGCCTTGAGCGTACCCTTTTCATATGCTATGGCCTGTTCAAGACCGGTTTTGATCTCATCGAAAACTCCCATGACATCGTCTCCGTATCAATACGCCCCCAGCTCAAGCGCGCGCTTGATAAAATACCGGTAGGTCTCATAATTCACGGTTTTCGGTATCGAGTGGTCGCTGTGGACGACGTAGTTGTAGCCCTGCTTGACGACCGGAATCTTTGCTTCAAGCTCGCGGTCGATAGCTGCATAGTCGTTCGTGTACAGCACGCGCACGTCGATTCCGCCCATGAACGCTATCTTGTCGCCATACAGCTTGTGCAGCTTCAGCAAATCCATACCGGCTTTTATCTCGATGACCTGCAGGCAGTCGATTCCCGCCTCTATCATGCCGGGCAGCAGCGGCTCGACGTAGCCGCAGGAGTGCATAATGACCGGCAGATTGTGACGCTTCGCGAAGTCTATCGTATATTTGTGCGACGGCTCGATTATGTCGCGGTACATCTCGGGCGACATGAACGGACTGCCCTTGTAGCCCATGTCCTCGTAGTACCAGATTCCGTCCGGATAGCCCTCCTCTTCGAACAGCATTTGCTGAAGCTGTACAGTCAGCTCGGCGTAGGTCTCGGCCATCTCGCGCACCCAGTCGGGGTCGAGCGCCATGCCGACCAGCATATTCTCATGTCCGCAGAGCGGGTGTATGGACTCAAACACGTTGACTCCGCTCCAGACAAAGAAACGTCCCTTCTCGGCGGCGTAACGCTTCGCGTTGCGGTAGCCCTCGAAGTTGATACGGCGGCGGTCGGGCACGAGTAGATGCTTCATCTTGTCCCAGTCCTCGCGCTCCTTGACCGTAAAGTCGATGTGCTCGGGCGTAGTGTCGTGGAACTTATGGCGGCGCAGCACCGCGCCGTTGCCGTCGAGGAAGGTCTTGGTGTGCTCGTCCTCGGCTACGACCTTCGGCACAAAGTCGAGGTCGGCGACAAGGTTGAACGCCCAGCACTCGTCCATGTCAAAACCGAAGTGGTCGGCGTACGACTCGCCCGCCTTGATGTGTCCGGCTTCCTGCCACGCGCGATGGGTATCGCCCCAGAAATGCTCATACAAGCCTATCCGGTCTACCGGCTCGTGCGCGAGTATATTTAACATTCGCTCTTTTCCAGTCATGATTTCGCACCTCTTTTTTATGTGAGTTTTTTAATCAACGTGAGTTCAACGGCAATTATAACAATGTAATAAAGTATAAGATGAATAAACAATATTAGTTTCAAACAACCACGTACAAATCGAGCCGCCGGTTGGGAAGCAGGGTCCCATTAGGCGGCGCATCTCTGTGGTATCTGACGACAAGCAGAAATAAAGTATCTGCGCAGTCATAATAATCCACGCCTTGAACCAAATTGTTAAAAGTTTTCGGGTGGGGGTCTGGGGGAGACCCTTTTTCAAAAGGGTCTCCCCCAGTGAAACCAAACAATATCGCAGTGTTAATAAAAAGTATGTCATCGTACTCACGTTAGATATATTTACTATATCCGCCGGATTCAGCCGCGGATGAAATCGTCCTCGTTCGGGCTTATGCCGTCCATGCGGTTCGCGAACGCGCCCGACGGCAGAGGCACGCTTCTCGACGCATACAGCGGGTCGTTTGTCTCGCGCATAAAGCAGTCGAGCTTTGCCGACAGCTCGGCGAGTATCACCGAATACGCCGGGTCGCGCGCCAAATTGACCCGCTCGACCGGGTCGCACTCGACGTCGAACAGCATCCGCGGCGACATCGGCCAACGAAATTCAGGCGAGTTCACAAGATAATTCTTAGGCGTACTGTCGTCGATGTTCGGATAGCACTGTATCTCGGTGTCGTAGAACGCGCGTATGTACTTGTACTTTTTCGTCCGAATCGCCCGCATCGGCTGGTACGCCGCGTGATACGTGACCTCAGCGAACACCTCGCCGCGTATCGGCTTTCCGTCGAATATCAGCGGACGCGCGTCGACGCCGACGCACCAAGCGGGAATATCTATCCCCGCGAGCCGGCAGAGCGTCGGGTATATGTCGACCTGCGATATCAGCTCGTTCCGGCAGACTCCGCGCGGCAACCCCGCGCCCGACATGACGAGCGACACGCCGATTCCGGTGTCGTACAATGTACACTTCATACCCGGGAACGCCGGACCGTGGTCGGTCGTGTACATAATCAGCGTGTCCTCGCGCAGTCCGGCGCGGTCGACCGCCGCGACGACTCTACCGACGCACTCGTCGGCGACCGCGACCGATTTCATATAACAGCACCAGTCGGCGCGGTTCTCGGGTGTGTCGGCGACCGGAAACGGCGGTATCACGTAGTCGGGATTGAAGCGGTCGTTCTCGGGGTACTCGCGGTGAGTGTTGAACATTCCGAACGACAGAAAGAACGGCTTGTCGCGCGGCTGTTCAATGAACGAGACCGCGGCGTCGGCGTTCGCGAAGTCCCATTCACTGCTTGTAAGTCCACGGCGCGGACGGGTCAGTATTTTTTCGTAGCCGAGACGCGACGTGTCGTTTGCCTCATGCTGTATGCCCGACAGCGCGGTCTCAAAGCCGTTTTTGGTGAAATACGAAGCCATGTGACAGCGCAAGTCATAGCAGGAAAAGCCGCGGTGTGCAAGTCCGGTCATTCCGGCGGTGTGGGCGTACATTCCACAAAGCAGCGCGGCGCGGCTCGGCGAGCAGGTCGGCGCGGCCGAATACGCATTGCGGAACAATACGCCGTCCTCGGCGAGCTTCATTATATTCGGCGTCGGCAGATTGTAGCCGTAGGGGCTGGTATACCGACCCGAATCGTGCGTGTGCATATAGATGATGTTCACAGTTATCAAACCTCCGGTTTGGAGTCATAATCAGTCGAAAACGGGCGCAAATCTACCGGTCGATACAACCGTGTGGATACGCGCCCATATGTGAATCAAATAATCAGAATTTCAGCTTGTATTTTTTGCGCAGCTTTTCCGCGCCGTCAGCGCGTCCGGTCGCCTCAAGGCGCGGTATGTAGTCGCGCAGCGCACTCTGCGGCGCGTGGAAGGGTCCGCCCTCGCGCATGACCGTCCACATCGGGTCGGTCGCGTATTCGGACTTCTTCATCATCTCCTCCTGCCAGTCGAGGATTATCTTCGCGCCCTCGGCACACTTCTCGGGGTGCTCGGCTTTGACGTCCTTCTTCTCGTAGGGGTCGTTTTTAAGATTATAAAGCATCTCGCGGTCGAACAGGTGGAAGCCGTCGTGTACTGTCCTTATGTACAGCCAGTCGCCGAAGCGCGCGCTTCTCTGGCAGACGTGCGCCTGCTGTGAAATGACGAGGCTGTCGCGACCGCACACAGCGCCGTCGTTGAGGGTAGCGGCGTAGCTCTCGCCGTCCCAGTCAGCCGGCTTCGCGACACCAAACAGGTCTGCGAGCGTCGGCGCGAGGTCGAGGTTGTAGTGGAAGCCGCTGTCGGCGATACCCGACTGCTTGCCGGGCCACTTTATAATCATCGGGATATGGCAGGTCGCGTGGTCAGCCGTGCCGTGCTCCGAGTAGATGCCCAGCTCGCCCATGTTCTCGCCGTGGTCGGATGTAATGATTATCGCCGTGTCGTCGTATACGCCCTGTTTTTTGAGCAGGTCGAATATCTGTCCGACGAGCGAGTCGCAGTAGGCGATTCCGCAGTCGTAGCCGTCGAACACGCGGTGCAGGTCGGAATATTCGGTGATTCTGCCGGGCATACGCGGATACTGCGGCGGCACCTTGTCGTCGTACATATTGAACTCGTTTATGCAGTGCGGACCGGTGTGGTGCAGGTGACGTTCGAACTCAATCTCGTCGATCCAAGTCTCGAACGGCTGATTCTCGAACGGATTGCCGAATTCGGCGGGCGCGCGGTAGGGGGTGTGCGGGTCCCAGAAATGCACGTGCAGATACCAGTTGTCGCGCTCACGGTTGCGTTCGAGCCAGTCAAGCGCGACCGGCAGAACCTTTTCGCCCGACTCGCCGCCGCAGTCGCCGACGTTATAGGTCTCGTTGAAGCCGGCGTTGAACCACCAGGACGAATGCCGCTCGGGGAAAGTGCTGACCGAAGCCGTATACATACCGGCGCGCCGGAAGATATTGTGCAGGCTGTTGATATCGTGTACGTCGCGGAATCCGCGGTCTGCGCCCTTAAGGCGCATATCGGCGGCGGTTCCTCCGTGACCGACCGCGCCGTTGCGTATCCCGAAGCGTCCGCTGACCAGCGCGGCGCGCGACGGCAGGCAGGGCGCGTCCGAGCAGTAGTAATTGTCGAACCGCACGCCCTCGGCGGCGACCTTATCGATATTCGGCGTGGTATTGCGGTAATAGCCGTAGCACCCCATATGGTCGGGGCGAAGCGTATCGATGTCGATGAACAGTACTCTCATTTTATCAGTCCTTTCATATATGTATTATAATATGAGTTCGATGGGGGTCTTGGGTTTGGTAGTGCTATGTTGTTTGTTTTTTACTGGGGGAGTGTGCCTACGAGTTGCTGACGCAACTCGGAAAAAGGCACCTCCCCCAGACCCCCACCGCGAAAACTTTAATAATTTGGGTCAAGGCGTGGATTATTACGACTGCGCAGAGACTTTATTACTGCTTATCGTCAGATACCACAGAGGCGCGCCGCCTAATGGGACCCTGCTTCCCAACCGGCGGCTTGGTTTAACCGTGGTCGTTTGAATCTTATATTGTTCGTTCAGTCAACTGCGTATTTACACTGTCATAATTTCTGTCGTACTCACGTTATATTATAATATTTCGTACCGGAAATGTCAAGTATAATAGTGAAAGTAAGCGAAGTTTTCGGCAGTGAATGACAATACAAAAAAGCCGCGAAATATATCTGTGAATGTACGTTTGCACAAAACAACAACGCTCACCAATCCGCAGTGGATTGATGAGCTTTTTGTTATGGCTTTATCTGCGTCGAATGCCTGATCATTGTATCGACGACATCGTATATTTTCGCGCGATCCTCGGCGGACAGCTTGCTTAGTTTCTCCGCGAGCAGCGAGTCCTTTACCTTATAGCCGGTATCGATCACATCGGCGAGAATCATGTCAGCTGAAACGCCGAGGGCGTTGATAATGACAATCAGCGTCTCGAGTGAGGGCAGTTTCTCCCCGCGTTCAATTGCTCCGATATAGTTGTTCGTCAGATTTGTCCGCTCGGCGAGATCCTCTTGCCGCAGTTTCTTCAGCAGCCGATACTTGCGGATATTTCTGCCGATAGATTCGAGCTCCATTGCCGCACCTCCATTCAGTGAGTTATACACACTAATAGTATAGATGACGGCGGTTGATTAATACACATACTATCAGGAAGTAATCAACGCTAATAGTGTTGATTTGTTCACTAATAGTGAGTATAATATAGTTTTAGGAGGTGAATGTGTTGACAAGAAATACAACGGCAACCTTTATTGGTCACAGCGAATGCTATGGCGTAAACCCACAGGAGGTGCGCGGCGAGATAATAAAACTGATAGAATGCGGCGTGTGTGAATTCCTCTGCGGCGGTATGGGGCAATTTGACAAGATGTGCGCCGGACTCGTCGCCGAACTGAAAGGGACATATCGGGATATCCACAGCTATCTTGTCATTCCCTACCTTACGTTTAGAGTAAATAACGATAGGCTGTATGATTCGATTATTTACCCAGAGGGCTTCGAAAAATATCACTTCAAGGCGGCAATTCCGGCAAGAAACCGGTTTCTTGTAGACAATTCAAGCTACGCGATTTGCTATGTCACACATGACTGGGGCGGCGCGGCGCGGACATTTGCACGAGCGAAGAAAAAGGGACTGACGATAATCAACTTGGGAGATAGAAAAAATGACATATCATAATAGGAATAATGACATATCATATCTAAAGTATTGACAAATGACGATTTGTGTGTTATTATATATTCAGACAAAAGTTGACACTGCGTCGCTTATAATTTTGCCGATAACTGCTATATATATGAAGTCATAAACACTGTATGATAATGAGGTGTGAATTATGATAGTCTTGACCGCCGCGACCTCGTCAATGATAAGTATAATACGGGTAATATCTCTGATTGTGCTCGTTATTGTTGTAGTAAACAAGTTTACGGATAAACAGCTGCTCGAACGCGCCGGCGCATTCTATATAGCCGGAAACTCGACATCGCTGCTGCTCATAATTATCAGTCTGGTCATGGCGGCAATGGGTATACCGTTCGGCATTGAGACTATTAACGCTGCAACTTCGCTGCCGATGAGACTTATATTCAGCATCGCAGGTCTTGCAATCGGAATTGTTATTTTTAAGTCGAGAAATGTCGTCTCACTGCTATCGCTTGTACTCGCCTTTATCGCGGTAATATCCTCGGCAGTCAATTGGATTTTATACCCGTCCTTCATATCGGAATTGCCTCTCGCCTTCTCGCTATACGCGGTCGTGGCGATAATCAGACAGTTCCGCGATAAGCGTAATAGCTCCGACTGACGCCTGTCAGCTCGGATATACAAAAACAATCACCGGACAGTCGTTTTTGATTGTCCGGTGATTTTCTGTCCTCGCGGCGCGAATATACCTACCCGCCGCTCACGGCAACAGCATTTACTTTTTACCGGAAGAATGATATAATAGTAACATGGAAATAGAAAACTTAAAAAAGACAATAATCACGATAAGGGAACCGAGA
>CAJFKR010000111.1 GCA_904386005.1 Candidatus Flemingiibacterium merdigallinarum
CGCTCATAGATGTCAACCACTTTCTCAGAGTAAAGCGTAAGCTGCGGATATCCGTCAGAGTCAACTGTGATAATACGTTCTCCCGTGCTGTATAGCACATTTATCGGTCCGCACCAGTGATTTGTGGAATAACCGAAAAGATCAGCGTCAATAGTCATCTGACCGTCGCCGTTTAAATCCTGACTGAAATTTTTAGCAAGCTTTGAAAACTCGTCAAAAGTCCACGAGCCCTCTCTTACCAGCTCATATGGATATTCGAGCTGATATTCATCGAACAGCTCCTTGTTAAATACCATGCCGGTCGAAGAACTAAGGGTTGCGTACGAAATATCTCCGCACATCGCATAAAGCTTATTGTTTATCGAAAGATTGCTTGAAGCGTCGCTTGACCACCAGCTGCGCTCAAGGTCGATGTTAGATATTTCATACCAGTTTACTGCGGCGGAACTCTGCGCATATATAAAAGCCGCGCGAGCGGCAGTGCCGACAGCATCGTATGCGTCGTCGCCTGCAAGTATTGGGTTGAGCGCGTCGGTTTCAAAATCGCCAGAAGATGACAGGACCTCAAATTTAATGTTGAGCAGATCTTCGACAATTATGTTTCTCCGATACACCGAATCGGAAAGAACGTCTCCCGTCTCAGTTTCTGACCATACCTCATTAAGCCTTGATCCGGGGCGACTCAGAATGCGGAACGTATATCCGTTATAGTTGAGATCTGCATCAAGACCGAGCTGTTCAGCCGGCTCTGTTACAGGCTCAGTTATTGATGTATCCTGCCCTTGGTTTCCAGCCGTATCCTCGCCAGTATCGTTTTCTGTACAGCCGACAGTAAACGCTGATATTGCTGTTATTATCGCCAATAATACAGCCTGTGATTTGTACATAAATACCTCCGTGCAGAGACCTCGACGTCACAGCTCTGCAAAAACATATTAGCCGGCCTGCTATTAATATTGTACCATCTCAACGCTGCCAATACTACTTATATTTTATTGTAACAACGTAAAAATACATATTTTTTATACAGTAAGGTTATGGATGAACAATCAAAACAAATCGCATTCGAACACCGCTTGGACTGCGATTTTTACATTGACAATATGGAGCTCGACCATGGAACGTCTATGCCCTATTTTCACTATCACGACCTGTACGAGCTTTTCTATGTGCGGCGCGGTCATAAGCGTTATATAATCAACGGTATATCCTACGACCTCTCGGCGCATGAATTTGCGCTCATTTCGCCGGGCGACGTTCACCGTTCGGTTTCGCTCGACAACCTGCCGCAGAGCCGGCTGATACTTTATTTCAGCCGCGAATACTTCGTGCGCTGGCAGGATATAATTGAGCGGCGAAAGATGTTTTCCCGGCTCGTTTCAGGCAAGCTCACAGTTCCTCCGGAGCAGCTTTTAGCTGTGTCGAAGCTCACCGACCGTATCTCGATGCTTGACAACGACGACCTTGGGGACGAGCTCGCATATGCGCGTATGCAGTGCATGATGTTCGAGCTGCTGTGCTTTATTGTGGATATGCCGAAAGCCGCGGCGAAAACGATTGATAACCCGATAATTTCAAGCGTCGTCAAATATATCGAGCAGAACTATTCATGCGCCTTGACGCTTGAAGCCACCGCGCGCGAAGTTTATATAACTCCGTCATATCTGTCGTCGTTGTTTATGAAATGCACCGGAGAAAACTTCAACTCATATCTGCGAAAAATACGGCTCGAGAGAGCGCTTGAACTGATTGAAAACAGCGATAAATCGATATCTGAAATCGCTTCAGACTGCGGATTTTCAAGTCCGAATTACTTTAAAGATGTGTTTCGCAGAACTTATGGAGTTTCTCCCCGTGAATATCGGCACCGCCTTGCCGAAGAATACGCCCCAAAATTCAAGCTGCCGGACGATTGATCCGGCGCTTTTTAGATGTTTTATAAAACCAGCGATTAATAATGTTTTATAACATTTCCACTGGCAAGATATGAGAAATCTTCGTTGGCGATGTATTTGTATTCCATCAGTTTTACCTATTTGTAATCGACTTTATGTAACGATAGCTTCGCCGTTATCAGCTGACCGAACAGCTTCGCCGTCTCGCCCGATTCGGGCTTGTGCTCGAACAAAACCAACCGGTCGTTGTATGAGCGCGTTTCTTCCTCGCCCCACGCGGCGATAGCGTCGGGCAGATTCGCCGCGAGCTCGGCTGCCGGAGTGTTCGCCGCGACGATGCGAATCCTGCCCTGCCGTCTTAGGAGACTGCCGTCGAACTCGATTCGCATCGGTTTTGTCTGGCAGTCGCCGAGCAGCTGGTCATCTGAATATGCCCGCAGCGTCAAGCCGGAGATATCGGGGATCAATCGGTATATCTCGCCCGCCCTCGGCTCGCTTGGCAGCATATACTCGTATTCATATGTCACCTCACCCGAAAATTCGCCATCGGGCAGATTTTCGAGCCGCTCATCCGACACGCCGTCGCTGTCGATTTTGAATCTGCGCACACCGCACAGCTTCGGCGACGACAGTGTGCAAACCTCCCGCTCGTCGGCGTATACCGGATAGTCCTTGTCCGACAGCAGCAGTACCGCCGCTTCGCCCGATTCGAGCCTGACATTGACCGAACCGACTCCGAGCCAGCTCATTCGTCCGGTGTCGGGTGAAATCAGATAGCAGCCGCGCTCGTCCTTTGTGCAGATTTCCGCCGTCTCGACGCCTATTCCGCGATTGAAGATAAAGCAGATACGCTCATCGTCGGTGTCGCGCACGGCGGCGCGGATGTTCGGATTCGCGCATTCGAGCGGCGGCTCGCCGATGCCCGGATAGCGCGACGCTATCTCACGCACCCTCGCCGGCATATACCGGCAGTCGGGAATCATGATGTGACGATAGTGCGCGCCGCCGATCTCGAGACAGCCATCGCGCTCGACCGCCGTCAGAATCGCCTCGTCGTCGATGATGTCGAAATCGACGAGTTGTCCCTCAATGTAGTCGCCGAGCTTGCGGAAGCTCTCAGCGGCACGGTTCGCGATCTCCCCGCCGAGCATTATGTCGTCACATGGCAGATAGAGCGCGGTGTCGCAGACTCGCCGTCCGGTGCGCATCAAAAGACAGAGCCTTGCGAGCTGCCTGTAATAGCCGGACATATTGTAAAATCCCGGCTTCTCGGGGCAGATCATCGGGCGCATATTCAGCGCGAGCGCGCGCCGTCTGCCGTATACCGCGTTCATGAAGTTGAACAGGTTGATTCCGCAGAGCAGCTGATAGTTGACGACATAGCGCATTTCGTCCGCCGAAATATCGTCGCCATAAATACAGAAGGTCTCGGTCAGCGCGAGGTTTCCACCATTCTGCACCGCCGCCGACGACGCGACGCGCGAGAAGAAATCGTAGCCGTCCGAGACGATCCTGCCGTCGCGCGGGTATATCTGCCGCCAGATCACGTCGACGCCCGGGACATCCATCGTCCGCAGCATATCGAGTCCGCTCGACGCGCAGTTGCCGACGAATGCAGCGAGGTCGTGGTCGCCGTCGAGGTGCCCGCAGAAGCCGAGGTTGTGCTCGTGACACCAGTCGGCGTATCGCTCGAAAAACGCGCGTTTAAACTCGCTTCCAAGCAAATGTCGGTAGCTAAGATAAACCCGACGTTCGGTCTCATTGCGGGCTTCGCGCCGTCCGGATATGACCGGCAGAAAATCAAGCAGATCGTATTCGCTTCCGTACCGGTCTTGATATTTGCCGACGAGATTTTCGCACCACGCATAACGCGTCAGCTTCGGTTCATCGGTGAACATCAGGCTGATTTCGTTGCCGAAATAGCCGCCGACCGACTTTGTATATTTGTCGTGCGTAGTTTCGATGAATGCCGACATGACCTCGTCGCTCGTCAGGTCGACGAAGTTGACTCCGTGGTCGCGACGCTCGACATAATATTCGGTGAGCTTTTTGCCGGTAACTGTTGAATTCGCGCTGCCGGAGGCATTTTTACCGCTTTCGCGAAGCTCGGACATCTCGCTCTGAGTGAGCCTGCGGTCGCCGTCATAGAGCGCGAGACTGCCCGAATGTGGTCGGTAGTTATCGTCAAGTGTCACCTCGCGCGAACAGATGACAAGCGGCGCGCTCTCGTCTGTCTTTTGTGCGACCAGCCCGCAAGCTCCGCCCGAAGGCCAGCCGCCCTCGTCATACAGCCAGAGCGAAATTCCCACCTTCTCGGCGTATTCGACCGCAGCGCGGTAATATGCGAGGAATTCGTCCGACATATATTCGGGCTCGAGGTAGGTTTTGAGCGAACGCGGGCGGAAATTCGGCGGCTCGGGTATCACATACAGCGCGTATATTCCGGCGTCGGCGAACTCCTCGAGCTGACGCTTGATCGTATCCTTGTCGAGCTTGTCGTTCCAGACCCATGAATAGACGACCGACAGATCGCGCGGCGGATTCAATAAAAGCTCGGGGTCAAAGGAATCGAAATGGTCATATTTGGGTTTATAAAGACGATTTGGCATTGTCAGAATCCTTTATAAGTAATTATTGTGCGGTATCTGTCAGTGATTTTTACATAGTCGAATGTTTATTTCAGAGCAGCGACTTTCCCTCCCAGTCGCGGTCGGGCTGGACTCCGGCGAGCTTCGCCGCGGTCGGAGCGAGGTCGATTATATTTGCCGTCCCGAGCTCGCCCGGCGCGATATCCTTGCCGTTGATTATCACCGGTATCGTCATGTCCTCCGGCATATCGCTGCCATGTCCGCGGTCGTGACCGCCGTGGTCGGCGGTGACTATCAGCACGTAGTCGTCGGGCAGAGCGTTCTTGACAATCTCGATGCATTCGAAGCTCGATTTGACGACCGATAGATACTCGTCGGTCATCCAGCCGTAATGGTGTCCGGTCTCATCGACCGCGCCGAGGTAGATAAACGTAAAGTCAGGCTTCACCTCGGGTATGAACGCCGCGGCGTTCTTCGCGAGCATCAGGTTCGACTCCTCGTAGCCGAAATGGTACTGCGAGATGTAATTCGCGTATATCAGCGACTCGGGACGGGCAAGATCCTTCAGCTCCTCCCAGTTGTAGAACATCGCGCAGGTCTTGCCGGCATTCTTGAACGCCTCGCAGATTCCGTTGATCGGCCGCACCTGCGGGACATAGGTGTTGGTAAGGATGCCGTGCCGCATCGGCTCGACGCTGTGGAACAACGACATATGGCAGGGCAGCGTGACCGACGGCATTACCGTCGTCGCGCGCATTGACACTAGCGATTCATTTATCAGCCGTCCGGCGATTTCGCTGCCGCTCTGTATTATTCCATCGGGGCGCATACCGTCTACAAGTATAAGTACAACCTTATTTGTCATGATTATGACCACGACTTCGCGTTAGCGAAGTCTTCCTTTCTTATGTCGATGTTTTGTGACGGTTTGCGAAGCAAATCGCGGTCATTGACCGCGAAGTCACAGTCATTGACCGCGAAGTCACAAAACTCGTGTCTGAAAATTTATTTTCAGACTTTTTCCTCCTGTTTATTGGCTTTAACGATATTTACTCCGGCATTCAAATAATTTTTATATATATCCTCCGGCAGTTCATCATCAGTGACAAGCAAATTAATATCGTCAATGGAGCATAATCTCAGCTTTGACGCTGAATCAAACTTAGTGCTGTCGGCAAGAATCACCTTGCTGTCGCATATTTCGAAAAGCGTTTTTTCGAGTGTGTAGAACTCTGGGAGCGTGATAGTCACGCCAAAGTCGAGCGAAACTGACGACGGAACGACAAAGCTTTTTGACACATGACGGCACAAAAGCGACTCACTGGTAGTGACGCCGTTAAACACTCGCTCGCCGCGGATATATTTACCTCCGGCAATGATAAGCTCGAAGCCTTCCTTTTCTCGCAGCAGCTCGAAAATGTCGAGCGAATATGTGACGACCGTCAACCGTTCAAAGTCCCGCGCCAACACTTTAGCAAATTCATTTGCCGTGCTGCCTGAATCTATAGCGATCACGTCATCTTCATTTACAAACTTCGCCGCGGTCCGAGATAATGATTTCTTTTTATCAATGTTGATTTCTGTGCGTTTGTCAAGCTCGTCGAAGCCTTGGCTCTGCGATATTTTGACCGCTCCGCCATATACACGCTTGAGCAGCCTCTGCCCTTCAAGAAAAGCAAGATCGCGTCTGATGGTTTCGCCCGAAACATCAAACCTGGCCGCCAGCTCCGCGCACAGAACAGACCCTGTTTCTCGAAGCGCTTTTAAAATATACGCATATCTTTCATCAGCAAACATAAATCTCCTCCGTTATCAGCAATGCTATTATATCACCTAAAAAGAAAAAAGTCAAGTGACTTGCCGCATATTGAGCGGTAATAACCGCATTATGTAAAATATAGATAATAATTGATAAAACTACTTGACTATTGCTTTGGAAGATGTTATAATAAAAATGCAATGTGTGATTATATGCGATTACTTGTTTTTGTGTGCTAATTAAAGGAGATGTATTCAATTGAAAAGAATCATTGCATTATCTGTACTCAGCTCAATGTTGGCAGGTCTTGTGTCATGCGGCAGCGATGCTTCCGAGAATGAAAACAACACGACAGCCGTCGACAGCGCCGTGTCCGAAGAATCAGACGCCGGAGGAGATGGATTCATACCTGACAATCTGCCGGAAGATCTCGATTTCGGCGGTCAGACGGTTACGATTCTCGGCTGGAACCACTATGAGGACATAGAATTTGAAGCTGAAGAGCTGACCGGCGACGTGGTTAACGACGCTTATTATTTCCGCAATCTCGCCGTCGAAGACCGGCTGAACGTAAAATTGGATTTTCAAATCGAAACCGCGCGCGGAGACTCGGACGATACATTTTTGCCGCTTTTGCAGAACTCGGTTTTGAGCGGCTCGGGCAGCTACGATATCGCGGCGGCTCACAGCCATCGCATGAGTTCGGCCGCGGCGAGCGGACTGTTAGCGAACCTGCTCAACGTCGACTACATAGACTTCGATATGCCGTGGTGGCGGCAGTCGTTGTTAAGCGAAGCTACATTAAACGGCGCGCTGTTCTTTGCAGCAGGCGATATTTCGGTTTCGTCGCTTACCCGTATGCAGGGAATATTTTTCAACAATCAACTGATAATCGACTATGGGCTTGAGGATCCGTATGACTTAGTGTTGTCGGGAGACTGGACATTAGATAAAATGGAAGAGATGACAAAGGGGCTGTATCTTGACCTCAACGGCAACAATACGAAGGATGAAGCTGACCGTTTTGGCTTCTGCTCCGACTGGGTGCAGCTTCAAGCGGTTTATTACACGTCCGGTCTGCGCGCGGTTGTGCATAATGAATCCGGAGGGTTAGAGCTTTCCGAGCTTATCAACAGCGACCGCAGCATCGGTGTGATCGAAAAAATGCAGAATATTTTACATAGTTCAAACGACAATACCACCATTAAAGTCACTGACGACGACACGATTTTCCGCGAAGGGCGCGCGCTTTTTTACGCGTTCCCGCTCGGGTTGATATCGTCAAGCGGATTCCGTGAGGCGGACTTTGAAATCGGTTTTGTGCCGTGGCCTAAATACGACGCTGGCGACAACTATATAACCAACCTTTCAAACGCTTACAGCATTTGGTCGATCCCGCTTGACGCAAAAGACGCCGATATGTCGGGCGCCGTTATGGAAGCGATGGCGTCCGAAGGCTACCGCACTATCACCCCGGCAATATTTGAGACTGCATATAAGGTCAAATACAACAACATCGATTCACAGCGGCAGAGCGAAATTTTTGATATGATGCGCGAAGACATGGTTTTCGATCTCGGTCGCCTGTTCTCATATCAGTTCCAATTTTTGACAAACGAATTTGCCAATACGATTTACAACAACCGCAACGACTGGTCGTCGCGCTTCGAATCCAACCGTTCAAGCCTTGAAGCCGCGATCGACGAGCTTGAAGAAACATTCAGTTCATTCGCAGAAAACTGATATTATCTAAAACGGATATATACTATAAACAACAAGCTCTGCCGGAAAACGGGTTTCGTCATACGGCAGAGCTTGTAAATTATCGGTGATTTTGCGGAATTGTCTTGTCACATTGAAATATCGTCAAGCAGTCGGTCTAAATACCGATACGGCACGAGCTCTCCGCGCTCGGACAGCGCGCGCAGCTCATCCGAGACAACATAACGCGCGCCGCAGGTTTCGCCCTCTTGCAGGACTATGTCGTCGAGCGAGAAGTCCTGCAAAAAGAGCCAGACGTCGACGAATGTGTCGCGAGTTATAAATTCGAATATCCGCTTGCCGCGGCTCGGGTCGAGTGTAAGACCGGTTTCCTCATGCACCTCGCGCAGCGCGGCCGTGAGACTGTCGTCGCCGGCGAGCGCCGAGCCTCCGGTCGTCTCCCACATATTGGGGTAGCCTTTGTTCGGCGAACGCTTGGTGAGCAGGTACTCGCCGCGGCTGTTTTGCATCCAGACATGGACGACGATGTGGTAATCGCCCTCCGGCAGATCGTCGCCGCGGCGGTGCAGCCGACCGGTCTTGTTCCGATTCCGGTCGTATACATCCCACAGCTCACCCGCTCCGCTCTGCGTGTTCAGCCATCCCTGTACACGGTGATAGAGTGCCGGCTGAATCTCCGGATAGGTCAGCGGCTCGGGTATAAGCTCGAATAGCTTCACCTCGGCAATCTCGCTTCCCTCGGGCAGCTCGCCGAGCTTTTTTATATCGGCGTAATATAGCATACCATATGACGGTATGCCGTCGTTTTCGACCGAATATACCGCGACGCAGTGCAGCTCCACATCGAGTGCTCCGGTTTCCTCGTATAGCTCACGTCTCGCGGTCTCCTCGATGGTTTCGCCATCCTCGCGGTGACCGCCGGGTATCTCCCAGCTGCTGCGCTCGCGGTGGCGGCAGAATACCCACTTGTCCTGATACCTCGCCGCGATAACCGCGAATCGCAGTTCATCGTCACACATTTTCGATTTATTATAAAAACTGACGTTAATCATGCTGTTACCTTTAATCTAAAATATTTATTTCACAAAATACTATTGTCAATATAGTGTAAGAACTCGACCGCCCAGTATGTAAGGTCGCAGTCAATCGCGGTCTTGTCGGTATAGTCGGATTCGAGCCGCACGTCGCAGTATGCCCCCGGATATTCGATATAACGCGGAGTATTGCGCTTATTTTTCGGATTGCGCGTGTCAAACCGCAGTATCCCGTCGGCTGCCAGCGCCTCTCTGACATTGTCCGCCGACTCGCGAATGACACCTACCCGCTCGCCGACGCCGAGCATCGCGATCTCGGTGAGCAGCCGCCGGTACATGATAGTATCGACGAGATCGACCCTGAGGGCGCGTATCGGGAATATCAGCGCCATCCCCGGCGCGTAGTACTTCCCTTTCACCTTTATGCTAAGACTGTTATCCGGCTTCATTATCTCGTTTATATGATTGAGCGCGTCGGCGAGCATTATGACATTTTCTTCATTGCGCCAGCCGCTTGTATAGGCTAAATACTCGAGCGTATAGACGTTCGGGTAATATTCGTCCGAGTCGATATACGCGACCGGCTTCTTCGTATTGCTGTATTTGAGAATATCGTCAAGCGACGACAAGCCCTTGACCCGCCTGAATCCCTCGAGCGAAATCGACTGAAACCCGCGCAGGTCGTCGTAGTCGTCGCCATAACCTAATAGCGCCTGCATGGTGTAAATCAGCGCGGCAAGGCAGTTGCCGCTGTTCAGCCCCTCGAAGCGGTTCTCGTAGCGCGTGACCTCGGGCGGTATGTACGAAAATTCGGCTTTCAGTACCTCCTCGTCGCGCAGCGCGGCGATGAAGCGGCTGACGATTTCGCTGTCCTTAGGTATGCCGTAGTATGACAGCAGTCTTGCCGCGCACTCGCCGTCCTGAAGCGGCGTTGCGTGCAGCACCTGACCGCGCCAGTTGTCCCAGCTGTGCATTCCGTTGCCGATATAGCCGTCCGGCTTCACGTAGTCGAGTACCTGCCGGTAGTACGGCAGCGCGTAGATTTCCTCGAGCAGCCGCGCGTCCTCGTCGGGTGTGAGGTCGCCGAGGATGTCGCGGTGCAGCCGGCGGCGTATCACCGGACCGGCGCGCTCGAGCAGAAAATCGATCGATTTCGAAATGTCGCTGTTCATTATAATCTCGCTTTCTTTTAATAATTAGGCTGGTCTGTTCATACCGCCCAACCCATAAAGTTCAGACCCGATTCGGCTTGACTTGGATTAACGTTGGGACAGAGCAAGTCGAGCTTATCGATATTATCGACCGAAATCGGCTCATCCGAACCGGGATATGCGATATCGACGAACCCATATGAAAGTTTTCCGCAATTTAGGACTGAATCCTTTTGACTCAATTGATTAGGTTCTTATTAAAGCAATACAGCGAGTACTTTTTTGTCATTACAATTATATCATATAAGCTTGATTATATCAAGTGATTTTGCAAAGAAAAAGGACTTTGATTCCGCAAAATTTACAAGAATCAAAGTCCTTATCTGGGGTGAATGAAGGGGGTCGAACCCTCGACCTCCAGGGCCACAACCTGGCGCTCTAACCAACTGAGCTACATCCACCATAGCTGCAAATTCACACTGTGTGTTTCACCGGTATGAATCCGCACTTGTATTAACCGCTGCCCGAACAGGTGCTGGCTGTCGGGTTTGGCATACACCGATGCAGGCAATCCCGAGAACGCGGGCAATCCCGACGACCGGATGTACTGGCGTACCCGGGGGGATTCGAACCCTCGACCTACTGCTTAGAAGGCAGTTGCTCTATCCGACTGAGCTACGGGTACAAGCTCAACCAACGAACAATATTATACACTATTTTGCCGCGTTTGTCAATAGGTTTTTCGGATTTTTTTATTTTTGTCCGCATTCAATAATAATTTACTCAAATGCTCCGCTTATTTATGATGAATGTACCGGAAGCATGATGTTTCCGGTACATTCAATATGATCAGTTCTCGAGTCAGGAATATCCCAACAGAAGCTGTTCTGTCAGCACGGTAGCTCAGCTGGCGTGTCAACCATTCAGCCCTGTCAGGCACTTCACAGTGTGTCCCGCGATAATCAATCCCGCCGCTGACGGTACGAACGAAACCGAGCCGACAATCCGCTCGCCGTTCCCCTTTATCGGCGGCTCGTCCGAAAACAATACGTCGCAGTGCTCTATTCCCAGCTTGCGCAGGCTGACTCTCATCACCTTTGCGAGCGGGCAGGTGTGCGTCTTTGAGATATCGGCTATCCGAAAGCGCGTCGGGTCGAGCTTCGAGCCGGTGCCCATAGACGAGACTATACCGATCCCGCGCTCTTTCGCGGCGCGTATTATCTCGAGCTTCGACGAAACCGTATCGATAGCATCGACGATGTAGTCGGGCGACGCGCTGTCGATAAGCTCACATATATTTCCTTCGTCAGCGAACACGGCGCGCCGGTCGATTATAATCTCCGGATTAATCCGGACCGCGCGCTCAGCGGCGGCGTCGACCTTGTACATACCAAGCGTTGTAGTGTCGGCAATCAGCTGCCGGTTCAGGTTTGTCGGCTCTACTTTGTCGGCGTCGACTATAGTCAGCTGCCCCACTCCGGCGCGTACAAGCGCCTCGAACACGTAGCTACCGACGCCTCCGACTCCAAATAGCAATACACGCGACGCGGCGAGTCGATTTATCGCCTCATCGCCTATCAGCATACGCTCTCGCATGAGCCAGTCAGTCATCATTGCATAGCCTCTTGCTTTTTATTCTTCGACGTCAGCTTGTCAAGCACAACCCAGATGTTTCCGGCAAGGCAGACCGACGAATAGAGTCCGGCGACAATACCGACAATCAGCGGCAGCGCGAAGCTGCGTATCGACTCGACTCCGAACAGGTAAATCATACCTATTGTGAACAAGGTGGTGAGCGTCGTATTCAGCGAACGAGTCAGCGTCGCGCGAATGCTGTCGTTCGCGATATCGCCGAGATCGCGCTCGCGGTCGAGCTTGCGTTCCTCGCGCATCCGGTCGAATATTATTATTGTAGCGTTAATCGAATAGCCGAGTATAGTCAGGAACGCGGCGATCATAGTAGACTGCATCGGTATTGAGAAAACCGAATAGGCTATGAGCATTACAAGCAAATCGTGTACCAGGCAGATCACCGCCGCGACCGCCGACAACAGTTTGAAGCGAATCGAGATATAAACTAACATCAATGCGACCGCGATTATCGTCGACATCAACGCCGCCTGACGCAGGTCGGCGCTCATCGACGCTCCTACATTTGTAACCGATAGCAGGTCGTCCTCGGTGAGATTATATTCGGCGGATATGCTGTCAAACAGCTGCGCGCGCTTCTCCGAGTCGATTTCTTTCATTTTGATAATGACTTCATCCGAATTCGCGCCCGATTTTTGTATACTTGAAACGGTCTCACCTGTCGCGCTCTCGCAAAGCGAGCGAATGTTGTCAAGGTCAGCCGCTTCGAGCGTCTTTGTGATACGGATCTGTATATTAGTACCGCCCGCGAAGTCGGTGTCGACATTGAAGCCCTTGACTATGATACAGATAATACCGGCAATCAGCACGACCGCGGTGAAAATGAAGAAGTATTTCTTATTTTTGACAAAGTTAAAGCTTTTCAATTGCCGCACCTCCATGTCTGACTCCATAGAGCGCCGGATTGCGCACTTCCATGCCGACTAAGCTATTGAGCAGAATCCGCGTTATGACAATTGCGGACAGCATCGACAATAACACGCCGATGAACAGTGTTATCGCAAATCCCTGCACCGTACCCGAGCCGAAATACCACAGAACGCAGGCGGCGATCAAGGTCGTTATGTTCGAGTCGAATACTGCGCTGAACGCACGCTTAAAGCCTGATTTTACCGCGGCTGCGGTCGTCTTGCCGACTCGCAGCTCTTCCTTGATGCGCTCGAAGATGACGACATTCGCGTCGACCGCCATGCCTATCGACAGAATGATACCCGCGATTCCGGGCAGAGACAGGTTGATTTTGAACAATACGAGTATTATCCCGGTGAGCGATATGTAGGCTACGAGCGCGACAGAGGCTACGATACCCGGCAAGCGATATATGATTATCATAAACAGCATTACGAGCAGGATACCAATTCCGCCGGCGATGACGCTGCTCGACAGCGCCTTTTCTCCCAGCGTAGGTCCGACCGAGGTGAGCTGCACTTCGGTAAGCGCGAACGGCAGCTGTCCGGATGAAATGACACCCGCCAGCCACTGTGCCGACTCCTGGTCGTAGTTGCCGGTGATGACGACGTCGCTCATCGTCAGCTCCTCCTCGACAAGCGGAGCCGACAGCTCCTCGCCGTCGAGTGTAATCGCGATGTAGTTATTGCCGTCAGGCAGCTCGGAGACGCGCTTTGTCGCTTCGGCGAACTTTGATGTCGCCGCGTCGGACAGCTTCAGGCTGACGTACCAGGTCGGATATCCGCGACCGGTAGCGTCGCCGTACGCCGCCTTGGCGCTGACGATATCGCCGCCCTCGAGTATGACTTTGCCCTCGTAGTCGACAAATTGCAATACGGCGGTAGAACCGAGCTTCTGAACGGCTTCTTCGGGATCGGATATATTCGGGATTTCGATAATCACGCGGCGGTCGCCCGACAGCGTGACGCTGCCCTCGGTATAACCGAGCGTATCAAGCCGGCTGCGCATCATCTGCTTGACCGCGTCCATATTCTCGGCGAGATTTTCGGGAGTGCCCTCGACATCGGCTTCATACACAATATACGAACCGCCGACAAGGTCAAGTCCCTCGTTGATAGCCCCCTCGGTGAACACGCCGGGCAGCGCGTCGCCAAGACCGAATACGGCTATCAGCGAAAGCAGGATTATCAAAATCAGCATAACGCTGAATTTGATAATGCTTTTCTGCTTTGTCTGCATTGAGCAATCATTCCTTTCTCAATAATAATATATTACGCCAAATACAACTCCTCAACGCTCCCGTCCAGACGACACGGCACCAATCACACCGCGGCATCCAAACAGCAACTCGGACAGGCGTTATAGAACCTATCTATTATACAACTAAACGTTAGCTTTGTCAATCCTTTATCATAGATTCGCCACGGCAAAAGCATTTACTTTTTACCGAAAGAATGATATAATAGTAACATGGAAATAGAAAACTTAAAAAAGACAATAATCACGATAAGGGAACCAAGA
>CAJFKR010000112.1 GCA_904386005.1 Candidatus Flemingiibacterium merdigallinarum
TAAAAATGTTTTTATGCGAAAGCTATTGACAACGCGTTGATTTAGTGGTATACTTACCTACGTAAATATGTAACTAATGGTGGTGATAAGTTGGAATTCAATGACGAGAAAGCGATATTCGTGCAGATAGCCGAAGCAATCGAGAACGACATCGTGCGCGGCATCATTGACGAGGACGAGCGCGCGCCGTCCACGAACGAGCTCGCCGCGCGCTACGAGATAAACCCCAACACCGCGGCGAAAAGCCTGACGCTGCTGACAAATGACGGAATACTCTACAAAAAGCGCGGCGTCGGTATGTTCGTCTCACCGGGCGCGAGGGCGGTCATTATCGAAAAGCGAAAAAAACGATTCAACGACGAATACCTGCTGCCGCTGCTGCGCGAGGCGAGGCTGCTCGGACTTGACAGGGATGAGCTTTGCCGGATGCTCGACGAGCTGTGGCAGAAATAGCCGCGATAAACTACTACAACCATTATTTTGGAAAGGAATTGTACCATGAACAAGCTGGTTTGCAGCAATCTCACAAAATCATACGGCGCGAAGAAGGTCATTGACGGCGTGTCGCTGACGCTCGAGCCGCACCGCATATACGGTCTCATCGGACGCAACGGCGCGGGCAAGACGACCTTGCTCGGTCTTGTCTCCGGACAGAACTACCCCGACTCGGGCGACGTCACGCTCGACGGCGAACCGGTAAAGGACAATCAGGAGCTGCTCGACCAAATCTGCTTTTCGCGCGAGCTCAGCCAGATACTGCTGTTCGGTCGCGACACTCGCAAGGTAAAGCAGCTCTTAAAAACCGCCGAGCTGATACTTCCGTATTGGGACAATGAATACGCGAAGCGGCTGATCGGCGAGTTCGAGCTGGATGAGGGCAAGCGAATCGCGAATCTGTCAAAGGGTATGCTGTCGGCAGTGACAATAATAATCGCGCTCGCGTCGAAGTCGCCGATAACCTTTCTCGACGAGCCGGTCGCCGGACTCGATGTGTTCATGCGCGACAAGTTCTACCGGCTGCTGCTCGAAGAGTATACCGAGAGCGAGCGGACATTTGTTGTGTCGACCCACATCATCGACGAAGCGGCGAATGTGCTCGAGGACGTTATCATAATCGATTCGGGCAAAATACTGCTGACCGAGAACACCGACGAGCTTTTGTCCCGTCACCGCATTGTCAGCGGCCGCACCGACGATATCGACGAATTCATCAAGGGTTACAAGGTCACACACAGCGAGTCCCACGGCAAGTCAAAGACGGTCTGCGTCGAGTTCGACGACTACGACAAATTCAAGGCGGACGTCTCGAAGTATGATTTCGACGTGTCGAAGGCGAGCCTGCAAAAGCTGTTCATGAATCTGCTCGGCTGAAGTGAGGGAGGATATTTTTTATGCAAAGTATGCAAAATCAAAAACACAGCGGAATTGTCCGCGGCTTCAGGTTCGAACTCGACCTGCTGTTACGTTCATTCTGGCAATATCTGATTGTAGTTGCGGGAATCGGCGTCATTTGGTATTTTCTTGAAATTATGTCGCTGACATCGATGATGATGATGTTCGCGTTTATGATTCCGATGTTGATGTCTATGCAGCGCTACACCGGATATTTTTCGCAGACGGTCGGACTCGGGATATCGCGCCGCAGCTTCATTTTGAGCGGGCTTTTGATGAAGCCGGTCTATATGCTCAGCGTATTGATTACCTCGTCAATACTGTTGATATTTCAGTTTGTCATCAACGGAAAGACTGAACAGCTTGCGCCGTTACTCTTATCGTCGCTGTATGTACCGGTCTTGTGTTCAATCCTGTTCTCGTTTGCCGGCGAGCTTATGGGTCTGCTGATACTTCGTTTCAATCGGTTCGGGTATATAATCTACATGGTGCTGTATATACTTACCTTCATGCTGTTCGGTGCGGTAGCAGGTATGTTTGAGGCGAGAGGGATTTCAATTTACGACATAGCCGGCGGAGCCGCGACGGTTGTAACAATTGTGGTACTGGGCGTGTCATTGCTGATATTCATAGTAAATTCGCTGCTTATCAGAAAGGTCGAGGTGAAGTGACATGGCAGGCGACACCAAAGCCACGCATATCTCACGGCTTGTAAAATCGGCGCGCTGGCTTATCAGTGAAAACGAAAAGCCGCGGCTGTATATTGTCAGCGGCGCGTATCTGTTCGGACTGATACTGGCATTCATAATTAAATCGGGGAACGCGTATGTCCCGTTCGCGACGGCATTCGGCGGATTGGCACTTATTATTATGAATATACTGCTGACTATAGGCACACTGACTGTTGATTATCCATCACTTGTCAAGCTTGGTACCTCACGCCGGATTTCGCTTGGGGCGGCGATTGCCGAAACTTTCGGTATATCCATGCTTATGGCAGTAATACTTGTTCTGCTCGCGTATATCGAGAAAATCTTGTGCGGGGCGTTAGAACAGCCGCTGTTTATACCTGCGGGTCTGCTGCTGACAATACTCGTCGTATTGAATTTGCTTTGCTATTCATTCGGACTTGTCGCGGCGGTACTGATAGGCCGTTTCGGACAGAACGGACTTGTCGCGGTATGGTTCATGTTCATTTTCTTTTTCACGTTGCTGCCGGCGGCACTGATGAGATTGAGTGAAAGGTTTGATTGGTTTGTGAATTTCCTCAATCTCGCGACTGCGAATCCAGCTGTCACGTTCGTGGTCACATTCGCCATATGCGCGATTGTCGATATATTTATGCTGCGGATATTATATAAAACCACATTTTAATAATACAAAAACTCGGTGACTGTTTTCAGCCACCGAGTCATTTTTATTTGTCTGTATTTGTGCCTGTGTCGTCGCTTGTATTGTCGGGCTTTTCAGAGGAAGCGTTGTTATCGACGTCCTTTTGACCGCTGTCCGAAGACTTGTCGGCATTTTTGCCCTTATGCTTTGACTTCAGCTTCTGCGTCATTGCCTTGACCCGTTTGCCGAAGTGGTTTTCGGCTATCTCGGCGGTCAGCTGGGACAGGCTCGCGGCGAACGTGTGCTGGTCGTCGTCGCCGTCACTGCTGTAATTTCGCTCCTCGACATCAGAAAAATATTCGCGCGTCTCGGTCGGCAGCGCACGGCGCTTCAGCCGCTTCTCGATGAACATCTTGACAAGTGTATACAGTATCGCGAACACCGGCACCGAGAGTAACATTCCGAGCAGTCCCCACATACCGCCCATGACGGTGATCGACACGAGCACCCACAGCGCGGACAGACCGGTCGAGTCACCGAGTATCTTCGGGCAGATGACGTTGCCGTCGAGCTGCTGCAATACGATGTTGATAACAATAAACCAAAACGCCTTGCGCGGGTCGATGATGAAGATTATGAACACGCCCGGGATCGCGCCGATGAACGGTCCGACGACCGGAATGATATTGGTGATCGCGATGAAGGTCGACAGCAGCAGCGCGTACGGCATATCAAAGATGAGGCAGGCGATGTAGCAGAGCACACCGATAATCAGCGAGTCTATGATTTTGCCGATGATATAGCCGCCAAAGGTCTTATCGGTGTAATTCGCAAGCTCGAGCAGTCCGTTATAATGCTCCTGCGAAACAAAGGAACGGAGCACCTTCTTGCACTGCGCGACGAGCTTCTCCTTAGACGCGAGGAAGTAGACCGAGAAGATCACGCCGAGTATCGAGTTGATGAAGCCGTTCGCGATTCCGGTGAAGTAACCGAACAGCTTCGGCACATAGTCGCTAAGCAGCGCGGACGAGTTCTTGACGAGCTCCTGTATCTTCGTGTAGATGGTTTCGGTCGTTATGTCGAGGAACTCGAACAGCTTTTCGAGCGCGTCGTCAATATTGTTGATATCCGAGCCGAAGATTGGCGACGTGGATAAAAATTCATTGAGCCATTCCAGCGTGTCGTCGATATAGCCGTTCATCTTCGACGCGAGGTCGTTGAAGCTGACGAACAGCTGCGGGATGATCAGGAGAAAGGTTATCGTAAGTATAATCAGGATTATGATATAGGTCAAGACAAGCCCAAGCACGCGTTTGAGCATCCATTTGCGCTTTGAAGTTATCTTAAACCTGAATATGCGCTTTTCGCACATCTTGAGTATCGGATTGAACAGGTAGGCGAGTATCAGACCGAGATAGACCGGAGACATGATCTGATTGAATTTGTCAAGCCATCCGAGCACTGTGTTGAAATTCAGAAAAGTGAAAAGTATAATAAGTACCGCCGCCGCGCCGAGTATGGCATATACGACTATTGTAGTGTATTTCCGATTCCAATCGATTTTCAATTCGGGATTCCTTTCAAAATTATCGTAATATCAGCTTTGACATATATTCGGAAAATATTTATTCAATTTAATTTTAACTCATAAAATGCCATCTGTCAAGAGCAATTTGAGAGCCGGCGACATTATTAACATATTATACAAACGAGGTTTTCGGTTTGTTGACATAAATTATTCGGTTATTTGACAAAATACTCTTTTGAAATTTATTTGAATTTTGTTTGCGCGGTTATTGCAAAATCCGCCTTTTTGTGGTATCATATATAATGTATAACTTTATGCACAACAAACGGCGCAACATAGCCGCGGAAAATTCTGATATTATTATTACTATGAAACGGAGCTCACTCAATTATGCCTAACAACGACGATAGAAAGACGCTTTGCGACGAAATACAGCGTCTCAAAAGGGAGAAGGACGCGCTTATATTGGCGCATTATTATCAGCGGCTCGATGTTCAGCTGATAGCCGATATATACGGCGACTCGTTCGAGCTGTCGAAAAAGGCGAGACTGTCGGATAAAAAGCTCGCGATTTTCTGCGGCGTGTCATTCATGGCGGAGAGCGTCAAGATACTGAATCCCGAAAAGACCGTGCTGCTGCCCGAGCCGTCGGCAGGCTGCCGCATGGCTGACATGGTCACCGCGGCCGACGTCGTCGCGCTGCGCGAGAAGTACCCTGACGCGGCGGTCGTATGCTATGTAAACTCGTCCGCCGAGACTAAGGCGGTTTCGGACATCTGCTGCACGTCGTCGAACGCCGTCAACGTGGTCGGCAGTCTTAAGAATAAGCAGATAATCTTCATTCCTGACAAGAATCTCGGCGCGTATGTCGCGAAATTTCTGCCGGACAAGGAGTTTATTCTGCACAGCGGCTGGTGTCCCATACATCACGGAATCACGACCGATGAGGTCAAGGCGGCGAAGAATGAGCATCCCGGCGCGCTCGTCACGGTACACCCCGAGTGCGAGCCGGAGGTTTCGGCTCTGGCCGACTATGTGGGCAGCACATCGCAGATGATTGATTTCTGCGAAAAATCCGACGCCAAGGAATTCATCGTCGGCACCGAGGTCGGCGTCGTTGAGCGGCTTAATTACTACAATCCGGACAAGAAGTTCCACCTGCTAACGCCGCACACGGTCTGCGACGATATGAAGAGAACCACACTTGAATCGGTGCTCGCGGCGCTCCGCGGCGAGGTCGACGAGGTCAGACTCACCCCCGGGCAAATCGAGCGCGCGCGTCTGCCGCTCGAACGGATGATGCAGATTAATACATAAAGCCGCAAGCAAGAGACGCGGCGTGACATCTGTCGCATAGTCTCAAAAGGCAATAGGCACATAAAAATCAATATATACATAAAAAACCAATTTAATGGATATACGGAGCAAACGAAGATGAACATTTACGGAAATATGCTTGATGATATCATACTTAACGCGCTGCGCGAGGACGTCGGCACCGGAGATATCACTACCGAGACGACAATTCCCGAGGGCAGAATGGTACACGGTCTCTACCGTGCGAAGGAAAACGGCGTACTCTGCGGACTTGGCGTGACCGAGCGGGTATTTCAGCTTATCAATCCTGAAATCGAGTTCAGAGCGCTGATGGCGGACGGGGCTAATGTCAAGGTCGGCGATATCATCGCCGAGGTACACGGTCCGGCCGGGGACGTGCTGACCGGCGAGCGCACCGGACTCAATCTCATGCAGCGTATGTCGGGCATCGCGACTCGCACAGCCGAGGCGGTCAAGCAGGTCGAGGGTACAAAAGCGAAGATCTGCGACACCCGCAAGACGACGCCGGGTATGCGCATACTCGAAAAATACGCGGTCAGAGTCGGCGGCGGAACAAACCACCGCTTCAATCTGGCCGACGGTATCCTCATAAAGGACAACCACATCGTCGCCGCCGGTTCGATTACAAACGCGGTCAGGTCCGCGCGAGCAAACGCGCCGCACACACTGAAAATCGAGGTCGAGGTCGAGACCTTCGAGCAGCTCGACGAGGCACTCGCCGCCGGCGCGGATATAATCATGCTCGACAATATGAGCACGGCTGACATGAAAAAGGCGGTCGAGATAGTCGCCGGACGCGCGGTCGTCGAGGCTTCGGGCAATATGGGCGACCGCAACCTTGCCGAGGTCGCCGCCTGCGGAGTCGACCTTATCAGCATCGGCGCGCTGACCCATTCGGTTCGCGCGCTCGACATCAGCCTGAAGTTCACAATCGAATAAGCGCATATGGAAATAATCAAAGTCAGACATTCAGCTGGTGAATACAATATCTACGCCGGAGGCGGCATACTCGACGCGGCGATCTGTGATTTCGTGACCGCGCATAAGGACAGGTATGACCGCGTGTTTATCGTCACGGACAGCAATGTTTTTCCGATTTATGGCGAACTTTTACATCGAATTTTCGTCAAATATGGTGTAGAGCCGGTGGGAGAATATGCCTTTGAGGCGGGCGAGAAGTCAAAGACGCTCGCGACAGTCGCTGATATATATAAACAGTTCGCCGCGTCTCATCTCACGCGCAGATCGCTTGTCGTCGCGCTGGGCGGCGGTGTATGCGGTGACATGGTCGGCTTTGCCGCCGCGACCTACCTGCGCGGAGTCGATATCTTGCAGATACCGACGACACTGTTATCGCAGATCGACTCATCGATCGGAGGCAAGACCGGCGTCGACCTCGACATAGGCAAGAATCTGGTCGGAGCGTTCTGGCAGCCGGTCGCGGTCATAGCCGACAGCAATTTCCTTGAAAGTCTGCCCGAGCGCTATCTGCGCGACGGCATGGGCGAGGCGATAAAGTACGGCTGCATCGCCGACGAAAAGCTGTTCGCCGAGGTCGCGGACAAAAGCGTCGCCATGTCCGACCTCATCGGCGGCTGTATGAAAATCAAAGCGAGAGTCGTCGAGGAGGACGAGCATGAGACCGGAAACCGCGTGATACTGAACTACGGACACACGCTCGGTCACGCGGTCGAAAAGCTCGGCAACTTCACACGCTTCTCGCACGGCGAATCGGTCGGCATCGGTATGCTCTTGGCCGCGCGAATCGGCGAGCGGCTCGGATACCCGCCGGTATACGACAAAATCAAAGCCGCGCTCATCGCGTGGGGGCTGCCGACCGAGGCCGGATACACGCCCGACGAGCTGATATCGGTCGCGGCGTCCGACAAGAAGCGTTCGGGAGACTCGATTACATTCGTACTGCTCGAACGTCTCGGCAAGGCGATACCGCGTAGACTCACGCTCGACGAGCTTCGGGAGCTGCTCAAATGAATAAAATGACCTTTAATCCCGGGCGCGTCTCGGGCACGATCACCTTGCCGTCGTCGAAAAGCCAGGCGCACCGAGCGCTCATCTGCGCGGCTCTCGCCGGTGACAGCCGAGTCGAGCGAGTGGATATATCAAACGACATCTCGGCTACGGTCGACGCGCTGAAATCACTCGGCGCCGAGCTCGAGTTTATACCCGAGCGGCGGCTGTGTACAGTCGGCGCGCCGGTCAAGCGTAATATCGACGCGGGCGAAATCAACTGCCGCGAGTCGGCGTCCGCGCTCCGCTTTCTGATACCGATTGCCGCCGCGCTCGGCGACCGCGCGATATTTGACGGAGAGGGACGGCTGCCCGAGCGCACGACGACTTTATACGAGCCGCTGCTCTCGTCGCGCGGAGTCAGGCTTGTCTATTTGCAGGACGGCAAATACCTGCCGCTCGAGGTTTCGGGTTCGCTCAATTCGGGCGGAGACTTTATGCTGCGCGGCGACATATCGTCGCAGTTCGTGACCGGACTCATGCTCGCGCTGATAAATGTCGACGGCGAGAGCCGGATAATCCCGACGACCAAGCTCGAGAGCCGACCCTATGCCGATATGACTGCCGACGTCCTGCGCGCGTTCGGCGCGGATGTGACGTCGGACGGCGAGATATACACGCTGTGCGGAACAAGGCTGTACAGCCGCGAGTATACAGTCGAGGGCGACTGCTCACAGGCGGCGTTCTTTGTCGCGGCCGCCGCGATAGGCGGCGAGGTGAAGCTCGACGGCGTTAATCCGAGCACCTTACAGGGCGATTTCAGAATATTCGAAATCGCACGTGGCTTCGGCGCGAGTGTCGAGGTCGGCGGCGATTATGTGAAAATAAGCCGCGGCAGTCTTCACGCGCAGGATATTGACGCCGCCGACATACCCGACCTCGTCCCGGCGATCGCGGTGATTGCCGCGTTTGCCGAAGGGCGCAGCCGAATCTACAACGCGGGGCGTCTGCGGCTCAAGGAGAGCGACCGGATAGCCTCGACCGCG
>CAJFKR010000113.1 GCA_904386005.1 Candidatus Flemingiibacterium merdigallinarum
GTACGCGTTTCATATGTTCTTTGACGACAACGCAAAGCGCGTCGAGTGCGAGAACTTCCTGAAAGAACGCTTCGAGGTCGTCAAAGCCGAGATAATCCCGACAAGAAAGATCCCCGCGATCACCGACGAGCCCCTGATCTGGCGATACTTCGTCGATCCGCTGAAATCACAGCTCGCGGCAATGCAGCTCGACGAAAAGGAGTTCGTCGCGCGCGCCGTGATGAAGATTAACACCGAGATGAACGGCGCGTTTGTATTCTCAAGCGGAAAGAATATGGGCGCGTTCAAGGCGGTCGGATTTCCCGAGGACGTCGGAGTGTTCTACCGACTCGAGGAATACGAGGGCTACTCATGGACGGCGCACGGTCGCTATCCGACGAACACCCCCGGCTGGTGGGGCGGAGCGCACCCGTTTACCTTGCTCGACTGGTCGATAGTACACAACGGCGAGATCTCGTCGTACGACGCGAACCGCCGCTTTATCGAGATGTTCGGCTACAAGTGCAATCTTCAGACCGACACCGAGGTCATCACGTACATAATGGACTACCTTATCCGCCGTCAGGGACTCACGCTCGGCGAGGCGGCGAGCGTCGTAGCGGCTCCGTTCTGGAGCGAGATCGACAAAAAGACCGATCTTGAGGACAAGAAAAAGCACATCTATCTGCGCACTGTCTTCCCGAGTCTGCTTATAACCGGTCCGTTCTCGATAATACTCGGATTCAACGGCGGACTGATGGCGCTCAACGATCGTCTGAAGCTGCGTTCAATGGTCGTCGGCGAAAAGGACGACCGCGTCTATATTGCGAGCGAAGAGGCCGCCATCAGAACAATGGAGCCGGACGCCGAAAATATCTGGTCGCCGGCAGGCGGAGAGCCGGTAATTGTCAAGGTCAAGGAAGGAAAATATTGATATGAGCATAGATTTCATATATCCCGAATTTGAAGTCGTCCGCAATGACAGCCGCTGCATAGCCTGCCGCGTATGCGAACGACAGTGCGCCAACGAGGTACACAGTTATGACGCTGACCGTAAAATCATGCTTTCCGACGAGTCAAAATGCGTTGACTGCCAGCGCTGCGTTTCGCTCTGCCCGACGAGAGCACTCAAAATAGTTAAGAGCGACTGCCGACTTCGCGAGAACGCGAACTGGCAGGATGATACGATAAAGGAAGTATACAAGCAGGCTTCGAGCGGCGGCGTGCTGCTGTCGTCCATGGGCAGCCCGAAGCCGCTGCCGGTCTTGTGGGACAAGATACTGATAAACGCGTCGCAGGTCACGAACCCGCCTATCGACCCGCTGCGCGAGCCGATGGAGACGCGCGTATATCTTGGCAGGAAGCCGGATAAAATCAGGCGCGACGCCGACGGCAAGCTGAAATGCGAGCTCTCGCCACAGCTTGAGCTTGCGATGCCGATGATGTTCTCGGCGATGAGCTACGGCTCGATAAGCTACAACGCGCACGCGAGCCTCGCGAGAGCCGCGACCGAGCTGGGCATACTCTACAACACCGGAGAGGGCGGACTGCACGAGGACTTCTACAAATATGGATCGAACACGATAGTACAGGTCGCGTCCGGACGCTTCGGAGTCTATGAGGACTACCTGAACGCCGGCGCGGCAATTGAAATTAAAATGGGACAGGGCGCGAAGCCGGGTATCGGCGGACATCTCCCCGGCGCGAAGATCGTCGGCGACGTCTCGCGCACGCGTATGATCCCCGAGGGCTCGGACGCGATCTCGCCCGCGCCTCATCATGACATATACTCTATAGAGGATCTGCGTCAGCTGGTATTTTCATTAAAAGAAGCTACCGAATACAAGAAGCCGGTAATAGTCAAGGTCGCGGCGGTACACAACATCGCGGCAATCGCCAGCGGTATCGCGCGCAGCGGCGCGGACATCATCGCGATCGACGGCTTCCGCGGAGGAACCGGCGCGGCTCCGACCCGTATCCGCGACAACGTCGGTATACCGATCGAGCTCGCGCTCGCGTCGGTCGACCAGCGTCTGCACGACGAGGGGATACGCAACAATGTATCGCTTGTAGTCGGAGGAAGCATTCGCTCAGCGTCGGATGTAGTCAAGGCGATCGCGCTTGGCGCTGACGCCTGCTATATCGCGACCGCGGCATTGCTCGCGCTCGGATGTCACCTCTGCCGTACCTGCCAGAGCGGCAAGTGCAACTGGGGTATCGCTACCCAGCGCCCCGAGCTTGTAAAGCGGCTGAACCCCGATATCGGCAGCGCGCGGCTTATCAATCTCATGCACGCATGGCAGCATGAAATCAAGGAGCTTATGGGCGGTATGGGCATCAACTCGATAGAAGCGCTCCGCGGCAACCGCCTTATGCTGCGCGGCGTCGGGCTCACCGAAAAGGAGCTCGAGATACTCGGAATCTCCCACGCGGGCGAATAACTTCAATACAGCTGGATATACGACCTGAAATCGGAACTGCAAGCTTGAAAGGATGATTTTTGCTTGAAAAGAGTATATGTCAACGAAGAATGGTGTCTCGGCTGCCATCTGTGCGAGTATAACTGCGCGTTTGCCAACTCGGGAATGAAGGATATGGCGGCGGCGCTGAAAGGAAAGCCGATATTTCCCAGAATACATATAGAGAGCAACGACAAAATCACCTACGCGGTGTCCTGCCGTCACTGCACCGACCCGATATGCGTCATGAGCTGCATTGCCGGCGCGATTTCGAAGAAGGACGGCGTCGTTGTCATAGATAAAAACAAATGCGTCGGCTGCCTCACCTGCGTGCTGGTTTGTCCGTATGGCGCGCTGACCCCGGGCGAGACCGGAATTATGCAGAAGTGCGAGCTTTGCACTACCAATTCGCGCGGAGAGCCGGCCTGCGCGGCGGGCTGTCCGAACCACGCGATAGTTTATAAACAGAGAGGTGAAGCCTGATGAAACGGTATGTAATTATCGGCAACGGAGTTGCCGCGACCGGCTGCATAGAGGGGATCAGAAGCGTCGATTCCGACGGTAAGATCACGGTCGTATCAGAGGAGGATCACGCGGTCTACTGTCGTCCGCTGATTTCGTACTACCTTGAGGGAAAGACCGACCTTGAACGGATGAACTATCGCCCCGCCGATTTCTATGAAAAGAACGGCTGCACCGTGCTTTATGGTCGAAAGGCTACAAAAATCGACAATGAGGCAAAGCTGGTGATGCTCGACGACGGCAGCAGGCTTCCATTCGACTCGGTGTGCGTCGCGACCGGCTCATCGACGTTCGTACCGCCGTTCAACGGACTTGACACAGTCGAGAAGAAGTTCTCCTTTATGACGCTCGACGACACTCTCGCGCTTGAGGGCGCGATAGACAAGGATTCGCGCGTGCTTATCATCGGCGCGGGGCTTATAGGACTTAAATGCGCCGAGGGAATACACGGTCGGGTCAAGAGCATAACCGTCTGTGACCTCGCTGACCGGATATTATCGAGCATACTCGATACGGACTGCGCGGCGATTGTGCAGAAATGTCTTGAGGAAAACGGAATCAAATTCAGGCTTTCGGACACCGCCGTCGGCTTTGACCACAACACGGCGTTCATGAAGAGCGGACGCGAGATCAGCTTTGATGTGCTGGTGCTCGCGGTCGGCGTCCGCGCGAACATTTCGCTCGCAAAGGACATAGGCGCGGAGGTCGGACGCGGTATAGTCGTATCCGAGCGTATGGAGACTACGGTATCCGGAATATTCGCCGCCGGAGACTGCACCGAGGGCGAGGACATATCTTGCAAAAAGCGGCGTGTGCTGGCGATTCTGCCGAACGCGTTCATGCAGGGACGCTGTGCCGGTGTGAATATGACCGGCGGCGACGCGAAATTTGACAAGGCGATACCGATGAACTCTATCGGTTTCTTCGGACTGCACGCAATGACCGCCGGCAGCTACTATACGGCTGACGAGGGCGGCGAGTGCTACGAGGAGAAATCGGACGGAAAACTGAAGCGGCTGTATACCAAGGACGGCTACCTTGTCGGATTCATGCTGATAGGCGAGACCGAGCGCGCGGGTATATACACGTCGTTGATACGCGAGAGGGTGCCACTTGACACGCTGAACTTTGAGCTGCTGAAAAAAATTCCGACTTCGGCCGCATTCTTAACAGAAAACCGCAGAAAAATCTTCGGAGGTGTGGTATAATATGAATATAGATGTTTCTTCGCTCGATTTCAAAACGCTGAACGAGGCTCTTCGCGCCTCGGGCGACGAGGTGACGATCGACGGCTGTCTCGGACAGCGCTTCATAGCCGCTGGCATGGCGAAAAAGAAGCTCACGATAAACGGCGTACCCGGAAACGCGCTCGGCGCGTATCTGAACGGCGCGTCGGTTACGGTCAACGCTAACGCGCAGGACGCGGTCGGCGACACGATGAACGACGGCGAAATAATCATACACGGCAATGTCGGCGACGCTGTCGGCTATGCTATGCGCGGCGGAAAAATCATCGTTGAGGGAAACGCCGGATACCGCGCCGGAATACACATGAAGGAATACAAGGAGAAGATTCCGGAGATAATCATAGGCGGCACCGCCGGAAGCTTTCTCGGCGAGTATCAGGCAGGCGGAGTTATTGTGGTGCTCGGTCTCGGTAGTGGCGACAAACCGATTGTCGGCAGCTTCCCCTGCACGGGTATGCACGGCGGTCATATGTATCTGCGCGGCGACTGCGCGGGAATCGAGTTCCCGAGTCAAGTAAGCGCGAGACCGGCAGGCGCGGAGGACATGGAAAAGATCAAGCGGTATGTAATAGAATACTGTAATGTCTTTGACAGCAACGCTGACGAGATCCTCGCGTCTCCGTTTACCGTGGTAACACCCGACAGCAAGAATCCGTATAAGCAGATGTACGTCGCGAACTGAATGTAATCGCAATAGTAAAATAACAACGGTGAATAAATAAGGGACGGTTATTTTTAATATGAAATATTCAAAGGACGAGGTCATACAGTATATACATGAGGAGGACGTAAAGTTCATACGGCTGTCTTTCTGCGATGTGTTCGGCAGACAGAAGAACATATCCATAATGCCGCAGGAGCTTGAACGCGCGTTCTCATATGGTATAGCGTTCGACGCGTCGGCGATCGCCGGATTCGGCGACGAGTCGCGCTCTGATCTGCTGCTTCATCCCGACGCCGAGACGCTCGCTCCGCTGCCGTGGAGACCCGAGCACGGGCGGGTAGTGCGGATGTTCGCCGGAATAACCTATCCCGACGGGCGCCCATTCGAGTGCGACACCCGCAGTCTGTTGAAAAAGGCAATTTCCGAGGCAAAGGCGGAGGGACACAGCTTTTCGTTCGGCGCGGAGCAGGAGTTCTACCTGTTCCGGCTCGACGCGGACGGACATCCGACGAAGCTGCCCTATGACAATGCCGGCTACATGGACATCGCGCCTGACGACCGCGGCGAGAATATCCGCCGCGAGATCTGTCTGACGCTTGAGCAGATGGGTATACAGCCCGAAAGCTCGCATCACGAGGAGGGTCCCGGTCAGAATGAGATCGACTTCCGCTATTCGGATGCGCTCACGGCGGCTGATAACGCGATGACCTTTCAGACGATAGTCAAGACTGTCGCGCGCCGAAACGGACTGTTTGCCGATTTCACGCCTAAGCCGCTCGAGGACAAACCGGGCAATGGATTCCACATCAATGTTTCGGTGCGCTCCGACGACGGGAGCGACAAGCTGCCGCACGTGATTGCCGGTATGCTTGACAAGATTTGCGACATGACCGCGTTTCTGAATCCGACCGAAAATTCATACGCACGGCTTGGACGCAGCAAGGCTCCGGCGTATGTCTCGTGGTCAAGCGAGAACCGCTCGCAGCTGATACGCATACCGGCGGCGTTTGGTGAATACCGCCGTGCCGAGCTGCGCTCTCCCGATCCGATGGCCAATCCCTATCTTGCGTTCGCGCTTATAATCTGGGCGGGAATTCATGGTATCAAAAATCGGCTCGAGCTGCCGGCGTCTGAGAATCTGAACCTATATAAGACGACGCTTGAGGCGCTTTCAAAATACCGCAGACTTCCGCAGAATCTCGGAGCCGCCTGCGTGCTGGCGTCACAGAGCGAGTTTGTGTGCGCGCACATTCCTCCCTCAATACTGGACATTTACCTCGGCAGATGAGTATTGAGCCGACATCAAAGGAGTTAATATGAGCTTGAAGGAACGTGTATACAGCGTATTGGTCGTATCCGCTTCCGAGAAATTCAACGACGCGTTATACGATATGCTCCCAGACTCTACATATTCTCCTGTCGAGACAGTTTCAGATATAAGCTCGGCAAAACGAATGATTGCCGAGCGAGCGTTTGATTTTGTCATTATAAATTCGCCGCTCACCGATGATCTTGGCACGCGTTTCGCGGTGGACGCCTGTGCGAGAGAGGGAACTGTGGTGCTTCTCATAATCCGTGCCGAATTGCATGAGGAGATATATGACAAGGTCGCACAGCACGGTGTATTTACGCTATCAAAGCCGATGTCTCGTCAGACGGTAGCCTTGGCGCTCAGCTGGATGTCGAGCGCGCGCGAACGGCTGCGCAAGTTCGAGAAAAAGACGCTGTCGATTGAGGAAAAAATGGAGGAGATACGACTTGTCAACCGCGCAAAGTGGCTGCTTATCTCTGAATTGAAAATGGACGAGCCGGACGCGCACAGGTATATCGAAAAGCAGGCAATGGACCGCTGTGTCACAAAGCGCGAGGTCGCCGAGGAGATAATCAAGACGTATTCGTAAAGTATTTGATTGGTTAAATTGCACATATAATAAATGTGGTTTTAGTCACACTTCCGAAAAAAATATTTTTTTCATAAAGCTATTGACAAACAAATGGTTTTATGCTATTCTATAGTCAGAAAAAGATAATCAACTAAATCTAAGTTAAAATAACCAAAGAACTGATATAATATGAACGGAGGTGAGAGATATGGTGTTGGTCAATAAATTTGATTTATCAATTCCTATGCGAGGTTTGATAGATATACCCATTTTTATGAAGTCAATACCATATCGGATCAAACGTATTTTATGACAGCGCATAGGTGAGTTGCAGAAGGGCTGATAATTCTGTAACGAGCGTATGCGCTTCTTTGTTATCCTGCAAGTAAGGCGCTGAATTACATGAAAAAGTCATACTTGTTGTGCTGTTCGTTTTAATAAAGTACAACAGGCTCAGACGCAACACGCTTTACTGCGGCGGATCATGCGGAAATAAGAAGAATGATGTCATAACGCTGATTTCAGGGGGAGGGTAAATCCCTCCACTATTATAAATATCAAAGATTGGAGTTTTTCATATGCTAAAGCGAATCATTCTGCTTATAATTTCGTGCCTGATATTATTATATTCATGCGCAGAGCATAAAAATGAGTCCTACACCGACAGTTCCGAAGCTGAATATACAGAATCACGAGGCGAATATTTTGTTTATAACGGAAATTTTTACTATAGTACCGGTGCAATTATCGATTACTGTCCCATAGAAAATCTTGAAAGTATTGATGAATACTCACAATGCCTATGCTTTGACCCTCTGTGTGAGCATCACGATTCAAGATGTATGGCATACTGCGGTGGTTCGTTGAGCTTTTGTTTAAGGAAGCACGGAGATACAACTTATGTCTACGCAAAATATGTTAACATTATTTCCGAGCAGATGATATCAGAAGAAATTGCGCGGTTTAACCTTGATACAATGGAAAAAACAGTACTTGTCAGCGGTTTGGTCAACGGTATTCATACACGCTTCATCGTAAACGATGAATGTATAATTTTTCAGGAATATACCGGCGAGGGCATTCATCTGCGCACCTATATGCTCCAAAGCGGCGAATATTATGAACAGCCGATCGATGATACCTCATATAATCTTATCGGATGTGACGGCGATATGATTTATTACAACGACCTGTCCGGTAATATATACAGCAACAGCTACAGCTTCGATTCGGAAAAATTATTGATGACCGGAATATTGCCATACGGATATATGATTTACAATGATAAACTGTATTTTCCATATAATCTGTCCACAATCGAGGTTGAAGGAGTCCTGTTCAACAGTGCCGATATATACTGCACACCGCTTGAATCGCCGTCGATTGAAAATTCGTATGCCGTAACGCACGGCGTCAGCTGTTATGAAGCACTGGGCGCGGATATATTCGACGATAAACTATATTATCGTCCCGCCGATCCTGCGATTTTAGGCAATGTAACGGTCAGCGAAGAACTGGGTGATATGGATTTTACCATTGTCGATGAGCACGGCGGAAGATTGAATGTTATTGATCTGAA
>CAJFKR010000114.1 GCA_904386005.1 Candidatus Flemingiibacterium merdigallinarum
TATTGATTGATTCTGCTTAGGAGCCGTTTCTCACTGCGTTGATATATTCTTTTGTTTCTGCGAACTTGATTCTGCCGTGCTGTCTCAAATAAACTCGCCGAGGGCGAGTTTATTTGACCGCAAATGATTTCGCTTGCTTATGGTCGCCCTCATACTAACCCTTGACTCCGCCCGCGGGGGTGCCCCCGCCGCCGAACCGAGTTTCAGGGCTGGTTTACGGGGGAATGGGAGTTTTTCTTTCTGTCGATTGATTCTGCTCGCGCTGTCTCGAATTGAACCGCAATGCGGTTCAATTCGACCACGAATGATTTCGCTTGCTTATAGTCGCCCTCATACTAACCCTTGACTTTTGCCGCGGGTCGTACCCGCCCCGCGGCTAAAATGGGGGTGGTTTCTCCTAATTTTTCTTCGAGGATGGCGGCGGCGGTGGAGTCGAAAATGTAGTCTTTGCCGGCGATGCGGGCGAACTTCGCGCCGTAGGGCTGAACGTAGGTGTTGTTTTTAAAAATATAGCTTCCGTTCGGGTCGAAGCCGTAGGTGCTGACTAAATAGCCGAGACAGCGGTCGAATATGTTGTCCTCGGTCACGTAGTTTTCGGTCTTGTCCGCGGGACTGCCCAGACAGTACATCGGCGCACCCGACTCGCGTCCGGTGCAGCCCCAGCCGTATCCGCCCATGCGGCAGAAATTGTCGTGAATGTGTATGTCGCGCGTCTCGCGATAGGTCCCCTCGCCGCCGCTCGCGTTGTAGTATTCGATCGACCAGAAGCAGTATTCGATCAAATTGTTGTTATACTCCACATTCTGCATCGTGTTCTTCTTGATCGACGGCGTCTTGCTGAATTGGTGCGTTATGCCCGTGTCGTATATCTGATACATCCAGTTGTTGTATACGTGATACCCGTCAACACTGCCGTAAACCTCGACCGCGTTGCCGTAGCCGGTAACGTCGCCGCCCGAAAATCCGGTCAGAATCGACCCGCCCAGCCAGTTGAACACACAGTTTCGCACCGTCAGACTCACAGTCGTTCCCGCGCCTACGCCGTGCGAGCCGGTCAGAGTTACGTGCAGATTGTCTATGGTCACGCCTCCGCCTTTAATTGAGATCGCGTTGCCCCGCTCGCCTATTTCTATCGACTCAAAGCGCGCGCCCGGGTTCTCGGCGCTGTACATATACAGCCTGTTCGATTCAAGATCGCTCCATACCTCGAGGTCGGTCGACATACTCTCGACTCCGTTGAAGCCGCCGACTCCCGCGACCTTGCGTATGCCGACCAATTCGTCGTATTTGCCCAGCTCGCCCGTGTGGTCGAGCGCGACTATGCCAACGTTTACCAATGTCTCCGTGCAGACCCAGACGTTGTCATATTCGGTCGGCTGCCAGAGCGACTCGTCCGCGTAGTTGCGCTTCGACGCGCTGATTATCGGCTTCGCGCCGTCGCCCCACGCCGAGTAGGTCACGCCGCCGACCGCGCCGATGCTGCCGCGAAACAGGTCGCCGCGCCGGAACAATACCACGTCGCCCGACTTCAGATTCAGCCGCGCCAGCTCGTCGAGCGTCCGCTTCGGCGCCGACTCGGATAAGCCGTCGTTTTTGTCGTCTCCGTCGGCGGCAAAGTAGTATATGCTTCCGCCGTCGCCGACTGTGTAGTCAGACTCGGAATCAAGTACCGCCGCTTTCATTTCTTCGGCTTTGGCGTCGAGTCCGGACATGAACTCCTCGTCGGCAAGAATAATTTTCGTCTCCATCTCTGTCTCCTTTATTTCAAATGACGCGTCAAGCGTCAGTATTTTGTCCTCGGCACAGGCTTCGATTCGCTCGCAGAACATATTCACACTGTCGTCCCCGTCAACAAATTCGCCGCGCAAAATACAGACGTCTCCGTCTTGCATGACCGCCGTCGCCGACGTCGGGGAGAGCGAGCTGTCAGTTCCGATAATAATGCGCGGCGGCTCGGCTGACGTCAGCGCGGTCGCGTCCAGCCGGTACCCGCAGCTCTCGGATAGATAGTCGGAAAGCGAGATACACGCGTCGTATGACCCTTTGTCCGTGTAGCAGAGCGCGTATTCACCAATCGGCACGCCGGCAATTTCAAATGTGTCGAATTTGTAGTCGGCGGTGTATGTGTAAGCCTCGCCGTCGGGAATGTATATGTTGCCGTCATGGATGTAGTTTTCGATAAAATAGTCGACCGCGCCGCCAATGTTCTCCTCGCTGTATAGCACAATTTTCGTCCCGCCGCGCTCGATTGTCCAGTCGAAGCTGCGAAGACGCCCGAGCGCGGCAATGCTCTCGTCCCGATTCGTCGAGCCGATAAGAATCTCGTATTCGCCGACCTTGAACTCGTCCGAGCCTTCGCGTATGAAGTCGGTTTTCAGTTCAAGCTCTACGCCGGTCGCGTCCAGTATCGCCTGACGCAGCCGTATCGCGGCGTCAATCTCGTCCGGCGACGCCGAGTCGGGTCGGACTATAGCATATGGCGACATAGCGTCGGTGATGAGCCCGTCGGCATCCGACGAATTCGATTGATTCGTCTGATTCGTCTGATTCGATTGATCCGGCGAGACCGCGCCGTCGTCGCAGCCGCAAAGCGCGAGTACCGCCGTGAGTATCGCGATCACCGCCGCGGTCAAAGCAGATATTTTCAGCTTCATCACATAAGCTCCTTGTGAATTATTACAATAATTCTACCACAGCGCGAGGTTATCGTCAATGCAAAATGTGAAATATTAATTGCAAATTAACGTAAGTTTGACGGAGCTGCTTGTTTTGGTAGTGCGATATTGTTTGCTTTTTCTGGGGGAGGCGCCTTTTGAAAAAGGCACCTCCCCCAGACCCCCACCGCGAAAACTTTTTAACAATTTGAGTCAAGGCATAATTGTATATAACTTCACAGAGATAATATAACTGCTTATTGTTAGGACCACAGAGATGCGCCGCCTAATGGGACCCTGCTTCCCAACCGGCGGCTGGTTTCTACGTGGTCGTTTGGAACTTATAATAACTTCTGCCCCGCCCGCCGCTGTCTCGAACAAAGCCGCCATGAGCGGCTTTGTTCGACCACGAATGATTCCGCCCGCTTCGGGTTACTCGCAACCTAACCCTTGACTCCTGCCGCGGGTCGTACCCGCTGCGGTGATGCAATAAAAATCCGAAAAAAAGAGATAAATGGCGGGTGGGGTTGTGGTATAATGGTCTTGAAATTCCGACTGGATAACCTCGCTTGGATTGCCCGTTTGGAAAATTTTCGCTTGAAATTCCGACTGGATAACTTCGCTTGGATTGCCGACCGGAAATTATTACTTGGATTGGGGAGTGAATGGATTTGAGCTATATAGGAATCGATATCGGCGGAACAAAATGCGCGGTCACCCGTGGCAGCGGAACTAATATCGACGAAAAGATCAGATTCGATACCACCGGACGCGATGAGACGCTCGCGAGAATATTCGACGCGGCGGAAAGGCTCATGACACGCGACGTCACCGCTGTCGGAGTGTCGTGCGGCGGACCGCTCGACGCGAAGCGCGGCGTCATCCTGTCGCCGCCGAATCTGCCGGATTGGGACGACGTGCATATCACCGAGCTGCTGCAAAACCGGTTCGGGGTCGGCGCGTATCTGTGTAACGACGCCGACGCCTGCGCGCTCGCCGAGTGGCGGTACGGCGCGGGCGTAGGCACTGACAGTATGATATTCCTTACTTTCGGCACCGGAATCGGCGCGGGATTGATACTAAATGGCAGACTTTATAGCGGCGCCTGCGGTATGGCCGGCGAAATCGGTCACGTCAGCCTGTACGAGGACGGTCATATCGGCTATAATAAGCGCGGCTCGGTCGAGGGCTATTGCAGCGGCGGCGGCATCGCGCAGTACGGCAAAGGCTCGGCGCGCGAGCTGGGCGTCCGCGCCGAGGCGGGCGACGCCGAAGCTGTTTCGATATATGAACGGGTCGGCTCTGACCTCGGCAAAGCGCTCGCGATCCTCGTCGATATCCTGAACCCCGAGGCTGTAGTCATCGGCTCAATATACGTCCGCTCGCGTGAGTTCATCGAGCCGTCAATGCGCCACAGTCTCGAAAAATACGCGCTCGCACAGTCGGTCAGGGCGGTGAGAATAGTCCCCGCCGCGCTCGGCGAGTCGCTCGGCGACTGCGCCGCGCTGTGCGTGGCTGAAATGGGCGAGCGGTCATGAGCCGCGCGGTATCATGACCGTAAATAAATCGCTATCCGCATATCCGCGTCGAAAGGAGATAAACAATGCTGTACGAAAATTATCCCGAGCTGCTCTCTGTAAAGGACGACATAGAGCAGGTGATCGCGCTGCTCGTCGACTGCTTTCGGCGGGGCGGCAAGCTGATGTGCGCCGGAAACGGCGGCAGCGCCGCCGACGCCGAGCATATCGTGGGCGAGCTGATGAAAGGCTTCAAGCTGCCCCGTCCGGTGTCCGACCCGAGAATACCAAAGGAGCTCGCCGAGAAGCTGCAGGGCGCGCTGCCGGCGATATCGCTGTCGAGCGGGCTCGCGCTTCCGACCGCATACGCTAACGACGTCGACGGCGAGTATTCGGTCGCGCAGGCACTGTACGGTCTCGCGAAGCCGGGCGACGTCGCGCTGTTCATCTCGACGTCGGGCAACGCCAGGAATCTGGCGAACGCCGCGCTGCTCTGCGAGGGACTCGGCGTAAAGTCGGCAGCCCTGACCGGAGCGAGCGGCGGTCGGCTCGCCGGCATCTGCGACTTCACCATCCGCGCTCCCGCACACGAAACCTATCGCGTACAGGAGTATCACCTGCCAATCTATCACGAAATCTGCGCCCGCGTCGAGGCGGCTATGTTCGCATGATATGCCGTTATACGCTCCGCGGTATGCGCGGGCAGTACTTCCCGACATTCACTATCAGCATTCCGCGGTATATTCAGCTGATACGCCGAGTACGCGGTAATCGCGTTGCTTTATATGTATAGGGGGGACAGCTTGTCAAGGATATTATTTGCTCCGACCGTGTATGAGCACACCGCGCGGGTAATAGAAAAAAGCGCCGTCGGAGACGGCGCAGAGCGAGGAGCTGCTCGTGTGCGGACAGCTCGCCGCACATAAAATATATCGTCAGGACATAATCTCGGTCGGGCTCGATATATACAATGTCGAAGCCGAAGCACTCGGAGCACAGGTGTCATACTACAGTGACGACCGGCTGCCGTCGCTGTCAGGACGGCTGATACGGGACGCAGCCGGTCTCGACCGGCTGCGTCTGCCCGACCCGAGCCGCGGCGGTCGTCAACATATCGGATACGCTCACGGCAGCAGGTCGTAGAAGCTGTCGAACCGCTCTGCCCAGCGCACCGCGCGGCGGGCGTCGATTCGCTCGAGCCGCCCCGACCTCATCGCATTATCGAGATAATCGGCGCGGTTGTACTCAATCTCAATTTTCGCCGGTAAAGCTACGCGGAACGGCTTTATTTCGCCGATCAGCCTAACGGCGCGCTTCGCCGATTCATAGATCAGCCGCTCGGCTTCGTCGTCGGGAATGCAGTCGGCGAGGTTGCGGCCGCGCGCGTACTTCACGACCGCGGTCTCGATGCAGCCGAAGCAGGCTCGCGCCTCTGCCGCCGCCGACAGGTCGCCGCTCATCATTATAAACGGCAGGTCATGCGCTCCGGCGAACGCGCCGAGCTGCCCCATTTCACCAAGCCGCCGACCGTTGATATAGTAGTCGTGCCAAGCCACCGACGACTGCGTATGGTCGAGAAACGCGTTCTCGGTACCTGCCATCGAATGTGCGCCGACGACGCAGACAGCGTCGCACTCGTCGATAAATTCGTCGTGATAGGTGATCTGCTTCGCGCGCGGGTCGAGTGCGCCCTCGGGGAAGTTGTTCCCTCCGCCGTGACCGTCGCGCACATACACCTCGTCAGCGCCGCCGTCAAAAAATCCGCGCACCGCGGCGTTCGTGTCGCACATCAGCCGCGAAATCGTATACTCGTCGCGTTCGGCGACCTGCTCGATCTTCGCGACTCCCGATATCCCCTCGAGGTCGGTTTCGATAAAAATCTTCATATTTAATTCCTCCTTTGAAGTTAACGTATAGCCGATTGCATAAGTGCAACTCTGTTCGCTTTTCTGTGTGAGCGCGCCTGCGAGTTGCTGACGCAACTCGGTATAGGCTCGAATAAATTCGCCCAATCGGATATATCAATTATACTGCCGCACGCCGTCAATGTCAAGCCTTTTTATTCATCTCCGGCGGCAGAAACTATATGCAGTAATTGCTTTGTCCCATTATATCTGTCGCACAATGCCGCTATATCAATTACCAAATGAAAGGATGAGATCCATGTCAAAAACAAATTCTATTTACCGCGCAATATCGCTGCTGACCGCGGCAGGCTTATTCGCCTCGCTGTGCTCCTGCGCCGAGGAGACAGACCTAAGCGAGGTCAGCGAAACCACCACTTCTGTCGAAACCGCGTCAGACTACACATATCCCGAGCTTGACCTTGAGGGCAGGACTATCAGCATACTGAACATGGACGAATACTGGGGTATGCACATATCAATCTGCGCCGACGAGCTGAACGGCGAGTCGCTGAACGACGCGGTCTGGGAGCGCAATCGCAGCATCGAGGACCGGTTCAACTGCAGACTCGAGGAGACGCGCTATCCGGCCGAGCTGAACCTATACACGATAATCCCGGCCGCACAGCAGGAGATAATGGCGGGCGACTCGACGCACGACGTGATGTACCTGCCCGACGACCGGCTCACCGTATTCACCGCCGACAACGGTCTCATCGATCTCGCGACGCTCGAGGGTCTCAATCTCGACGGCGAATGGTGGGATCGCGCGTACAACGAGCAGGCGAAATTAGGCGACAGTCTATGGGGCGCGTCGGGCGACGTGAATCTGATGTCCTACGACAGCTCGTGGTGCATATTCTTCAACGAGGACATCCTAACCGCGAACGGCGAGGAAGCGCCGTACGACCTTGTCCGTGACGGCGACTGGACGATAGACGCGCTGCACGAATACTGCTCGCGGCTGGCGAACCTGAACGGCGACGCGTCGTTCGACTGGCAGACAAACGGCGCGGCGCGCTACGGCATAGTCACGCACGAGCACGCGCCCGACAAGTTCATCTTTGCCGCCGATCTGAACTACGTTGAACGCGACGGCGACGAGCTTGTCTTTACCGCCGACAGCGAACGCTTCTACAGCTTTGCAAACAAGCTCGCGTCGCTGCTTGGCGAGGTGGGCACATCACTGAAAGGCAACTATGATGATTTCAGTCCTGACCGGGGATATGTATATGTATTCATGAATTCACGGGCAGCATTTCTGACCGCCGAGCTCAAGACCGCGGTGAACATCCGCGACATGGAGGCGACGTTCGGCATACTGCCATTCCCAAAATACGACGAGTCGCAGACAAACTACCGCACGCCGCTGATGAACGGTCTCTATGTAATGACAATCCCGGTGACGTCAAAAAATCCGGAGACTACTGCCGCCGTCATGGACGCACTCTGCTATGAAAGCAGCAGAACCGTAATCCCGGTCTATTTTGAGGGCACTGTCTCGCAGAAAGGTCTGCGCAACGACAACTCGATAGAGATGATGGAGCTGATGCGCTCATCGCGCGGAGTCGACATCTCGGTAGTCTACGGCTGGAATAAAGCACTCGCCGAAGCGCTTCGAGCTAAATTCTACGCCGGCGACGCTTCGGTCGCGTCGGTAGTCGCGCAGTATCGCACCTCAATCGAAGCCGAAATCGAGAAATTCCTCGAAACGATGAACTGACAACAACTTAACTAACAACTGTTTCTGATTCTACTGACGCTAATATCTATTAGTTAATAACTAATTCTACTTCTACTAATAACTAATATCTAATTGCTAATAACTAACAAGAGGGGGAAGACCACGCTCGCCGCGAGGTCTTCCCCCTCTTGACTCCCCTAT
>CAJFKR010000115.1 GCA_904386005.1 Candidatus Flemingiibacterium merdigallinarum
CAAAAATGTAGTCGAAGCGGAGCAGCGCTGATATGGCAGGATTGTTCGCATATGACGCGGTTAGCGCAAAATGCCGCTGCCTTATCGGAAAGCTGCTCACCCGCGAGGAGTATTCGGCGCTCGCGTCGCAAAAAACGTTCGCCGGCGCGGTCGCGTATCTGAAGGAGGAGACTTCATACTCCGACCTGCTTTCAGATATCGAACCGGCGAATATCCACCGCGCGCGGCTCGAGCAGCTGCTCGAGGGGCGGCTGGTCGATGTGTACATCAAGCTGTATACCTTCACCTCCGGTCCGGAACGCAGGTTCATCGGGCACCTTTTGGAGGAGCTCGAGATAAGGTATCTGCTCGACGCGATACGCGCGACCGAATACGACGACTCGATGGAGTTCTACAGCATACCGCCTTTTATCCGCAGCCACACGACGATAGACTTCGCGCGTATCTTCCGAACCGACTCCAAAGCCGAGATACTCGAAGCTCTGCGCGGGACCGAATATTACGAGCTGCTCTACCCCCTGCTTTCGGACAATAAGAGCCGCTTTTCCCAGATTGAAGCCGAGATCAATCAGAGCTACTACAAGAAGCTGATGACCAGCTATACCGATCACTTCGACAAAGAGCAGAAGAAACGCATACGCGCGGCGATATCAGCGCGAATCGACCTGCTGAATTTGTCTGTGATACTTCGGATACGTCGCTTCAAGACTCTGAATGAGGGCGTCGACCGGGTCAAGCTCGACTTCACCGCGATTCTGCCGATGCTGATACCGATATTCGGCCGCTTCGGCGAGTCGGAGATCGTCTCAATCTGCTCGGATGAGCTTACGCTCGACGAGACGCTCGACCGCTTCGCGGAGCTTTATAAAAAGCCGGTTGAACTGTTTTATGAACAGAATGCTACCGGAAATTACGGCTCAGCTTTTCTCTACCGTCTGTCACGCGGCATGGCGACAAGCTCTAAGCCCTCGTTTGACATCGTGTTCGGTTATCTGTCGCTGATACGCTTCGAGAACGATAATATCATATATACACTTGAAGCTCTGCGCTACGGAGTACCGGAAGAAAAAATCGAAGCGAGCATAATCATATAGGATTCTGCCCGCGAAACCAAATCCGGCGTCCGCCGGTCGGCACAGCGTCTTTGTGCCGTATGCTAACAAAAGGAAACGTCACATAATGGCAGTAGTAAAATTAAAACTCATAAGTGTCAGCGGCGATTCGGAGGACTACGCGCAAACCCTGCTTTCGTGTATCTCCGAACCCGAGTTCCATATGAATGACGCGGGCGAGCTGCTTGCGTCAAGACAAGACACGCACCGAGGCTCGGTGATTCAGAGTGAAACCAACCCCTACGCCCCGGTGATTTCACGGTTGGATTCACTTGCGTCACTCGCCGGAATCAAGACCGGCAAGCCCGAGCATGAATGCGCGATTCCGACCTCCGGAGACGAGTACCATAGCTTTCTCGAAAACGCCGGCGAGCTGCTCGACGCGCTCAAATCCGAGCTTGACATAATTCTTGATGAAAAGAATCGTCTCGCGGCGACCCTGCACGAGGACGAGCGCATACTCGGTCAGCTATATCATATAAAGCAGACCAACGCCGACCTCGACCGCATATTCGCCTGCGAATTTTTCCGCTTCCGCTTCGGTCATATGCCGCGCGAAAGCTACGACAATCTGTCGACCTACACCGACGATATCGGCGATATGTTCTTTTACGCGTCGTCAATCGAAAAGCGCGAGGTCTGGGGACTCTACTTCACTCCTAAGTCAAAATCCAAACGAATAGACTCGCTGTTCGAGTCGCTGCATTTCGAACGGGTGCATATCTCCGAGCGCGCTCACGGCACGCCCGCCGAGGCGATTGTGCAGCTCGAGGCTGAGGTTCAGAATTCGTCAAAGCGGCTCGCGGTTCTTGAGGACGATCTTACGACCTTCCGACAGAAAGCGACCGAAAAGCTGTGCGAGACCCGAGAGGTGTTAGCAAAGCTCGACCGCGTGTTCGAGCTGCGCAAAAAGGTAATCCATACGCAGAACGGCTTTATGCTTGCTGGCTGGATACCGCAGAAGCGCGCCGAGGAGTTCAAAAACAAGCTCGAAGCTTTGCCGAGCGTATCCTGTACGCTCGAATCAGCGCGCGTCGGGCAGCTCATGCCGCCGACCAAGCTGAAAAATCCCGCGTTTCTCGGCGGTTACGAGGATTTCGTAAAAATGTACGGTCTGCCGTCCTACAACGAAATCGACCCGACGCCGATTGTGGCGCTCACCTACTTCCTCTTTTTCGGAATGATGTTCGGAGACGTCGGTCAGGGCGCGGTCATAATTCTGGTCGGTGCGCTGATGTGGTTTTTAAAGAAGCTGTCGCTCGGCAAGGTGCTTATGACCGTCGGCGTGTCGTCGATGATCTTCGGCTGCTTCTACGGCTCGATATTCGGTATCGAGGACATAATCCACGGCTTTAATCCGAACGAAAATATCAACACCGTACTCTTCGCCGCGGTCGGTATCGGTATGTTCATGATAGTCGCGGTCATCATTGTCAATATTATCAACGGAATACGTCAGAAGAACGTTGAAAAAATCTTTTTCTCGCAGAACGGTCTGCCCGGACTCGTGATGTATATCGGCGCGGTAATACTCGTGCTCGTTATGCTCAATTTTGTCAAATTTTCGATACCGTCCGGTCTGCTCATCGCGCTTATAGTGATCGCGCTGCTGATTATATTCCTGCGCGAACCGCTCACTAAGTTAGTCGAGGGCAGAGGAGACGTCGTTCCCGAGAGCAAGCTCGACTTCATACTCGAAAACTTCTTCGAGCTTTTTGAGGTTGTATTGTCATTTTTAACCAACACAATCTCGTTCATACGTATCGGAGCGTTCGCTCTGTCGCATGTCGGCATGATGAGCGTCGTGTTCCTGCTCGCCGAGACCGGCAGCGGATACAATCCAGTGATACTGGTTATAGGCAACCTGTTTGTAATCGGCTTCGAAGGCATGATAGTATGCATACAGGTGCTGCGTCTCGAATTTTATGAGCTGTTCGGACGCTTCTATGAGGGCGACGGCCGCCCGTTCGAACCGGCAGGCGAGGTCACTAAGGACTGACTCACGGCATCAACCGCAGGACATACGACTATATCATAACCTGTAAACGGAGACAAATTGAGCTCCGATATCATGAATCAACAGAAAGGCATGGTCAAAATCATGGAACTTATTATATTTACACTGCTCTTCTTCGCGGCACTCACCCCTCTCGCGCTCTGTGCGCTTGGCATAATCCGCAAGCCCTCCTCCCGAAAAGCCGCGCTCGCGGTCAACATAGTCAGCTGCTTTCTTGTCTGCATAGTCGCGTTTTCGTCGGGCGCGATACGCGTTTCGGCAGCCGAAGCTCCCGCGCCCGAATCGGCAGAAACAACTGTAGAGGACGCGGCTGAATCAGACAGCCCTTACACGACCGGCTTCGGCATAGGACTTATGGGCGCCGCGCTCGCGACCGGTCTATCCTGCGTCGGCGCGGGCATAGCGGTAGCGTCGTCAGCCTCGGCCGCAATCGGTGCTATCAGCGAGAACCCCAAGACCTTCGGTAAGGCACTGATATTCGTCGCGCTCGCAGAGGGCGTCGCGCTTTACGGAATGCTGATCTCGATTCAGATCCTCGCTAAATTCTGACCATGAAAATGTTTGTAATCAGCGATAACAACGATACCTTCACCGGGATGAAGCTGTGCGGCGTTAATGGCGTCGTGGTTCACACCGAGGAGGAAGTTGTCGCCGCCGTCGAGCGCGCGCTCGAGGACAAGTCTATAGGTATAATAATGATTACTGAGAAGCTGCGCCGCCTTGCCGACAGTTACATCAGCCAAAAGATGAATTCACTCGGCGAACCGCTGTTTCTCGAAATACCCGACCGTCACGGCTCGACGCGCAATTCGTCGATGAGCAGCTTTATATCGACGTCAATCGGTCTTAAGGTCGACTGATAATATACTGTTTTTTGTTATGCCGACAAAGAAAATGCGCCGGTCACACGACGTATTTTACTATAGTCAACTTAACTATGCAAGTCAGAATTTACTATATGCCCGAAAAGGGAGAGAGGATGCGCTCGCACAGCGAGAGCAATTAATATATCAATGTCAATCAGAGACGAAGAAAAGCTGCGCCGTTTCGCTGAGGAATCGCTCGGCGAGGCCGAGGCGACAGCCGCAAAAATCAATGCCGAGGTGGATTCGGAAGAAGCCCGTCGTCTCACTGAGGGTGAACATAAAATCCTACAGGCGGCATATGAACATATTCAAACCGAGCTAAAGTCGATACGACGCGAAAACAGTCAGATACTCTCCCGCGAGATCATGGAAACGCGGCGCGAGCTGCTGTTGTACCGCGAGGAGCTTATGCACCGCGTATTCGACAAGACCCGTGAAAAAATAATCGAATTTGTAGCTTCCGACGGCTACAAGGACTACCTCGTGAAGCTCTGTCAGAACGTGCTGCGCCGTCAGAGCGCGTCGTTTACACTGTATATGTCCCCGCGCGACTTAATGTATAAATATGACGTGCTCGAGGGGCTCGACAACCTGCTTGACGAAAAGCTCGAAATGGGCACGACCGAAGCCGCGCCGGTATACAGCGTCATGCCGGACAAAAGTATAAAGCTCGGCGGCGTGCTCTTCTATTCTGCCGCGCGCGGCATCTCGATAAACGCGACATTTGACGAGAATTTAGCGCACCAGAAAGAATTTTTCACCGGACTGCTCGGTCCGGTATCCGCCGACACGTCGGACATTGAGGGAAAGGATGACGACAATTGAACGATTTAACAATATATGGCATCAACGGACCGGTCGTTACAATTGCCGGTAAGACCGACCTCGGTATGATGGAAACCGTTTATATCGGAAAGAGCCGGCTTATCGGCGAGGTTATAAGCGTATCGAGCGATTTTACAACATTGCAGTGCTACGAAAACACGACCGGCGTCCGTCCCGGCGAGCCGGTCTACTCCACCGGAATGCCGATGTCGGCTACGCTCGCGCCCGGACTGCTCACCGGAATGTACGACGGCATCGGCAGACCGCTGAAACGGCTCGAAGCGGTCAGCGGGCACTACATTGCCCCGGGTATCGACGTTCCGGCAGTCGATACCGAAAAAAAATGGCAGGTCGATATACTGGTTCACGAGGGCGATAAGATTGCGCCGGGTAAAATTTTGGCTGAATGCGACGAGACATCGGCGATACGTCACCGTATAATCGCGCCTCCGGGCGCTTATGGTACGATAGTTTCCGCGCGCCCGTCCGGCAGCTACAACGTCACCGAGCCGCTCGTCACCTATCGCACCGACGAGGGAGAGACGGTCGAGATCACAATGATGCAGAAGTGGCCGATACGCCGCGGACGTCCGGTAGCTAAGAGACTGCCGATCACCGAACCGCTTATAACCGGTCAGCGCGTCATTGACTTCCTGTTTCCGATAGCAAAGGGCGGAGCCGCCGCGATCCCGGGCGGATTCGGCACCGGCAAGACAATGCTTCAGCACCAGCTCGCGAAGTGGAGCGACGCGGATATAATCGTCTACGTCGGCTGCGGCGAGCGCGGCAACGAGATGACGCAGGTGCTCGAAGAATTCTCCGAGCTGCACGACCCGCGCACCGGAAGAAGTATGCTCGAGCGCACGATAATGATCGCGAATACGTCGAATATGCCGGTCGCGGCGCGCGAGGCGTCGATTTACACCGGCGTCACATTCGCCGAATACTACCGCGACATGGGCTACAACGTCGCGCTTATGGCTGACTCTACGTCGCGCTGGGCGGAAGCTCTGCGCGAGATATCCGGTCGACTCGAAGAAATGCCGGCCGAGGAGGGCTATCCTGCCTACCTGCCGTCAAGACTGTCGTCCTTTTATGAACGCGCAAGCTTTTGCGAGACTCTGTCGGGCGACAAAGCGTCGGTTTCAATAATCGGCGCGGTATCTCCGCAGGGCAACGACTTCTCCGAGCCGGTAACTCAGAACACGAAGCGTTTCATCCGCTGCTTCTGGGCGCTCGAGAAATCGCTCGCCTACGCTCGCCATTATCCGGCGGTGAACTGGATGACAAGCTACAGCGAATACACGCTCGAGCTTGACGAATGGTTTAAAAAGCACGTCGCGCCCGACTTTCCCGCGCTGCGCACTCACTGCTCGAACCTCTTGCAGGAGGAAAATCAGCTGATGGACATCGTCAAGCTGATAGGAGCCGACCTGCTTGCCGAGGAGCAGAAGCTGGTGCTCGAAACCGCGAAGGCGATCCGCGTCGGCTTTTTGCAGCAGAACGCTATGCACGAAACCGACTGCTATGTGCCGATTAACAAGCAATATCTGATGATGAAGCTGATATTCGAGCTGCACGACCGCGCGAGAGTATTGGTCGCAAAGCAGATACCCGTGTCGCAGCTCAAAGAAAAGGGCATATACGATTTGCTTTCAAGAATGAAATACGATATACCGAACGACCAGCCTGAAAAATTCGACGAGCTGCGCCAGAAATTAAACTCGCTGCTTGGCGAGATCGAGAAAAAATACGATATGTAATGGGGGACCGGAATGAATATAGAATATATCGGACTGCGTGACGCGAACGGTCCTCTGATAGTACTCGACGGAGTCACCGACGCCTGCTACGAGGAATTAGTTGAAATCACAGTCGGGGAAAACGACCGCAGACTCGGACGCATAATCAAGCTCGAGGGCGACAAGGCGGTAATACAGGTGTTCGAGGGCACCGAGAGCATCTCGCTTACGAACACACGCACTCGCCTGACCGGACACCCGCTCGAGCTGCCGGTCGCGCGCGATATGCTCGGTCGCGTGTTCGACGGCGCCGGACGTCCGATTGACGGACTCGGCGACATCTGCCCCGAAAAGCGAATCGACGTCAACGGAATGGCGATAAATCCGGTTTCGCGAGCCTACCCGCGCGACTATATCCGCACCGGAATTTCGTCCATAGACGGTCTGTGTACGCTTATCAAAGGTCAGAAGCTGCCGATATTCAGCGGCTCGGGTATGTCGCACAACGAGCTCGCGGTGCAGATTGTCCGTCAGGCGAACATTTCGGGCGGAAACTACGGAATCGTGTTCGCGGCGATGGGCGTAAAGAACGACGTCGCCGACTACTTCCGCCGCTCGTTTGAGGAGACCGGCGTACTCTCGCGAGTCATAATGTTCCTGAACCTCGCGAACGACCCTATCGTCGAACGTATACTGACTCCACGCTGCGCGCTGACCTGCGCCGAGCACTTCGCGTTCGAATACGGCATGGACATACTTGTAATCATGACCGATATGACGTCGTATGCCGAGGCGCTGCGTGAGGTCGCGTCGGCTAAGGGCGAGATCCCCGGTCGTAAGGGATATCCGGGCTATCTCTATTCGGACTTCGCGTCGCTTTACGAGCGCGCCGGACGTATCAAGGGCAGAAACGGTTCGGTCACACAGCTGCCGATTCTGACAATGCCGAACGACGACGTCACTCACCCGGTTCCCGACCTGACCGGATACATCACCGAGGGACAGATTGTTCTCGACCGCGAGCTTGAACAGAAAGGCGTGTATCCGTCAGTCTCGGTGCAGCTCTCATTGTCGCGACTGATGAAGGACGGCATCGGCGGAGACTTCACGCGCGCCGACCACCCGACCCTCGCGAACCAGCTCTACGCGTCCTACGCGAAGGTGCAGGACGCGCGCGCGCTGGCAAGCGTCATCGGCGAGGAAGACCTGTCGCCGATCGACAAGCTCTACTTCGAGTTTGGAAAACGCTTCGAGGGCGAGTTCCTGACGCAGGACAGAGGCGAGAACCGCACGATTGACCAGACGCTCGACCTTGGCTGGAAGCTATTGTCG
>CAJFKR010000116.1 GCA_904386005.1 Candidatus Flemingiibacterium merdigallinarum
ATGCACTAGGTACGATAAGCGTGATCTTGTCTTTCTGTCATTTATTCAGATTGCTTGCATCTTCATGTGGCTGAAATAGCGTCAACAGGCTCTAAATAAATGTTACAGCTGTGTACGTTGATTTATTATAATTCCGAAATACGCGGTCAGCTGTGCTGAATGCTCCGGTATTCGGACGGCGACATACCGGTGACCTTGCGGAAGGTGCGCCGAAACAACGCGGACGAGTTGAAGCCGCAGTCCTCGGCGATTTTGTCGATGCTGTCGGACGTGGTACGCAGCGAGCCGGCGGCTTTTTCGATGCGCAGCTCGTTGCGGTATTGTATCGGCGTCAGGTCGAGCTCACTTCGGAACAGGTGGTAGAGCTGCGACTCGGATACGCAGCAGTGCTGCGCAAGCTCGTCAACGCCGAAATCGGCTTTGTAGTTTTTGTCAATATAGTCGAGCGCGGCGAGCAGCGATAGATTGTATTTCGGAGGCGCGTCGGGCGTCAGACAGGGAAGAATGTCCGCGTACAAGAGGTAATAAAGTCCGATCGCCCTGACCATACAGAGCCGCTCGCCTGTAGCGAACAGCCGGTAGATTTCGGCGATTCGCGCTTCGGTCTCCGGGTTTGACAGCGCGTCGAGCCGCGCGAGCGAATAGGTCTGCGCGGTCGAGGTATCAGGCAGCTTTGAGACTATGTGCAGGCTGTAGAACTCGATGTCCGGCTCGCCGGTCCATACTGAATTGTAGCGGATCCCCTCGGGTATGTAGAAAAGGCTTCCGGTCGGTATTGCGAGCGAGCGCCCCATGGTATTTATCCGGACGCTGCCTTTTATTATGAATCCGAAGCTCGAATTGACCTTGCCGCTGCCCGCGTCGAAGTAGTGTGAATTCTGAAATTTGCTGTGCTGGACGACCAGCTCGCTCATGCAGAGCTTCTTGGTATATATATCGTTATCGGGCATGATATCACTTCCTTTCCACAGAAAAATGCAGGATAGTTTCGCTAATTCACAGTATAGCATATTTACCGCGATTTGTCAATATGGTATAATTAAGAATAAAAGAAGCTTGCAGCTTTGGATTGACTCACATTGTCGTGGGGTTAATATAATTATGTAAAGCGAAAGGACTGAAACACATGAAGAAACTGCGTGTCGGTCAGATCGGCACACTGCATGACCACAGTCAGGGCAAGCTCGCCTGCGCGGCGAAGTTCCCCGATATATTTGAGATAGTCGGGGTCGTGCCCGACAGCGACGAGAAGATAGCCGAAGCGCGTGCGCGGGGGTACGAGAATTTCACCTATCTTACGCGCGAGCAGCTGCAAAAGACGAAGCCGTTCTGCGACTACCCGCTGATGACCGAGGAGCAGCTATTCAATTCCGGCTGCGACCTTGTATTGGTCGAGGGCTTTGAGTACGACTTGGTGCCGACGGCAATGCGCTGCATTGAAAACGGGATACCGGTACACATGGACAAGCCGGCGGGACGCGACCTTTCCGAGTTCGAGCGGCTGATCGAAGCGGCGCGGAGAAGGTCGCTGCCATTGCAGCTTGCGTATATGTACCGCTACAATCCGGCGGTGATCGACTGCGTCAGGCGCATATCCCGCGGCGAGCTGGGCGACATAATCAACGTGGCCGCTGTAATGAACATCGAATACGACGTCACAAAGCGGAACTGGCTGAATCAATTCGACGCGGGAATGATGTTCTTCCTCGGCTGTCACATGGTCGACCTTGTACATTTGGTATACGGTGTTCCGGAGCGTATCACGCCCTTTCTGAAGGTCTGTCCGGACGGCGGCAACACTTCGCGCGACAGTACGTCGGCGGTATTCGAATACCCGAGCGGGATTGCGTTTGTGCAGTCGAACGGAAACGAGGTCGGCGGATTCCAGCGTCGGCAGTTGGTCGTGTCCGGTACGCGCGGGACATATGAAATCCGACCGCTCGAGTGGCAGCCGCGTGCGCTGCTGTCGACGCCGGTAAACCACACGGTACCGCTCGAATTTCCGTCGATCGGCTCGTCGCGATATGACGCGATGCTGCTCGATTTCGCGGCGATGGTGCGCGGCGAGACCGAAAACCGCTTTAGCTTAGACTACGAGCTTGACACGCAGAAAATGGTGCTCGCAGCCTGCGGACTTATATAAAAGAGTGGTCTCGTATTCCGCTTTGCGGAATACGAGAGAGTGGAGAGTGGTCTGCCGCCGTCGGCGGCAGAGAGTGGTCTCCGACCTCGCGAAGCGAGGTCGGAGAGCTGTGGTAGAAATTCGCCGGTGGCGAATTTCATTAATTATATTAAGAGAATAAGAGAAGAGATTAAGAGAAAAATTAAGATACTGAGAGAATAGATTAAAATAATAGTGCAGAACTTGAGCGTGTTTTCCTGACATCAGAACCTAACTAACAACTAACACCTAACAACTAACAACTAAAGAAAGGAACGCAGATACATGAAAAAGCGCGCATTTTCCATATTACTGTTGATAGCAATTTTGGCGACCAATCTCATTTCCTGCGGAGAGGAGCAGGATATTGTGACAAATGACGACAGCGACACGACTGTGTCGACTGACAGCTCGACCGAGACTGAAAACCGTGTGTCCGACGACCTGCCGGACGGACTCGATTTCGGCGGCGAGGAAGTTACCTTCTTATACCGCGCCGAGGTGTCGTCCGAGTTCTACGCCGACACCGCGAACGGCGATATTGTCAACGACGCGCTGTACAACAGCATTCGCTCGGTCGAGGAGCGGCTTAATGTGGACATCGTCGCGGCACTCCGAGAGGGACACTATACCTCGGTCAGAGATGAATACATGAACCACATCTCGAGCACGATTATGGCGGGTGACGACGCGTACGATTTCGTCGACCTGATGATCGGCAACTCACCGGTCATGATGCAGGAGGGTATATTTGTCGACCTGCTCGAGAACAAATACATCGACGTCGACAAGCCCTACTATCTTGCGAAGCTGGTCGACACGGTCGCGATTGACGACAAGCTCTATTTCATCTCGGGCGACGCGTCGCTCGGCTACATGAAGTGCGCGTTCTGTATGTATTTCAACAAGCGTTTGGTCGACGAATATCAAATCGAGGACTTATACACGCTCGTCGACGAGGGCAAGTGGACGCTCGACAAGCTGCGCGAGATTTCGACGATAGCGTCGCAGGACGTGAACAACGATGGCAAGTATGATTACGATGACAAGCTCGGCTTTGTGGTGCATGACTGGAACCACCCGAAAGGCTTCTGGTTCTCTACCGATATGTTCTTTTATTCAAAAAATGACGACGGCAGCTTCACATATGATTTTGGCGATGAGCGGGATGTCGACATCTGCAACAGCTTGTATCAGCTTATTTACAACACGCCGGGCTCATTCTTCCCGGGAATCGGCAACGCGGTGGTAGAGCAGCAGGCTGAATATAATCAATTGGCGTCAAAGTTCGCGTCGGGCGATATCTTAATAATGACCGCCGAGCTCGACGATGCGGTCGCGCAGCTGCGTGATATGAAGGATTCATATGGTATTTTACCCTATCCGAAATACGACGAGGCGCAGGAAAACTACATCTCTGGCAGCCGCAACACGCACAACGCGTTTTCTATGCCGATAACCTGTGGTGATCAGGATATGGCGGGAGCAGTGCTCGAGGCTCTTTCGGCATCGAACTACAACACGGTTCTTCCGGCATACTTCGAAATCGCATTAAAGACAAAATATGCGCATGACGACGATTCGGCGCGTATGTACGACCTGATACGTGAAACCATGATACTCGATTTCGGGTATATTTATGGTAACGCGATCGGCGGTCCGGAAGGTATTTTCTATAATAGTATCAAATCCGAGAATTCGCTCGCGTCGCAGGTCGCGTCGAACAAGACAAGACTCCAGACCGCGCTCGAGAGCTACATCGAGAAGTACCGCGAGATGTGCGGCTGATAAATACAGAGCTGTATGTGCTAAAACAAACTTGCAATTGTGGTAAAGCGGTGGTATAATATAGTAAAACCGCGGCTTTGCCGCCGAAGTTATAGTAATGAAAGGAACAAACCTAAATGAAAGCAATACTTATAAATCCCGACAAATCGCTCGTGTGGGCTGATGTGCCGGATCCGGTTATCGGAAGCGAGGACGTGCTTGTAAAAATCCATTACGCCGCCCTCAACCGCGCCGACCTCATGCAGCGTGACGGCGATTATCCGCCGCCCGCCGGCTGTCCCGAATGGATGGGACTCGAGATATCGGGAACTATCGAAAAGCTGGGCGACGAAGCCGCCAAGAAGTCGAACTACAAGGTCGGCGACAAGGTCATGGCTCTGCTCGGAGGCGGCGGCTACGCCGAATATGTCTCGGTCAAATACGATATGCTGATGCCGGTGCCGAAAGGACGCACAATGGCAGAAGCCGCCGCTATGCCCGAGGCTTACGCGACCGCGTACCTGAACCTGTTCATCGAGGGCGGGGCTAAAGCCGGAAACACGCTGCTGATGCACGCCGGAGCGAGCGGACTCGCGTCGGTCGTGATCCCTATGGCGAAAGCGTTCGGCCTGCGTGTAATCACCAGCGTGCTGTCGGACGAAATCGCCGAGAAGATAAAGCCGCTCGGAGCGGATTTGATTGTCAACACGTCTAAGCAGGACATCGCCGAAGTGCTGCGTGGTCAGCTCGAAGCCGGAACGCCGGTCGACGTGGCTATCGACTGTCTCGGCGGCAGCTTCATGGGCGGCTGCCTGCCCTATCTTGCCCACGGCGCGCGCTGGATTATGATAGCCGCGCTGGCGGGTACCAAGACCGAAATCGACTTAAAGAACATCTACGTTCGCAACGTGCGCATAATCGGCAGCACACTGCGCTCGCGCACGCCCGAGTTCAAGGCGGAGCTTCTGAAAAAGCTGGTCAGCGACGTCTGGCCAAAGGTCGAAGCCGGCTATATGAAGCCGTCGATATACAAAATCCTGCCGATTACCGAAGCCGAAGCCGCTCACGCCATTTTACAGCGCGGAGAGAATGTCGGCAAGGTCGTATTAGTTGTTAGTTGTTAGGTATTAGTTGTTAGTTGTAGTTGTTGGTGTTGGGATATTGGGGCTGCTTCCTCAGCTCTCCCACATCGCCTCCGGCGATGTGGGAGACCACTCTCCACTCTGTCCTGCCGCAGGCAGGACGCCACACTCTTATCTGAAAGGGGTTTGTTACAATGAGTTCACAGAAAAAGGTGCTTGTGCCGGGCGGTACCGGCGCGATGGGCGTATATCTCGTTCCCGAGCTGCTGAAAATGGGATACAAGGTCGACGTGGTTTCGCTCGACGACCACGAGTCGGACAACGAGTCGCTGCGCTATTTCAAGGCGAACTTCAAGGACGAGAATTTCGTAAACGAGATACTGAAAAACGACTACGACGCTATAGTCGACTTCATGATTTACGGCACGAAGGAGTTCGAGGAGAAGCACAAAAAGCTGCTCGAGAGCTGCGGGCATTACATATATCTGTCGAGCTACAGAATCTACGCCGGCGACTATCCGATAACCGAGGACTCGCCGCGGCTTGTGGACGTGTCGGACAACGCCGAGTATCTCGCGACCGACGACTACTCGCTGCACAAGGCGCGCGGCGAGGACACGCTGAAAAGATCCGGCTTCACAAACTGGACGGCGATTCGTCCGGCGATAACCTATTCGAAGCGTCGGTTTCAGCTCGTGATACTCGAAGCTCCGCTGGTCGTCAATCGCGCGCTCGACAAAAAGAAGGTGGTTCTGCCCGAGGAGGCTCGTGAGGTTCAGGCGACGATGTCATGGGCGGGCGACGTCGCGAAGATGATTTCGCGGCTCGTTTTAAACCGCGACGCTTACGGCGAGATATACACGGTCGCGACGGCTGAACACAATCCGTGGGGCAGGGTCGCGGACTATTACAAGGAGCTTATCGGGCTCGAGAGCGTCTGGGTGCCGAAAGAGGATTTCCTCGGCATACTGTCGGACAACGACAACAAGCACATTCGCTGGCAGCTCGACTACGACCGTCTGTTTGAACGGATTGTCGACAACACAAAGATTCTGACTGTCACCGGCATGAAGCAGTCCGAGCTGACGACTCTATACGACGGTCTTGCGCGCGAGCTGTCCGCGCTCCCCGCCGGATACAGATTCCCCGTAGACCCTCGCGGCGAGCGGATGGACAAGTATCTCATGAACATTAAATAGTTAGGGCAGTCCGGACTACTGTCCGCCTTTCAATCGTTTCTTTCGTCAAAATCGGAGCTTTACCCTCTCGCCGCAATCCGCCAAAGCTCGCAGAGCCGCGGGTAGGCGTACTCGAAGAACTCGCGGTAGGCGTCGCAGTAGATATTCTTAGCCGGAAGTCCTCCGACGAACGGCTCGCGGTTGCGCCTGCATCCGCCGCGGCAGAGCGGGTACCATTCGCACTCGCGGCAGTCTTTGTCGATATGCTTTGATTCGTCGACAAAACGGCGCGCCGGCTCGCTCTCGCGTAATTCGGCGAAGCTGTTCTCGGCGATCGAACCGAGCCGGTAGCGGTCGACGACGTAGAAGTCGCAGGGATATACGCCGCCGTCGCCCTCGACGACAAAGTAGCAGGTGCATTGTCCGGTCATTCCGCAGGCTTCGGGCGGACGACCGTTCAGCATCATTATGTAGTTGTCGAAATTGCGGACGCTGACGTAATGCCCCGACATGAAGTCGGCGTAATAGCTATCGAAAGTGAGCTTCAGAAAATTCGCGTAGCGTTTCGGGTCGAGCGAGTAGTCGCGAACCTCGCGGTCGAAGCCGTCAAGGCAGGGGATAAACTGCAGGTAGCCGTAGCGGCGGAGCGAATTGTAGACCTTCTGCGGGTGGCGCGCGACAAGGTTGTTGACGACGCAGAGGATATTGTACTGCACGTTATATTTATCGAATGTCTCGGCGGCGCGGACTACGCGGTTATACGTGCCGTTGCCGTTCGCGTCGAGCCGCATCGAGTCGTGCAGCTCGCGATTGCCGTCGAGCGACAGTCCGACGAGGAAGTTGTTATCGGCAAAGAAGCGCGCCCAGTCGTCGTCGATTACATAGCCGTTAGTCTGTATCGCGTTATGTACCGGCAGGCGTTTTAAGTTATATTTTTTCTGAAGCTCGATCAGCGTTTTATAAAAATCATGTCCGGCGAGCGTCGGCTCGCCGCCCTGAAACGCGAAGCCGCAGAAGCCCTCCGCCTCGTCGAGCGCTTTTTTGACAAGCTCCTCGAGAAGTTTGGTATCCATAATCCCATAACTTCCGACATCGCGGTGGCTCGCGACGTCGGCGTAGAAGCAGTATTTACAGCGCATATTGCAGAGACTCGACGCCGGCTTTATCAGCAGATTTATCGGCGGCATGATATCACTTCCTTACTTCTATTGTTTGTTTTCACTGGGGGAGGCGCCTTTTGAAAAAGGCACCTCCCCATCATTTCGACAAGCTGTGCTTGTCGAAATGTGACCCCACTCCGCGAAAACTTTTGCAGATTTGGGTCATGGTGTAATTGTTTATAACTGCACAGAAATTATATAACTGCTTGTTGTTTGTACCACAGGGGCGCGCCGCCTAATGGGACCCTGCTTCCCAACCGGCGGCTTGGTTTGTACGTGGTTGTTTGAAGCTTATGTTTTTGTTAATTTATATGAATTATTATAATATAAAAACGCGCCGCTGTCAAGCCGAAGCGAGCGGCGGGCACGGCAACAGCATTTACTTTTTCGGAAAAATAATATCAAGCAAAACTTGAGGATTGAGGGCAGCCTTAAACATCATTTTCTTTTTACTGAGACGCCC
>CAJFKR010000117.1 GCA_904386005.1 Candidatus Flemingiibacterium merdigallinarum
GCCTACGGCTCCACTCCGGCTGCACAAATTCGCTGTAATACCATGTCTTTTATTTTTTCTGGTCTTTTTGGGTCATATCTATTTACAACGCAGATTTTTATTATATAAATTTTGCAAAACCTCTTGACAATCGTTCGATTATATGGTATCATATATATGTTGCAAACGTGTTCATTGCGTTCGCAGCGTCGATTCGGAGGGATGTCCGAGCGGTTTAAGGAGCTGGTCTTGAAAACCAGTGACTCTCTTACGGGAGCCGTGAGTTCGAATCTCACTCCCTCCGCCATTTTTCCCTATAATAGTATATTCAGTTCACCATTCGGAGAAGTACTCAAGTGGTGAAGAGGCGCCCCTGCTAAGGGTGTAGGTCGGGTTTACCGGCGCGAGAGTTCAAATCTCTCCTTCTCCGCCAAAAGCATCTGTCACACGACAGGTGCTTTTTTGTCTTTGCTATAGCATTCATGCCAGAATCAATTCCGTCGTTCAAATATAGCGGTCCGACTCCTAATCATAGTCGGACCGTTTAATCATATTCATAAGCTCGCGCGCCTGCCTACTCCCACCTATCGCTACTGGATTTACCTTGACCGGCGAGGCAATCCACTCATGCGGTATATATCGAAATCATCAGTATTGCTCCCAGTCACGCTTAGCTGACACAAGCGCGATAAATGAAGTCAGTATGAGCAGCGCGGCAAAGACCAGTATGTTCAGCAGCAGACCGAGTATCGGATTGTGTGTCATGGCATACGCTCCCGCGTTCATTATGTAGAAGCGTTCGAGTTTCGTCAGCTCGTCAAGCTTGAGTCCGATCAACGCATATGAGATGACCAGCGGCAGCTGCAACAGCGCCGACAGCACGATAGGCTCGAGCTTGTTTTTAAGCAGATTCCGCTTGTAATATCCGATGAGGCTGAATCCTGGCTGCTTCATAGCTTCGTGTAAGCCGTCTTGGTATTCGTATGAGGACGACTCAACCCTCGCGTTGAAGATCGCGATGATCAGGTATATCGCAGCACCAAAGAAAAACAACGTTCGGTTGCCCGTGTCCGGATAGTCCTCCCACATCTGTACGATGATTCTGAAAAATATCAGCGAGAATAACAGATTTGCCACGAAATGTGAAGCGAGCAGCACTCCGAGCCAGCGTAATAGTGTTTTCGGAGATTTCTCTTTCATGATTATATCTCCTTATGTTGTAGTTGGTTTTTGCCGTCGTTAGATTGATTGCTAACATATTAATTATGCTATATATTTATTATTTTACGCTATCAACCAATCATCTGACTTTATTATAGCATGATAATTCACTGCTGTCAAGTAGTTATTTGATATTTAAGAAAATAATTGGCTCCACACATTTTTCAAATGCGCGGAGCTGTTTATCGCTGGCGGCGAAGTGCGAATATGTGAAGGCTAAGTCGCTGCGGGGGATAATGTATTGGGAACACAGCTGCGACAAAACCGGACGGCTGCTCGCGACGATTGATTCGAATCTCTGACGCGAGATGAATATTTTCTGAAATCGAAGTCAACAATTGCATTAATAAAAAGAGTTTCAGACTTGTAAGTCTGAAACTCTTGACATTTGTGCGCTATCGATGTATAATAGTCATACAAATCTATTTGGAGGAATATGATGCCTGAACTTATAAACCGTCCGGAATATCTCAAGCAGCTTATAGAAAACAAGGATGTGGATCTTGTCAAAATCATCACTGGAATAAGACGCTGCGGGAAATCATCGCTGCTCGACCTGTTCCACAATTACCTCACCGAAAGCGGTATCGACAGTGCGCATATCATCCACATGAATTTGGAGTCGCTGCGTTATCGTGAGCTTTCAGATTATCTCGCGCTGTATGATTATGTCAAAAAACTGATTCCGCGGGACGGCAGAACGTATCTTATATTCGACGAGCTTCAAGTCGTTCTGCACTGGGAAAAGGCAATCGAATCCTTCCGCATTGATTTCGATGTGGATATCTATATCACCGGATCAAACGCGTATCTGTTGTCTTACGAGTTTTCAACGCTGCTTTCGGGTCGTTATGTCGAAATACGTATGCTGCCGCTGTCATACAAAGAATTTCTGACATTTTACGAATTCGATAATATCATATCGGCAGATGAGAAATTTCAAACCTACCTGAAGTTCGGCGGTATGCCTATATTGAGAGAATATAAGTTCAATGAGGTAAGAATCAATCAGGCTTTGGAAGGTATATATTCAACCGTAATTCTGCGGGATATCCTTCAGCGCACAAATCAAGCTGACCAGCATACCTTACAGAAAATAATATTGTTCCTCTGCTCAAATATCGGAAGTATAACCTCTCCGAACAGCATCGGCAATGTGCTTTCAAATGAAGGCGATATATCAGACCGAAAAGGCAAAAAAATCGCCGGAAGGACGATGGAAAAATACATCTCCCTGCTTCACAGCGCGTTTATTTTCTATCCTGTGAGACGGTATGATGTCAAAGGAAAACAGCTTTTGAAAACGCTTGAAAAAAACTATATAATAGATATGGGATTTCGAAATCTGCTGCTCGGGTACAGAGACGCGGATCGAGGACATATACTTGAAAATATCGTATTTCTTGAGCTTCTGCGCCGAGATTATAGCGTATACATCGGCAAGGTCAACGACAATGAGGTTGATTTCATCGCCGAAAAGCCCAGCGATAAGATATATATTCAGGTCACTGAAAGTATGCAGTCTCCCGAAACCCGTGAGCGCGAGCTCCGCCCTCTCAGATTGATCAATGATAATTATGAGAAGCTTGTTCTGTCAATGGACCGTAACTTCATCAATTCCTATGACGGCATAAAGTCGCTCAATTTGATTGATTGGCTGCTGATGTGATAAACGTATTCCGGCATCTTAACTATACTCGCCGATAGGTCGACCATTAAAATCTCGCTAATTGTTATATGATTTACTCATATCACGCCGTCAAGAATATTGAGTATCCGGTGACAGGAGTCGGCAATCGCCTTGTCGTGCGTGACCATAACGATAGTCGTGCCGCTCTCGTTCAGCCGCCTGAAGCAGTCGATGATCTGCGCCGAGTTTTCGCTGTCGAGGTTGCCGGTCGGTTCGTCGGCATAGATAATTTTCGGGGAATTGATGAGCGCGCGGGCGATCGCGACGCGCTGCTGCTCGCCGCCCGACAGCTCGCCCGGGAAGTGGTCGAGCCGTTCTGCTATACCGAGCGTCTCGGCGAGCTCGTTCATGCGCCCCTCGTCCGGCTTCTTGTCATCGAGCAGCGACGGTATCGCGATGTTCTCGCGCGCGGTCAGCATCGGAATCAAATTGAAGTGCTGGAATACATAACCGATCTGGCGGCGGCGAAATTCCGCGAGCTTCACGCGGTTCAAAAGATACAGCTCCTCGCCGTCATATTTCACGCTGCCCGAATTCGGCCTCAGCATACCGGCGCAGATATTGAGCACAGTGCTCTTGCCCGCGCCCGACTTGCCGGTCAGCGCGACAAATTCACCCGACTCTATTGTGAAGCTGACGTCGCGCACCGCGTTCGTCGTGCGCGAGCCGCTCGTGAAATCCTTGCGGATATTTCTAATCTCAAGTAACGCCATTGTAACCTCACGCCTCGCTTTCGTTTTCAGTAACGCTATTACAGTCTACCGATTTGCTTTTTCCGCCCGCCAGCTGCCGTCTCACAGTCAGCATATATGTTCCGATTATCAGTATGAAATACAGAATCAGCAGTATCAGCATAAGCGGCGTGATACTTATTTTCGAATACATATTCAGCGATGCCGCGAATAGAATCAGCACCGCCGCGGCAAGTCCGCCGACCAGCGAGCCGACCGCGGTCGCTAGTATATCGCGCCGGGTGCAATAATAGAGCTGCTCATGCGTCGCGCCGAGCGAATAGAGTATCTCAGCATTATATAGGTGCGACTCGATGTGCCGCTTCGTCAGCAGCGAAATAATGATTAAGAGATACGCCGTTCCCCACAGTAGCACCATTATTATATAGAACATATTCGCGCCGTTTCCGGCGACATCACCCGGATTTGAGGTATCGACCAGAATCTCCGGACCGACATTCGACATCATGCCCAAACTGATAAGCAGTATTATCAGCAACGCGCTCATCACCGCGGTCATTATGCCGGCGACACGCAGATTGAAGCTCTTACGCTTGCGCAATATTCCGCAAAAGAAGCGGTCGAAGCGCTCGGACGCCTTGAAATAGTAGAGCCGCACCTTGTCCGGATTGAAAAAGCGGATATCGTCCTGCCGCGACAAGCTGCCGGTTCGGCTGAATACCGCCAGCACAATGCGGTAGGATATATACAGAATCGCGTAGCTGAGCAGAATTATATACACAAGTGTCGCGATGTCGACATGAAAGACCGGATAAATATAGGTCGTGGTCGTCATGTCAATGCCCTCGATTATCTTGCTGACCGCGAACACCGCCCCGGCGCCAAGCGGAATCCCAAGGAGCGCGGCGGGAAGATAGACGAAATTGAACTCGCCGAAAAACAGCCGACCGAGCTGCTTATCACTGATACCGAGCGTCAGCAATATCCGGATGTCGTCGCGGCGCTGCCGCAGATACTCGAGATAGAACAGCGTCATCGATATAATCGCGGCGCTCGACAGCAGAACCTGCAATATCAGTGTCAGCAAATCGAAGCCGGTATTCGGCGAGGGCTCAAATGTCCTGCCGTAGTAATATGTAATCCCGATGTCATTTTCCATTATATAATCATAAGGAAAAACCTCGTTGAAGCGCGTGTTCACCTCGTTCCAGGTCGCGTCAAAGCGCGACTTGTCGACGACGTCGATATCAAGCGAGCCGTCGATATAATAGGCGTCGATATTGTCGATATCACTGAAATACTCCGCCTCGGTCTCGGTTATACCCGTGACGCGTATATCGCAGGTCCAGTCAGCCGTCATCATCGGTATGAGGACGGCTTCATCGTAATAGGCCATTGAGCTCGAATATACGCTCAAAAATGAAATCATCACAAGTGAGGACAGAAACAGCACAAACAGCCCGATATAGCTGCGCTTGTAGCTTTGCAGGCTGCGGCGATAGAACAGCTTGTAGAACATATCATATCCTCCGTTAAGCATCAATGCGGTCGGGTTGTCTCTACAACTATTATTGTACAACATATTTCATCCTATGTCAAGATTGACGCAAAAATTCCGCTCGATTTGTATATAACCACAAATCGAGCGGTCGGATTTTGTTTGTTCTGACAATTGTCCGTATGCGGTTGACCTACAATCCGACATGACAGCCGCAATTATTGGAATCATATCAACAGTTGTATTCGCATTTGAAAAGACACTTTCTTACCGAAAACGCAACTGCCGCCGCGATCACCGCGAGATATATCAGCACAAGCAAATAATCAAAGCTCAAAATTTCACTCGACAGCCGATAGAGACGTGAGCCGGACAACAGCATGACGACACTTACATATTCGAAAAATCCCAATCCTGTCCGCAAAAGCAGCTCGGGGAGTAGTGTCGCCGCCAGTACGGCTATATATCCATACAGCGTATTTCTGATAAGGTATGTCAGAATAAAGCAGCTCGTCCCGAGCGCGCAGCAGAGCAGCGTTCGAATAAGCTGTTCGAGCACAAGCCAGATGCCGATTGTAATACCGCTGTCTGTCATGACAAAGTCCGGTAAGCTCAAAAGCGCGATGCCAAAATAACCGCTTGCGTCCGACAGACCATATATTATCAGATTCAGACTTGAAAAGAACAATGAAAATATTAAAGACGCGGCTATTACTATTTTTATCTTGAGCCGCATTGTCTTCTCCCGCCCATACTTCAACGTCGACAGTATCTCCGCGAAGCCGCCGGTATCCTGTCTGCGGTAATCAACCGAAGCCGTCGTACAGGCGAATAACACAATGCTTAAATACATACCAATCGAAAAGCTGCCGAGCAGTAATTTCTCAAAGTCATAATCAAACGCCAGACTCGCGCGGATGCCTTTATCGTTATACACTGTATTAAGATATTGCAGCCGTTCATTCAATAAAAGCAGCGGCTCGAGCTTCGCCTGTGCCTCATAACGCGCGTGAGTATATTCGCTGAATTCCTCACTTGAAATCTCTCCGCTGAAATAACGGTCGGTCATATCCTTTTCCGAATTTACTATCTCCGAACAGCGCAGAATCTCATTGGCAGCGTAACTTTTCCGCTCGTCGGCGCTCATATCTGCGAGCTGTGACGCGTATTCGCGCAGCGCGGTCTCGCGGTAGGGTTCCTTGCTGTGCAGCTCACCGAAATCGATATATGCCTGTACCGCGACGCAAACCGCAAGCGCGAATACGACCTTGGGAGAGAGTATTTTATACAACTCATGCGAAACAAGCGACAGACTTCTCTCGCCACGCAAGATCGGCAATTGTAGATGACGCCGCTGCAAGATCGCCTTAGCACCGCGACCTTTCGGCAGAGCCATTCCGACAATGATTAGCAATACACAAACTGCCAGAATAACGAACAGGACGGCAGTATTCGCGTATATAATCTCTATTGGCCGCCCCAGAAAATTGACCGTTTCGTATCTTGCAAAAAAGCTCTCAAGCGACAGGGCTTCATAAAAATTGAGATACCGCCAGGTCGTGGCAATCGGCAAAAGACTGAGCGAATATCCCGAAATGAATATGACCGCGCCGATCAGCACTACCGCAAAATATCCGTTGAAAAATGCCGCTGCCGCCGCGGCGGCAAGGGCAAACACGCCGATAATCACGGCTCTGTACAGCATAGTAAGTATTAAAAAGGACAAAATCGAGCCGCCGCAGCCTGAAAGATAAAAGGCAGGGATATTCTGCAGGTCGGCAAGAGATGAAGCCAGTCCTTTGCGAATATAAACGAGTATCAATGCCGTCAGCTGACAGAGAATCGCGGTCATGAAGGCAAGACCGAACACTGTGATAATTTTCGCCGCGAATATCCGACCTCGCCCGTTTTTCGCCGTGCGGGTGATAGCCCACATACCAAGACCGCGGTCATAAATTATAACAGACGATACAATAACCACCGCCCCCAGCGCGGCGAATACGCTGAAAAAAGTATATCCGAAATATATCGTCCAGCCGTCATGTACAAAATCGGGCTCGATTTCGACCGTGTCGCGCAGTGACGCATAGCGATCTATCACCGCGTCCTGATATCTATAGGAATAGTCGTGTTCGGTTACATCGAGGCGCAGCAGTCTCTCCTTATTTTTTTCCGCCTCGGCGCAGACAGCATCGGCACGGTCGGCGTATTCGCCGTCCGGCAGCTGCCAGAACTCGGTATTCTGCCTTTCGATAAAGACAACGCACATCGCGGCGTTGGCAGCTAAAATGATGGCTATAAACCAGCAGAAATATTTCTGATAAAACGGCTTTGTGAACTCATTTAAGATAATTGCGGTCATAAACACCCAGCCTCCCGCGTGCTGATTTGCCGCTGTCAATCATTTGTCCGGACCGAAGTATAATATCTGATAAAGCTCGCCGCTGTCGCGTTCATACACCATGATTGCGACGTATGAGTCGAATTCTATGTCCGTCCGATAGCCCGAACCGGTTGAGCGAAAAATTATATATTCATCTGAAGCGTACAATAAATTAAGTATGTTATAGCCTATATCGTCACACACCACCGATTCGGATTGTGTTTTCAGATCAATAACATTCAATCTTCCGCCGT
>CAJFKR010000118.1 GCA_904386005.1 Candidatus Flemingiibacterium merdigallinarum
AGAAAAAGCAGATCGACATCAATCTGACCGGCAAAAACCGCCTGCGTCAGGAGGTGCAGTACTACAACATGAACTATATCGAGCTGCACGTCTGCGCGGTCATCGACGGAATGTCCACACTTGAGGGCACGCCGATGTACCTGCCGAAGTCGGTATACCGCCAAGTCGTGCGTGACGACGCCGCCGAATTGAACCGTGTCGATATCTATGTCGACTATGACACATCGATGGATGAGGTCAAGACGATATTCGAGAATATCCGCGCCTACACATCGCTGTTCAACGGCAAGATTCTGATCACCGACAACCACACGGCTTCAAACTACATAATCACTCGTTCGATGAACTACTACGCGCTGATAATCGCGATCTCGTTCCTCGTACTCGCGATATCGCCGCTCATCTGGTTCTTCTCACAGACCTTGTTCGTCAGAAAGCGCGAAAAGGAATTTTCGGTGCTGCTCTGGCTCGGTACAATAAAGCGCGACATCAAGCGGCTTTCACAGCAAAACGGACTGATACTTGCCGCAGTTTCGATTGTCATCTGTATTTTACTCAGCTGGGGCGTGATAACGCTTATACAGCTCGCAGTCACACGCATCCCGCCTGCATTATACGGCGGCGAGACTTCATACTACTACGGAGTTCACATACCGATACCGGCGCTCATATTCAGCGTTGTCATGTCGATAGCCTGCGGCTACTTTTCGTCAATGCTCCCGCTCGGAGGCTTCTTCAAGCGCTTCGCCGCGACCGAGAACAACCGCGAATACACCGGAGAGGAATAATCGCAAGCACGCGATCGAAAGGATTGAATCAAAATGGGAATTATATTAAGCTGTGAATCGGTAATTAAGCAATACCGTCAGTATGATACAGTCGTAACCGCGGTAAACCGCGCGAATCTGTCGGTCGAGGACAAGGAATTTGTCGCGATAATCGGAGCCTCCGGTTCGGGTAAATCGACATTATTGCAAATCTGCGCCGGACTCGACGTGCCGAACGCCGGTCACGTGTTCATTCGAGGTCATGACATCACAAGTATGCCGCCGGACGAATTGAGCCGTTTCCGCGGCAGCTACACCGGCTTCATCTTCCAGAAGCACAATCTGATACCGCAGTTCACCGCGCTTGAGAACATCCTGATTCCGACTGTCATGTGCAACAAGCCCGACTACAGCTATGAGGAGAATCTGCGCAAGCTGATCGACACGCTGCGCATCGGCGACCGACTGCACCATTTGCCGAGCGAGCTGTCCGGCGGTCAGCAGCAGCGCGTCGCGATCGCCCGCGCGCTCATCAATCGCCCGTCGGTCGTATTCGCCGACGAGCCGACCGGAAACCTCGACCGCTCGAATGCCGACGAGGTGCTGTCGCTGCTCTTAAAGACGAAGGAGCTGCTCGGCGTCACGATTATCATGGTTACGCACGACCTTTCGATCGCGGCTCACGCCGATCGTGTCTGCGTCATGGAGAACGGAATCCTCGAGCCGCTGGTCGGCTACAAGAAGGGTCAGCCGATCGAGTGGAAGCGCAGATAAGCCGGCGATAGAAATAATAACAATGACCGGAAAATCAACGTTTGGTGATTTTCCGGTCATATGTATCGATAAACGCTTAATGTAAAGTGAAACTCTGAATGGCAGATTAACGTTAAACGTCAAGTAAAAATCAAGTGTCAAGTAAAGACTCCGCTCTTTGTATCAGCAAAGACGCCGCTTACATCAAGCCGGATCCGACCTCACTGCATCATTTCGAGCGTCTGGTCTATCTTATCCTGCACGGTGTTCTTGTGCTTTGCGATTATCGCCGTTACATCTGGATTGCCCGCGAGCAGCACGCCGCGAAGCTCGGTTTCAAGGTCAACTACCCATTGATACGAAACGCCGATATCGAAAGAACGGGTTTCTTTGATGAGGTTCAGCATTTCAATTGAGTTCTCGTTGCGCAGTCCCTTTTGCTCAACCAATACCTCGAAGTAGGGTTCGATGACTTGCGATTCGGATTCATATGAAAGCGCGTCAAACAGCAGTCCGACCTTTTCCGGCTCGGTGTTTGTGACGGGTATCGTGAATACACAGCACTGATGTACCGCTGTAGAGCGGTAATTTTCCTGCTCCTCGTTGAGCTTCGGGAACGGAACTATGCCGAACGACTGCTCCATTGAGCGGAGCAGCTGCGCGGTCTTTAGCTCCGCGCCAAGGAAGAGGGTGCGTTGATTCTCGAAGAAATTCTGATAGTAGGTATCGAGCGCGGTATCCGAATCGGCGTTGAGGAATTCACCCGACTTGCCAAAATACTCGGCGAGCTTCTGGCAGGCGTTGATGAAGTTCTCATCCTCGCACTTGAATACCGGTTCGTCGTTCGCGTCCTTCGAGACAAAGTCGACGTTGAGACCGTATATGAACTTCATGACGACATTATGGAATGACGTGCAGCCGAACACGGCTTTGCCGTTCGCGTCCTTGACAAACGAGTCGTCGCCGTTGAGGTTTGCGGCGGCTTTGCAGTATTCAGAGAATTTGTCGAGCGTCCACTTGCCGTCGCGGACAAGCTGATAAGGATATTCGAGTCCGAGCTCGTCCATCATGTTCTCGTTAAAGAACAGACACCAGAGTCCGTCGTAGCCCATCAGATGCGCGGCGCTCGTCGCGAAGTAGTTTTTATTGCGAATCGATGTCGAGTCGAGCAGTATCTGATCCCACCAGTCCTCGTCGAGGTGGATTGTGGACACGTCGTTGAGACAGGTGTAGTAACCCTCGGTGAGTCCGCCGATGACCTGATACATCGGCATATATACCGCGTCGTAGACCGCGTCGCCGGCCAATATGTAGGTCTGAAGGTTCGCGGCCATGTTGCCCTCGGTCTCCTCGTTGACTTCCTCAATCTCGCAGTTTAATTCCTGCTTGACAAGCTCGTTGCGGTTGTAGATAGTGTCGTTGATGATCTCGCCGTTCAGTTCATCCGGCTGAATGACGCAGATCATGTCCCACAGGTCTTTTTTGACGTTGTAGATTGTGAAAGTCTTGCCACCGAAGTCGTTGTCGCCATAATATGGATAGCCCGAGCCGTATTGATCGGTTGTGCTATCCGCGTCACTCTCGGCCGTGGTATTGGTTTCGGTCGGTAAATCCGCGTCGGCGTCTCCGCAGGAAATTACTGACAGCATTGACAAGAGCAGCAACGACGCAGTCAGCTGTCTGGGTCTGAACATAAAAAAACCATTCCTTTCATAAATCGTGTATACAAAAAATGGCAACACGAAAATACGCGAATATTCGCGATAGATAAATTAGTCGGGAACGCTGTACTACAGTATAACAGAAAATCATGAACAATATACACTTATATAATTAACATATTGTAAATATGAACAGTATACATTAATAATATTACGGAGAAATAGAGCGGAGAAATAGACATGAATACAAAAGAATATATCCTCACAAAGCTGGTCGAAACTCATGACAGCTATCTTTCGGGTGAGATGCTCGCTGACGAACTGGGGGTTACGCGCGCCGCTGTCTGGAAGGTTATGCGAGAGCTCGCGTCGGACGGAATTGAGATTGAAGCCTTGCGGAATCAGGGCTATCGGCTCACCGACGCGGCGCGGGTCAGGGGTATGAATCTGCTGCTTAGCGCCGAACGCGTCTCAGGCTATCTCAAAAATAAGCTGCCAGTCAAGGTGTGGCGGACGCTCGATTCGACAAACAATACCGCCCGCGAGCTCGCGACAGAGCAAAGCGAAAAAAGCGATGCGCTGATCGTCGCGGCGGCGCAGACGGCGGGCAAAGGTCGGATGGGGCGCAGCTTCTACTCCCCCGAGGGCTGCGGACTATATGTGACGCTGTTAGTCCACCCCGAATGCGACGCGACCGAATCGGTGAAGCTGACCTGTGCCGCCGCGGTTGCGGCGGCGCGCGCGATCGACTATCTGCTGGGTGAACAGGAAGCGAGGATCAAATGGGTGAACGATATCTATCTGCGCGGCAAAAAGGTCGCCGGAATCCTGACCGAAGGGCAGTTGAGCATTGAGTCAGGACAGCTTGAATATGCCGTCGTCGGGGTCGGGTTCAATCTGCTTGCGCCTGACGGCGGCTATCCGGAGGAGATACGTCAGCGAGCCGGCGCGATTTTTGAGAGCCGCGCTTCCCTACCGGACGATATATACAACCGTCTCGCCGCGCAGTTTACAAACGAGTATTTCAAGATATATCCCGGTCTTGAGCCCGCCGACTTCCTCGACGAATACCGTGCTCGGAGCTTCATAATCGGCAGGACTGTCACCGTATTTCGCGGAAACGACAGCTGGGACGCGGAGGTTGTGGCGATAAATGACGATTTCAGCCTGTCGGTCAGAAGCGCGGACGGCAAAATCGAACGTTTGTCGTCGGGCGAAGTCACACTAAAGGTATGAGCTTACCGGAGCGGTATGATAAGTTTCGCAAAAACGCGTTTCCGGCTATGACTCACATAAAAAATCGCGGCGGATATTCCGTCGCGTTTGTGTTTACTTGTAGAAATTCGAGTGAAGTGTCTTTACCTGCTTGACTATTCCACGCAGGAACGCGTTCACTTCGTCGCCGCCGATGTCGAGGTCGCTGAATATCGCGAGTATGTACGGGCGGTCGCCGTCGAGGACGATAGCCACATCATGGTAAGCGTTCGTGTCCCAACCGTATTTGTGCATCGCTGGTGTGGGCGAGACTCCGAGAGGGATTATCACCGTATGATTGCCTTTCAGCATCGAGTTTTTCATCAGCGTGCCATATTTCTCGTCGGTCTCGGTGAATTTCCAGATCTCACCGAACAGTTTGCCCGCGTCCTCGGCGGTCATGTTCCTGCCGTTGTTCAAAACCGACTGCGCCCCTACCCTTTGCGCGAGCGAATACATCGTATTGAAGCCAAACCGGTTGCGCAGCTGTCGATACGCGATGTTGTCGCTGTATTCGAGCGTGTATTTGATGAAATCGATATATGTGAACTCGGTGCCGTCCTCCATCTCCTGTATTTTGCCCGAGCCTGACTGCATCATAGTCTTGCTGTCATAGACCACTACCTCCGACAAATCGTAGCTTGGGTCGCTGTATTCATACTTTATACTGTCCGGCGTGCCGTCGCCGTCGGTGTCTATCATCTCGGGCTCGAGATTCTGTGCTTCGAGCCGGTCGAGATAGTCCTGCTCGTCCTTCGAAATCACCTCAAGCACCGACAGAATGTACGGCGCCTTGATGACGCTTGCCGAGTCGAACACGAGGTCCTCATTGTAGCCCCAGCGGTAACCGGATGTCATATCCTCGTAGTAGACCGCTATGTTCGGGTAGTATACGTCGTCGCGCGACAGCCACGCCGGGCGCTCATCCTCATCGGATGAGCTCGTTCCGGACGCGTTCGAGTCTGACAATTTGCCGCTCTGCATGGCTGCGTCAGCCTCGAGCTCGGAGGTGCTGACCCACTTGTAGCTGACTATGACCTCGTTGCCGTTTTCGTCGGTCGAGACCTCGTCAGGCATACGGACATAGGGACATTCGGTTTCTATGTATTCGGTCAGCTCGTCGATGAGCTTCGCCTGTTCGCTGATGTCTATGCTGTATACCGTCTTGTATTTGTCGAGCTCGGCATTGAGCGCGTCGATCTCGCGCTGCTTTTCCTCGAGTTCGTCTTTCAGCTTTTCGATCTCGGCTTCGTACTCGGAGCTGCTCTGTTCGCTCGCGTCTTTAAGCTGCGAAATCTGCTCATTCAGCTCGGCGATCTCCTTTTCGAGGTCGGCTTTCTCGGTGCTCAGCGAGTCGATAGTGTCGTTCTTGGCTTCGCCCTCATCTCGCAGGTCGTCAAGCTTGTTGCCGAGACTGCCAAGTTCCGAGTCGCTCTGCCGTTTTGTCAATACTATGAATATACCGGCGGCGATAAGCGTCACGAGCAGTACCGCCATCACGATATACGCGATTATCATGTGCTTCTTGTTCATATTAATAATCCATAGCTTTTGCGAAACAAAAGCTCCCTTATTTTGGATCTGGGGCGGTTTTGCGAAGCAAAATCACTGCGAGTAAGTAAACGCGCTGAGAGCGAGAAATAACGCTGCAATTCATCAAACGCGCTGAGAGTCAGCGAACCCCACAAATCCTTGCGTGAGTAATATTATTCACGCTATGACCATATTTCCTATTTGTGCCCGAATGCTTCAGCAAATCATTATTTCATATAGCACAAATGTAAAATTGAAAGCCGCGCGTTCAATTTTTCGCTTTACATACCTGCTTGCCGTCAACAAATACCGCACAAACCTTTGAGTCAAACGCGAGCGGCTCGCCGTCAATGAGGACGAAGTCCGCGTCCTTGCCGGGGGCAAGACTGCCGACGCGGTCGTATATTCCGAGGATTTTCGCCGGATTGCGTGTGATAGCGGCGAGCGCGTCGGGGGCAGGCATACCGTGTTTGACCGCGAGCGACGCGGCAAGCGGCAGGTAGTTTATCGGTATCACCGGATGATCGGTAGTTATCGCGATGTCGAGTCCGGCCGCGTTCAGCTCGCGCGGATTGTCGTAGCTCAAATTCAGCAGCTCCGGCTTCGACCGGTCGCAGAGATTCGGACCTACCACAACCTTGGCGTGCAGCTCGGCGAGCTCTGGGGCGATCAGGTGACCGTCGGTCGCGTGGATTATGACATAATCGAGACCGAACTCATTCGCTATGCGTATCGCGGTGAAGATGTCGTCGGCGCGGTGCGCGTGGAAGTGCGCCGGAATTTTTCCCTGCATCAGCTCAAGCAATGACTCACAGCGGATGTCGTATTCGGGCTCGTCGAAGTCGTCGTCTGTCTCGGCGCGCATGAGGTCGTCCGAATAGCGCTTCGCTTTTGCGAGCGTCTCGCGGATTATCGCCGCGGTCGCCATGCGCGTGAGCGGAGCCAAATTCTTGCCGTGATAGGTCGTCTTGGGGTTCTCACCGAGCGCGAATTTGATCGCCGCCGGAGCCATCAGCAGCATATCGTCGACCCGCCGACCGTAGGTTTTCATAACGCAGATCTGACCGCCGACCGGATTCGCGCTGCCCGGAGCGACCGCCACTGTGGTGACTCCAGCCTGCAGCGCCTCTGTGAAGCAGAGGTCGAATTGATTAATCGCATCGAGCGCGCGCATATGTGGAGTTGACGGCTCGCTGTCCTCGTTGATGTCGTCACCCTCGAACGCGAGACCGTTCTCCGAGATGCCGAGATGCGTGTGCGCGTCGATGAATCCGGGGACAAGGCAGAATCCACCGTCGATTGTGTTTTCGTCAGCCGGAGCCTCGCCGTCGCCAAGCGACGCGATGCGCGTACCCTCGACGCGAATCCAGCCATTGGGTATGACTCCGAGGCTATCGTCCATTGTGTAAATTCGCAGATTCTTTATTACCATTATTTACTATAAAATGTCCGGCACCGGAAATATCCGACGCCGTGACATCAACCTTTATTAATTCTAATGTCGCTTATGTGATTATCTTTTGTGTGATTTATATCGTAAAAATACGCAAATTGCAATAGCAAGTTGCAATAGTTTTCAAAAAGGTAACAAATCGAAGTAGAACAGCGTTGGCTCACGGAAGGAGGGGCGAAGCCCCGAGTGG
>CAJFKR010000119.1 GCA_904386005.1 Candidatus Flemingiibacterium merdigallinarum
CCACTCGGGGCTTCGCCCCTCCTTCCGTGAGCCAACGCTGTTCTACTTCGATTTGTTACCTTTTTGAAAACTATTGCAACTTGCTATTGCAATTTGCGATAATAAATAAAAAAATAATTATAAATCCCGCGAAAAGTCTTGCAATTTTCGCGGCGGTGCGGTATAATATATCTGTAAACAGAAAATTTGTTCGCGGAGTCTTCGCTCCGCAGATTGGAGATATACATATGAAATCAAAGCCTCAGTCGAAGCAGGATCCGGTGCAGATCGTTGACGCAGAGGAAAAGAAAAAAGCTATAGAGGGCGCTATAAGCCAGATCGAGAAGAATTTTGGCAAGGGCGCGATTATGCGCATGGGAGAGGCGCCCGAGCTTGAGATCAGCGCGATATCCACCGGCTCGCTGACGCTCGACCTCGCGCTCGGCATCGGCGGCGTTCCGCGCGGACGTATCGTCGAGATATACGGTCCGGAATCGTCCGGTAAGACTACCGTCGCGCTGCACGTCGTCGCCGAGACGCAGAAGACCGGCGGCGAGGCGGCGTATATTGACGTCGAGAACGCGCTCGACCCGGTCTACGCGAAGGCGCTCGGAGTCGATACCGACCGTCTGCTCGTGTCGCAGCCGTCGAGCGGCGAGCAGGCGCTCGACATCGCCGAGGCGCTGATACGGTCGGGCGCTATCGACGTGGTCGTAGTCGACTCGGTCGCCGCGCTGATAACACAGCAGGAGATTGACGGCGACATGGCGGCGTCGCACGTCGGTATGCAGGCGAGACTCATGTCGCAGGCGCTGAAGAAGCTGTCGAGCGCGGTCGCGAAGTCGAACTGCGTCGTCATATTCATAAACCAGCTCCGCGAGAAGATCGGCGTCATGTACGGCAACCCCGAGACTACTCCCGGCGGACGCGCACTCAAGTTCTACGCTTCGGTGCGTATCGACATCCGCCGCGCCGAGCAGCTCAAGGAGGGCAACGAGATCTACGGCAACCACATCAAGTGCAAGATAGTCAAGAACAAGGTCGCGCCGCCGTTCAAGACGGCAGAGTTCGACATAATATACGGTAAGGGAATAGCGCGCTCGGGCGAGATTGTCAATATCGGTATCGAGCTCGGTATCATATCAAAGAGCGGCTCATGGTTCTCGTATGAGGGTCAGCGGCTCGCTCAGGGCAAGGACAACACCCGCAAATACCTCGAGTCGAACCCCGACATGATGAATGAAATCGCCGAGAAGATCGCGGCTAAGCGCGACGACGTCGAGCAGATGCTGTCTAAGGACTATGGCGAGGACATTCCCGAGGACGCCGAGCAGGACATCGACCCCGACGACGAGGAGCTCGACATCCGCATCCTTGAAAAAGAGGGAGAAGACGACGAATAATGCCGTCCGAGCTGACTGTCAGTATCACTAACGTCGAGCCGAAGCGGGGCGGAGCCGAGGTCGAGCTGCGTGTCGCGATAGTATCGGGTGATAGGCGCGAGGAGCGGGTACTGCGCGTCGCGGCGGAAATGCTGTTCGAGGTCGGAAACATCACCGGAGACCGGCTGCCCTACCCGCTCAGTATAGAGGAATTCGACCGGCTCGAGCGTTTCGCCGCAATCACGGACGCGGTGAACAAGGGCTTGTACCTGTTGTCGTACGGCAGCTGCACGGCGTCGGCGCTGGCGAAAAAGCTGTCGTCGCGCGGGTACGACCGCGAGGTGGCGCGCGAAGCCGCCGAGTATCTGCGCTCAAACGGCAGCATAGACGAGGAGCGGCTGCTCGAACAGTACTACAATATTCTGACAAAGCAGAAGCGGCTCGGACCGAATAGAATCAAAGCCGAGCTAATGCAAAAGGGATTCGAGCGTGAGCTTATCGACGAGCGACTCGAGGGGCTCATGGAGGATACTGACTTCGACGAGCTGCTCGGCTATCACATAGAGAAAAAGCTCCGGGGCGAGCAGCTCACCGACCGCAAAAAGAGAGCCGCGCTCATAGCGTCGCTGCAAAGACTGGGATTTGGCACGAGCGCGATAATCAGAGTGCTTAGGTAAAAAGAGTGGTCTCCGGTTTCGGCTGCGCCGAAACCGGAGAGAGTGGAGAGTTAAGGAGTGAAGAGCTGCGGAAGAAAATCGCCTACGGCGATTTTCAATTTTATAAAAATAGAAATTCGCCAGGGCGAATTTCCACCTCTCTCTCAAAACCGCTTGCGGTTTTGAGACCACTCTCCACTCTCCGCTCTCTTGACTTCGCCGTCGGCGAAGTCAAGACCACTCTTATATCCCGCCAAAATAAAATCAAGAGGTACAAACAAACAATATGTCACAAGCACTAAAGGTTGGCTTCGTTTCGCTCGGATGTCCGAAGAATCAGCTCGACGCGGAGGTCATGCTGCACGAATTGTATGACGCCGGATTCGAGATTGTGTCCGAGGATATCGACGCGGACGTAGTCATAGTAAACACCTGCGCGTTCATCGAGAGCGCGAAGCAGGAATCGATAGATAATATCATAGATATCGGCTGGCTCAAAAAGAACCGTCAGCTGAGGGGCATCGTCGTCACCGGCTGCCTTGCCGAGCGTTACCGCGACGCGATATTCGACGAGCTGCCCGAGGTCGACGCCGTGCTCGGAGTCGGCAGCATACACGATATCGTCAAAGCGGTGAAGTCGGCGGCAAAGGGCAAACGCTATTCGTCCTACCTTGACAAGGACTGCGTCAGGCTCGGCGGCGAGCGCATAATCACAACGCCCGAATACTACGCCTATCTGAAGATTGCCGAGGGCTGCGACAACCGCTGCACCTACTGCGCGATACCGAATATACGCGGCAGATTCCGCAGCCGTCCGATGGACGAGCTTGTCGACGAGGCGAAGGTGCTCGAGGGACTGGGCGTCAAGGAGCTGGTCATAGTCGCGCAGGACACGACTAAATACGGCGTAGATTTGTACGGCGAGTACAAATTAGCTGAGCTGATACACAAAATCAGCGAAGCGACGACAATCCCGTGGCTGCGCGTGCTCTACTGCTATCCCGATAAAATCACCGACGAGCTGATAGCCGAGTTCAGAAACAATCCGCGGCTCGTCAAATACATCGACCTGCCGATACAGCACATCTCGGAGAATATCCTGCGCCGAATGAACCGTCACGGCGGCAGCGACGTCGTGCGCTCGGCGATAGCGCGGCTGCGCGAGGTGCCGGACATGGTCATACGCACGACGGTCATCTGCGGCTTCCCGGGCGAGACCGAAGCCGATTTCGAGGAGCTGTGCGAGTTTATAAAGGAGACGAAGTTCGACCGTTTGGGCGCGTTCGCGTACTCGCGCGAGGAGGACACGCCGGCGTACGATTTCGACGGTCAGGTCGACGAGCAGATAAAGCAGGACCGCGCCGACATTGTCATGGCTGAACAGAGCCGGATTTCGGAGGAGCTGAACCGGAAGAAGATAGGCGAGGTGCTCGAGGTCATCTCGGAGGGCTGGGACGAGGTGTCCGGCGCGTATTTCGGCAGAAGCTATGCCGACGCGCCCGAGATTGACGGCAAGGTATATTTCCGTGCGAAGAAAAACACTATTTCCGACGGCGAATTCGTGCGTGTCAGGATCACCGAAGCTGTGGACTACGACCTTGTCGGAGAGATAGTGAAATGACGGCAATACTAAATAATACGGTGGAAATTGAGGAGGTATACGAATGAATCTGCCGAACAGGCTCTCGATAATGCGTGTGATTATGGTGCCGATATTCATGATAGCGGTAGTCCTGCCCGAGAGCCTAATTCCCGACACGTGGTCGCGCATTATAGGCGCGGCGATATTCATATTGACCGCGCTGACCGATATGCTCGACGGCATGATCGCGCGGCGCTGCAACATGATCACCGATTTTGGCAAGTTCATCGACCCGCTTGCCGACAAGTTTATGGTTTTCGGCGCGATGCTCGCGATACTATACAAGTACGAATACATCCGTCCGGTATTTATCTGGGTCGCGCTGATAGTGATATTCCGCGAGCTCGCGATAACGTCGATGCGGCTGATAGTATCGAGCAACGCGGGCGTAGTCATAGCCGCGGCATGGCTCGGCAAGGTGAAAACCGTGACGCAGATTCTCTGCATTATCACGATCCTCCTTGAACCTGTCTTAATCCCCGATACCTCCCCATTATACGATCTCCACCTATTTACATGGATTACAATGGCTGCAATGACAATAATGACAATATGGTCAGGCATAGACTACATGAAATCCTACTGGCAATTTATAGACCCCACCAAATAGCAGGCACGGCCTGCAGCAAAAGTCAAGGGTTTGTATGTGCGTTCCCAAAGTCAGCGAAATCATTCGCGGTCGAATAAACTCGCCAAAGGCGAGTTTATTCGAGACTGCATGGCATAAGATAGCTGATGTTAGGAGAAATCGTGCAGGAACGATAACCACGCAGAAACAAATGAAAATATCGGTGCTGAGCCAATCGACTTCCGGTGGTAGAACTTCCGACAGAACACAAAGCTCCCGACACCCGCAAACCAGCCCCAATCCCGGGCGGGCTTATCCTAAAGCCCGCCCGTTTGGGGCGCAGACAGGCGACGGGTCGATACAAGATGCGCAGGAACTACAACCCCGCACAAGCGAAAAACGATATATGGCGCAGTGAGAATCGTCTCCTGAGCACAAGTCAATCGACAGAGCGCAAATCGCCCGCTCTCGCACAAACCAGCCCTGAAACTCGGGCTGGTTCAAGACAGCCCGTTCAGGGCGCAGGGCGACGCGGGAGCTAACACTATGTGCAGTTAGAAAGAGCAAGCACTGCACCCAAAAATAAATAAGTTCGCACTCACTGCACCCCTGAGGCAGAGACAAAGCCAAGGGATAGGGGAGTCAAGAGGGGGAAGACCTCGCGGCTTGAGCGTGGTCTTCCCCCTCTTGCCCTCTCGCGATGGACATCGCAGAAATAATAGTTATTAGCAATTAGGTATTTTGTTAGCTATTAGTTATTAGATATTAGTTATTAGTAGAAGTAGAATCAGTTGTCAGCTGATAATAGATGTACGATTAATAGGTGTGCGACCCGCCGCCAAAGTCAACGGCGGGCATGACGCATAACATGACGTTATGAATCCGTCGATATAATATTAACGTGAGTTCGACGAGAATTATAACAATGTGAATATACAATTAACTAAACAAACAATATAAGATTCAAACGACCACGTAGAAACCAGCCGCCGGTTGGGAAGCAGTGGCCCCAGCAGTTTCGTCCTTCGGACGAACCTGCCAAAGGCGGCGCATCCCTGTAGTTCCTAGCGACAAGCTGTTATAAAATCACTGCGCAGTTATAAACAATTACACCATGACCCAAATTATCAAAAGTTTTGAGGGGGTCTGGGGGAACTTTTTCAAAAGTTCCCCCAGTATTCCTTACATTACTAACTCATCCAAGCGAGTCGAAGTTTTCGCAGATCTTTTCGAGAGCGGCTTCGGCGGAGGAGAGTACCGACGCGAACTGAGAGGTTACATTGGTGCTGTCCTGCTTTTCGAGGTTCTGCATCATCGTCTTAAAGTTGGCGACGTTGCCGAGGAAGCCTATGTCGAATACCTTGTTTGCGAAGATAATGTCGAGCATTTCCTTCGACTCCTCGTCGCGGACGGCCTTGCCGTCGAGGACTACATCATAGAACGCGGGGGTGACAGTCGAGACCGACTCGGCGGAAAGCGCTTCGAGTATGAGGCTCGAGCACTCGGCGTCGGCGGTGACAGGCACGCTGAACACACGGCTGTATTCCTCGGCTAATGTGTAGTACTGATCCTGATTCTCGTCGAGCTTCGGGAACGGAACGATACCGAAGTTGACGTCAAGCGAACGCAGGTCGCGCGGAATCGGCTCAAGCACCGACGAGCGGAAGAGCGAACCGCCGGCCGCGAACCATGAGGTCGCCGCCGCCCAGTCGTTGTTGTGGTCGGTTACGTATTGGTTTGCCATCAGCGTCTTGGATTCGTCAATCGCTATCTCCAGACCCTTGGTCGCGAGCTCGATATTGCGCTCGGTGTTGAAGGCTATCGACAAATCTCCGTTCGCGTCCTTTTCGACTACGCGTCCGCCGCCGGCGAAGTACATCATCCATGACGCGCCGTCCTGACTCATGAAGCCCCAGCGGTCGTCGTAGTTCATCTGACCGTCGCCGTTGAGGTCGTTGTTCACGTCAGAGATGTATTCGTTGAATCGGTCGATTGTCCAGCTGCCGTCGAGTACGTACTGGTACGGCATCTCAAGCCCGAGGTCGGAGCAGAGGTCCTTGTTGAACACGATAGTGTAGACGCGCGAGTCGGTCGACGGCGAGATGTCGCCGGTCAGATGATACAGCGAGTCGTGATAGGTGAGGTCGCGTACCAGCGACTGGTCCCACCAATCGGCGGTCGGGTCGGTGTACGGCAGGTCGTAGAAGTTGTAGAACTTGCCCTCCTGCGCCATGCCGTAGGTATCGTATATGCTCGTAAATATCGCGTCGTAGGTGTTGTCGCCCGCGTTTATAGCGTTGTTCGCGTCGTTTTTGACCGAAGTCGACATGAGACCGGTGATTGTGATGTTGTATATGTCCTCGATTTTCTTGTTCCGGTCGTACATAGCGTCGTTCAGAGTGTCGCCCGACAGCTCCTCGGGCGCTATCAGGTGCCATGTGTGCGCGAGGTTGTCGACATTGGTCATGAGAATCGTGAATTCCTTGCCTTCAAAGTCTTTCTCCGGCAGTCCGGACGACTCCCAGTTTACAATCTCTGCGGTGGTCTCAGCCGCGGTCGTAGTCTCGTCGCCCGATGTAGTCTCGACGATATCGCCGCTCGCCTCTCCGCAGGCCGCGGTCGAAGCCAGCAGCAGTGCGAGCACAGAAGTAAGTATGCGTTGTGACATCTTTGACATTGTTAATTTCGATCTCCTTTGATTTTGGATTTATATCTGTTGCCCACTCGGGCAGGAGGTGACGGTATAGGGCGCTGTGCGCCGAACTGAATATTAAGCTGAATACGAGGAGCTGCTTCTTCATTGTGTTCTGCTTATGACGCTATGTAACGCGGGTTCAATATACATACTGCGCAATCGAGCGCGGTCGGCGCGGCTGATTCAATATGAAGTCAATACTAACCGACTATACCCGAGCATACACAAAACACTATGGTTTAACAATTATTATATCACAAAAAGCAAACAAACGCAATTGCATTTTTGGACAATATCAGTATTATATATTTGTGCAGCCTAACGATACAGCGTCTACCGATACACATGAAATTCAGCATATTGGTCTGAAATCTACAAATTCAAGCTATGCGCCGGAAATATACGACGCTATCGTACAGCGCACGACCTATCATGTGTTATTTCTGCGCAAACCGGCGCGGGGGTACATCTGGTAACATCTGATGCCTATCAGCCAACTGCTGCTTCTGCTTCTACTAATAACTAATACCTAATTGCTAATAACTAACAAGAGGGGGAAGACCACGCTCGCCGCGAGGTCTTCCCCCTCTTGACTCCCCTATCCCTTG
>CAJFKR010000120.1 GCA_904386005.1 Candidatus Flemingiibacterium merdigallinarum
CTCATATAACTCCGTTCGACTTGAATGTGTTATGCACGCCGCCAGCGTTCATCCTGAGCCAGGATCAAACTCTCTGAAAAATGGTATATATCAAATGGCAAGCTTTTCGCTCGACCACTCAAAATATCAATTTCAGAGCTTTAATCTTTTCGTTTGCTCTTTTACTTAATTTACCTTTTGTTCGTGTTCAAAAGAATTGTCGAGATTTCCTTCAAGTTAGTTTCGTTTCGGTTGCATTAAGTTTACTTAATGCTCCTCACTTCTTGTACTTCTTTCAATCTCTTGCTGTTCAATTTTCAAGGACCATTCCTGTCAGGAGATTCTCTCCATTGGGATTTTCTCCTGTTTGTTCTGTCACTCACACGCGACTTATATATTATATCATATCTTGAAGCTCTTGTCAAGAGGTTTTGCGAAAGTTTTTCAAGCTTTTTGAGCTTTTTCTTTCGCTTGCCTTTGTCTTCGCTTCGGTCTTTTAAGACCATTCGGTCGCTTTTGGCTGACTTTGATATTATATCATATTTTCTGTCGTTTGTCAAGAGGTTTTCGAAAGTTTTTAGTCTTTTTTCAAACCCGCTCGGCGTTACACGCCTCGCTGACAGCTTATTTAGTATACCACATCTACGCCGGTTTGTCAAGGGATTTATACGAATTTCCCTCGATTTGTGAAATATATGCACTTAATGCCATCATATGCCGCTGTTTTGTGTATATATTGTCGTATTCCCGGCTAATATCGCCGGGAATACTCGAATTTTTCCTGCCTTTATGCAAATATCTCGATTCCCTCAAGCTCGACCTTGTCGCGCGCCGATGTGATGTGAAGTATCAGATTGTCGGTAGTTACGCCGAGACGGCAGATTTTATTGCTGCCGATGCACGAGCCACGATAGATCGTGTCCTCTTTGCCATTATTCTCCCTGCGCAGCTGGAAGGTCTCTACCCGCTGCCCCTCGCTGATTCGTTCCTTTATCTGTACATAGCTGATTTTTTCGGGCGAATCGAAGTCGAACCTGACTCGCAGCTGTCCGTCGCCGATATATTCGCTTGTGATTCTCGCGCGCAACGTAATCTCGTCGGCAAAGCTGCGCCTGATAAGCTGCCCCAATTCGTTGAGCCGCGCGACGTCCTTGTCGTTGAAGCGTCCGTTCGGCATCGGCGGAATGTTGAGATTGAACGTGGTGTTCGCTCCGACCGAGTTCAGATAGGTGTTGAACAGCCGCTCGAGCGAGTGCGGCTCCTCGTTCTCGTGGTAGAACCAGCCCGGACGAATCGACATATCTATTTCGGACGGGCAGAATACCAGTCCCTTTGAATATATTATATTTGAAAGAAATCCTATGTCGCTGTCGCTGTTGTACATATGAGATAGGTCGCCCTCGAGGGGACCCGCTCCGGTCTGAACATTTTTGCAGCGATAACATAGCTCGGACGGAACGACTGCCCATTCGGCGTATCTCGCGCTGCCCGACTCGTTGCCGCACCAGCGGATATCCGGTCCGAAATCATTGAATATCGTCGCCTTCGGCTGATATTTGCGAATCAGCTCGATGTAGCCCTCGTAGTCGTATTCCTGCTTTTTGCCGTTCGGTCCCTCGCCGCACGCGCCGTCAAACCAGATGTGGAACACCTCGCCGTAGCCGGTCAAAAGCTCGGTCAGCTGATTCTTGTAGTAATCGTTGTATTCGGGCGTGCCGTAATACTTCGAGTTGCGATCCCACGGAGAGAGGTAGAAGCCGAACTTCAGCCCGTGTCTGCGGCAGGCGTCGGCGAACTCACCGACAATGTCGCCCTTGCCGTTCTTGTATGGGCTGTTCTTTATACTGTGCTCGGTATATTTGCTCGGCCAGAGGCAGAAGCCGTCATGATGCTTCGCCGTGATGACCGCGCCTTTCATTCCCGCCGATTTTATCGCCTCGCACCACTGGTCGCAGTCGAGCTCGGTCGGGTTGAATATCGCCTCGTCCTCGTTGCCAAGCCCCCACTCGAGGTTAGTATATGTATTAGGGCTGAAATGTATGAACGCGTAGAACGGCGTCTCGCGCAGCATACGCAGCTGATTCTCGGACGGCTTTACGTGCGCCGCCGCCTTTATAAATTCCTGAAAATTGTTTTTCATTGTTCCATCTCCTCTTTCGAGAAATAATAACCATAATGCCGCATTAATTTTAGCATATATCATGTGCATTGTCAATAGTCGGAAGCAAATTAATTGCAGTAAATATTTCAGCGGCAACATATTTGCTATTGTTGACAATAATTTATACATAATATTGCCGAAATATTAATTCGTGCTCGTAGTATAATATTATTGTAAATAATTGCCGCGAACTATTTATTTGATCCGCGCTATCTGTTATAATAATTATAATAGGAAGTGATCTCAATGAACTATACCGCGATTGTCCGACTGCTCGCCGAAAACGGCGACGAGACGGCTTCGCTTGACGCCGCGGAGCTGATATCGCATTTTGTCGGCAAGGGGCGCGAATGGTGCCTTATGAATCCGGATATGCCGCTCCCGCCGCAGGTCGAGTCCGCGGCTCGCGAGATGTGCCGCGGAAAGCCGCTGCAATATATCACAGGCCGCGCCTTTTTCATGGACGACCGTTACTTCGTTACGCCCGATGTGCTCATCCCGCAGCCCGACACCGAGCATATCGCATACGCCGCGCTTGAAGTCCTCGCCCCCGGGTCAAGACTGCTCGACCTCGGCTGCGGCAGCGGCTGTATAATAATCTCGCTGCTCAAGCGCACGCTCGCTTCCGGCGTCGGAGTGGATATATCCGAGCCGGCGCTGCGCGTCGCCCGCCGAAACGCCGAGCTGCACAAAATCGGTTCAAGACTGACGTTTATGTGCGCCGATATATTGGATTCGCCCGAAGTCGCGCGTCTCGCCGCCGAATCGGACGTCATAGTCTCGAACCCACCGTACATCTGCAGCGATGTCATCCCGACCTTGTCGCCCGAGGTCAGATCCGAGCCAAGGCTCGCGCTCGACGGCGGCGGGGACGGACTGAAATTCTACCGTTATTATATAAATACGCTGTCCCGCAATATGAAGCCGGACGCGACAATGATACTCGAAATCGGCTACGACCAGTCGGACGATATAATCTCGCTCTGTCAGGACGCCGCCCTCAGCTGTGAAATCCGCCGCGATTTCGGCGGGAACCCAAGAGTCGCGATTATAAAGCGAAAGTCATGACAATTTTTAGCAAATTCCCAGTCCCGCGAATATTATATAATTAGATAATCTGAAATTCGCCAAAGGCGAATTTCTTCCGCAACTCCTCACTCATCACTCCTAACTCCTAACTGTTTCAGTTTCCCGATAACAAAATACACTACAAGGAAGATTCAAGCTTATGAAAACTCCAACGCTTCTCTGCCTGTTCGGCGGAAAATCCTCCGAATATGAAATCTCGCTCCGCTCGGTCACTTCGATTCTCGAAAACGTAGACCGCGATAAGTATAACGTCGTCACTTTAGGCATAACCAAGGACGGCCGTTGGTATTATTACACCGGCTCGACCGACGCCATTCGCGACGGCAGCTGGTGCGACCAGACCGACTCTCTGCGCGAAGCCATGCTGTCTCCGTCGTTCGGCAGCTCGGAGCTGCTGATATTCGACGGCGATAGGGTCGAACGTATGCACATCGACGTCATATTTCCGGTCATGCACGGCAGCTACTCGGAGGACGGTAAGCTCCAGGGTCTGCTCGAGATGACCGGCATACCGTTCGTCGGCAACAAATGCACGACCTCGGCCATCGCCATGGACAAGGGATTTACCAAGCTCATATTAAAGAATCTCGGCATACCGCAGGCGAAATCGATCATTGTTCGCGGCGAGGCTCTCGAAAACAACTTCGACAAGATTCGCGCCGGCTGCGAAAAGCTGTCCGGCTACCCGCTGTTCGTCAAGCCGGCGAACGGCGGTTCGTCGGTAGGCACGGCAAAGGTCAAGAACGCGGCCGAGCTGCGCGACGCGCTCGAGCGTGCCGCGCTCATCGATAAAAAAATTATCGTCGAGGAATTCATCACCGCCAAGGAGTGCGAGGTCGCGGTCATGGGCAATTCGTCATATACCGCGTCGACCGTCGGTCAGATCAACTCGGGCAGCGCGTTCTACGACTACGACGCGAAGTACGCGTCCGACAGTCAGGCGACCTACAATATCCCCGCCGACATCAAGCCCGAAACCGCTGCGGCGATACGCAATATGGCAAAGCAGATCTGCTCGGTGCTCGGCGTCGAGGGGTTATCGCGCGTCGACTTCTTTGTCCGCACAAAGGACGGGCGCGAGGAAATCATATTCAATGAGATCAACACCCTGCCCGGATTTACCAGCATAAGTATGTACCCGAAGCTGTTCTGCCACGACGGTATGACCTACAGCGAGATAATCGACCGGCTTGTCGACCTCGCGCTCGGAAAGGAAGCCTGAATTGATCGGAATATTTGACAGCGGACTCGGCGGACTCAGCGCGCTTTCTGAGGTGCGGCGGCTGCTGCCCGACGAGGATATCACCTACTTCGGCGATACCGGCCGCGTACCCTACGGCAGCCGCTCGCGCGAGACAATAATCAAATACGCGCTTCAGGATATGCGCTTTCTGATGACCAAGCACATCGACGCGGTGCTCGTCGCCTGCGGCACGGTCAGCTCGACCGCGATCGATATCCTGCGTGAAAAGTATCCGCTTCTGCCGATTATCGGAGTCGTCGACTCGGCGGCGCGCGTCGCCGCCCGCACTACGCGCAATAAACTCGTCGGCATAATCGCGACCACCGCGACGATAGCGAGCCGCTCATTCGAGCGGGAGCTGCACGCGATCGACCCAGAGCTCGAACTCTATCCGGTCGCCTGCCCGCTGTTCGTGCCGCTCGTCGAAAACGGCTTCATCTCGCCCGACGACGAGGTGACACTGCTCGTCGCCAAGCGTTACCTCGAGCCAATACAAAAGAGCGGCGCCGACACGCTGATTCTCGGCTGCACGCACTACCCGATAATTTCACGCACTATCGCCAAGGTCTTGCCCGACGTGAATATCGTCAGCTCATCGAAAGCCGCCGCCGAGGAGCTCGCGGCAAAGCTGCGTTCGATGGGCAATACCGGCGGCGGAGGCAGAACCGAATATTATGTCAGCGACGAGCCGGTCGGCTTCGAGACGACCGCGTCGATTTTTCTCGAAACCGAGCTTGCCGACCGCGTGACACGAATTGATATTGATAAATACTGACGCGCAAGCCTGATATATAAGCTATGCTATATTGAAAAGTACTGAACATACAAACCCGAATAAAAAAAAGAAAGGACGCAATAATGCCGACACTGCACGAAATCTTCCACCGCTTCCCGAAGGATTTTCCATTGCCGATGCTGCTCGACGGCTCGACCGGAACGTCGCTGATGCGCTGCGGTATGCCGAACGGCGCCTGCCCCGAGAGCTGGGTGCGCGAGCATCCCGACGCGATACAAAAAATACAGCGCGGTTATGTCGACGCCGGCTCGGACGCGCTGTATACGCCGACCTTCGGCGCGAATTCGCCTACACTGCGGCGCAATCACCTCGACGGCGCGGACAGAATCAACCGCGAGCTCGCGGAGCTGACCGTCGGCCGCGCACGCCTGACCGGCGGCGATATGTCGCCGACCGGACTGTTCATCGAGCCGTTTGGCGACGCGACGTTTGACGAGGTCGCCGGAATATACGCCGAGCAGGCGTCGGCGCTTGACGCCGCCGGAGTCGATTTCTTCATAGTTGAGACAAACATCAGCCTGCAGGAGGTGCGCGCGGCGGTGACCGGAATCAAGCAGGTCTCGTCAAAGCCGGTGTTTGTGACTATGACCGTCGACGACCACGGACGCACATTGTCGGGCGACCGGCTCGACTGCTGCCTTGTCGCGCTCGCCGAGCTGGGGATATCGGCGTTTGGCACGAACTGCTCGCAGGGTCCGGACAAAATGCTCGAGCTGCTCCGCGGACTGACACAGCTGTCGGTATCGCTCGGAATCCCGCTTATAGCGAAGCCGAACGCCGGTATGCCGCACGAAGCTCCCGACGGCAGCCGTCACTTCGACCTCGACGCCGAGTCGTTCGCCGGCTTCGCGCCCGAGTTTCTCGCGTCGGGAATATACATTCTCGGCGGCTGCTGCGGCACCGACGACGAGTATATCGCGCGGCTCCGCACGGCTATCGACCGCTTCGAGACGACCGGAGACCTGCCCGCGCCGATCGGCACTGCCACCCTCGCCTGCACCAATCGGACGCTTGTCACAGTCGACACGAGCGCGCTCGGCGAGCCGGTGCTCGCCGACGACGACCTCGCCGACGCCGAGCCGGACGACGACTGGCTGTACGTCTCGATACCCGACGCCGACGCCGCCGACTGCTTCATCGAATACGCGCCGACTCTGCCCTACCCCTGCGCCGTTACCGGCGACAAAACCGAAATCGAGCGGGTCAAGCGGCTGTACAACGGCAGACTTGTCGTAATCACCGGCTGACATTCGGACTTTACACGAATTTGTCCGGATATTACGCATATTGTCGAAATATAATACGACACATACAGTCGAAAAATCGCAATCATGTATATTCACAATTCAAACCTCACAATCCGCGACGCTACATCTGACGACGCCGTACAGCTCGCCGAGTGGTGGAATGACGGCGAGGTCATGGCACACGCCGGATTCCCGCTCGGACTCGGCACTACCGCCGAAAAGGTCGCCGAAAGCCTGAAGCTCGACCGCGACGATACCCGCCGCCGCTTGATAATCGAGGTCGACTCGGTGCGCGTCGGCGAGATGAGCTATCGCAGAGTCGACGCGGCCGAATCGAATACGGCTGCCGACGCTGGCAATAGCGACAAGGCGTCCGACCTGTATGCTGCCCGCAATGACGGTACGCCCCTCGCCCCGACCGCCGAAATCGGAATCAAAATCTGCGATCCCGCCTCCCAGAACCGCGGCATCGGCAAGCGGCTGCTATGTATGCTGATATCCGAGCTGTTCCGCATGGGATATAAAAAAATCATACTCGACACGAATCTGAATAACACCCGCGCCCAGCACGTATACGAGCGGCTCGGCTTTCGCCGTCTGCGCGTAAATGTCGACTCATGGCGCGACCAGCTCGGCAGGCTCCAGTCGTCGGTCGACTACGAGCTGCGACCGAGCGACTTCACAGGCGTTGCAAGCGACGTCACAGGCGCTGCAAGCGACGTCGCGGATACTGACTGAATCATCCAAATCAAAACAAAACGGACAGCTCACAAGGTGCTTCTCGATAAGAAAACATCGTGGGGCAAGAGAGAAACGGTATAGCTGTAGTATTCCTGATCGCGCCGGAAATTGGTCGCCCTGCATTGGTACATGATGGAGCCGCAATCGGCACAGAACATCATACCAGAGAACATCCCCATTTC
>CAJFKR010000121.1 GCA_904386005.1 Candidatus Flemingiibacterium merdigallinarum
GGGTGTGGGGTCAGCACTTAGGCGAGCTTGCTCGCCTAAGTGCCGGGGAGCCCCTTTTTCCGAGTTGCGTCAGCAACTCGTAGGGTCATCCCCCAGTGAGAGCAAACAGTCTCGCAGTACCCCTATCGAACTCACGTTTTTTATGAAAGGAAAGCAACCATGTCACAAACCAACTACGCGACCCAGATGGAAGCCGCGCGCGCCGGCGTCGTCACCGACGAAATGCGCGCCGCCGCCGAATACGAGCGGATCGAACCCGAATACCTGCGCGGACTTATCGCTGAGGGCAAGGCGATAATCCCCTGCAACAAGAATCACAAATCGATAAAGCCGGCGGCAGTCGGCGCGGCTCTGCGCACAAAGATAAACGTGAACCTCGGCACGTCGCGCGACAGCTGCGACCTCGACGTCGAGTACGACAAGGTGAAATGCGCGGTCGACCTCGGCGCGGAGGCGATAATGGACCTGTCGTCGTTCGGCGACACGCGCAAGTTCCGCCGCAAGCTGACAAGCGAGTGTCCGGCGATGATCGGCACCGTGCCGATATACGACGCGGTCGTATACTACCACAAGGCACTCGGCAAGATCACAGCCGACGAGTGGATTGACATTGCGCGTATGCACGCCGAGGACGGCGTCGACTTCATGACGATACACTGCGGCATCAACCGCGAGACGGCGGCGCGCTTCAAGCGCAACAAGCGCATGATGAACATAGTCTCGCGCGGCGGCTCGATTATGTTCGCGTGGATGGAGATGACCGGCAACGAGAACCCGTTCTACGAGCGTTTCGACGAGCTTTGTGACATCTGCCGCGAGCACGACGTGACCCTGAGTCTCGGCGACGCCTGCCGTCCGGGCAGCATTGCCGACGGCACCGACGCGGCGCAGATCGAGGAGCTGATAGTACTCGGCGAGCTGACGCGCCGCGCGTGGGCGAAGGACGTGCAGGTGATGATCGAGGGACCGGGTCATATGCCGCTGAATCAGGTAGCCGCGAACATGGAGATACAGAAAACGCTCTGCCACGGCGCGCCGTTCTACGTGCTCGGTCCGATCGTGACCGACATCGCGCCCGGCTACGACCACATCACGTCAGCGATAGGCGGTGCGGTCGCGGCATGGCACGGCGCGGCGTTCCTCTGCTATGTGACCCCGGCCGAGCATTTACGTCTCCCCGACGTAAACGATGTACGCGAGGGCATAATAGCCGCGAAAATAGCCGCCCACTCCGCCGACATAGCGAAAGGCGTTCCCCACGCGTCCGACATCGACGACGAGATGAGCCGCGCCCGTCACAAGCTCGACTGGGAGCGTATGTTCGCCCTCTCCCTCGACCCCGTCAAAGCCCGCGCCTACCGCGAATCCTCCAAGACCCAGCGCGAGGACACCTGCTCGATGTGCGGCAACTTCTGCGCCGTGCGCAACATGAACCGCATCCTCGACGGAGAAATCGTGTCTATTTTTGACGAGTGAGGAGACGTTAGTTACACTGGGGGAGGTGCCTTTTGAAAAAGGCACCTCCCCCAGACCCCCACCGCGAAAACTTTTGCAGATTTGGGCAAATAATAATTGGTAATTTCTGCGCTGATTTATACTTTGTGCTTGTCATTAGAACCACAGGGGCGCGCCGCCTAATGGGACCCTGCTTCCCAACCGGCGGCTTGATACAGCGGAAACTTGTTTAAGCTGTATATTAATATCTGTGCGTTAGAGGCGGGCTGCTAATAAACTAATTTCTAATTACTAACAACTTAACTAACAACTAACAACTAACAACTAATAACTAATAACTATTATGTTATCTGAACTTTCAGCTTTTCTCTCGCTCCTGCGCGATATTGCGCCGCTCGTTCACTGCATAACGAACCGCGTGACGATGAACGACTGCGCGAATATACTGCTCGCCGCCGGCGCGCGCCCGATAATGGCGGACGACCCCGACGAGTGCGCCGAGATTACGGCGATTTCGCGCGGACTCTGCTTAAATATCGGCACGCTCGACAAAGCGAAGATACCCGGTATGCTCGCGTCGGGCAGGGCGGCGAATCGGCTCGGGCTGCCTATACTGCTCGACCCGGTCGGAGTCGGCGCGTCGCGTCTGCGCACCGAGACCGCGCTCAAAATAATATCCGAGCTGTCGCTTTCGGCGATACGCATGAACCGGAGCGAGCTAATGTCGCTCGTGGCGAGCCTTGATGAAGCAGGTGTGACGGCTGACAATATCACCGCCCGCGGAAATCACGAGCGCGAGTGCGCGGTGAGGTGCGGCGGCGTCGATTCGGTCGGCGACACCGATGATATCGACAAGGACGCGAATCTATCGCTCTGGCTGTCGCAAAAGGTCGGCGCGGTCGTGATTGTCACCGGCGCGGTCGACGTGGTTGCCGACGCGGCGTGCGGACGGGTATTGCTTATACGCAACGGTGACAGTCGTATGCGCAAGGTGACCGGCTGCGGCTGTATGCTGTCGGCGCTCTGCACCGCGTATTTTGCGGCGGCAAATGATAAGGTGAAGTTTGCGTCAAATGTACCGGCGGAGTCCGCGGCGAATGAGTCAACGGGGTTTGCGTCGAATGAACCGGTGAAGTTTGCGGCGAATGAGTCGGCGGAGCCTGCGGCGAATGAGTCGGCGGGGTTTGCGTCGAATGAACCGGTGAAGTTTGCGGCGAATGAGTCGGCGAAGTCTGTGTCGAATGAACCGGTGAGGTTTGCGGCAAATGTACCGGCGGAGTCTGCGACATATGTACCGGCGAAGTCTGTGTCACACCCTGCCGAAAAATCGACTGCGCGGCTGTATGCCGCCGCCGCGGCCGTCACGGCTATGGGCGTATCGGGCGAGCTTGCCGCGTCGCGCATGGGCGAGCTTGACGGCAACGCGTCGCTGCGCACCTATCTTATCGACGCTGTATACAATCTCACATCCGAGCAGCTCGAAAGGTTCGCGCGGGTCGACGAATATATACACAGCGGTATCGCGGTCACACAAAATAATGAGGTAACACAATGAATATAGACAAAAGCCAGCTTCTATTATACGCCGTCACCGACCGCGCGTGGCTCGGAGGTCATACGCTCGCCGAGCAGGTTTCGGACGCTATTGACGGTGGAGCGACAATTGTGCAGCTCCGCGAGAAGTCGATGCCGCGCGACGAGCTTGTCGCCGAGGCTCGCGAAATCCGCGCGCTCTGCCACAGCCGCGGCATACCATTCATCATCAACGACGACGCCGAGCTCGCGCGACTGGTCGGCGCGGACGGCGTACACGTCGGGCTTGACGACCTCGACATTGCCGCGGCGCGCGAAATAATCGGCGAAAAGGGAATAATCGGAGCGTCGGCACATTCGGTCGAAGAAGCGCGCGCCGCCGAGCGCGCCGGAGCCGACTACCTCGGGGTAGGTGCGGTATTCGGCAGCTCGACCAAGACTAACGCGCGTCCGCTCGCGCTCGAGACTCTGCGCGATATCACGGCGGCGGTATCGATTCCGGTCGTCGCGATAGGCGGCGTCACGCGCTCGAATCTGCCGCGGCTCGCGGACAGCGGGATCGCCGGAGCCGCGCTTGTATCGGCGATTTTCGCGGCGGCTGACATCAAAGCCGAATGTCAGGCGCTGCGCAAAATTCTGGAAGGCATTGTAAAATGAATCCGAGGGGAGCAGATAAAATGAAGCGTGAACTAAAAAAAGTGCTGACGATCGCCGGTTCGGACTCAAGCGGCGGCGCGGGCGTACAGGCGGACATCAAGACTATCTGCGCGTACAATATGTACGCGATGAGCGTCATAACCGCGCTGACCGCACAGAACACGACCGGAGTCTACGGTATACACTCTGTACCGCCCGAATTTGTCGCGTCGCAGCTCGACTGTGTGTTCGGCGACATCTTCCCCGACGCGGTCAAGATAGGTATGCTGTCGGACGCCGGGATAATCGCTTCGGTCGCCGAGCGGCTGAAATATTACCGTGCGAACAACATCGTCGTCGACCCGGTGATGGTGTCGACGAGCGGCTCGAAGCTGCTGTCAGACGGCGCGGCGGACGCTCTATGCGGAAAACTGTTCAAGCTTTCGTGTGTGATAACGCCGAACATACCCGAAGCCGAGGTATTATGCGGCTATGAGATTGCGAGTATCGCCGACATGGAGCGCGCCGCCCGCGAAATAGGCGAGAGCTCGGGCACCTCGGTGCTGGTCAAGGGCGGACATCTGAGTGGCGCCGCCGACGATATCCTATACGACCGGACGGCGCGCGAATTCGTGCGCTTCTCAGGCGCGCGGATAGACAATCCGAACACGCACGGCACCGGCTGCACGCTGTCGTCGGCAATAGCCTGCGGACTCGCGGCAGGGCTGTCTCTGCGCGAGAGTGTGGCGAAGGCGAAGGCGTATGTCGCGGGCGCGCTCAACGCGATGCTCGACCTCGGCAAAGGCAGCGGTCCGCTCGCGCATATGTATGGTACGACCGGCTTTCTTGATAAATAAAAACAACGGACGCGGTTTTAACCGCGTCCGGATTTTTCTTTCCAGTATTTGAGCTGCGGCAGCTCGTCCTCAAAGAAGCTGCGCGCCTTGTCGGCGGGCCAGTTTTCGTTCGACAGATGCCCGACAAGATAGTCGATGAGCTCGCCGAGGTCGTTATACACATATTTGCCGTCGGTATAGCACCACTTGCAGTAGTCCTCGTTGAAGCTGCCGTCGACCTCACGGCTGAGCGTGCCGTCGTCGAGCGGCATTCCGCAGCACTGGCAGACGAGGCGTCTCGGCGAGCCGAGCAATGTGTTTATCGAAACGTCGTACAGCTTTGACAGCAGCTTCAACGTATCGGTGTTCGGCTGAGTTTCGCCGGTCTCCCAGCGCGACACCGCCTGTCGGGTCACAAACACACGCTCGGCGAGCTCGTCCTGCGTAAGTCCCGCGTCAAGGCGCAGCTGCTTTAATACATCCTTAGTCTCCATGGTTATCACCATTCCTTTCATCGTTTTCATGTCAACAGTATAATAAATTTCATGTAAACAGTATACAATAAATCGACGCAAAAAGCAAGCAACCGTCTGTTGCTTTGGTTGGTTGTAGCAGATTCGGACAGCTCGAGGGCTGAACGTCGTGTAATAATATTTACATTGGAAAATCGTTTGTGATATAATATTATTATGATAATTGCCGTGAATGTATTGCCTGAGACGACACGGTTCCGTGTTTACGATTGTTGAAAGGATTGTTGAAATGAAAAGAATAAAGCTGTGTGTGCTCGCGTTTATGCTGCTGCTCACCTCGTGCGGCGGCGAGACGGCTTTGCCCAAGGAGACGTCGGAAACTACAACTACCGCGTCGACCGAGACTGAGCCGGTCGACCCATATTCGGACGACCTGCCCCGCGACCTCGACTTTGAGGGCAGGGAATTCCGCGTGCTCACCTATCAAAACGGCAATCTTCCCTCTGACAGCGGCAGCTGGCCCAACTACATAGACGTCGACGAGCAGAACGGCGACCTCGTCAATGACGCCGCTTATGATCGGAATCTGACGGTCGAGGAGCGGCTCGGCGTGAAAATTACCTGTACCGAGTCGTCTGGCACAAATGTAGTCGGCACGCTGTCAACCTCAGTTTTGGCGCAGGAGGACGAGTATGACCTCGCGCTGATATACAGTACCGAAAACTGTGTCAGCCTAATAATGCAGAATATGCTGGTCGATGTTAACACGACCGAATACATCGACCTATCAAAGCCATACTACACACAAAGCGCGACCGAAACCTACCGTCTTGGTGGCGCAAACTACATCTTTGCCGGAAAATACCCATATCCGCAGATGCCGAGTGTATTCCTGATATTCAACAAGGGCGAATGGGAGAATCTGGGACTTGAAGACCCGTATCAGCTCGTGCGGGACGGCAAGTGGACGCACGACAAGCTGATGAGCGTTATTAAGGACAGCTACCGCGACCTGAACGGAAACAACGAACGTGACGCCGACGACTTCTACGGCTTGCAGACGATTCCGATTTTATATCAGTATCTGTACACATCATATGGCGGCAAGACCGTGACCCCGACAGACAGCGGCTTCGAATTCGGCTTTGGCGATGAGCGCGCGGTAAATATCATTGAAAATATCATTGCGGTGTTAAGTGACAGCAGTACCTACAAAAGTCCGGAAACCGGCGGAATCGAAAGATATCAGACCTTCTTTGACGGTCACGCGCTGATGACGCTGTACGGCTCGTCTTTCCACGCGCTGCGTGACATTGAGTTTGTATATGGTTTGCTCCCGACCCCGAAGCTCGACGAGTCGCAGGAGGATTACCGCACCTATCTTGCCGGTGGTATCTGCATGATACCGGTCACGGTCTCGGACACGGCGTTTGTCAGCGCGGTTACGGAGGCTCTGTATTCCGAATCGGCAAAGCGAATTGAGGAGCCGTTCATTCAGCAGTTTGTCGAAAACAAGCTGCTGCGCGACGAGGGTTCGGTCGAGATGTACCGGCTGATGTGCGACACCGCGTGCTACGAGCTGACCCGCTACCTCGATCTGTCGGGCGGACTTATCGCTAACCTCAAGCCTATCGGAGACCTCATCAGCCGGAATTCCACCGACATCATGTCAAGCTGGGCGTCGGTCAAGGACGCGGTCGAGACTAAGTTCAATGAGTTTTACGACGCGATGGTCGCGGGGAAGTAACTGTCACAGCAAAACCTACACAGCTTTTGTATATATCAATACACAGGCTTGCGCTGAGAGTGATAACAATATTATTGTATAATCATATACTGAACAATACAGATATGCTGAGCCCAACATACCAGGAATAGAGGAGTCTGTCATACAACGCATACACAGATTCTTCTATTCATATGGAATGTTTCACACATCAATATTACCGGACGGCTTGCTTGGCTTCTAAATTTATCCCCGATTGGCTGCGTATATCAGTGAACACATCATATCAAGCCGGTTAGCGTTCGCTGCCCACATTTACGTATCTGACTTTGACACAAAAAATAATAAAATAATTTTAGAAAATGTATGTGTTAAAATGATATGAGCCAAAAAAAAGAGGAAATCCTAACAAAGATATGGTATAATAGTTTTACCACAAACTCAACACCAAATCGAGAAAGGATTTCCATGAATATTATAACACAAGAAGCCCATCGGCGTCAGGGGGTAGTAAGGCTCGCAAAAAGAAAAGGTAAAAGTTTTGCGGCAAAAATATACGGCGTGTCGCTGTCAAGTGTTAAAAGGTGGTGTAAACGCTACGACGGAACATGGCAA
>CAJFKR010000122.1 GCA_904386005.1 Candidatus Flemingiibacterium merdigallinarum
ATGAAATCGACCGCAGCCGACGATTATGTCCTGCTTGAGCGGCTGATCGTCATGGCAGCCGAATACCGAAAAAGGAATATTTGATTGAACAAAGGTCGCGAAAAACGCATACAATTGAGCGAGTATAGAAAAAGGAAATAATCATTGAGCGAAAAACTGAAAATAGACCTCCCGATCGCCGTCGAGGGTAAATATGACAAAATCAAATTGGCGTCGATTGTCGACGCGAATATAATCACGACCGGCGGTTTCGGAATATTTTCATCCGACGAAAAGAAGCTGCTCATAAGACGGATTGCCGAGCCGCGCGGTATCATAATCCTTACCGACAGCGACGGCGCGGGACTGGTGATACGCAACTACTTTCGCTCGATACTGCCGCCGGACAAGCTGATTCATCTGTATATTCCGCAGATATCCGGTCGCGAGAAGCGCAAGCGGCAGCCGTCGAAAGCGGGTATTCTCGGAGTCGAGGGGATCGATGCGGGGATGCTGCGAAAGATACTCGAACCATTCGCCGTCGGGGGAGACAGAGACAATGATGAGGCTTCGGCAAACACCGATATCTTGAACGCGGATTCCACCCGCCGCGAGGTCACGAAAGCCGACTTCTACTCAGACCGGTTATCTGGCGGTGAATCGAGCGCGTCCAGACGGGCTGCGCTCTGCCGTCTGCTCGATCTGCCCGACAATATGTCGTCGAACGCGCTGCTCGCGGCGGTGAATATGCTCTGCGGTTACGACGGCTATCGCGAGCTTGTCGACCGGATTGGATAGACCGTTCAAGGTGAATTATCATAATGAAAGGCATACTGTAATGGTTGAAAAAATAGAAGCTTTTATTTCAAAATACTATAAAAAAGCGGAAGCTTTATATTTTAAGTACAGAGAAATCATAGTATATGTTTTCTTTGGCGGACTGACCACACTTGTCAGTTACGGCAGCTTTTATCTGTTGGAATATCTGAAAGTGAACTATAATCTTTCACAGTGGATATCGTGGGTAGCGGCGGTTGCATTTGCTTTTATTGTAAACAAGCTGTTCGTGTTTCAGGACCATGAACTCGGAGCGAGCGGATTATTCCGGCAGATTTGGCAATTTGTCAGCGTGCGGATCGCGTCCGGAGTGCTCGAATGGCTGCTTTTGCTGCTGTTTGTAGAGCTTGTACACATTGTACCGGGAATATCGAAGATTATAGTGTCTGTAGTCACGGTCATTGTCAATTACATCGCGTCAAAGCTGCTGATATTCCGCAAGAAGAATAACAGCGGTCAGTCCGAGAACAGCTGATGCGCTCCGAAAACTCGGTCAAGAACAGTCTCGCGGCGATAGTCGGTCAGGCGATATCGCTGATCTTCGGCTTTGTCACGCGCATTGTGTTCGTGCGTGTCCTTGGCGAAGCCTACCTCGGTGTGAACGGCGTGTTCTATTCGGTGCTGTCACTGCTGTCGCTGACCGAACTGGGATTGGGCAGCGCGATTACCTTCGCGCTCTACCGCCCGCTCGCAGACAAGGACGACGAGTCGGTCGGCAGAATCATGAATCTGTACGCGCTCGCGTATCGTATAGTCGCGGCGGTCGTGATGGCGATCGGGCTTTTGCTCATACCCTTTCTCGGATATCTGACGCGCGAGGTGCCCGAGGTCGACAACCTGCTTATAATATACCTGCTGTTTCTCGTCAATTCGGCGGCGTCGTATCTCTTTTCCTACCGGCGCGCGCTGATCTGCGCGGCCGAGCTCGACCGTCGGAATTCGCTGAACACGAGCATATTCTCGATTATACAGAACGCGCTTCAGCTCGCGGTGCTGCTGTGCTTTCGCAGCTATATTTTCTACCTTGTCGTACAGCTTGCCATCACAGTCGCGTCTAATATTGAAATATCGCACGCGGCGAAGCGTATGTTCGGTTTTCTCGGTCATGTACGCGGTCTGCCTCCTCCAAACGAACGGCGCGAGATCTGGAAAAACGTCAAGGCGATGTTTATAAATCGGTTCGGCAATGTCGCCGTCACCGGCACCGACAATCTGCTGATCGCGTCTATTGATGTGATACTTGTCGGGCTTTATTCAAACTACCTGCTGGTGTTGCAGACGATACAGACGATACTTTCACAGGCGATCAACGCCGTGACCGCTTCGGTCGGCAACCTCATAGCCGACGGCGGCGAGCGAAGCGGCGAGATTTATTCGGATCTTATGCTCGCCGTCGCGTGGATGTACGGATTTTCGGCGATAGCGCTCGACTGCCTGATGACGCCGTTCATACGGCTGTCGTTCGGAGAGGGGCTGGAGATTCCCGAGCTGTGCGTCCATTTAATGGCGCTGAATTTCTACATCAACGGGATCCGTCAGCCTAACTTAATGTATATCAACGCCGCCGGGCTATTCTCGCCGGTCAAATACAAGGGCTTCGTCGAAGCCGCGATCAATCTCGGCACGTCGCTGCTGTTCATGAGCTTTGGCTGGGGACTGTTCGGAATCCTGCTCGGAACCACCGTGTCGCATCTCGCGACGAGTATGTGGTGGGAGCCGCTCTGCGTCGACCGGCACTATCTCGGCGGTCATTCAATGCGCCGCTTCGCGCTCGGCAATCTCGGCTACGCGGTAATATTGGGGCTTGGATGGATAACTACCCGTGCGGCAGTGTCTTTCTGCGGCGCCGGCGTCGGGGGATTCATTCTGTCCGTGGTCATTGTGGCGATATTGCCGAATCTCGTGTATCTGCTGTTTTTACACCGCACGCGCGAGTTCGCGTATCTCTACGGCGTCGGGCGGCGGATGCTCGGACGCGTGGTGAAGCGTCTATGCCGGCATTGATTTTATAAAGCTTCGCTCAACCGACATTGGTTGGCGTTAGTGACAATATAATAATATATATATGAAGGGAAACAAGACATATGAAAAAATTCACTTTTGGCACACCCGAGAAGCTGACTCCGTCCGGCTTCTGCGACAATTTAAATTATGTTGAAACGGCGGTCAAATACCCGCGCGAAAATTTCAGCTTTAAAAAGACCCCGGCCGGCTGCGTGCTCGAATTCCCAATCGAGGACGACTGCCACATATTCGGCTTCGGATTGCAGCTGAAGCAGTTCGACCATCGCGGACGCAAGCTGCGCCTGGACGTCAACGCCGACCCGGTCACGAACAATGGCGAGACGCACGCTCCGGTGCCGTTCTTTGTCACGAACAAGGGTTACGGAATGTACTTCGACACGGCGCGCTACGCCGAATTCTACTGCGGCAAGCAGAAGAACGGCGCGTCGCGCAAAATCTCCGCGGGCGGAGCGGCAGACAACACCGACGAGCTCTACGCCGTTCGAAATGAATCGGGCGCGGTCATGACTGTGAAGATTCCGGCAGCCGAGGGCATCGACGTGTATGTAATCGAGGGCGACACGATAACCGACATTGTCTCGCAGTACAATATGCTCGCGGGCGGCGGTCCGGATGTGCCCGAGTGGGGACTCGGCGTGCTCTACCGCTGCTACACCGGCTGGAATTCAGACAAGATACTCGAAATGATCGACAAAATGCGGGACGAGGGAATTCCGCTCTCCATAATCGGTCTCGAACCGGGCTGGCACACGCACGCGTATTCCTGCACCTACAAGTGGAGCGACAAGTACCCCGACCCGCAGAAATTCGTCGACGAGATTAGAAAGCGCGGACTGCACCTGAACCTCTGGGAGCACGCGTTCACGCATCCCGACGCCGACTTCCACGATGAGATCGCGCCCTATTCGGGCGACTACCTCGTCTGGGGCGGAGTCGTGCCGGACTTCGCTACAAACGAAGCGCGCAAAATCTTCGCCGACTATCACCGGGATAAGCTGGTGAACCTTGGCATCGACGGCTTCAAGCTCGACGAGTGCGATTCGAGCGACAACACCGGAAGCTGGAGCTTCCCGCTCCCGAGCGAGTTCCCGTCCGGACTTGACGGCGAGCAGTACCACTCGCTGTTCGGCACGCTTTACGCAAAGACGATACTCGACGCGCTCGGCGGTCAGGCGACTCTGTCCGAGATAAGGCAGATGGGAGCTCTGGCTGCTCCGTATCCGTTTGTCCTGTACAGCGATCTGTATGACCACCGCGACTTTATACGCGGATGTGCAAACATGGGCTTTTCCGGAATATTATGGACTCCCGAATATAAATACCGCGAGTCAGAGAGCCGCGAGGACTGTATAAGACGGCTTCAGACGCTGGTATTTTCGGTGCAGCTGCTTGTAAACTGCTGGTATTTCGACGGTACTCCCTGGGAAATTCACAACTGCGCCGACGAGGTTCGCGAGCTGCTGGTGCTGCGTCAAAAGCTGATACCGAGACTGAAAGCGGCGTTCGACCGCTACCGCGACGAGGGTATACCTCCGGTTCGCGCGCTGGTCATGGACTACACCGACGACGCCGAGACCTACAAGATAGACGATGAATGGCTGTTCTGCGACGACCTGCTGGTCGCGCCGATCATCGCCGGCACCGGCGACGAGCGCGAGGTATACATTCCGGCGGGCGAATGGGTCGACTACTTCACCGACGAGCCGGTCGAGTCGGGATGGCGTCACGTGAACACGAAAGGTATACCGGTATACAGACGGGTACGGAGATGATTCAGAGGTGATTTTATGCTTAAAGTAAAGCAGAATAAGATATACGAAATCATTGGCGATGATGAGCGCGAGGTCAGGCTCTACGGCGTCAACCGCGCCGGACTCGAGTGGGAGTCGCGCGACGGGCAGATACTCGATTCGATAAAATACGCCTGCGACGAGTGGCACGCCAACATAATCCGGCTGCCGGTATCGCAGGATCGCTGGTTCGGCAGGATGCCCGAGCAGAACGATGAGAACAACGCTGAGAAGTACCGCGCGCGGGTCGATGAAATAATCGACGCGGTCGCCGAGCGGGGGAAGTACCTGCTGCTTGATCTGCACTGGAGCGACCTCGGACTCTGGAACGGCAAATCGGGACAGCATATGATGCCCGATGAGCATTCGCTGCTGTTCTGGCAGAACGCGGCGGCGAGATACAGAAATCATCCGAACGTGCTGTTCGGTCTGTACAACGAGCCACATATCGACAAGAAGGTCGACGGCGAGTTCGGCGACCCGTGGCACATCTGGAAGTTCGGCGGCGAGCTTCGCGAAAAGGACACGAGCTACCGCGCGGTCGGTATGCAGGAGATGATCGACAAGGTGCGCTCTACCGGAGCTAAGAATATTGTCGTAGTCGGCGGTCTCGACTGGGGCTACACGCTCGACGGCGCGGTCGGCGAAAACGCGCTGCACGATCCGGACGGCAACGGAATCATCCTCGACTCGCACGTATATCCGTGGAAGCGGCTCGAATGGGAGCTCGACATCGGCGGTCTCGACCGGGAGTTCCCGATACTCGTCGGCGAATTCGGTCACTACGGCAACGACGCGAAGCCGGTTGAGGGTGTGCAGAGGCTTCCGAGCGAGGTATGGATGCCGCGACTGCTCGGTTGGATCGAGAAAAACGGCTACAGCTTCACCGCGTGGGATTTCCACCCGAAGGCGGGTCCCTGCCTGATCAAATCGTTTAACAATGAGCCTACCGAATACCATGGCGTTTATGTCAAGGAATTCCTGCTCGGTCACAACAAATGAGACTCGCGGTGATTATGCCGCCGCTGCACCCGATGCCGCCGTCGCCGGGAGGCGGTGTAGAGCGGCTCGTAGACATACTGCTGCGCGCGAACGATGACGCGTCAGAACCACTCGATATCACGGTATTCTCGCGCTTTGACGAGCGCGCGAAAGCCGCGGCTGAGGGCTACCGTCACACGAAATTTGTCTGGCTCAATACGACCCGCTCCGAGCCGTTGTCAAATCAGCTCGAGTATAAAATCCGAAAGAAATTCGGTCGGCGTCTGCATAAGCGCTACGACTATTTGCGCGCCCTTAAATTATCGCTGCGATACGCCGAAGCGGACGGGAAGTTTGACATAATCCTGCTCGAGAACTGCTTCGAGTTCGCGCGGGACATCTGGAAGCTGACCGGCAAAATGCCGTATCTGCACGCGCACAATCGCTTCTTCGGCGCGGGACACGCAGGCGCGAAGCGAGATTTCGACTGTATAGAAAAATACATCTTTGTCAGCGAATACCTGCGGTCGGCGGCGGTCAGGGCGGGCGTCGACGAAGCGCGGACGGTCATACTCCGCGACTGCGTGGATATGTCGCTGTTCAACGCGGCGAACTACGCAGATATGCGGGTCGAGAAGCGCGCGAAATACGGGCTTTCGGACGACGATATACTCGTGGTTTTCGTCGGTCGGCTGATACCCGAAAAGGGCGCGATCGAGCTGATAAAGGCAATCGATCAGTCCGAGTACAGCAAATCGAAACTGAAGCTGCTGCTGGTCGGCTCGGCCGAATACGGCGAGGACATCCGAGACGAGTACCGTGAGCTGCTCGAGAACGCCGCTCCCGAGGGGCGGGTCATATTTATCGGCAGCGTCAAGCCGACGTCGACCGCACGGTTTCTGGCGCGCGCCGACATCGCGGTCGTGCCGTCGGTCTGGGAGGAGCCGGCGGGGCTGCCGGTACTCGAGGCTATGGCGATAGGGCTGCCGCTGATAGTCAGCGACTCGGGCGGAATCGGCGAATATACCGAGGAATACGCAAAGACTGACGGCTGCGTAACCGTCAAGCGCGGGCTCGGATTTGTGACGTCAATCGCCGAAGCGATAGACCGCTTCGCCGAGCGGCTGCATTCCGACCGCGGCTGGGCAGGTGAAATCGCAGCCGCGGCTCGCGGCTGCGCCGAAAAGTATGACAGCGCGGGATATTACGGTGAATTTGTGAATATAATATCCGGCGGGAAAGATTAAATAGCACACTATATCTTTAATATATGATCAATTCATTTATAGCCGATTGTAAGAGTCATAAAAAAGCAATAAAGTTCGCACGCATTAAGCCGCTGCTCGGGGTAGGGGTCCCCGAGTAAAGCGGCGCGCCTCTGTCGCTATAGCGATATTGCACAAATTTAGTCTTGGCGCACATACGTAAAGCGGCATTTATGCCCAATTGTTAAAGTTTTCGCGGTGGGGGTCTGGGGGAGGTGCCTTTTTCAAAAGGCACCTCCCCCAGAGAAAGCGAACAAGTTCGCACTTTTACAATCGGCT
>CAJFKR010000123.1 GCA_904386005.1 Candidatus Flemingiibacterium merdigallinarum
TAGAGCAGCCGGCTCCTGACAGTCCCGCGATAATGGCAAATGTCAGACATCCCAGGATCATAGATATGATCATAATCACCGGAATCTGCTTTGTTCTTGTACGTATGCTTCCTCCGGTGGAGCTTCCGCTGGGAGACCCTCATACACAAATAATCGAGGCAAGAAGAGAAGCTCAGGGCTATAATAAGCCTTACATCGTACAATTCGGGATTTTTCTTAAAAATGTCCTGACCAAATGGGACTGGGGAGTCAGCGACAAGCTGTATCTCGGTCAGGACGTCGCCGAAATATTCGCGTCAAAGCTGCCGGCGACGATGATAGTCAATCTATATTCGATAATTTTCAGTATACCAATAGGCATTGCGTTCGGCATATTTGCCGCGCTGAAAAAGAACACTTGGATCGACCACACGATATCTACGCTGACGATGGTCTGCATCTCGGTTCCGTCCTTTGTGTATGCGTTCATAATACAGTATTTCTTCTCATATAAGCTGAGTCTGTTCCCGTTTTTAATGAAGTCGGGTACCGACTACTTCTCATGGTCTATGTTCCACAGCATGATACCGGTTATCCTGTCGCTCGCGATGCCGGTTATAGCCGGATTTACACGCACTACAAGAGCCGAACTTACAGAGGTTCTGACCAGCGAATTCATGCTGCTGGCTCGCACAAAGGGACTTACCAAGGCGCAGGCTACAGTTCGTCACGCGCTCAAAAACTGCATGGTCGTAATCCTGCCGTCGATTTTCGGTGAATTCATCGGAATTTTAGACGGTTCGCTGATTATAGAAAAGCTGTTTGGCGTTCCCGGCGTCGGCAGTCTGTATATCAACTCCATCGACGGACGAGACTACCCGATGTTCATGATGCTGACCGTGTTCTACACTACGATAGGTTTAGCCGCGAGCATCGTCGTCGACATCAGCTACGGCTTCATCGACCCTCGAATTCGCATGGGTTCGAAGAAATGACCGGAAACGACCGCGGGAGCGTCGCAGAAGCACGTCGTTCGCGCCGCGGACGTCGCCGACAGTACACAATTATAATTACGAAAGGAGCAGCCAGGCAGCATGGATAACCAGAATTACGAGCATATACCAAAGGAAAAATTTGAGTTTGCGCAGCTTGACGCCGAGATTCACGACAAGAAGCTCGAAACCAAGTCGCGCGGTTATTTTGCCGACGCGTTTTTACGCTTCCGCAAGAACAAATCGTCGGTCGCGGCCGCGATAATCATAGGTTTGCAGATACTATTTGCTATAGTATCGCCGATAATTTCGCCTTATTCGGTATATGACAAGGATAAAATATACACCAACTACCCGCCGTATGTAGAGTCAGTTGCCAAGCTCGGTATCGGCATTCTCGACGGCAGCGTCGTCCGCAACAGCCAGAACGAAGCGCAGTATGCTTATTGGAAAGCAATCGGCGAGGAGACCGGTATGGATCCGGTCATAGACATTGTCGGCACTGACGTAACAACTGTAAAGCAACGCGGTCAGGACAAGGAGGTTCTGACCTACAAATTGAAAACTAACAGATACTACGAAATCGGCATCCAGTATCGCGTAATATCCTACGAGGAATTTGAAAATATCCAGCAGTTCCAGAACGAAACCGGCATACAGGTCATTTATCCGTATGTCGAGCCGGAAGATATACAGGGTATAAGCGATAATGCCAATATCTGGTACCAAGTCTCCGACTCAAAGGGCACGCCGGTATACGACGCGAACGGCGAGCTGATACCCGCATACTCGACCGACAAATCAATCGAAGGCGCGCCGTATGACAGCCTTCGTATTGACGGCGACGACGGCAGCTACATCTACTCAATAAGAAAATCCGGCTCGGTGCAGTGCCGTATCTGCTACTACAATTATTATATCTATATGAACGGTCGGACGCCGACCTTTCTACTCGGCACGAACTCGGTCGGACAAGACCTGTTCTGCGCTATTGGCGTCGGCGCGCGCTTCTCGATTGTATTCGCTTTAATAGTGTCTGCGCTTAATTTGACAATTGGCGCGATATACGGTGCGATACAGGGCTACTACGGCGGTACTATCGACCTTGTCATGGACCGCATTTGTGATATCCTCGCGAATGTGCCGTTCATAGTCGTCGCGACTCTCTTCCAGCTGCACCTCGCGCCAAAGCTGGGTATCGTGCCGTCGTTCCTATTCGCTTTCGTGCTGACCGGATGGATTTCTATGGCAGCTCTGACGAGAAAGCAATTCTACCGCTTTAAAGGACAGGAATTCGTGCTTGCCGCCCGCACGCTCGGCGCGTCTGACCGCAGGCTGATGTTCAAGCACATATTCCCGAACTCGCTCGGCACAATTATCACGAGCTGTGCGCTCGTCATCCCCGGCGTCATACGCTCGGAGACGACGCTGACCTACCTTGGTATAATTAACATCTCCGATTTTACCGGAACGAGCATCGGCACGTTGATGAGTCAAGGTCAGACGTCAATGACGACTTCGCCGCACGCAATGCTCTTCCCGGCGCTGTACTTCTCATTATTATTGATTTCGTTCAACCTGTTTGGAAACGGACTGCGCGACGCGTTCAACCCGTCTATGCGCGGCGTTGACGACTGACTCGACAGCTGACGACATCCACCTTTGTATGAAAGCTATGGTATAAAGATATATGGAAAATAAACTCAGTGTACGAAACCTGACGATCTCCTTTAGCACATCTAACGGCAAGGTGCAGGCAGTCCGTGGCATCAGCTTTGATCTCGCGAGGGGTGAGACCTTGTCGATAGTCGGTGAGTCAGGTTCGGGTAAATCGGTCACATCAAAAGCAATACTCGGCATCCTCGCCGGCAACGCGATTATCGAGGGCGGCGAGATAATATACGACGGTCGCGACCTTTTGAAGATTTCCGAGGAGGAATTTCACAAAATCCGCGGCGACAAGATAGCGATGATCTTCCAGGACCCGATGTCCAGCTTAAATCCGATTGTGAAAATCGGAAAGCAGCTGACTGAGGCGATGATATTGAAGGGCAAGGCTCGTCAAAAGGAGAGCCGCGAAACCTTTAACAGCTATCTGAAGCTGCTTTGCGAACGCATGATTGAGGCTGAGGGCGGCAAGGATGCCGCTCGAGCCGCCGAGATCACCGAAAAATGCAAGAATTTTGACCAATTCGAGCGTCGTCACATCGAGCTTGAAGCAAAATACAACACTGCCCACGAGGCTGCCTCCGAGGCGGTCGAGGAGATAGACGAGCTTGTATTTGAGATGAGCAAGAACGCGGTGCGCGACACGGTGTTCCGCACAAAGCAGATATTAAGACAGGCAAGACAAGCCGTGTCCGAGTATGTAGTCAACGACAAAGCGGCACGGCTCGAGGAGCTTTGCTCCAAACTAAACGCAATGCTCGGCTCGATTAAAAAGTCGGGCTCGGACTATAAGGCAGCGATCGAATCGCTCAATGAGCTGTCCGAAATACTGAAGGAAGCGGTCGAACGCACTTCGCCGAACTTTTTCGCCATGGGCTACTGCCTGACATTTGGCGGCAAGGAATTGCCGAAGCTTCCTGTCGGCGAGCTGAATAAGTATATGCGGCGCGAGCTGGACGATAGATTCATGCTCGACTTTATCGCCGGAGCCAAGCGGGCGCTGGAGCTGTCGGCGGCGCGCGCGTATGAAAATAAAGCCGAGGCTGTCAGGCTGCTAAGTGAAAAGCTGCCGATATTCGAAGAAAAGAAGCTCGAACGCGACAAATGTGACGCCGCGTTAAAAGAGCTTTGCACCGCGGTCGAGGCGTCGATTGACAAGCTCGAAATCGTTAAGGACAGCCTTGCCTACACATTCGCGTCCGGACTAAAGAGCGAGCTTGATATTTATTTCGGAGCAATCGGTAAAAACAAGGTCGAGGAGAAAAAGCACGACCATATGCAGGCAAAATACGACCGGATTGTCGCCGCGGGAAAGACTCCCGACTGGAAGGTGCCGGCAGCACAGATTACAAATTTAGATTTGGTGCAGGAGAATATCAAGCGGCAGATCAACCGCCTTATTGAGCATTTCAACGAGTCGCTCGCAAATCGTGACAAACGCGATTATGACGCCGAAACGGTCGCAGTAATTGATTTTCTCAAGGAGAACGCGTCGGGCGTCGTCAATCATGTCACGCCGCGAATCGCTAAAAGCAAGGCGATAAAGCTGATGGAGGAGGTCGGAATCTCCGAGCCGCGCAAGCGTTACAACCAGTATCCGTTCGAATTTTCAGGCGGTATGCGTCAGCGTATAGTCATAGCCATCGCGCTCGCGGCAAATCCGGATATTCTGATATGCGACGAGCCGACGACCGCACTCGACGTTACGATACAGTCGCAGATACTCGAACTTATCAATCGCCTGAAGCGCGAACGTCATCTGTCAGTCATATTCATCACACACGACCTCGGCGTCGTCGCGAACATGGCGGACAAAATCGCGGTCATGTACGCCGGCAAGGTCGTTGAATACGGCACGGCGGAGGATATATTCTATCACGCCGCGCACCCGTACACCTGGGCGCTGCTGTCGTCTATGCCCGACCTTGACACAAACGAAAAGCTCGAAGCTATACCCGGAACTCCGCCGAATATGATATATCCGCCGATCGGCGACGCGTTCGCGCCGCGCAATAAATACGCGATGAAAATTGACTTCGAGCGTCAGCCGCCGATGTTCAAAATCAGCGAGACACACAGCGCGGCGACTTGGCTTTTACACCCCGACGCGCCGAAGGTTGAACCGCCGAAGATCGTAACCGACCGAATCGCAAGAATGAAAGCCAAAAGGGAGGGCTGAAGATGCAGGAAAACAATGAAACTTTGCTTCGTGTAGAGCATCTCTGCCAATATTTTGGTCAGAACAAAGCGGTCGACGACGTCAGCTTTGAAATAAAGAAAGGCGAGGTCTTCGGTCTGGTCGGAGAGTCGGGCTGCGGAAAGACGACGACCGGACGCTCGATAATCAAGCTCTACGACATCACCTCGGGCAATGTGTATTTCAAAGGAATTCGCATTGCAGCCGGCATCGGCTCATACAAAAAGGCTATCGAGGACGCGAAGAACGAATATTCGGAAAAAGTCAAAGCCGCTACTGACGAAAGCGAAAAGAAACGGCTCAAAGATGAGCTTGACCGTATAATCTCCGAAAACAAGGAGAACATAAAGCGCGCCGAATACGACCGTAATAACTGTGACCGCGAATATTCGGACGAGCTGGTCGCCAAGGTCAAAAAGGAATATGAAGCGAAGCTCGCGAACGGCAGCAATCCCGAGCTGGTCGCCGAATACAAGAATGAGCTTCACAAGGCGAAGCACACGAAGCTCGTGACGCAGATCCAGATGATATTCCAAGACCCGATAGCGTCGCTCGACCCCAGAATGACCGTCCGCGAAATCATTTCGGAGGGACTGGTAATTCAAGGCGAACGGAACAAGAAGGTCATCGATGAAAAGGTTTACGAGATGCTCGAGCTTGTCGGACTGGTGCGCGAGCACGCGAGCCGCTATCCGCACGAATTTTCGGGCGGTCAGCGTCAGCGTATCGGCGTCGCGCGGTCGATAATCATGAACCCCGACCTGATAATCGCGGACGAGCCGGTCTCGGCGCTCGATGTGTCGATTCAGGCGCAGGTAATCAATCTGCTTAACGAGCTGCGGCACAGATTCGGGCTGACGATATTGTTTATTGCGCACGACCTGTCGGTTGTCAAGTATTTCTCCGACCGAATCGGCGTCATGTATTTTGGCAAAATGGTCGAGCTCGCGTCGTCGGATGAGCTGTTCAGAAATCCACTGCACCCGTATACCAAGTCGCTTTTGTCGGCGATACCTCTGCCCGACCCGATATACGAAAAGCAGCGTCAGCGCATCGTGTACAATCCGCTCGCCGAGCACGACTACACGGTCGACAAGCCGTCGCTGCGCGAGGTCTGCGACGGACATTTCGTGCAGTGCAACGACGCGGAGTTCGAGAAATATCGCAAGATTGTCTCGCGGAATTGACAAATGACGACAAAGACACACAAATACTACATCTTCACCGTGACCGGACTCGCGGTATTCATCTTTGTCGCGCTCGGACGCGAGCTGTTCTACGGACTGCCGCTCGACGAAACCTTCGCGGTGCTGTCTGATTGCAGCTTTATCGCGGGCGTTTTGCTCGCCGGTATCGGCGGACTCAGCTTTGTCGCGTCGCGCGGCGGATACGACGCGTTCGGGTACGCGGGAAGTCTGATAAAATCGCACTTTGTTCGACCGTCGGGGTATAAACCCGAGTCGTTTTATGACTACAAGGAACGCAAAGCCGCTGAGCGCAAGCCCTGGCTGCGTGAGTCGCTGTTTGTCGGAATCGGTTTTATCGCGGCGTCGGCGGTATTCCTCGTGGTATACTTTCTGACAGCGCGTTAGCGGTCGGTACGATTTGATATATGACTTTGCGGTCACAGACCGCGATTTTGCCAATAAACCCGCCGCAAAGCATCGAAATCTAAAAAAATATAACAGAAGCTGCCGTGATTATTCGCGGCAGCTTCATTTGTATGTTGAGGTTATATTATGATTTGCGAGGTGGAATTGAAGTCGGAGATATTATAAATGTCATTCAAAGTTGTAGATATCATTCGACGTCATGAACGTCATTCAAAGTTGTAGATATCATTCGACGTCATGAACGTCATTCAAAGTCGGAGACTCTGATGGACAATGCTCGTGATACTGAAGACTTATCACAGTCTCATTCCACGGCTTTTGATATGCTCATCGAAGTCACGATATTGTCCGACAGCGTTATCGTCAGTGTGATGTCACCCGACACATACTTGCGGACGCCGAACTGCTCCTCGAAGTTCTCGCCAAACGCCGCGGTGACGTCGTCGCCGC
>CAJFKR010000124.1 GCA_904386005.1 Candidatus Flemingiibacterium merdigallinarum
TTTAGAGCAACGGATTTAGATGAAAAGAAAGATCTCATTCTTACTTGCGCTCGGCATACTGTTGACGACGGCGTTTTCCTGCGGCGAGACAGATAGTTCAACCGACACCACAGCGCAATCAGGCAGCACTTCCGCGGCCGAGACGACCGAATCGGTCGAGAGTCTGCTCGGGTTCCCGTCAGAGGACAATGGCGGAGCCACATTTACGATGTTGATTAACACAACTAAATCCTTTGAGTATGTCGCCGAGGAGATCACCGGCGACGTCGTCAACGACGCGGTCTACGAAAAACAGAAGGCAGTTGAGGATTACCTCGGCATTTCGTTCGAATTCGTGCAGGAGGACGGCAACTGGAACACTCGCGATACATTCAATAACCTGATAATCAGCGACGTCATGGCCGGAACGGGCGACTTTGACCTCGTGCAGGGAATTACGGTATGCACAATGCCGATTTCGGTCGAAGGATATTTCCTCGACGGCAAGTCGCTCCCGTATGTGCAGTTCGACAAGCCGTGGTGGGTCGCGGATATGTATGACCGATTCTCGGTCGCCGGCAAGCTGTATGGCTTCATCGGAGACGCGTCGCTGTCGCTCTACAAGGATATGACAGTCATTTTCTTCAACAAGCGAATCTGGGACGAATATAACGCGCCCGACCCGTACGAGCTCGTGCGCTCGGGTGAGTGGACGCTTGACAAGTTCATCGAGGTCTGCTCGGGTATGGAGCGCGACCTAAACGGCGACGGAAAAATCGAGATGGGCACCGACCAGCTCACATATTTGTATGAAATTGTGCCCTCCGGCACATTCCAGACGTCTTTGCAGCTCGACGTCGTGACGCTCGACGAAAACGGTATACCCCAGTATCTCGGACTGACCGAAAAATTTGTGGACGCGTTTGACACAATGCAGAATTTCTTGAAGCAGGATGGAATTGAGCAAGCCAGCTCTATCGACGACCAGTCGTTCAAGTCTATGCTCGCCTTCTCGGAGGGCAATGTCGCGACAATGTGCAACTTCCTCTACTCGACCGAATATCTGCGCGACATGGTCGACGACTACGGAATCGTTCCGATGCCGAAGTACGACGAGAGTCAAGGAAAATACATAACGCAGCTCGGCACGTCGACCGCGATGCTGTTTGTACCGATTACGACAAAAGACGCAGAACTTACGTCAAAAGTCATGGAAGCGCTTGCCTACTACACCTCCGAGCTGGTTGTGCCGAAGTACTACGAGGTCGCGCTCAAGGACAAATATGCGCGCGACAACGATATCGCCGAGATGTTAGACATAATCCGCGACGGCGCGTCGTTTGATTTCCTGTTCTTATATGGCACTACACTTACCAATGCTCCGAATAATTATTTCAGATTTTATACCACCGACACCGCAAATGTCGCATCAAATTTCGCGGCGTTGGAGAACTCGTTTCTCGCGTCACTCGAGAGCTTAGTCGAAAAATACGAGGGGCTCGACAACTGATAACATAATACAATTATCAACCGGCGATTTGAATCGCCGGTTTTGTGATAAATTTAATGAATACTATTTACAACATGATAATATTATGATATAATTTTAATGCGTATAATTGCCAAAGCTGCACTTAAGATAGGAGGACGAAATGCAAAATAACTACAAAATCCTGTTATGGATATTGACGTTATCGTTGACCGCCGGATTTATTGGCGGATGCGGACAGAATTCCGAAAATACAAATTTTTTTGAAAGCTCCGGCGACACGACTATCGCCGAAACTACGGCTGAACCCGGGCGCGAGTCGGCGAAGGACACGCTGCCGGACGACCTCGATTTCGGCGGGGAGGTTGTGCATATTCTGACGCGCGGCGCCGATTATGACACATCGATTGAGCTGGTCGCGCAGGAGCTTGACGGAGATGTACTGAACGACGCGGTCTGGCGGCGCAACAGCTCGGTCGAGGAGCGGCTGAATGTCGAGCTTGACATAATAACAAGCGAGTTTACGCGGCACAATTCGAACGAGTCGCTGTTCACGAAGTCGATACTCGCCGGAGCGGATGATTATGACATAGTCGCGAACGCGATGCACGCTATGGTTCCGTTCGTGACGCAGGGAATGTTCGTCGATGTGCAGACGCTCGACTACCTTGATTTCACGCAGCCTTGGTGGAATCAGGCTTATCTCGAGATGACCGAATATGACGGCAGCAACTACACTATCCTCGGCGACTTGTCGCAGACGATGATATCCGGCGCGTTCTGTATGTTTTTCAACAAGCAGCTGTTCGACGAATATCTTCCCGACGCGCCGAGTCTCTACGATACAGTGCTGTCGGGCGATTGGACGCTCGACAAGCTGATCGAGTACTGCTCGTCGGTCTATGCGGATGTAAACGGCAACAGCATTGTCGACGAGGGCGACCGTTTCGGTCACTATTTTACCGACACCAAGACGCTCGGCGCTGATTCGTTCGCCGGCTCGAGCGGCATAAATCTGATTGAGAAAAATTCCGATGGCAGTTATTCGTATAACGGGCTCACCGAACGGACGAATACATTTGTCGAAAAGATGCACAGCCTGCTGTTTGAGAACAACAACACCTGTCGGCTGCCATACAACGACGATACGATAATGACGACGATGATCAATGACCAGACGATATTCACGACCTGGATGCTGACCGGAGTCAACTATCTGCGCGATATGCAATCCGACTTCGGCATTATCCCGATGCCGAAGCTCGATGAAAATCAAGCTGATTACAAGACCTATGTCCACGACGGCACAACGGTATTCTGTATTCCGACGACCACGCCCGACGCGGATATGTCGGCCGCGGTGCTCGAGGCGATGTGCGCCGAGACCTACCGCACAGTCACGCCGGCATACTTTGAGACTGTCCTCAAGGATAAATACGCGCGCGACAGCGAGACGTCGCAGATGCTCGACATCATCGCCGCGAGTGTATATCTCGACATCGGCTACATATACGGTCCGACGCTCGGACATCCGATAGATGTGATGCGGCAGATACTGTCAAGCAGCACCGAATGTGAACGGGCTTCATCGACGCTCGCTTCAAAGGAGACGCAGTTCATGACGAATATCGAGAAAATCGACAGCCAGTTCGCCGAGCTGAAAGCGGGGAATTGAATATACGCATATCGATTAATGGTAAGCATAATTCAAATACTAATTGCACTGTCCGGATTCGGGCGGTGAGATAAGAAAACAAGCAAAAACCCTTAAATCATCGCGTTTTAAGGACAGCGGGCAAACAGGTTACAAGTGAATAACCAAGCAAAAGGGACGTTATCGAGAGATAGCGTCCCTTTCTGCATACTACGCCGCAGCTTCAAAGAAGTTGTGCCGTTTTTTTATGCACGCATAGGCGATTGTAAAAGTCATAAACAAATAAGTTTTCCCTCACTAAGCCGCTGCTCGGGGTAGGTGGCCCCAGTAAAAGCGAACAGTTTCGCGCTTTTACAATCGGCTATCTTATTATCATAATATTCAGTCGAGCAGCTTTTCGATTGAGTCTGCCGCCTTGTCGAGATAATCGTTCTCCATCAGCTCGAGCATACCCTTGTCGCAGAGCGCGGAGAGACGCGGGTCGACCGGAATATTCGCGAGCACCTTGTAGCCGAATTTGTCGGCGACCTCGGAGATGTGGCTGTCGCCGAAGATGTGGTACTCCTTGCCGCAGTCGGGACATTTGAAATACGACATATTCTCAACGAGTCCGAGCACCGGAATGTCCATCATCTGCGCCATGTTAGCGGCCTTCGAGACGATCATCGCAACCAGCTCCTGCGGGCTTGTGACGATGATAATGCCGTCGAGCGGAATCGACTGGAACACAGTCAGCGGCACATCGCCGGTTCCGGGAGGCATATCGACGAACATAAAGTCTACGTCGTCCCAGATTACATCGGTCCAGAACTGCTTGACCGTGCCGGCGATGACCGGTCCGCGCCATACTACCGGCGAGGTTTCGTCAGACAAAAGCAGGTTGACGCTCATCATCTTGATACCGGTCTTGGACTCGAGCGGGAAGATACCCCCGTTGCCGTCTCCGGTGACGTCGCCCTTTACGCCGAACGCCTTCGGAATCGACGGTCCGGTGACGTCGGCGTCGAGTATCGCGACCTTGTGTCCGCGGCGGTTCATTATAACCGACATCATCGATGTGACAATCGACTTGCCGACGCCGCCCTTGCCGCTGACAATGCCGATTACCTTTTTGATATGGGAAAGCTCATGCGGCTTTTCGATGAGACTTTCTTTTGTGCGGGACGAGCAGTTTGCCGAGCAGGTTGAACAGTCATGTTTGCATTCCGACTGCTCGGTGTTGTCCGTCTCCATTGAATCATCATATATCATTGGAATTACTCCTTTCATTATTTCTGACTATATTATATACCATTTCAGTGAACTTTTCAAGTCTTTTCTGCGTTTAATATAATTTTTACTCTTTGTCAAATATTAGTGTTGGAAATACATTGATTTTTGGTGTATAATTTATAATAATAACAATGATTTTACAGGGGGGGGATATGCCGCTAAATGATGGCATTAATGGAAAAGCTGCGCAAATTCATGTATGGGCGCTACGGCGGGGATAAGCTAAGCGTCGCTTTGATTATTTTCTCGCTGCTGCTGTCGCTCGTCGCGGGCGCGCTCGGGAACTGGATAGTCCAGCTCGTGGCTTATCTGCCGGTGATATGGGCGCTGTTTAGAATGTTTTCGAAGAACACGCAGGCGAGATACAAGGAGAACGCGGCGTTCTTGAAGCTCTGGAATCCAGTTGAGAAGTGGGGAAAGCTTCAATACAACAAGCTGCGCGACATCAAGACGCACCGCTATTTTCACTGCCCGAACTGCAAGAACACACTGCGCGTGCCTAAGGGCAAGGGAGAAATAACGATAACCTGTCCGGTCTGCAAGCACAAGTTCGACCGCAAAACCTGATTCGAAAGCAGGGGTAAAATGATACCCCTGCTCAGCCTGTCGAAAAAGTGCTTGGCTGTCAGCTTTCTTTGGGGGAGGTGCCTTTTGAAAAAGGCGCCTCCCCCAAACCCCCACCGCGAAAACCTCAACAATTGGGCATACATACAATTGTACATCTGTACGCCAAGGTTTTATTTGTGCAAGATTGCTATAGCAACAGAGGCGCGCCGCTTTACTCGGGTCCCTTTCCCGAGCAGAGGCTTTGCTTGTACAAACTTCTTTGTTTTTAATTCGACTTTATCGACAGTCTGAGCAGGGGTAAAATGATACCCCTGCTTTTTGTATGCAGCTCGCTGCAGTCTTTATTAATGCTGTTTATCACAGTCATTGCTTGTATGCGGCTCATCGCGGTTATGACTGAATCAAGCTCGTCATAGTCATTGCCTGACCGCGCGTATCAGCCGGAATATCTCCTCGACCGTATCGGCGAGGTTCTCGGCGGCGATTTCGGGCTTCATCGCTTCATCGAGCGTACAGACCCGGCGCAGAATCGGAAAATACGCGTCGATACCGGCATCGTGGCAGGCAGAAGCTCCGTCGCCGATCGAGCCGGCAAGGGCTATACAAGGTACATTGTGCTTTGCCGCGAGATGCGCCGCGCCAGCCGGAGCTTTGCCCATCGCGGTCTGACTGTCGAGTCTGCCCTCTCCGGTGACAAGCAGGTCGGATACGGCGATATCGGCTTCGAGTCGGGTAACGTCGAGCACAAGCTCGACACCCGAAACAAGCTCCGCGCCGAGGAAGCTGTGAAGTGCGAACCCCAGTCCGCCCGCTGCGCCGCTGCCCGGGTAGTCGGGGTCGCAGTCGGGAACCGCGTTTTTCGCGAGTTTCGCGTAATTCGCGAGCCAGCCGTCCATTTTCGGGATATCGTCCGGCTTTGCGCCCTTTTGCGGCGAAAATACCGCGCTGCATCCATTTTCGCCGCAGAGCGGATTCATGACGTCGCAGGCGACGCGGAATCGGCAGTGCCGAAGCTCCGGAAGCGCGGTCGTGCGGTCGATATACGCGAGCACCTCGAGTCCGCGCGCGCCGTGTGGAATCGCATTGCCGTCGCGGTCATACAGTCCGAAGCCGAGCGCCGACAGCATACCCGCGCCGCCGTCGTTGGTCGCGCTGCCGCCGATGCCGACGATGAAGTCGCGTATACCGAGTCCGAGCGCGTCGGCTATCAGCTCGCCGACGCCATATGTCGTAGTCACAAGCGGGTCGCGCTCGTCGGGCGAAAGCAATGTGAGTCCGGCGGCGGCTGACATCTCGATTACCGCGAGCCGGTCGCCGAAGCTGCTGTCACAAGGGCGGATGTCGTTCTGGCAGACATCGCTCAGACAGACATCGCTCGGGCAGACATCGCTCGGACAGACAGCGCTCGGACAGACAGCGCTCGGACAGACATCGTTCGGGCAGACATCGCTCGGGCGGATGTCATTCGGGCGGACATTATTCGGACATATCGCGTATTCACAGTCGATTCTGCGTCCGAGCGGGTCAGAGACGCTGACTGTGCGTTTTGTGCCGCCAAGACCGGTGCAGAGAGCGTCGAGCGTGCCCTCGCCGCCGTCGGCGAGAGGGCGGACACGAATGTCGGCGTCGGGATAAACCCGTCGTATTCCGCGCGACGCGGCTTTACCGGCAGCGGCAGAGCTGAGGCTGCCCTTGAAGGAATCGATTGCGATTGTTATGGTCATGTTAGTTGTTAGTTGTTAGGTTTTAGTTAATGTCTACTGAATAACCATCAAATTTTCGCACGGCAACAAAAAACCAAACAGCCAATCCAAAAACCGCAAAAAGGCGCACTGAATCTTACGCAGAT
>CAJFKR010000125.1 GCA_904386005.1 Candidatus Flemingiibacterium merdigallinarum
TCGGGGCTTCGCCCCTCCTTCCGTGAGCCAACGCTGTTCTACTTCGATTTGTTACCTTTTTGAAAACTATTGCAACTTGCTATTGCAATTTGCGAAATTTTTTCATTGCTTTTCCCTGCTTTCATTCAGTTATAAAATCAAAATCCATAAATATCGGCAGATGGTCGGATGCCGATCTCGAACATTCGTCAACCACAACGCCGAACACGCCGACGCTGAGCTTATCGGTATTGTCAAGAATAATATGGTCAACCGAGCCGCGATTGTCAATGGTAATATCGCCCACGGGCTGCATGATGCCGAGCTTTTGATCATATATCGGATATGTCTGATATGAGCGCACCTTGGTCGATACGGCTGCAAGCTCTCTGGCATTCAGATATCCCGCGGTTTCTGTGAGGGTCTTGTAGGTCTTTTCATCATAGACTGCGTTAAAGTCGCCGCCAACGATCACCGGGCAGCCATATTCCGCAGTCACTTCATTTACGATTTCGATCAGCTCTGTCGCCTGAAGCGCCCCGATTTCATCGTCCTCCGTACACATATGCGTCGATACAACCATAAATTTCTCCCCGTCAGCCTTTGATTCAAACACGCCCCATGTCATGGATTTTGAGCTGTCAGGCTCATCTGGCTGATTGTCGAAAATCTTAAAGCCGGACGCTTTGAGCGACACCGCGTCCTCGCGGTAAAAGATCGGCGTACAGCTTGAAGCCATCTCCAGTATATCGGTATTTTTCACCTCTGTATATCCCGCGTCTGAAAGCAGCGTGACGATTCCGTTCATGCCTGTGCGTTCATGCTTGATGACCTCCTGTAGTCCCAGCACGTCAGGCCGATAAATTGCCGCCATCTCCGCGGTCAGCCGGTGTCGTTCTGCCGAGGGAATATCTCTGTTCAGCCGTCCCGCCATTCCGGAGCTGTCGCCCCAGAGAATATTATTGAACATGACGCGCACCGCGCCTGCCCGCTTGAAAGCGTACTCGTCAGAGGCGGTCGTTTTATCGAGATAAAGCATATAGTTTCCATTTACCGTGGAGCTATCCTTGAAATCGAAATAGCCGCGCGACTCATATTCGCTTCTCAGCCATTCCAAAGCGGCTCCGAAGCCGTAATAGTCGGCAAATGAGATAGTGATATCGGTGCCCGAAATTGAGATGCAGAAATTACCGTCCCCGACCGTACCGTCGATTTTTATCATCAGATTGCCGCCGCTGCGCTTTTCTTCCGCGACGTCAGGCTCTGCGCCCGATATTTCTGCCGCCAGCTTTTTTAGAAGCATACAGCAGCGCTTTGTCATATAGTCGCCGCTGTCTTTAACTATTGTATAATCCTTCAAAGGGATTCCAAGAAACGGCAGTTCCGACGAGTCGTATTTCAGGCTCGCCTTATAATCAGAGCTGACAGTAAGCTCCGTGAGCTTGTCAGCCGAAGCTGCTTCGCTTCCGGGAGCTATGCCGAAGAAGTCCGAGAAGAACTGTTCGAGCGCCGCGTCCATTCCGGCGGCAGAGCCTGCTAAAATCACCAGCCGACTGTCGCTCGAAAAGATGCTGAACCCGTTTTTGAACGAATCGTAATCGGTCTCAAACTCATTCTCACGATTGGTTGAACCGATTATGATCTCCTTGTCGGTGCGCACGTAGGCTGTACCTTCTCGCTCAAAGTCGTCTTTTATCTGTATCTCGGCTCCGGTGACGGCTTTCAAGGCGTCTCTGAAGCGCAGGGCGGCTTCAATCTCCCATCGCTTCGCGTTCTGAGAACGGATAATGACATACTCAGTCTGCCCATTCCCGACGATTTTCAGATAGTCCGCTTGCTTTTGACAGCCGTTCAACAAGCAGCAAAAAAGGAAAACCGCAATCACACAAATGAACCGATAGAATTTTTTCTCTGTTTTCATAAGCATTTACCTGCTATAGTGTAACTTCCGGGCGAATACATCCGCTTCTCATCCCCGGGAATAACGACCTCGGCTGACGAACCCTCAGGAATGGTAAAGGAATAGTTTATCCGTCCGTTTTCATATCTCCATGACACGGATATGGTACCGTATCGGGTCTTTATCGAGCCCTCCGCGTGTCCCAGCCGCTCGTCGGGATGGGGAGCGAGCGTAAATCGCTGATATGCCGGAGCATCCTCCATCGGTCTTATGCCCAGCACCCACGTATATACCCAGTCGAACATGCAGCCGTAGGAATAATGATTGAAGGAATTCTTGCAGTCGTTCCAGAAGCTGCCGTCCTCCTTTATGCTGTCCCAATGCTCCCAGATGGTCGTCGCTCCCCGGTCAACCGAAAACAGCCACGAGGGATTCTTTTCGGATAAGAACAGATCATACGCCGTCCTGACTCTCCCGTTCTCCGAAAGCGCGTGCAGAATATGCGGAGTGCCGACAAAGCCGGTGTTCATTTTTCCGTCGTTTTCCCGGATAAGCTCCAGCAGCTTATCTGTCAGCTTTTCCCGCTCGATCTCCCCCTCGTACAGATGAAAACGAAGCACAAGCGATAGCGAGGTCTGCGTCAGTCCCTTGACCGGGCGATTGACCGACAGCGCGTCATATTTGGGATATATGGTCGGCAAGCCGTCTTTTATAAAGTATTCCCTGAACTTTTTCCTGATATTTTGATGGAGCAGCTCGAGGTCTTTCGTGTCTTTTTTCAGTACCCTTCCCGCCCTGACTGCAAGCTCGACCGAATGAGCGAAATATGCGCTTGCAATAAGATCGGTCTGAGTCGCGCCCTCCCGATGCTCCGGAGACAGAATCGCATCGGACGCCAGCCAATCGCCGTAGTGATTTCCGCCGAGCCAGAGATATTCCTCATCGCCGGAATGACGGATATAGGAAATCCATTTCAGCATCGCGGGATAGCATTCTTCCAGAAGCTCAGCATCCCCATAAGCGAGATACATTTCCCACGGCGCAACAGTAATAACGTCTCCCCACGCGGTTGAAACCCTCATTCCCCGCTCGTTGACCGATGGCACAACGCCGTAAATCGCGCCGTCGCTCTTTTGTTCCAGAATCAGATCATGCAGCCACTTCCGAAGCACGACTGAAACATCATAGTGTATCGCGGCGGTTTTCGCGAACGCCAGCACATCGCCTGTCCAGCCGCAGCGCTCGTCCCTCTGCGGGCAGTCTGTAGGAACATCGATAAAATTGCTCCGCTGCCCCCATATGGAATTGCTGTACAGCCTGTTTACCTTCTCGTTCCCGCAGGAGAACGAACCGGTACGCTCCATATCCGAATAAACCGCGACCGAAGTGAATCGGGATAAATCCACCTCCTCAAACGGATACTCGTCAAGCCGGATGTAGCGATAGCCCTGAAAGGTGAATTTCGGCTTCAGTAGATCGTCATTTCCGCTTAATATGTAGGTATTCGTACATCTGGCAAGCTCGAGATTTTTGGTGTAGAAGTTTCCGTCCCTGTCCAGAACCTCGGCGTGTGAAATCGTGATCCGGTCTTTGCGGTTACCTTTCACCCGAATCTCAACATATCCGGCAAGATTCTGCCCAAAGTCGATCACCCTCTCGCCCTTTGGAGTTATGATCAATTTCAAAGGTTTAAGACGCTCATGCTCGGTCACATCAGCGCCTTCGTCCGGAATCAACCGCGTATCGGGAACCGCGTCTGCTTTTGCCTTTCCGACGATCATCGGAGCCACCGAAAGATCCTGCGTTTCGCCGTGATAAAACTCGGAGGAAACCACCTGATCGCTGACAGTATCCCATGTAGGATTGGTGACAAGCTCCAACGCGCTATCGTCATTATAGGTTATCTTGATGTCAGCAGTCAGCGATATATGTTCGGCGTAGGTGTGGTTGATGTTGCCCTTACCAAGATATCCGACCGCCCAGCCCGGCGCACAGAGAAAGCATATCTCGTTTTCGCCGCTTTTGAGATAATTGGTTATGTCATATCTCTGATACTGCAGGCGGTAATTATAGGAAGTCCAGCCCGGCTTGAACAGCGCGTCACCGACCTTTTTGCCGTTGATATATAGATTGTAGATTCCGAGAGCGGTCGCGGTTACCTCTGCGCTTTTGACAGGCTTTGCGATTTCAATGGCTTTGCAGAATCCCACGCAGCCGCTGTCGGCAAGGTTCTCGGCGTATATCCAGTTTTTATTTTCCATAATTTTTTTGTGTCTCCTCAGCGTCCGCAAGGGCGTCCTCACGGAAAAGGACGGTTGAAAGGCAGCCGATTTCAATCGATCGATAATGTTATATATCGGCATAATCAGCGAATTTTTTCGGCTTTTTTTGCGGATTTCAGCTTGACTTTATTATAGCATATGTGGTATAATAACTCAAGGTTCGGATTTTAGAGTATATGTCCGATTTTTAATGCGAGGTATTTATGACACACTTAGAAAGATGTACCAACACTGTGCTGCAGGACGGTATCTGCCTTGAGCTGTGCGACCACAAAACAACGCCCTCGCATCACCATTGCTTTTTCGAGCTTGTCTACGTCCTGAAAGGCAGAACGCTCCATACGCTGGAGAACAAAAAAATGGTGATTCACGAGGGCGACTATTTTCTTATTGATATCGACCGCACGCACAGCTACGACGCGGTTTCGGAGGACGAGGAGTTTTCTATCATCAACTGTATGTTCCTGCCGCAGTTTTTGGACAGGGCGCTCGTGCATACTCATCAGTTCAACGATCTCATCAACAACTTTCTGATTCACTTCAATTACAATAGCTTTGAAAGCGCGCCGACGCAGAATATCTATCATGACAGCGACAAAAAGGTACTGTTTTTAATGCAGCAGATGCTTGCCGAATATGACGAGCGGTACAAGGAATATATGGAGGTCATTCGCTCCTATCTGTCCGCTGCTATCATTCACCTTGTCCGAAACGTGAGCAAAAGCGGCGACGACGGGCGAGATATCACGCATTACATCAAGGAATACGTCGCGAACAACTACGCGCAGCCGATCACGCTTACCGAGATATGCAAGAACATCAATTTCAGCCTGTCGAATATCAGCATTATTTTCACCAAAAACGCGGGCATGACCTTCCGGGAGTATTTACAGAACGTGCGCATGAAAAAGGCGAGCGAAATGCTCGAAAAAACCGACAAGACCATAGCGGAGATCGCTAATCTTGTCGGTTATTCAGACCCTGCGTTTTTCTACCGCTTATTCAGAAAAACGATGAACATGACCCCGCAGGAGTATCGGAAGGAACGCAAGGACAGAAGTCAATGATTCTATCTGGGCAATTATAACATAATACTTGATAATGCCCGAGAATGTACATCCTCATTTGTTCCGCCACAGCCGTGCTATGCACCGTATCAAGGCGGCATGGATCTGACGCTTGTTTTACAGTGGCTCGGGGATCGGGACTTTTCAGCGCGGGGGAGTCTGTAAACTATCGGAATAAAAATATACCATATCGTTAAATAAAAATTCTGTCCCGAATCTTTCTTTCCGTAAATTCGGGATAACAATATTCCTGTATAATGGAAAGCGCGAAAGCAAAACCATTATGTAGGAGGATCAAAAATGATCAATGAACAACTGACGCTTGACGACATCATAGCGAAAACTCTCGACGCGCTTGAGGGCGCCGGCTTGAAAAACACCACGCTATGGAGCTACAGCCGCCACTATGCATCACTCAGGATTTTCTTCAGGCAGCACGAGTGCCGCGGCTACGACCTCTAACTGATCGAGGCTTTTCTTGCCGAAAACGAGGAAAGATACCGAAACGGGGAGATCGCGCATTACTATCACACTCATTTGAAAAGATCAATCAAAATACTGGTCGAATACGAAGCCGGCGGAACTCTGCTCTCGGTATTTGAACGCAAAGGAACCCGTTTCACTCTGAACGAAGAGTTCGAAAGCATCCTCAGCGAATACCTCTCCGAAAATACTTTCCATCCCAATACACAGGACGACATCGTATGGGCTGTCAGAAGATTCATGTACTTTCTTGAGCAGTCTGGTCAGATCACCCAGAGCATGAACAGTGCTGGCGGACGATGCCATGATAACGCGAGATGTGAGAGTATGTGGGCAAGGATGAAGGAGGAGCTGTTCTATTCGCGCGGCGGGAGTGAGATCTATTCTGTCGAGGAGCTTAAGCATATCATCTGGGTCTACTATATGAGCTACTGGAACAACCGGCGGATATGCCATTCGATATGCGGTCTTCCGCCTGCGGTGAAACGCAAGCGTTATCTTGATGCTGCCAATGTCGCTGCTGGCTGATTTAACAACGATGCATTTGTTAATTCTTGGAGAATTCTTGTCAACTGATATTGACAAAATCACTCCTATATAGTATAATTTTATAACTACTATATAGGAGCTTTTGTATGAAAACAAATGGCGGATTTCTTGTCACCAAAATAAAACAGCTTGGTGACCGGATTTTTGAGAAGATTCTCAGCGAAAAAAATATCGATGCGTTTAATGGAGCCCAGGGGCGTATTCTTTATGTGCTGTGGCAGGAGGATGGAATCTCAATCAGGTCACTCTCGGTCAAATGCGGATTAGCGATAACATCTCTTACGACGATGCTGGAAAGAATGGAACATCAAGGGCTGATAAGCCGTGTTCAGTCTGAAACGGACAAAAGGAAAACACTCCTGTTTCTGACTGAGAAAGCACATGCCTTAAAGGGCGAGTACGATTCTGTATCTGATGAGATGGGCAGCATTTACTACAAGGGTTTTTCAGAGGAAGAAATTACCCGGTTTGAGGAATGCCTCGACCGCATCAGAAAGAATCTTGAGGAGTGGCAGAAGTCATGAGTATTTGTATCAAAGATCAGATTCA
>CAJFKR010000126.1 GCA_904386005.1 Candidatus Flemingiibacterium merdigallinarum
AAATTTTTCACGCTAGGTTTTGTGGCTTTCGCTGCTTTGCAGCAGCGATTTTGCTTCGCAAAACCAGCCCCAATTCCCACAGAAAGGAAGCTTTCGCTGCGCGAAAGCTATGGTAATTTTATATGAAGAAACGATTACTCAGCCTGTGTCTGGCACTGGTCATGTGCATTGGACTGCTGCCGCTTTCACTGTCGGCCGACGAGCCGGTCTACCTCGCGCTCGGCGACAGCATCACTACCGGCTACCGACTCGCTGAAGGCGAGAGCGGATTTGCTACGCTCGTCGCGGAAGCTAACGGATACGAGCTGGTCAACGCCGCGGTAAATGGCGCTACTTCGTCAGATCTGCTTCAAAGTCTCGAATCGGGCGAGATTGACCCGTCTGACGCCGAGCTTATCACCATCACCATCGGCGGCAACGATCTTTTGGGCGCGCTGTTCAACTACCTCGCCGAAAAGTGGAATGAGGATGAGGCACACGCCGATGAAGCTGACATAACCGGAACCGAGCTTATCTCGTCTCTGTTTGCTGGAACTCCTGACACGACGGTGATAACCACGCTCGTCGGTTATTTGAGCGGCTTCGCGTCCTCCGAGCAGGCCGCTGCCACGCTTGAGCTGCTCGCACAGAACCTGACCGATATCGTAGCATACATAAAGAAGGAGAACCCAGACGTCAGGATTGTCGTCGCTACACAGTACAACCCCTACAGCTATTTCGCAAGTGCTTATGGTATGCTTGTCAAGCAGATCAGCACGATTGCCGAGATGTTCACAGCAAATGTCGCTGTGCTCAACGAGGTCATTACCGAATCGGCTGAACCGCTCGGCTATATAGTCGCTGATGTATACACAGCCTTTGAGGACGCGGTCGCAGCAAGAATCAATCCCTGCAACCCGTCGATCGGCGCTGACTACTCGATCGACCTTGACTTCCACCCGAACGCCGCCGGTCATGCTATCATAGCCGACACGGTAAACGCGGCGATAAATCCGGATGGATATACTGTAACAAATCAGCTTTCGAATATCACTACCGACAACACGGTCTCACAGCGCCGTCCTGACGACGCCGAGGATTACACGGCGGTATTGACCGCGGTCAACGGATATAAGCTGCCCGAGACTCTGACAATCACAGTCGACGGCACAGCTTTGACCGAAGGCTACACCTACGACAGCCTGAGCGGTCAGCTCACGATTGACGCCGCGTCGATAACCGGCGACCTCGCAATCATCGCCGACGGTGTGATAATCAATCCGTTTATTGACATCTCGTCCGATGATTTATTCTACGACGACGTAATGTTCGTGTATGAGAACGGTCTGATGAACGGCGACAGCGCGACTACCTTCTCGCCTTACGGAAGCCTTACCCGCGCGCAGATTGCGACTATCATCTACCGTGCGGCCGGCAGTCCTGAGGTGGTCGGCGACGTATCGTTTACCGATGTTCCCGACACCGCCGAGACCGAATGGTATCACGACGCAGTGCTCTGGGCGCAGCAGATGGGCGTTATGCAGGGCTATGGCGACGGTATATTCGGACCGGCTGACATACTGACCCGCGAACAGCTTGTGGTTATAGTCTACAACTACGCGAAGCTGTTAGGACTGGACAGCATAGTCAGCGATGTCCCCGCCGGCGACCTGTCGGGCTTTGCCGACGCCGCGAGCGTGTCGAGCTGGGCGGTCGACGCTGTTCAGTGGGCAGTCACAGCCGGCATACTGACCGACAACGGCAGCGGCCTACTCGACCCGACCGGAAACGCCGCACGCGTTGAGATTGCCGTCATGATTCATAACTTCATGAATTTTCTCACTCTTTCCGGAATCAACGGCTGAATCTAAACCTTTATAATAACATAGTTGTTTTCCCAACTCCGATAACCTGTCGGTTATCGGAGTTGTATTTATATTATTAATAACTTCAAATCAAACGGCTGAACCTGCTTATGACCAATCTGCTGACGCTTGCCAAGCTCGACGAGGATATAAAGCTGCCGCTCGCCGAGACCGATATCAGCTCGCCTATTCAGGCGTCGCTGTCCGCGTACACGGATATTGCCGAGACCCGCCGACTAAAGCTCAGATGCGATATCCAGCCGGCAATTATATTGAAAACTCACCGCGACACCTTTATGCAGATGATTTCGATTTTGGTTGACAACGCGTTCAAATACACGCCGGACGGCGGAGAAATATTCTTTTGTCTCAAATCAAATGGCGGCAAAATCGAGCTTGTCGAGGAAAACACCTGCACCGTCGGGGCGATAGACGACCCCGAGCGGCTGTTCGAGCGGTTCTATCGCGTAGACAGCGCGCGGACACAGAGCGGCGCGGCGTCGGGCTTTGGTATCGGGCTGTCAGCGGCGCGCGCCATAACCGAAACCTTCGGCGGCAAATTGAACGCGAGCTGCCCCGCGCCTGATAAAATCAGATTCATAGCTAAATTTCAATGAACGGCACAGATTACAATTTATTTACAAACCCTACGGTAATGCTTAACATATCGGAGAATTTTTCTAATGTTCGTCATAGGTTCGGATAGTATAATTATGAAAGGAATCGGCTGAAAATGTCACACAGCAAATATTTTGACCGGATTGCGTGGGGCGTGACCGCGGTCATACTGATAATAACTATTCTATTTATGAATGGCGCGGCGCTCGGGATAACCGCGGCCACAAGCTACATGGGCTACGAGGACCGGCTGTTTGACGACACATATGTCCACACACTCGAGATAACAATGGACAACTGGGACGAGTTTATAGCCAACGCGACAAGCAAGGAATATTATACCGCCGACGTCGTCATCGACGGCGAGAAATACACGAACGTCGGAATCCGCACCAAGGGCAACACGTCGCTCTCGACCGTGTCGCAGCTCGGCGGTGAGCGCTACAGCTTCAAAATTGAGTTTGACCATTATGACAGCGGCAAGAGCTATCATGGACTTGACAAGCTGAGTCTGAACAACCTCATCATGGATTCGACAATGATGAAGGACTACCTGACCTATACGCTGATGAATGAATTCGGCATAATCACGACCGGCGATATCAACAGCAATCCCCCTGACCTTCCCGATGGGTCTGATATGGGTGATATTCCGGACGGAATTGACATGATGAATCCGCCTGACGGGTTCGATATGACAACTCCGCCGGACGGGTTCGGCACGGTTGATTCGACAGACACATCAAATTCAGCCCCTGACGCTGCTATCGACTCGGACGAGCAGGACGCGCTGGTCAGCTCGCCCGAAAGCGACCCGAGCAGCACGGACACTAATACTGACGGCACAGTCGATTCGAATACTGACATCGCTGATCCCGGAACTGACAGCAGCTCGGACAGCTCCAACGCACAGTCGGTCAGACCGAATCAAGGCGGCATGAACTTCCCCGGCGCGCAGAACGGTAATTTATCGACGCAGAGTGAGATTTCGAGTAGCTCATCCAACTCCACGATCTGGGTCTGGCTCGGTATATCCGCGGTCATACTCGGCGCGGGACTGATTATAGTAAAACTATACAGATATTGAAAGACGACCGATATCGCGCGAGACGATATCGGTCGGATTGTATTTTGCGGAATATATACAAAACATACATCATACTGACATTTTTCAGTACTCCAAACTATTCTCATTCAGCAGAAAATCATACACACTCATAATCAACACTCCATCCTCACTGTAATGCGGCGCGGGAGCATCTTTTGTTATGATGACGCGCTTGAAAAAGTCCCCGGTCATCATCAGTGACCGCTTTTCCTGCTCAAGCTTTGCCTGATCCGGAATGGCGTAAGCTGACTGAATATAGTATCGCTTTGAGCCTTGATTGCAGACAAAATCTATCTCCAACAGTTTACGGATGCTGTTGCCGTTTTCGTTCCGGTCGTACTTAGTTATAACGCCGACATCAACGTTGAAACCGCGGATTTTCAGTTCATTGAAGATGATGTTCTCCATACTGTGTGTCTCTTCAAGCTGCCTGAAATTGAGGCGGGCATTGCGAAGCCCCATATCCGTGAAATAATACTTCACCGGCGTATCGATATATTTCTTTCCTTTTACGTCATACCGTATCGCGCTGTTTATCAGGAACGAATCGCACAGATAGTCAATGTATTTCCTTATTGTTGCGGTGCTTATCTTTTTTTTCTTTACAGTCGCGAAAGTCGCAGACAGCTTCTCCGGATTCGTAAGCGAACCTATTGATGAGGACAGGATGTTCAGCAGATCCTCGAGCTCGGCTTTATTCCGGATGTTATGCCTGCCGACGATATCCGAAATATATGTCTCCTCGAACAGAGACTTCAGAAAAGTGATCTTCTGATCCGGAGTTATGAAATTCAGAACCAACGGCAGTCCGCCGTACAGCAGATACTCATTCCATCCGTCCTGCTTTGAGCCGGGATGGACCGACATGAATTCCGCGAAACTGAGCGGATACATATGCACCTCGTCTCCGCGTCCTCTGAATTCTGTGATTACATCCTTTGACAGGAAACGGGCGTTGCTGCCGGTCACATACACATCGACGTTTTTCATGCGGGTCAGGCTGTTGAGTATCGCCTCGAATTCTCCGAGAAGCTGAACCTCGTCAAGAAGCACGTAGTACATACCGTCGTCTTTTATCTGCTCCTTCAGATAGGGATACAGCACATCCGGGTCGCGGAACTGTTTGTTTTCGAACGCGTCAAAGGCGATCTCGATGATATGTGCTTCATCTGTTCCTTCCGAAAGCAGGTGATTCTTGAAAAGGTTGAACAGAAGATAGGATTTTCCGCATCTTCTCATTCCGGTTATGACTTTAATCAGCCCATTATGCTTCTTGCTTATCAGTGTGTTAAGGTAACGGTCTCGCTTGATATCCATGTATAATACCTCCTGATGATGATTTTTGCGGCTTGCTGCAAAAATCGGTAATAATATTATACCACAATCGGAGAGATTATGCAAGGGGAAAGCTGAAAAATTTCGGATTTGTTTATTTGCTCAGTATTATATCACAAAAGCGCACAAAAAGAAATAGCCGGATGTGACAAGTATTTCAATACCATGTCCCATCCGGCAATTGTTTGATTGAATTTTATCGCAGGAAGTGTCGCATACGTACATTCGCCATTGGAATTGTCAAGATATGTGGAGTCGAAAAATCCCCTAAAATTGAAAAGGCGGATGCATTCGCATCTGTTTTCCGAAGTGAGGGGCGAAGCCCCGAACGGAGGGAAACAGATGCGGCACGCGTCGCAGCTCGCCGCACGCAGTGCGTCGCCGGTCAGGCAATGGTCATAATGTTCGCTTTCGCCCATTCTCTGTACGGAACCGGCGGCATTCCTCCCGGATTGAACGATGTTATTCTGATCCTATTGTAGTAAACGAATATGTATCTGAAAATGATGCTCTTTACCTGCTCCATTGTCATCTTATATGCGGGTATCCGGTATATCTTTTCTTTTTTCAGGGTCGCAAAAAAGCTTTCCATTCTTGCATTGTCAAAGCAATGCCCCGCGCCGCTCAAACTCTGTACCAGTCCTGCCTCTCTCAAAGTCTTTCTGAACGCTTCGCTGGTATATTGGCTTCCGCGGTCACTGTGAAAGATCGCTCCTTCTATCTGTTTTCCGTACTGCGATTTCAGTTCATTTACGGTTCGAATGCACAGCTCCTTCTTCATATTGTTGTCCATGGCGATCGAAAGAATTGCTCCATCAAAGCAATCAAGCACTGCTGACAGATACAGCTTGCCGTTACAGCACTGTACCTCAGTGATGTCGGAAAGCAGCTTGCTCAGCGGTTGTTCCGACGTGAAATCGCGCTTTATCAGATTTTCTTGTTCCTGTATCTCCGTTGTAGCTCTGGTTATACCGCGAGGAGTTCTCTTTTTGTGTAATAGCTCCATGTCCGACATGGCACGGTATACTGTTTGTTGGCTAACATGGATGCCTTTTTGCTCAAGCGCGGCTGTCATTCGCTTTACACCGTAATTGTCGTTGTCAGGATGTTCATCAAGTATAGCTTTGATTTCGACCGAAAGAAGCTCTCTGGCTGTGGGTTTGTTCCTGTTTTTCAGCCAGCGGTAATACCCGGATTTGCTGATCTTCAGCGCGCGGCACATTGTTTTGACTGTATACTTACCCTTGTTTTCCTGTACAAACAGGTGTCGCTCACAGGTCTTTACTTCTTCCGGTCTTTTGCGAAAAAACCGAGTGCGTCTTTCAGAATTTCGTTTGCTTCTCGAAGCTCGGCGTTTTCGCGTTCAAGCTCTCGGTTCCTGATGCGCAGTTCGTCATCGCTCATTGTCGTCGTTTGTTTTGTCTTGTGCTTGCTGTGGTTTCTCCAATCCGCTAACGTGTTGTACGGGATTCCGAGCTGCGCGGCTGCTTTCTTGACCCCGATTTCGTCTGACAGACGCATTGCTTCTTCCTTGAATTCCTTACTGTAAGTCGACATTTCTTTTT
>CAJFKR010000127.1 GCA_904386005.1 Candidatus Flemingiibacterium merdigallinarum
TGAACAATTATGCACATATTCTGCCTTGACGCACAGTTGTATAATAACATATATGCCCAATTGTTAAAGTTTTCGCGGTGGGGGTCTGGGGGAGGTGCCTTTTTCAAAAGGCACCTCCCCCAGAGAAAGCGAATAGTATCGCACTTTTACAATCGCCTATTTAAGTAAAAATATATAAAGAGGTAATAACAAAATGGTAAAAATCGAAGAAATCACAATTCCCTCCGCGCATCTCGGCAAGCTGAATCCGCTCGCCGACCTGTTTTACGCCCAATACCGCACGGAGCCGATCGCCGATAACGACGGCAATGTGCCGACCATGCTGCCCTATCTCATGCAGGACGGCTACGACCGCGCCGAGGATCCGACGGTATATCGCGCCGCGGTCGTCGAAAACGACCATATCCGCGCCGAGTTCATCCCCGCGCTGGGAGGCAGACTCCGCTCGCTCTATGACAAGGACAAGGGACGCGAGCTGCTCTACAAGAATCCGGTGTTCCGTCCGGGCAACCTCGCGCTCCGCAACGCATGGTTCAGCGGCGGAGTCGAGTTCAACCTCGGCATCCGTGGTCACACACCGATAACCTGCTCGCCTATGCACGTGACTATAGACAAATCCGCCGATGGCGACATACTGCGGCTGTACGAATATGAGCGGATACGCGGCGTGATGTATTCGGTCAGCGCGTGGGTTTCGGAAGATTCGCCGGTGCTGTATCTGCGTGTCCGCATCGAGAACCGCACTGACAAGACAAAGCCGATGTATTGGTGGTCGAACATCGCCGTGCCCGAGACCAAGGGTACGCGCGTGGTCGTTCCGGCGCACGAATCCTTCCTCTATCGCTATAAAACCGACCGCTATGTCCTCGAAACCACGCCCGTGCCGATGAATGACGGCGTCGATGTCAGCTATCCGGTGAATATCGGCTCGTCGCGCGACTTCTTCTACAAAATACCCGAGTCGTCGCGCAAATGGATAACCGCGTTTGACGCTGACGGCAAGGGACTTTTGCAGTGCTCGACAAACCGTCTGTACGGACGCAAGCTGTTCGTCTGGGGACAGGGTCGCGGCGGCAGGCGTTGGAACGAGTGGCTGAGCGTCAAGGATTCGGCTTATGTCGAGATACAGGCCGGACTCGCGCCGACCCAGCTCGACTATGTCGATATGCCCGCGCACACCGTCTGGGAGTGGACCGAGGCCTACACCGCGTTCGACTGCCCGCCCGAGGTCATGCACGGCGACTTCGACAGCGCGATTGCCACCGCCGAGCAGTATATGTACGAACGTGTCGGCGACCCCGAAAAGCTCAGCTTCCCGGCTGACTCGCAAGTCACAACATCCGAGCGCGTTTATTATGGCTCAGGCTGGGGCGCGCTCGAGGAAAAGGTGCGCGGCGAGCGCATCAGCGAAACGCTCGAGTTTCCGCGAATCGACAACAGCGAGACTACCCCGTGGTACGAGCTGCTCGAAAAGAACAGCTTCCCCTGCCCCGACCCGAGCGTTGAGCCGGCAAGCTATGTGATTGACAAATTCTGGCTCGACAAGCTGAAGGCTCTGCCCGAGCAGAACTGGTTCAGTCAGCTTCACATCGGAGTCATCACCTGCGCGCTCGCCGCGTACGGCAAAGCCGACGTCGCCGACGCCAAGGCAGCCTTCGAGAAATCGCTGCGCCTTATGCCGAACGCGTGGGCTATGTACAATCTGGCTATGCTCTACCGCAATCAGTATAAAGACTCCGACAAGGCGCGCGAGCTGATACTCGGCGCGCTCAAGCTCGCCCCGGGCTGTGCCGCGCTCGCTGTCGACGCCGCGAAGTTGCTGTGCGCGGGAGGTCACGACAAGGAGTGGCTCGACGTATATTCAACTCTGCCGGACGAGGTGAAAGAGACCGGTCGTGTGCGGCTCTACACCGCGATCGCACTGAAAAACCTCGAACGCTACGAGGAAGCCGCGCGGATTGTCAACGCCGATTTCGTACTGCCCGACGTCCGCGAGGGCGAGGTGTCATTGTCCGAGCTCTGGTTCACAATCCACCGCCATCTCTACGCAAAGGAAAACAACCTGACCTATTCGGACGACGACAAGGAGCTTGCAAAGGCAGCTGATGAAAAATACCCGCTGCCGCGCGAAATCGACTTCCGCATGAGTGTGTGATATATAGAAAATCATCTCCGACGATTTTCAGCCCGATTTGAGCGAAGCTGAAGTCGTCACTCCTAACTCCTCACTCATTTCACCGCCAACTTAAAACCATCGCACCAACTTCATCATTACAACAACCTTATGGAGGTCGCCATGAAGATACCGAGACCGTTTATACCGCTGCGTGCCGAGACAAATAACCTTTGCCATACCGTCCATGTCGTCGACCGCGACTACACAATCGGCGCGGACGGTATGATCACTTCGATTGTCTCGCAGGGCGCCGAGCTGCTCGCCGCGCCGGTTCGCTTAGTGCTTATTGAGGACGGACAGCCGGCGAGCTGGGACGACGACTATCCCGAAAACGAATCCGAGAGCTTCATACAGCGCCGGAGCGACGAGGAAATCGTCATCTGCGGCGCGAAGCAGTCGGAGCGCTTCATTATCGACAGCTGCTACACTATCGGCTACGACGGCGGCATTGATATCGACCTTAAGCTCATGACGCGCGGCAAGACGGTCGCCGAGACCTTCGGACTGAGCGCATACAAGCCGACCGAATACAAGCTTGACCAACTCTGGCTCGAGATACCGCTGCGCGCCGACGCGATATCGCTCTTTCATATGTACCCGAACAGCGCGATGGGACTGTCGGACGGAACTGTCCGTCCGGAGGGCGCGATGTCGATGAGCGGCGCGCTCCCGTGTCAGGACTGCGCAATGCCGTTCAAAGCGCTGCTCTGGCTCGGCGACGAGGAACGCGGTCTCGGCTTTTATGCCGAGCGCGACCAGAACTGGCAGCCGTCCGACCCCGAGCGAGCGCTCGAGCTGATACACGACGGCGACAGTCTGATTCTGCGCGTCCGCCTGCTTGACAGCCACCCCGCGAGCTGGGTCGGCGACTACAAAAACGGAATGCACGCGTACCTGCCGGTCGGGTTCAGCTTCGGCTTGCAGGCGACGCCGGTCAAGCCATTTCCGCGTCAACCTTACATACACAACGCGCTGCACCTCGACTGCGGAATCAAGGTCAAGGGCAACTATGTCGACGTACTCGCCGGACGCTATGACGAGCTCAAGGCAAAGGGCGTGACCACGCTTATCCTGCATGAAAAGTGGAACAAATCGCAGAACTGGTTCGAGCTGTCCGAGTTTACAACTTATCAGATAAAAACTATCTGCGACGAGTGCCACAAGCGTGGTATACGCGTGCTGACCTATTTTGGCTACGAGCTGTCGACAATGTCTCCCGAATGGTCGGAGCTGCGCGACTCGGTCACGCATAAAACCGAGTCGGGACGGCTCGCCGGAGGCTGGTGGAGAGTGCCGTTCCAGCGCGACTACATCGTCTGCTACAACAGTGATTACGCCGATATGTTTGTAGATGGCGTTACGCGGATAATGGACGAGTGCCACACCGACGGCGTCTACCTCGACGGCACGAGCCACGCGCGCTGCTGCTACAATACCGAGCACGGCTGCGGCTGGTACGACCGCGACGGTAAGCCACACGGCACATATCAGCTGAAAGCTATCCGGCAGATGTTCCGAAAGCTGTATGCCGCGGTCACAGAGCGCGGCGGTATGATAAACGTTCACGCGTACGGCTTTGTAAACTTCACCGCGATCCCCTACATACATCAGAACTGGTACGGAGAGAACCTGCAATTCGTCCTAAACAAAGGCTCGAGCGAGGACATGAACCTCGACTATTTCCGCGCCGAATACCTCGGTCGCAACATCGGAGCACCGGTTGAATTCATCGCCTACGCCAACCCGCCGCACTGGAATTTCGAGCAGGCGCTCGCGATGTCGATTCTGCACGGCATTCTGCCGCGGCCAAACGACCTCGGACATCCGCTCGAGCTGATGAGCCGGGTCTGGTCGATACTTGACGGATTTCCGATCGAAAAATCCGAGTGGCTGCCCTATTGGAAGAATGATGTGCGCTGCTCGCAGGACAAGGTCAAGGTCAGCTACTACCGCTACACCGCGCTCGACGGCAGTACCAGTCTGCTTGCGTTCGCAGTCAACATTTCGGCGTCCGAGCTCGATTCAATAAAGCTTGATTTTTCTGAAAATGTGACGGCTATGTATGACGCCGAGCGTAGTCAGCCGGTCGTGGAGCCGTTTACACTTGGAGCTTACGGATACAGGATACTGTATCTCTCCTGATGCTTATGGATATAAGATACCGTAGCTCTCCTGATATTCATGTAGTGCAAACGGCATGACATTTACGCATATTTCTTGATCGAAGCCATGCACAGCCCGCGTATGATATATGCGTCAGCAAACAGCGTATTCAATTGAATAAACTGACTTATATTATATAATTTGATAAAATTTCTAATAGCAATACAAACTATTGTATGTATTATATAAGTTTAATTTTATGAAAGGAATCAGTATTATGAACAACGTCTTTCGTTATTGCTCAGTTATAATATTATTCGCGATAACCTCGCAGCTGCTGACTGGCTGCGCGAGTGAAACTGACAGCTTGGCTGAAACCACAGGCTCTGCTGAAGCCGAAAGCACCTCTGCACAAGAGAATACCGTCGACAAGAATATTGAATATGAAGCCCTGCCCGAGCTCGATTATGACGGCGCGACAATTTCGATGTATGTCTGGGGCGACCCAGCGTCGCCCGAATACTTTGTCGAGGAGGCCGACGGCGATATTGTCAACGACGCTATCTATGCACGCAACCAGGCGGTCGAGGAGCAGCTCAATGTCAAGTTCGAATTTACGACGCGCCCCGGCACTAACGCCGACCGCGACACCTTTGTCGCCGGAATCTCGAATTCGATTGCAGCCGGCGACAGCGCGTATGAGATTGTTGCCGGATATTCGATGTGCCTTGCGAGCCTGACCTATTCGCAGATGCTGGTCGACCTGACTTCAACCGATTACCTGTATTTTTCGAACCCTTGGTGGTCGAGCGGACTTATGAAGAACACATCGGTATATGGCAAGCTCTATTTGTCGAAATCACATTTATCAAGCCGAAGCATCTGTACTTCAGTTGTAATATTCACTGTTTTTTTGTAAAACCGACTTGAAAAGAATCGAAAAATAATGTATAATAATACTGTCATTTGACAACCAATCCATTCAAAATTATTTTAAGGAGGAAATAGCGTGAAAAATAAATTTTTCACGCTAGGTTTTGTGGCTTTCGCTGCTTTGCAGCAGCGATTTTGCTTCGCAAAACCAGCCCCAATTCCCACAGAAAG
>CAJFKR010000128.1 GCA_904386005.1 Candidatus Flemingiibacterium merdigallinarum
TTATTAAAGTTTTCGCGGTGGGGGTCTGGGGGAGGTGCCTTTTTCAAAAGGCACTTCCCCCAGTATAAGCGAACAGTTTCGCACTTTTACAATCGCCTATTACAGCTGTATTTTGCTGTAATAATTGCAGGAACTGCGCGGTGAAAAATGAGTCTGTGACCTTATATATCGCCGTCAATTCTCCGATTCGTCAATGATTGAATTTGTGTCGCCGTCCGGGAACAGCTTGACTTTCTCAGCTGGACCGTCAGGATTTACACTGACATTGCGCAGCGTTACGCGCAGCGGCTCGGTCGGAGACGCGGCGACGCTGGAGGTGTATTTGAGATTTGTAAACGTCACGTTCTCCAGCGTCATTTCGCACAGGTGAGTTCCGTTCTGCAATGTGCCCTCGTCAGCGTGATAATTGAGAAAACGGTCGGCGCCGTCGATAATGCAGTTGCGGATTGTGATGTCGTGATAAGGCTCGGGAGCCGGGTGATTCGTGCTGGCAAAGTGAATCCAGACCGACTCGAGGTTGTGTCGACCGGCGGACTGCGCAAGGTCACGGCTGCGGTCGCGCACCGAGTCGGTGTGCCGGTCGGGGACAATTGTCATGCGGTGCGGGTATATTCCCGGTCCCCACATATGGCAATTTTCGATAAGTATGTGCGAGCCGCCGGCGCGGAACAGGTCGCAGGAGGTGTTGAGCTCGCAGCCGCGGACGGTCAAGTTTTCCATGTTGATTCCGGCTATGCAGTCGTCTCCGGTGATAAACCGGCAGTCCTCAATCAGAATGTCGGTGCAGCAGTGCAGATGCACCCCGTCACTGCCGCCGACACAGGAGACATTGCGCATTGTGATATTGCGGCAGGTGTCGATCTGGTGCATGAAGTTGCCGCAGTTTTCGATGCTGTAGCCGTCCAGTGTGACGCCGTCGACGTTCGTCATGAATATGCCGTGCGGACCGCGGTAGCCCTCTTCGCCGTGCGGGTCGGCGCAGTTCATACCGTCGATATGCGAGTCCGGCTCGCCGATTATCGAGATATTCCTGCCGCCGTATACCGAGATTATCGCCCGACGGTATTCAGGCCACGGGCGGTTCTCGTAATACTGCGTGATCATCTCCATGTCGGTGTGCAGCTCCATTCCGTCCGGAATCGGGTAGACCTCGTAGTCCTCGCAAACCTCGCTCGCCTCGAGCCGCGCGCCAGATGAGAGATAGAGGGTAGTGTCCGACCACAGTCTGAGCGAGCTCACACGGTAGTTGCCGCGAGGTATTATGACCTTGCCGCCCGAATCGCGGCAGAGGTCGAGCACTGATTGGATTTTGTCGGTCTGGAAATATTCGGCGTCCGGAGTGACTCCGTAGTCGGTGACAATATAGCTGTTCACTGAAATCCTTCCTTCTAATAAGATAAGCAAAATGATAAAGATTTAAACAGATAGACAAAATTTAGACAGAGGGATAAATTAACGTGAGTTCGATAAGAATTATAACAATGTAATTACGCAATCAACTGAACAATCAATATTAAGATACAAACGACCACGTAGAAACCAGCCGCCGGTTGGGAAGCAGGGTCCCATTAGGCGGCGCGCCCCTGTGGTTCCTAACGATAAGCAGTTATATAATCTCTGCGCAGTTATAAACAATTACACCATGACCCAAATCTGCAAAAGTTTTCGGGTGGGGGTCTGGGGGAGACCCTTTTTCAAAAGGGTCTCCCCCAGTGAGAGCAAACAGTCTCGCAGTACCCCCATCGAACTCACGTTAAATCATATATCGAAACGTCGGGCGGGACAATGCGGCAGCGGCTCGCAGCCGTGCGTTCAGCTTATTCTGATTATACGCCGGATATAATCGAATTCGTTGTCGATATCGTCATTGTCGCCTGTCCGAGGGGCGTAGTGCGGCGAACAGGATATGTAACCAAGCAGACGTCCGACTCCGCCGCAGATGTTCACGCCGCCGTCGCCGCCGCAGGTAGTGAGTTTGTCGGCCTCGACCAGCTCGCGTTTGTATGGGTCGTTTCCGATGATTATGCCAAAGAAATTAGGCTTGTCGAGTTCATAAAGTCCAGAACTGTCAGGTTCGTCGAAGTGGCGCAGGGTTAGATTTGAACAGCCGTCGCCCCAAGCGAAGAGGTTGCCGCAGCCCCCGCCGCAGAGATATGCCCATTCATCCGGATTCGGCAGTGCGAAGCCCGATTGTGCAAGCCCGCGTAGCAGCCCGGTATAAGTGATATCATTGTAGATATACGGCTGCCAGTCGATTCCGCGCTTTAAAAACTTAGCGCGCTTCGAGATGACAAAGCGGTTTATATCGCTGTTTTCATACTGCCAAAAGGACTCGAGCGGACTGGGTTTGCCCTGTCTCAACCTCTCGTCTGAAAAGTCGGTCGGCTGCCAACCGATTTCGCTGACACGCCGTTCTACCAGCATTGGCGCAATCTGCACGGTGTGCGGCCTTGCGAGACTGGATTTTATAAAGCTCACGGCGTCGCCATGATATTCTATTTCGTCAAGCAGCGACAAGAGCTCGTCGGAGTCCGATTTATCCGGTGTGAATTCGGAAAGCTCAGTTCCGATTGTGACCTTATCGCCGGGAACAAACACAAATTCGCTGCCGTCCTTGCCGAATACGCCTGTAGTGCAGCTCTGCCCCCAGCGATTGAACGCCCACAATGTTTTGAATTCGAGGTCATACTGTTCGGCAATTGAACGCATGAGTTCTGATTTGGCTTGAATCGGCAATTCCTTGAAGCCGGAGCGGGACAGTTTTTCGTTCATTATGACTCCTTTAGGTGTATATCAGGCAATTGTATATAATATTCATAATCGTATTCAGTATGGAATATTTCGCTCCCATAGAATCCGCGAAACATAAATGAGCGCAGATTTACGCCGTCAAAAGGCAATGACGCCATACACACGGCGTCTCGGCGCGATAACACAGAATTGTTTGACACGATTTATAAAGTCGTGTGCGCTCATCTCGGTCTGGCGTATCGTCACAGACTTGGAATCAAATTCTGCGTAAGTGATATTCATATTATAGCACGATAATGTGAACGATGTGTTACAATATGGAAAATGCGAATTTATTATTGAACTCCCTTCTATGTTGTGTTATAATTATGTTGATACCGAATATCATAGCGGTCAGAAACTTCAAAATACAGGGCTGGTATGCACGATGTCGATATTCACATATCCAAAACTACACAATATTGAGCCGGGCGAGGACATAGACGTCTGTGTCAAGGATCGCTCGCCGAACAATTTTCATCCGCCGCAGGGACAGCCGCATATGCACGATTTCATACTGCTTTCGTATGTTCAGTCGGGCGAGTGTACGCAGCTTGTGGACGGCGTCGAGTACCGCACCAAACGCGGCGATATGCTGTTTGTCGGTATGAACCAGACGCACCAGATTCTACTCGACCGGCACGTTATATATATAAATATACTCCTGTCCAGCAAGTTTTGGGACGAGGAGCTTGCTCGTGTCGAGAATTTTCACAGCATCTTCGCTTTGTCTATATTCAACGAATTCAGAAATCTTTCCGAGGATATCAGTCCGGTCATCTCCTTCTCGGGAGCCGACATACCTGATATTGAGCAGATACTCTCACATATGCTGACCGAATTTAGTAAGCGCGACATAGGCTTCCGAGCGATACTCAAATGCTGCACACAAATCATTATAACCAAAATGCTGCGCGCGTTTTCGAATGCCAATAAATACTGCGCGCTCGCGGTCAGCGACGCGATGGAAAAAATTTTAAACTATATTGATGTCAATCTCGGACGACGGCTGACATTGTATGAACTCGCGCAGCAGTGTTCATACAATCCAAGCTATTTTTCACGAATATTCAAGGAATGCTTCGGTATGCCCTTTTCCGATTATTTACAAAAACGTCGCATCCATACCGCGATGGAGCTGATGCGAAGCGAGGGGCTGTCGGTCGAAGCGGTGATGGAACGAGTAGGCTACAGCGATAAAAAGAGCTTCTACCGGTATTTTCGCAAAATCACCTCGCAGACGCCGGCAGAATTCCGCAGGAATATTGCGAATAAATAACATTTAGTCGAATATGTGAGGCTGATTGTGATTTTTTAATTGACGAAAATGCGGCTGATGAGCGATTTTTACGTGGATTCACATCAGCGTGCGATATTCACACCTGCGCGCGAAATTCACACCCGCGTGCGATATTTACACCCGCGTGCGATATTTACACCCGCGTGCGATACTATATTTATATAGTTACGCGATTTCGCTTATACCGTATCGAAAGTATATCCCCGCGCAGGGCCGCTGCGAGCAGCGGGTTTTATCGAGTGTAAACATAAAAACAGAGGGTGGATTGCTCCACCCTCGTTCTATTCCCCGCAATCGGGAGCACTAATCGCTGCGTAACCCGAATCCGCGCCGACGATACATTCATGCGTAACCGCCGCCTCCTGAATCGCCGCGAAGTAGACCTCGCTCGGGTCAGAGTTGTCAGAAAATACCGGCATATCGCTCGGATATTCGACCTCGTAGTTGTCCCGACCGAGCGCGTAGTTGATTATGAAGATAGCCTCCGCGCGGCTGATCGGGAGAGCCTGTCCGGCGGAACTCATATCACCTGTGTAATCAGCGACGCTCGTGCCGTTAGTGCTGTTCGTATCATCGGCGTCCGCCACTCCCGCGCCGTCAATACCGTCTCCAAACATATACAACAGGCACTCCTCGCTGACATCCCGTCCCGACCATGCGCCATTATGTGAATACCTCGAACCACTCGGGTCAGCCTCGGCAAAGAATCGAGCCGCCGCCTTGATGAACTCACCGCGGGATATGGTCTGCTCCGGCTTGAAGCTGCCGTCCGGATAGCCGTTGAATACTCCGGCTTCGGTCAGTGCCAGCAGCTCGTCGTAGTACCACGCTTCGACTGTGACGTCGGTGTAT
>CAJFKR010000129.1 GCA_904386005.1 Candidatus Flemingiibacterium merdigallinarum
AAAATTCAAAAAGTCAGTCGGCAGCTTTGACAGAGACAGCAGCTTTGAGACAATATATGACTATATCCCATATTCGCAACCAGACATAATGACAATCACATCAGAGAAAAAGGTGTGAGTACAGCGAAAACTGATAATGCGATTGATATGATATTGTTTTGCGTTTATTTGAGCTTGTATTGATGAATGTGCATAGCAGATATAAGCAAGTATGCCGGAGCTTTCTGACATAAATATCCCCCGGTCGGAAATAGTTCAACCGGGGGATATCAATTTACATGAGCGTACTGTCTGCGACAATACGCTGAGTGTTAAATTTAGATTGAGGAGCCGTGAGAAAAACGACTACAGCGGTTATCGGATTTATGTTCAGCCTTGGACTCGCCTTACATTGAGCTTGTGGTTTGTATTTGATTTCCATTTGGCGGATGACATGGACTTTTGCCTGATTACCGCAAGGCTTTCAAAAATCAAACCTTATAAAATTCCTTGTACCATTCGGCAAATTTGCGAAGACCATCGCGCAGGCTTGTATTCGGCTTGAATCCGAAATCCTGTTCGAGTGCGCTCGTGTCGGCATAGGTCACCGGCACATCTCCCGGCTGCATCGGAACGAGCTTCTTGTGCGCCTCAAAGTCGTAATCGGAAGGCAGAACCTTGGCGCGTATCAGCTCCTCCTGCAAAATCGTCACGAAATCAAACAGATTTTCAGGGCTTGAGTTTCCGATATTGTATACCGCGTACGGTGGGATCGGCAAACCATCCTCTCCGACCTGCTTTTGCGGCGGCTTTTGCATCACACGTTTTACACCCTCGACTATGTCATCAACGTATGTAAAGTCGCGCTTGCAGTTGCCGTAGTTGAATATTTCGATAGTATCGCCTTTGATGAGCTTGTTCGTGAAACCGAAATAGGCCATGTCCGGACGTCCGGCCGGACCGTAGACTGTGAAGAAGCGCAGTCCGGTCGACGGGATGTTGTAGAGCTTCGAGTAGGCGTGCGCGAACAGCTCGTTGCTCTTTTTAGTCGCCGCGTAGAGCGAAACCGGATTGTCGACCTTGTCGTCGGTCGAGTATGGGACTTTCTTGTTTGAGCCGTATACCGAGCTGGACGATGCGTAGACCAGGTGCTCGACCGGATGATTGCGGCAGGCTTCGAGGATGTTGTAAAAGCCAATCACATTCGACTCAATGTATACATCGGGGTTGGTGATTGAATAGCGCACCCCTGCCTGTGCGGCGAGGTTGACTACGACCGCGGGCTTATATTTTGCGAACAGCTTATCAATCAGGGGCTTGTCGGCAATGTTTCCGCGGACAAACTCCCAGCTCGATTCTGGGTGTTCGCCTGCGCTCTTTTCGATTTGCTCAAGACGCCATTCCTTGATTGATACGTCGTAGTAATCGTTGACGCTGTCAACTCCGATTATTGTGACCGGAGACTGCGTGCTCAGCAGCTCAAGGACGAGGTTGGCTCCGATGAATCCCGCTGCCCCAGTGACGAGTATAATTTTATGCTTCAAATCTATTTCATTCATGACTGTAGCAATATACCATCCGACGCGGTTTTTGCGCCGGCGGCTTCCTTTCCTGAGTGTTTATTCATGCCGCCCGAGCGGCAGACCGTCTGATTTTGGTCAAAGACAATGACTACATATGCAAATCCGTCGAAATCATTCGTGCAGTTCGATCGGCAGACCATCCGGATCCTTGACAAAGGTCATGGCTTCATGGGTGAAGCTGTCGAACCTCGGCTCTTCCGGACAATATCCCACTGCGCGCAGGCGGTCGGTCACTATGTCAAGCGCACCCTTATCTACGCGCAGAGCCAGATGCCGAAGCCCGAATGCTTCCGGACTTGTAGGACGGGGCGGGTGCTTTGCGTCACAGAATAGTTCGAGCGTGATTCCATATCCGCGCATCATCAATATGACATCGCCGCGTTCAGACCGTTCATGCCGTGCTGTGACTGTAAATCCGAGCTGCTCGTAAAAGACTTTCGACCTCGGCTCGTCAGAGCAGAGCAGCGCGATGTGGTGCAGCCCGCAGATACCGCTCATTTTGTGATACCCTTGTAGCTCTGCTTAGCCGTCTCATAGCTTTGCAGATTGCCAATGTCATACCGACTGCCAGGCATTTCCATCGCGTGAACCGGCGTCACGGTGCAGAGCCATGCGATATAGCTTCCGGGCGCATCAGTGCCGCAACCAGCTGCGATTCCGTCTGCGACACGCCGGCTGTCCTCACGGGTATAATAATAGAAAGGCGGGCAGCACCAGTGTGTCGCTGGCGTCGGCGACTTTTCGGTCATATTCAGTATCAGGTCGTTTTCGTCAATAGTCACGACGCCGCATTTTTTGAGCTTTTCGTCGTTCGGCTCATAATAGCGCATTATGCAGGAGGTTTGCTTGGCTTTCGCGTAGTCGATGAAGCTGTTCAGACTGAAATCGAGCAGATTGTCGCCGGCAATTACGAGCAAATCACTGTCGAGCTTCAGCTTTTCGATTGCGAACTGTACGTCCTTGACCGCGCCGAGACGGGTTTCGTTAGTGCTCGTTCCGTCGTCGACGACAGTGATTTTATACGGCTTAGTCTTGGCCCAGTCATCAAAGTGGTGCGCGTATTTATGGTTAGATATGACTACATATTCGTCTATTTCACCCGACAGCTTTATGTCGTCGAGCAGCCAGTCGAGTATGGTCTTGTCGCCCACCTTTAGGAGCGGCTTTGGAGAATTTTTGGTGAGTGGGTAAAGCCGGGTCGCGTAGCCGGCTGCCAATATCAAGCATTTCATATAGTTATAACCGAGGACTTTGCCAAAGCAAAGTCTACCTTTCTTTGTCGATGTTTATGACGGTTTTGTATAGCAAAATTTGGTTTTAGCTGAATTTACAGTCTATATTTGTATCTGCCGTGTTAGACTGCATTTCCATTCGATACAGTGAAGTTAGAATTCGAAAGCTCGAAGCATTTACGCAGCCTTTTTACTTAGAGTCTTACGCCGTCCGCGCTGTGGCAGATGTGAATAGAGAATTTGCCTTCGAGCTTCGGAAAAGCAGCGAGGTATTCGCGCGTGATTTTTTCGGTGATATTCTCGATATAGTCGGGGTTGACTATTGCCATACAGCAGCCTTTGAAGCCGGCGCCCGAGAATCTGCCGCCATATATTCCCTCGGTCTGTGTCATCAGCTCATACAGCTTTACAAGCTCGGGTGATCCGGTCTCCCAGTTGTAAATTGAGCTGTTTCCAGAGGCGAACGAGAGTCGACCGTATTCCTCGATATCGCCGCGACGCCAGGCCTCCGCTCCGGCGACGACCCGTTCGTATTCGGTATACCAATGTTCGGCGCGCTTTCGCCAGTTTTCGGGGAGTCTGTCCTTGTATTCGTCGTAAATTTCACGCGGAACGTCACGCAGGTTGGTATCTTCAAACTTGCCGTATTCAAGCTGCGCGAAGGCTTTCAGCGCGTATGCCGCCGAACGAGCTTCATCGACGCGCATATTGAACTTAGAGCCGGCGAGACTGCGCTCGACTCCCGAGAACAGTATCATGAAAACATAAGGCTTCATGGTGGCCGGTGTCGGGATCAGTTCATAGCTATCGTTTTTAGTGTCGAGATAGAGGAGCTTGTCCTTGCGGCAGTATACCTCACAGGACTGGTCGAGCTTACCGCAGGACACGCCGACATATTTATTCTCGGCTTCTTTTGATATTGAAATCATATCAGTCGGGCTCAAGTGGATGTTATTGAGCTTACAAAGTGCCGACAAGAATGTGATAATGACGGCGGCGGAGGATGAGAGTCCGCCTATCGGCAGCTCTCCGTCGATGACCGCGCAGAGCCCGATTCGCAGCGGGAAGCGGCTGTTGAGCGCGATTGTGGCTCCGCGAAGGTGGTCGGCCCAGTCGTTTTGGCGTTCGGTGGGAGTATTGGAAACGTGCCACTGTGCCCGCTTTGGAAACTGTAGTGACGCGATTTCGATAACGCCATTCTGCTTCGGACCGTATGCGATATGAATGCCCTTATCTAAAGCGAATCCGGTTATACGACCGAGATTGTGGTCGGAATGTGCTCCGATCGGGCAGATTCGATATGGTGTGAAAGCAATCCCGAACGGTGCTTTCTGGTATTTTAACTTAAAGGACTCAATGACGCGCAGGTTAGCCCCGGTTTCGGTATATGAAACTGTAGTGCTTTCGGTGTCGATTTCTTCGGTATCTTTCAGCTGCGCTTCTTTGGTACGACCATCCGGCGGTAGTTTCGCGTCACCGGGAATGAGCCAGCTTTTGCCATCCTTCACAGTTCCGGGAATTCGTCCGTTTCGGCAAAGCGCGGTGACTCTGCGCTCCGGTACCTGCCAACGTTCAGCCGCGGTGGATACGTCTATGTATTCCATGATATACTCCGTTTCAATCACAATATAATATGATATATTATAGCACACAGGGCAGGAATTGTCAATGTATATTATGATGATAATGCAAGATCACACATATACACAATGATGTAAATTGGATATATATGGACAGGTGGAGTGTCATAGGTATTTATATTAAATATGAATGATTGCGTAAATGCCATAATATGTCAATTGTGCATAAATAAATCTGTAAATATTTGGGCATACCACCACTTGATAAATCTGTTATTTTATGGTAAAATATTGCATAGAACACAGATATATGAAAATATATCCCGACTTGGCGGCGAATCCTGCGAATAAACGCATTACATAATGGACACATCAATTCGGATTTTGGTTTATGTTGGAGACAAGAGCGAGCGCGAGAGCATCGTGCGGCTGCTGGAGGGGACGGGATTCTCATATGTGATTGAAGCGTCTCGCCGCGATGAAGCCGAGAACAGCCTGCGCTCGCTGCACTGCTCGATTGTTATCTGCGACGCCGCGCTTGACGGCGGGGAGGCAATGCAGCTGATCTACGCCGAGAACAAGCGTGCCGAAGCCGCGCACACTCATCCGGCGTCGTTCATATACCTTGGCGACTCACATAACGAAAATATTCTGCGCGAGGTATGTCGGCTTGGAAACGCGTTATGTCTGATACG
>CAJFKR010000130.1 GCA_904386005.1 Candidatus Flemingiibacterium merdigallinarum
GCCGTACAGCAGACCGAGCATCGAGAACGCGACGTTCGCCGGCGCCTGGAACCAACCGAGGTCGGCGCTGTCCTCGACGAGGATCCGGCGGGTTTCCTTCCAGTCGATGCCCTTGTCGTAGCAGTCGAGCAGTAAATTGATGCTGCGCGCCATGCGGCAGTCAGCCGGGATCTTCGAAAGACCGATGTCAATCAGCTCGCGCAGGTCGTGGATTACAAACGCCGCCGCCTCGATAGCCGCTACGAATATAGCCGCGTAGGTGCCCTCGCCGGCGCCGTGGTCGACCGAAGCGTCCATGCGCGCGTATTTGATAGCTATGTCCGGGCAGCCGGGCGCCATGCAGGCCCAGACCTCAGTGCGGATCCACGCGCCGTTTGAATGCTTCCACGGGTTCTCATATTCGCCCGACATAGGAGGCAGCAGTCCGGCGCGCATATTGTTCTTGCCGATTCCGTATTCGTTCCAGTGCGGAGGTATGTAGGAGATCCAGTACTCGCCGAGTATCTGCTCGTTCAGGCTGTAGGGACCGTAGTCCTCGATAGCTCTGAGCCAGACGAGCTGCAAATCGAGGTCGTCGTTCGCGAGGACGACATTCTCGGGCGTCGAGAAGCCCTGGATGTCGTTGAGCTCGGTGCGCCCCTCGAATGGCGTGCCCATAGTGCCGCCGATATTCTTGCCGAGCCAGCAGGCGTAAATTTTGTCCTTGATTGTATTCTTGTTAAAAACCAGCATGATTGTTTCACTCCTTTTAGTGTTTGTGAATTCACAGCTTATATTGCCATTTCGATTTGACTGACAATTGACTATACCATTCTATACCATATCTAAACATTTTTCAAGAGCTTTGCGCAAAAAAATCGCGTGAATAAACAAATGCGGGGGCATAGCTGACAAATATCAGCGTGCTAAGCTATGGTTTATAAATTCTGTGCTTATCAAGCCTTGACTTTATAATGTTTAACTTGTCAAGGATTAACTTGTCAAGGTTTAGCTTGTTAAGGTTTAGCTTGTCAAGCCTTGGCTTGTCAAGCCTTGGATTATTCAGTCGTCGATATGAACCGCCGCCGCGTCGGGCGCGAGGCGGCGCACGAGCTCGATTGCGGCGACGCATTCAGACTTCCGCTCATAACCGTCAGACACGGCTATAATCTCGCCGTTGCGCGCTTTCAGCCGGAAGCGGAACTCGCCCTTTTTGTCGGTGTAGAGCATGAATTTCGGATTGGGCATCCTCGCGCACGACTCGTCGGTGCAGTCCTCGAAATGCGCCTTCACTGAGTTTCGACGCACACTTTCAATTCCCTTGAGACAGGAGCCCGCAGAGATGTAGACCTCGCTTTTTACAATAATAATGCCGCGATCGTCGACGAGATCGAACTTGACTCCCGAGCTGACCTGTTTGATACAAAAGCTGCTCATGTGCCGCCACCTCGACTATACAGAGCTTCCGGCGCGGCGTGTGCCTCTGGTTCGGCATGAGCTTTCAGAGCGGCGCATATAAGTACAGTTGAAAGAGCGCGCTTATACATAGGCTTCAAAGCCCTCGAGGAAGAAGTCCATCGCCCCGCTGCTCGCCTCGTCCGAGTCGGAGAAGCGATGTCCGCCCTGCCACAAATTCAACTTGAGCTGATTCGGCACACCGGCGGCGTCGTAGAAGCTGCGCGCGCGTTCGAGCAGCTCGGGAGTGATGCCGTCGGGAGTGAATACCTCGTCCTCGAGCCCCATGTCCACCCAAAGGCGTCGCGGCGCGCAGAGTCCGGCGACCTCGGCGTCGAGGAAGCGTCCGGCCGAATCCGCCCAGACGAAATCCGCCCCGCAGTATTTCATCCGGTCATTGAAGAACGCGGCCGACCAGCCGCTTCTGATGCGAGTATCATATGCCATTGTATACAGTGTGTAGAACCCGCCGTAGGAAAGCCCGAGCATACCGCAGCGCTCGGGCGAGATCCGGCTGTCGGCGAGCAGCCAGTCGAGCGCGCGGGAGATCTCGTATATCTCAAAGCCGGCAATGCTCGCGCCCAGCTGCTTCAATTCATTGTCGGTTTGCCCGCGGTCGTAGTGGGTATTGAACTGAGGAATCGGGCTGCCGGGCGGCGCGGGCTTAACATTCCAGAGCAGCAGCTGCGGAGCGAATACGACGACGCCGCGCGCGAGGATTCGGCGGACGACTCCGCCGTAATTGTTGTTACCGATGAGGTCGGAGCAGAGCTCGGGTGAACCGCCGCCGCCATGCGACATAATCGCGAGCGGAGCCTTTGCGGCGCGGCGTCGGGGCCACAGGATTAGACCGGTGAAATACACGCCGTCGCAGAGCTTGAAGCGAACGCGTTCGATCTCGCAGAGCTCATCCTCGCCGACCCGTTCGGTTTTTGCGTCGGGGATCCTCGAGCCGAACACATCGCGGCAGACGTCGATTCCGAGCAGCTTTATATATTCCTCGCGGTATTCGTCGCGGCGGCGCGCCATCAGCGCAGGGGTTACGAGCTGCTCACGCCGCAGCTTCGCGGCGACGCGCATGACCGCAACGGCGTTAGAAACGCTGTCGGCGTACAGCTTTCGCACCGGTTCGGATGCAGTGATATCTTCGGTATAATGCTCGATCATATACGTCAATCCTTTCACACGGCATACCCTCGCTGAGCTGTCGCGGGTATGTAAAAATATAAAATCTTAGATTCAGTATACCAAACATAGCGCGAAAAGTCAATATATTTCGAGGTAAAATCAACGTGTCCGGAAAAGTTTTATCATTGGTTTAATTGATTAATCCGACGCGGCGCGCAATCCGAATTGATTTTGCGAGTGAGGTCTGAATTGATTTTGCGAAGTCAATTTCTTAAACGGCTTTGCGTGAAAAGCGCGGCGTGATTCGCAGGGTTATACCGCATACCACTACAATATATGACATAGATATATATTGTTGGAGTGATTTATATATAAGTCCTCGGATTTGTTAACTTTTTGTTCTCTGTGTAGACAATGGCGAGGTTTTATGGTATAATAGCGGTGTGCCGAAGCTGACAGAACCACGGTTTAAGCCCGGGCTTTGATGTGGAGGCGACAACCCGGCGCGGCAGCAGAGATAACCGTGTCCGGCAACAAATAAAATCAGGAGATAATACAATGTTAAGACGAATTGCCGCAATGATGTCGGTGGTACTTATATTTATCACCGCCATGACATCGGTGTCCGCGGTGGATATAATTTCTATAACCAAACAGCCTGAATCCGAAACGGGCTATGTCGGAGACGAGCTGACATTTTCGGTCAGCGCGGCTGACAAGTCTGAAAAACGGCTCGGCTATCAGTGGTATTTCGGCTCGAAGCGCTCGGACGGCAGCATTCTATCGGACGCCGAGCTCGACGATACCATGGACGGTTTTTCGGGCACGGACACTCCTTCGCTCAAATTGACCATAACCGACGAAATGCTGGCTGATGACCGAACCTTCTATGTTTACTGCATAATTTCGGACAGCGACGGAAACGTCGCACGGACTGACGACGCGCAGGTCGTCGCGCTCGGGTCGGACGATTATGAGATACCACTCGACTATAGACCGGGCGGTGTGATTGAAGCTGATATCGGCGGCGAGGTTATGATCACAGTCAGCACGACAATGAGCGAAGCACAGATCGGCATACTCAGCTATCAGTGGTATGTCTTTGACGGCACCCCAGAATCCGCGGTCGCACTCGAAGGTGAGAACAAGCCTTATCTCACAATAGTCCCGGATAAGGCAGGTGAGCGCTACTATTTCTGTGTGATTACAAACGATAAAAACGGTCGGCTGACCAAATCCGGAATCCCGACCGAGAAATCACAGGCGGTTGCCGTCAAGGCTGTCGAGTCGTCGCCGCTGCCGTTTAACGACGTCAGCGCGGGCGATACCTACTACATCGACCTGCGGCTCGCGTATGAGCACGGAGTCATAAACGGCAAATCGAGCGAGCTGTTCTGCCCCGACGACAGTCTGACCGCCGCCGAGGCGGTCAAGCTCGCGAGCTGTCTGTACGCGCTGACAGTCGGCGGCGAGGGAGTGTTCCGGCAGAGCGAGGTCTGGTATCAGACCTACTACGACTACGCCGAGGCAAATGGCATCGGCGTCGCGTCGCTCACAAACGAACCCAATTCGCCGATCACTCGGGCGCAGTTTGCCGTATTATTAACAAGCCTTACACAAAAAGCAGGCGTAGCCGCCGGTATTGACAACGGCGCGTCGTCCGGCAGCGAAGAACCGAATTCGGGCGACGACGCGAATGCCGACACCTCGAAAGACGGCGCGCTGTCGAATAAAGAGACGGCTGCAATCGAGCTCATGCAGTCGCTCGGCGTTTTTATAAATACTGACACCGACTTCAACGCCGACTCCGACATACCGCGTTCCGAAGCAGCGCACAGCGTCGCGGTGCTGATAGGATTGCTTGGCATATAACATATATTTATGTAATAACTCATTTTTTCGCGGAGGACAAGCCGTCCTCCGTTTTATATTTAATTCTAGCCGATTGAAAAAGTCGAAAAAGTCAATCGGCACGGTGCTTTATTAACAGAAATACAACTGATTTTTCTCCGATTTTGCGGTATAATTAAGTTATCA
>CAJFKR010000131.1 GCA_904386005.1 Candidatus Flemingiibacterium merdigallinarum
ATTGTTAAAGTTTTCGCGGTGGGGGTCTGGGGGAGGTGCCTTTTTCAAAAGGCACCTCCCCCAGAGAAAGCGAACAAGTTCGCACTTTTACAATCGGCTAATCAATTCATTTACAAAAGGAGCACAGTTATGAATCGTTATTCCAACATGGTCTACAACTACTGCGGACGCAGCGGACTCAAGCTGCCGGCGATATCGCTCGGACTCTGGCACAATTTCGGCACGGTCGACGTCTTTTCCAATATGCAGGAGATGGCGCGCACCGCGTTCGACCTCGGCATCACGCACTTCGACCTCGCGAACAACTATGGTCCGACTCCCGGCAGCGCAGAGGAGAATTTCGGTAAGATCCTGCGCTCGACCCTGCACGGTCACCGCGACGAGCTGATCATCTCTACGAAAGCCGGCTATGGAATGTGGCCCGGTCCTTACGGCGACGGCGGCAGCCGCAAGTATCTGCTCGCGTCGCTCGACCAGTCGCTGAAGCGCATGGGGCTTGACTATGTCGACATCTTCTATTCGCACCGCTTCGACCCGAACACGCCTCTCGAGGAGACGATGGGCGCGCTCGACAGCGCGGTCAAGCAGGGAAAGGCGCTCTATGTCGGTGTCTCGAATTACAACGCCGAGCAGACCCGCCGCGCGTATGAGATACTGAAAAAGATGGGCACGCCGCTGCTCATCAATCAGCCCTGCTACAATATGCTGAATCGCTGGATCGAGCCCGAGCTTGTACCTACGCTCGAGGAGCTGGGCGTCGGCTCGATCTCGTTCTCGCCGCTCGCTCAGGGACAGCTGACCGACCGTTATCTGAAAGGTATTCCGTCCGACTCTCGCGCCGCGAAGCCGTGGGGATTCCTCAAGGAAAAGGACATCACGCCCGAGAAAATAGAGATGATCTCGAAGCTCAACGACATCGCAAAGGGGCGAGGTCAGACACTCGCCGAGATGGCGGTAGTATGGAATCTGAAGCGCGGTCATCTGACCAGCGTGCTTGTCGGCGCGTCGCGTCCCGAGCAGATTCGCGACAACGTCGCCGCGCTCGAAAAGCGCGAATTTTCTGACGACGAGCTTGCGGCAATAGACAAGGTGCTCGCGGGGAAGTAATACGGGAATAAAAATAAATACTCAGCCCGCAACCCGGGCTGAGTATAAATATTAACCAATGGTTTCTATGGTTTCTTGAATTGCCGCTTCAAGTGGAGAGAGATTAGCCGCTAAAATACTCGAAAGGTCGCTACCGCTTGCCATACCTTTTCTAAAGGTATCCTTGAAGCCGCTCCACTGATACATATCTGTGCTGTCCATAACGAAGTTGTTGACTATAATATCGAGCATTTCTGCCGACTCGTCGTCACGCAGAGCTTTACCGGTCAACACCAAATCATAATAAGGGTCTGTGAGGAATTTTGCCGAAGCCTCTGCCATTGCTTGAATTATGAATCCGGTTCGGTCGGCATTAGAAGTATTCACCGGAACGACAATGGGGCTTATGCACCATGCGTCGACATACTGAATATAATTTTCCTGACTTTCATCGTATTTAGGCGACGGAATTACTCCGAAATTGACTTCGGATGAACGCAGACGGTTGCAGGCTTCAAGCACCTCGGTGAAGAAGAGAGACCGACCCTCGCTGAATATTGCAAGAATATCTGCGTCGGCTCCGATATAGTAGGCTTGTTTATTCTGGAGCATCGCGGAAATGCGGTCGTATACCTCTATTGAACGCTCGCTTCCGACCGAAATCGTAGGATATCCGTTCTCGTCAGTCGAGGCAATAGTTTCGCCCATGCCGAAATAGAATATCATTCCGCCGATAGATTCCTGCCATGCCATACCCCACTGGTCTTCAAGATCCATTACGGTATCGCCGTTTATATCGCTCGCTCCGGTTACCGCCATCTCGTTGAATTTGTCAAATGTCCATTTGCCGTCACGAACCAGCTGGTACGGGTCTTCAAGCTGCAAATCGGTAAGCAGATCTTTATTGAACATGAAGACTCTGACCGCGTCATACGAATTAGTAGAAATTGCTCCCGCGGCGTAATACTGCTTGTCACCAAAGGTCAGCGAGTCGAGGAACATCTGATTCCAGCAGTCGGCGTCAAGGTCGAGATATTGCAGCGTATTGAGATCTATCAATAGCTGCGACTGTGCAGCCGAAGCCGCCTGACGTCCCATTGGGAAATACGCGTCGTAGGTGTCGTCTCCCGCCAGGATAAGCGTGTTGATTTCGGTGAGCGATGAATCCGCACTGATTCCGGCATTTATTGTAAAGCCGAAGTTGTCCTCAAGGTACATATTGCGCTGGTAGGTGGCATCGTTAAGGATGTCGCCGTTTTCCTCCTCGGCGACAAGATCCTGTATCGCCCATTTACTGTCAGCTCCGCGAATCATCACGTTGAATTCGTAGCCGTCAAGACCAAGCTCGGTGGAGAGCTCGGGCGTGAATGTTGAAAGAATTGCTATATCGTCGTTTGTTTCTTCAGCGGTCGAAGTTGTGGCACTGTCGTTCGGATTTGTATCGGCTTGATTGTTCTCACCGCAGGAGACAGCCGCGAGAACCGCGATTAAAAGAATTGTACTGATTGTCTTTTTCAATTGCTTCACATCCTTCAATGAAATTATTTACAAAAATAATACCAATTGTATATATAATTATTATACCATTAAATCGGTCATATTAATAGGATATAATTGAATCAGAATATGACATTATTGTACTATACAAGGTTAGAAAATGATAATATCCGATATAAACCTGAACCTGTTCAGGCATGAAAACAATGAGATCCTGTTCAATCACTGGGCAAACACCGAAAACGAAAGCACGCAGAAGCCGCACTTCCACGATTTCTGCGAGCTGTATATATTTATATCGGGCGACGTCGGCTACTATGTAGACGGCAAATACTACAAGCTCGATTACGGCGACATAGTCATTGTCCGACCGAACGAGATACACTGTCCGATAATCAAGCGGCTCTGCGAATACGAGCGATTCTTCATCAAATTTCCGCGCAATTCCTTTGTCAACCTGCGCGATGATATCGAATCACCGGCGGCGTTCATCACCGACGCGGCGTACGGCACACCAAGCCATGTCAAGCTGCTTGAGCCAATCATGCGCGATGTCGTTTCCGCTATGTACAGTATCAGCCAGCTGATACGCGACAATCCGCTCGACTGGCAGACGCAGGCATATTCGCGGCTGCTTCTGATACTGTCGCTCATCAACCGCGGGGTTTGCGGGAATCAATTATATAAAACATCTTCGGTCATGCCCGTATTGCTCGAACAGATACTCGAATATGTCAACCGCGAATTCAAAAATCCAGTTACGGCGGAGGAAGCCGCGCGTCACTTTGGGATTACGAATTCGTATCTGTCGAAGCTGTTTTCGAAGTATCTCGGAATCGGCTTCATACAATACCTGAACGCGAAGCGCATTTCGCACGCGAAGATACTTTTGTCAAGCGATGTCTCGGTCACCGAGGCCTGTTATGAATGCGGCTTTTCGGACAGCTCGCATTTCATCGCGGTATTCAAAAAGCAGGTCGGTATGACGCCGCTTAAATACAAGAAGCAGGGAGACAGCAAGATAAATTATATCTGATGGTATGTTTCAATTATTGAATATATCCGAGCATATATATAATCAAATTTATCAGATTTATATCCGGCAGTTATCCCCAGTACAACGAAATCGCCCCGTCCGAAATGGGCGGGGGGCGTAAGAAAGTAATATCGTATTTTTGCAGGAACGGCATGGCTTCGGTCATGCCGTTTCCTCTTTCATCAGTTCATTCAGTGGGATAAAGCCCACAAGGTCATAGGAGATGCGGATGTTCTGCCGCCGTTTGCCGCTGCTCTTGTCGGGAGCTTCAATATAAACTCCCTTGACAAGTTCCCGCAGAGCATAGGGGGTAAGCTCGTCCAAATCCTTGTATTTGTGTACCCTCTGAATAAACTGCTCCAAATTTTCAATCTGTCGTTCCTGCACTTCAATATCCTGCTGCAAAGTCTGGATTTCCACTTTGAGTTGTTCCTGCTCGGTTTCATAGCTTCTGCTCATCATGGAAAACCGTTCATCGTTGATGCGTCCCGCCACATTGTCCTCATAGATGCGGATAAACAGACGGTCAAGCTCTCCCATACGCCGCTGTGCCTGTTCCAGACGCTTGACGCTTGCACAGATTTTTTCCTCGCTGGACAGCAGGAGCTTGTGTTCCATAACTGCCCGGAAGTGCTTCTCATACCGTGTCACATAGTAGATGACCGATTTCATGTGCATCCAGACCAAATCTTCCAAAACAGCGGCTCGGATAAAGTGCGCCGAGCAGCTTCCCGTGTTGCTGCGGTAGTTGGCGCATACAAAGTGATCCTGCCGCTTCTCAAAGTAATTGGTGGTGCAGTACCGCATTTTCGCTCCGCAGTCGGCACAGTAGACCATGCCGGAGAACAGACTACTCTTGCCCGTTTTTGTCCTGCGGTGACGCTGCTGACGGATCTCCTGCACCTTGTCAAAGACTTCCTGCTCGAT
>CAJFKR010000132.1 GCA_904386005.1 Candidatus Flemingiibacterium merdigallinarum
CCTCGCCGTAATATTCGGCGATCAGATTCGACTCGCTGTTCGGCTGCGCCAAGCCCACGCCGACAATTATGCTGCCGATCAGCCGTTCTCCGACAAGGTCGATGCCCTCGGCGAATATACCGCCCAGCACCGCGAAGCCGACGAGTGTGCCGTCGCCGTCGCTCGAAAACTGCGAAAGAAAGCTATCGCGCTCGGGCTCGGACATATCCGGCTTCTGCATAAGACAGCGGAAACCCGTGCCCAGCTTCGCGAATTCGCGGAACACCTCGCGCATCAGGCGGTAGGACGGAAAGTATACCATGTAGTTTCCCTCTCTCGCCGACGCCGCCGCGGCAATAACGTCGGCGACCTCGTATATCGTGTTCGCGCGGTCGGAATATCGCGTCGATATCTTGTCCATCGCCGCTACAAACAAATTCTTTTTATCGAACGGAGACTCAAGCTCGAGCGTCACACGTCCCGCGTCGCCGTAGTCGATAAGGTCGGCGAAATATTCGAGCGGCGTCAATGTCGCCGAAAACAGCACCGCTCCGCGTCCGCACATAAGCCGCCTCGAAATCAGCTCGGACGGGTCGAGACAGTAGAGCTTTACCCGAATGCTGCCGTCCTCTTTTACCGTCACATAATTCACAAACTTATCGCAACAGAGCTGCGAAAGCTTCTGCGCCGTCAGATACTCGCGCGCCGCGAGCCGCAGGTCAGCGACCGCTCGGTGCGGCAGTACCGCGTTTTCAGACGTCGTACCCGAAGTCGCGTCGAGTTCGGCTTCGTCGACCGACGACGCAAAGCCGTTCGCCCTTTGCCACTCGAGCGCGGCAGTGGCGAAGTCGTCGAGCAGTTCGCCGAACCGTTCGAGCGGCTCGTGCGATACATATACCCCGCCCCCCTCGTCGCTGACACCGCGCTTCAGACGCAAAAATTCCCGGCAGAGCAGCCGCAGCGGCAGATACAAAAACATATCGCTCTCGGGTATCGTCCGCAAGAGGCGCAGAAACGGCTCGAATACAAGCTCGGCCGAGAACATCTCGCGCGAACGCTCGCCAAGATTGTGCGCCTCGTCAACGAGCAGCAGATTTTCGTCGGGCACACAGCCGTCGCCATTGTAATAGTCGCCGAAGAAGCGTTTCAGCGACACGTTCGGGTCGAACAGATAGTTGTAGTCGCAGATTATAAGGTCGCAGAACAGCGCGGCGTCGAGCGACAATTCGAACGGACAGACCTCATACTCGCGCGCGATTTGCACAAGCAGCGGCAGATTGTAGCTCTCGTAGCCCGACAGCAGCGCGTACAGCGCGTCGTTCACCCGGTCGTAGTGACCGTTCGAATAGGGACAGACGATGCTTGAGCAGTCGCGCACCGCTTCGCGGCAGAGACAAATCTTCTCCTTCGCGGTGATGACTATACTGCGCGTGTGCAGTCCGTGACGGCGCAGCAGTGACGCCGCGTTTTCTGCCGCCTCGCGCAGCGTAGTCTTTGACGTCAGGTAGAATATCCGCCGTCCGAAGCCGCCGCCGAGCGCCTTGTATGCCGGATAAAGCACTGACATCGTCTTGCCGATGCCGGTCGGAGCCTCTGCAATCAGCCGCTCGTGACGTTTGAACGCGCGATACGACGCGAGCACCAGCTCGCTCTGCCCCTCACGATATTCGCGGAACGGAAACTTCAAGCCCTCCGCGCTCGTTTTCAGCTCGCGCTCGGCGTCGAGCCGGAGCAGCGTCCACTTCCGGTAATCGGACAGCAGCGACTTAACACGCTCGAGCAGCTCCTCAAGTGTATGGTCGCGGTAGAAATACACGCACTCCTCGGTTTCGATATTGCAGAAAGTCAGCCGCGTCCTGACAAAATCGAGCTTGTTTTCAAGCGCGAACATACAGGCGTAGCACTCGGCCTGCGCGCGGTAGGCGGGGTAGTCCTCCTCATGTATATAGCGCAAATCCTGTGCGGTCGTCTTGATTTCGTCGATTGTATACGCGTCCTCCTCGTCGAGAATGCCGTCGGCTCTGCCGGACAATTCAAAATACAGCTCGTCGAGCCGGAAGGTCTGCGCAAGGCTGACCTCGCGCCGGTATCCCTTGCCCTGACGTGACTGAATTATCCCATGCAATCTGGTTCCCTCAAGCATTCGCGCCACGCCCGAGCGGCTGTCGACGCTTCCGGTGCGCAGGATAAAATCGGTCAGCTCACGCACCGAAAGCCTGATTATGTTGTCCGGCATTTGTACTTCCTTTCGTGAATGAATCTGATTTGCGTAAATACACGCGGGTTTGCAGCTGCGCGGTATGGTTAGCGTGTATGTGACTGATGTATATTTGTTACGCGATTTCGTGTATGCGTTACCGGCAGCTTCTGCCCGCGCAGGGCCGCCGCAAGCGGCGGGTGACTGCGCGGCGCGGGTTTGCGGAAAAAAACTCAGATTGTGGATCAACAACTGTCAACGTAGACGTTCCCGATATTTCAGGCAGATTGATATATTTAGTGAAATGATTGATAACTCACAATATATTCAGTGGAGGACTGCTGACCGGCACTGCACAGCCCGCCCACTCACTCCACGTCAAGCTCGCACAGCCTGTACCAGCCGTCGTTATACAGCTCTTGCTTTAGCGCGAGCTTTATAGGCAGCTCCGACTCGAACAGTCCCAGCTCGAGCTGATACCTTCCGGGCGCGACGTCCGCGAAGTTGAGCCGCAGCAGCTCCTCCTTTTTGCCGTCCCAGCCGAGGTTCAGACCATCCGCCGTGAATATCTCATGACAGCTGTCATTTGAGCGGACGCGCAGCTTTAACGTGTATGGATTGTATGCCGGCGCGAGTCCGCGGTTCTCGACCTCGAGATAAGCGAGCGTCTTTAGTCCGGACACGCATTTCGGCAGGTCGAGTCGGTTCAGAAAATACCAGTACCCGAGCCGGTTGCCCATGTATTCGGTGAACGGACGATAACGGTCGTACCAGACGCGCGGGTCGCCGTGGAAGCCGGCATAAGTCGCGTGCGAGCGCTTCAGCGCCTCCATGAATGGGAAGCAGTCGAGGATAACATCGTCGGCGATCGCCGCGAAATGCTCGAGCTCGATGTCGACCGGCGCGGTCTTGTAAAATTTATCAAAGAATGGGCCATTGCGCAGCGTGTCATAACCGTAGGTCTTTGCGTAACCGGCGACACATATCGAGTCGTCACGCGCGCCCATGCCGCGTGCGGCAAGGTAGTCGGTCAGCATCAGCGCCGACTCCGCACCGTCGCGTCCGAATGAGCTCTCGCCGCCGAGGTAGGCGGTGTGGCAGAAGTCGTCGTTTACAAGCAGGAAGGTGTTGGCAAAATATTTCGCGTGCAGATCGGCGTGAATCCGCAGAACATCAGCCGAATAGCGCTTGCCGGTTCCGGCGAAGGTGTGCCCCTCGCCCCATGTGCCGAATGTGCCTATATCTACAAATTCGACAAGCGGGTGACCGTCGTATTTTTCGGCACAGGCGGCGATGAAACGCTCGAGCTTTGCAAGATATACCGGGTCGCCGTAGTCGGGTTCCCAATGGCGCAGCTCGGGGCACGTCTCGGGCGGGTCGACGAATGTGCCCTTTGCTCCGGCGAGCCGCACCCATTCGGGCGTGGCGTGCGGGTTCGGCGTCTCGTAGGTGCAGAAGCGGAAGCTGAATTTATAACCGCGGCTGCCCCACTCATCGAATATCCGGTCGAGGTACGACCAGTCGAACTTCCCCTCCTCAGGCTCAAGATCCGACCAGTCGACGCGCAGATAGAGGTGATTGATGAGCGGCAGATCTTCGAGATAATCTCCGTCCTTGATAGTATCCCGATACGCGGGGCGCACTATACCGTTGTCGATATAGTGTATGTACCAGCCTTTGTGCGGATTTTTAAGTAACGCCTTATCGTCAGCGAGCGGGCGCAGGTCGATTGTGTCGGAATTCGCCGGTTTTTCAAGATATACTTCGTTCATTGTCACAGCCTCCCTTATATTATTCCTGCAATCACGGTATTACGCGATTGACAAGAGATATTCGCACATACGCTTGATGTAATCGAGCTTCAGCTCGCGCACCTCGAGCGGTGCTCTCGACTCGCCGGGGATTTCGAGGTTGTAAAGCCGGTCGTAGCCGACCTCGGCGAGCGCAGTCATGACGCTCTGCCAGTCGATTCGTCCGCGGCCATACGGCATCAGGTGCATATCGCTCGAGCCGTCGTTGTCGGCGATGTGCAGAGCTTTCAGCCGTGCTCCGGCGGCTGATATAAAATCGCTCTGACTCTCGTTGACACACGGCAACAGCATTTACTTTTTCGGAAAAATAATATCAAGCAAAACTTGAGGATTGAGGGCAGCCTTAAACATCATTTTCTTTTTACTGAGACGCCCA
>CAJFKR010000133.1 GCA_904386005.1 Candidatus Flemingiibacterium merdigallinarum
GCTCAATATCCCACGTGACCGCAAAGGCGAATACGAACCCGAACTCATTCCAAAAGGCTCTCACGACGTCAGCGAGCTCGAAGAGAAGGTGCTGTCTCTATATGCCAAGGGAACAAGCGACAGGGATATATCCGATGTGATAGATGACATCTACGGCTTCAAGCTCAGCCATGAGACGATCTCCAATATCGTCGACCGTATTCAGCCGCGAGTCGTTGAATGGCAGAACAGAAAGCTGGAAAAGGTGTATCCATTTGTCTATATGGACGCTCTGATGGTGAACATGAAATCCGACAAAAAGTCCGGTAAATACGCGGTTTACAGCATTATTGGTGTCAACAGTGAAGGCAGGGAGGACTGCTTTGGCTTCTGGCTCGGAGAAAATGAGGAAGCACACCGGTGGCTTAGTATATTTAAAGTGGAAAAAGCAGCTTGATTTCTTATGGGGTTGCGGCTTGGATTTGTAATATTTCAGTTAACGTTTACACAATTGGATTGACAAGGTTAGATATTATCAGAAATTCGTCTTTGCCTCGCTTAATTTATTCTGGTTATAACGCATACCCTCGGGACTGGGCGGACCAGAGCTCGTAATACTTACCGCCGGCGGCGATAAGACTGTCGTGCGTTCCGCTCTCGACGATTCTGCCGTTGTCCATGACAATAATCCGGTCGGCGATGCGGGCTGACGCCATTCTGTGCGTGATGAATATAGTCGTGCACAATTCGGTGCTGCGCGCGTATTTTTTGTATACGCGCGCTTCTTCGAGCGGATCTATTGCCGCCGTCGGCTCATCGAGTATAAAATATCGCTTGTCGCGATAATCGCCGCGCGCCATCGCTATCCGCTGCCACTGTCCGCGCGACACGTCGACGCCGTCGAATTCGCGCGACATATATGTGTCCTGCCCGCTCGGGAAAGTATCGCGGTCATCGCAGTCAATCTCCGCTTCCTTCAGACAGGCATCGACCCCGCGCTCGCTGTCAAAATCGCTTATTCTGACATTGTCGCGTAATGTAAGCGCGCCGTAATCGTTGAAGCTCTGGAACACCGCGCTGAATTTCGCGAACAGACTTTCGCGCTCGGCGTACCTCGTGTCGGTTCCATCGACAATAACGCTTCCCTCGCTCGGAACATAGAGTCCGCAGAGCAGCTTTGAAAGCGTAGTCTTTCCGCTGCCATTTTCGCCCACAATCGCAATCGACTCTCCGGGCGCGACTGTAAATGACACGTCGGAGACTGCCGGCCGCTCTGCCGACGGATAGGAAAAGCTCACGTGCGAAAATCTGATTCCAACTTCGTCGTTGTCAGCCTTGCTGTTGTGCGTCGGCTCATCATTTTCCACAAGCGCCAGGAAATTCGCGGCGGCGCCAATATTCGCGGTTATACCATTGTGGTAAACGCGCATCAGCTCCTCGGTCATTGAAAACATCGTTCCGATTGACACGAACACCGCCGCGAAAGCCCCGACCGATATGCTTCCCCTCGAAAGATTCAGGAACAGCAGCGACAGAATCCCGATCCAGCCGAATACCTTTACCAGATTCAGAACAAAGCGCATTAGGCTGATTTTCTTTTCGGTCTTGTACTGAATGTCGAAAACCTTTTTCATCGCGTCAAGCCGCAGGTTTTTAAAATGCTCGAACAGACCGAACAGCCGTGTTTCGCGCGTGTCCATCGCGGCGTAGTAAAAGCTGTCCTCGAGCCGTCTCAGCGGCGCGAGCTTTTCCTCCTCGTCGCTGTAATAACGCACCTGAACGAACTGCGCGATTGCGGTCGGCAAAAAGACGAGCAGTATCGCCGCGCCGAGGCTTACGTCGATCTGGTACAGAAAGACGCCGAGAATCACAAAGTACACGAGATGATAGCATACAAGCGATACGAGGGCTGAAACCAGCGAGCCGATGCACATCATTCCCGACTCCGCGCGCTCGATAAAGTCAAGGCGGGATTTGTCCTCAAATTCGACCGCGGAAAGCCGCGAAAGCTTCTGGTTATAGATGCCGCCGAGCTCCACATCGAGCCGGCTGGCGAATCTGATCTGGCAGCATTCGCGCAGCCACGACGCAAGCGAGCACAATATCCGTATCAGAATGTAAAGTCCGATGCTCACTATCGCGGTCATAAGCAGCCGCTCCTGCCCCGCGCTCTGCTCGATAGACTCAAACAGCATCCGGCCGACGACCACATCCATGCCGTTTGCCGCGCCGGCGCATACGAGCGACAGGCAGAGTACTGCGAGCGCCCTCGGCAAAATCTTCCGGCAGAGCGTAAAGCTTCTGAATATTACTGTAACTGTGTTAAGTTTAGTCTTGGTTTTCATACATACCACTCCTGCTGCGCTCTAAACATATTGGCGTAAATCCCATTCTGCTCCATGAGCTCGTCGTGAGTTCCCCTCTCGGCGATGCGGCCGTTGTCGAGTATCAGTATCTCGTCCGAGCTGCGCGCCGACGCGAGCCGGTGGCTGATGAATATTGTCGCCGCGTTTTTGCTGATTTCGTCAAAGCGCTCGTATACCTCCCTCTCGGCGATAGGGTCGAGCGAAGCGGTCGGCTCATCGAGAATTTTCAGCTGAGCGTGACTGACAACCGCGCGCGCAATCGCGATGCGCTGCCACTGCCCGCCTGACGGGAGCACTCCATCGTCATAGATTTTGCCGAGCAGCGTGTCGGCGCCCTCATTGAGCGACGACGCGAACTCATCAAGCCCTGCCGACTTTATCGCCGCCTCGACTTCTTCTCTTGTAGAATTTAGCCCGTTTCCGGCGCTGATATTGTCATACAGCGAGATGTCGTATTCGATAAAATCCTGAAACACCGCGCTGAACATCGCCTTTATGTCGGCGAGCCGCCACTGCGATATCGGTATATCGTTAATCAGAATCTCGCCCTCAAAGTTCGAGTAAAGCCGCGTTATCAGTTTAGTTATCGTAGTCTTGCCCGAGCCGTTGATTCCGAGCAGCGAATAACGCTTTCCGGCTTCGATTACAAACGACACATCCTCGAGCACCTTTTTGTCAGTGCCGGGATAGGCAAACGAGACGTGCTTAAATTCGAGCCGGTCAAACCTCGGCCGCGACTCTGACATTCTGTCGAGCGAGCCCTCATCCTTCGGCAGTGACACATATTCGTTGTAGTCCTTTAAATACTCCCTGTCTATCGTGAAATACTCAAAATAGACCGCGAAGTTGTATGCCATATTGTGTACAACCGTAAACAATACGCCGATAAGCGAAATGTACAGACCGACAGATATCTCTCCGCTGACAAGCGGCGGCAGGAGTATGAACAGCGAAGCCGCAGAGAGCAGAATCAGCAAAAGCTCGGACAGGTGCCTACGCCGGATATTCTTCAGCCTGACCCCGTTTTGAACCGCGGCGGTTTCACGGCGCAGCGACTTGTAGTCCTCGTTCAGCCTGCCAACAAATCCGAAAAGCGTCCGCTCGGACAGATGCCGGCGCGAGGTGAGGTAGTAGTGGTACTCCTCAATTTTGCGCTCGTTCGGAGTCATTTCCTCCGTTACCGCGTATTTTTCCTTGCCGCACCTGTGCGCGACAAACGCGACCGGAATCGATGCCAGTGTGATTATTGTGCCTGCCACCGGCGCGCTCGCTATGATTATGCACAGGCAGCTGACGATGTTCACCGCCTGACTGACAAACCCGCAGCAGTCGGAGTACACCGACAGCAGCGCGTCGTCCGGCGATTCGCTCCACACGCGCGTGATAAGATCCATCGTGTCGCTGTCCTCTGTGCATTCGAGCTTGAGTCCGGCGTACGAATCGAGCATCGGGTGCTGTATGGCCAGCCATCCGGCGATATCCAGCTTTTTGTTCAGCAGCTTTCCGACCGGTTCGGTTATGTAGCCGTAAAGGTAGGTCGCCGCGACCGCGGCGAGCGCGGGTATAAGCTCCCGCGACGCGAGCCCCTCTGTATAGACTCTCAGCGCGCTGTCAATAAAATAAGTCGTAGCCAGAACGCGCAGCGGCGTTGCCGCAAGGTCAAGCAGACTGAGAGCAAGCTTCAGCAGGGTAATTACCGGAGCTATCCTGAACGGAATCAGAAACGCCCCTCCAAACGTAAGCTTTTGCGTAAAATTTAGTGGTTTCATTGTGGTAGCAACTCCCATATTGGTTATGTGTCTTGTGCAAAATAGTCAATGATACGGTCAATCAATTTATAGTGTGTTTCTAAAGTCACAAACAGGCAAAATTATGCAAGCCAGAGCAGTGCAGCCGCCAAATGAATAAAAGCAAGAAATCTACAAGCGAGCTTTTCGAAGCGCATTGCGATCCTGCGGTGCTC
>CAJFKR010000134.1 GCA_904386005.1 Candidatus Flemingiibacterium merdigallinarum
TGCTTATACAGTCGCAGATTCCCGAGCTCTGCGAGCTGTCGTTCTACTACATGAATCTCGTCACCGTGTCGCGCCTGCAGCGCAATCCGACCGTCAAAGCCGAGATACAGCTGCGCAATTTCGAGACGAGCATACCGGTCGGCTTCTTCACCTATCCGATAAGTCAGGCGGCCGACATCACGGCGTTCAAGGCGACGACCGTTCCGGTCGGCGAGGACCAGCTGCCGATGATCGAGCAGACGCGCGAGATCGTGCGCAAGTTCAACGACGTCTACGGCGAGACGCTCGTCGAGCCGGACGCTATGCTGCCGACCGAGGCGTCCGCGAGACGCCTTCCGGGTATTGACGGCGGCGCGAAGATGTCGAAATCGCTCGGCAACTGCATATATCTGTCCGAAACTCCCGCCGACCTCAAGACCAAGGTCATGAGTATGTATACCGACCCCGACCACATAAAAATCAGCGACCCGGGCAAAATCGAGGGCAACACGGTGTTCACCTACCTCGACGCGTTCGCGACCGACGCGCATTTCGCTGAGTACCTGCCCGAATACGCGAATCTCGACGAGCTTAAAGCGCACTATCAGCGCGGCGGACTCGGAGACGTCAAGGTCAAGAAGTTCCTGCTCGCGGTGCTCGAGGAGACGCTCGCGCCGATAAGAGCGCGCCGCGCCGAGTATCAGCGCGACATCGCCGGAGTTTACAACATACTGAAAAAGGGAAGTGAAGCTGCACGCGAGGTCGCGGCCCAGACCCTCTCGGACGTGCGCGCGGCGATGAAGATAAACTATTTCGACGACAAGGCATTGATCGAGTCACAGGCGAAGCTGTACGGCGACAAATAAAGACGGCAAACAGAACATATATCGGCAAGTCAATATCGGCACGCAAAGCATATTGCGGTAAATATTATCTGTAATTAATTTTAAATAAAACAGGAGGCTTGGAATATTCATGAAAAGTATCGCGCTGTCAATATTATCAATCCTGCTTTGTATTATGGTCGCATCCTGCGGCGGTGAGTCGGAGCTTCCGACGTCGATTGCTCCCAGTGATTTCTCGAAAGAGACTGAAGACGCACTGGAGATATTCGCGGACGAGCTGCAATATTACGACATCGTTTACGACGACACGGTGAAGTCGCGGAGCATAGCCGTCAGCATATACAGCGACGGCGAGTGGGTCGAGGTCGGCAAAAGCTACGGAAATGTCGAAGAATCAAGCGAGCGCATCGCTATTCAGCTTGCCGGCGACAGCTTCGAGCTGTACCGAATCGAAAAGGACGGTCACGAAAAGAGCGGTTATCCGTCGCTCGGCAGCGGCATCGAGAGCGCGACCGCCGTCGGCAGCACGCGTATTGACGAATATACCGAGCTGACAATCGGCGAGGAGACGCCTATCTGGGTCAAGCTCGGAAACAATGGCAGCTCAATGGCCGAGATCTCGCTCGATGGTGATTTCCGCGAATACGACTGCGATTACGGCATCGCTGTGACGATAACTGTATTTGACGTCAGCGCCGAGTGAGCTTGTGTGATTTGATTCGACAAAAGCTATCGACGTGATTCCGCAAGTAAATATATCAAGGGCTGTCGTGCAAATGGCGACAGCCCTTTGATCATATCAGACCATGCTTTAACATATTCGTTTGTTTAGTCTGACTGTTTATATTTGTTTTACCGACTACTATCGCCATACGGCGCGGTCAAATAAACGGTCTGCGATCGAGCACGAGACGCAGCGGCTTGTCTGAAATGAGCTCGCCGCGCAGTGTCTGCTGCAGCTCCGCGAGCGCACAGACGCCGCCGAACAGCATATGCAGGTCGTTTATTGTGTCGTCGGTCGCAAAGTCAGCGCCGCGCCAGAATTCGAGGTAATCCTTGGTGAACGCCGCGAGCCGCTCGCGGATATCATAGAATCGATGCGGGGTCTGTCTCGACGCGCGGGTCAGGCAGAATATCCAGTCGATTTCGATGAAATTGCAGCATTTTCCAAAGCTCGACGGCAGCTCGCGGCGGTCGAACATATCGATGCAGCTGTCGATCATGCGCTCGGGATAGCGCAGCGGCATATGCGCGTATTCGTGGTTGAACAGATAGTGGAAGCTGCCGGCCATGTGCATATAGAGCGGCTTTGTACCGTCGCGCGTAGTCTCGCCGCGCCGCCACATACCAGTTATCGGGTCGGCTTCGTTCCACAGCCATTCGAAATAGCGGCGGTTCCAGTCGGGGTTGACGTCGCCCGACAGATTCATCGCGACGTATATTCCCGCGCCCTGATGCGACTGCGGCCAAGGGTTGTCATACCAGCCGAGCGAATCGAGGAATTTTTCGAGTTTGCCGGGCTCGACAGTGTATTGCAGCGACTTTGCCGGATAGAGCGGCTGCGCGTCGAACAGCTCGAGCGCCGCCATGCAGTGCGCGGTCGTGTGGATGGGATGGTGCGTGCCTTCGTTAAAAAGTCCGGTCTCGGGGTCCTGCATTTCACGCAGTGCCTTTATCCATTCGGCGCGTTCATCCGCGTCCGACGGGAAGCGGCCGATCGTGTAGAGGATATTCGCGGCGTCGGCGCAGCCGTATGGGTTGATACCGGTGTCGCGATTGTTCTTTCCGGGGGTTATCCAGCGCGCGTATCTGCCGTCCGACAGCTTATGCGTGTCGACGACGGAGGCGATTTTTTCGATGATATCCTGTATGTTTTCCATTGTATATCTCCGATGTGAAAGTGAATTTGATTCACAATTAAAACTAAAATACATATAATACTGGTTTATAATACAGTATTATGTCATTCGGGGGTATCCAGTCCCTTTGGACACGGATAACCGAAAAACACGACGTGTCTGCCGTCGCGGGACAACGGATGCTCGCCGATGGAATTTACAGTGCCCATGAAGCGGCAGAGTACAGTGTCGCCGTCGGGACGGCGAAGCGTCAGCGCGGTATATACGGTATCTCCGGCGTCGGACAGCGCCTGCAAGCATATATTCACACCATCGGGCGGGGCGGGGAATGCGAGCTTGGTTTCCGCTTTTAATTTCGATATACTGCCGTCGGCGAGTGAAAATATATATTTAATATTGCCGCGCTCAAACAGAATACACTCATTATCATAAAGCAAACAAAACGACGGCTTTTCAGCGTAAAAGCCGAATTCGGCGGCGCGTATCTCGCGCGACGACGTGATGTCGATGATGTTGAGATACGAGCGCATATCAATGACCCTCGACAATGTAGAAATACGGGCTGGTCGGAGAGTTTATCAGCTTGAAGCAGCCGACCGTATACTGCCGCCGGTCGAGAGCCGACAGCTTCTCGCCGACAAGCCGTCCCTCGAGCTCGCCCTCGGCGTGTCCGGGGTAAATTGCGATAAGTACAATCGCGTCGCTGTCCATAAGCGAGATCGCGGCGTCGATAGCGGCGAGCGTCGTCTCGTGCATAGTCGTGATTTTCTTGTCGCTGCCTGGCAGGTAGCCGAGATTGAACATCCCCGCGCGGACCTTGCGATCGACGAATTCGGCGGCGCGGTGGTGCGATACACAGAGCAGCGTGTAGTTGTCGGGACAGCCGCTCGCGACAAGGCGGGCTTTGGTTGAATTCAGCGCGTTCGGCTGAATGTCAAACGCGAACACGCGTCCGTTTTCGCCGACCGTCTTTGACAGAAACTCGGTGTCGTGACCGTTGCCCATTGTGTAGTCGACCGCGCAGTCGCCCGGTTTCAGGTGTGAAAGTATAAAGTATTTGTGTAAATCAAGTAAATCAAGCATAATTTTGTCAGATTATACAATATCAATATAGTCAATCCAGCCCCAAGGCTTTGTGTAAGAACTCAACCAGCCGCGACTTGTATGCGGCGATAGATGCTTCGTCGCCGAGTGATTTGTACCGGTCGCCGCCGGTGTCGGCAAAATATTCAAGTGTGTTTTTGTTTATCGATAATGAGTTGAGCGGCCAGCCCGGGTTGCGTTTTTCTGACGGGGTCGAGACCATATAAAACGATCCGAGTCGAGTCGTCTCGCTGTTCTCCATAAATGAAGTTATATTGCCGCCTCGCGAGACCGCGTAGCTGTCAAGGTAATAGGCGGTGACTCGACCGCCGAGTGACGCGACAAAACTCGAATAATATTCGATCATCTCGTCGTCGTCAACTATCATCACCTTTGTCATTGCAGGTCATCCCCCACCTTCTCTGTGGGAAGGACCACGCGGAATTCCGTGCGTCCCTCCGTTTCCCCCGCCGACGCTGTGCCGCCGTGCATCTCGGCGAAGTCCTTCACCAGGGCCAGCCCCAGCCCTGTTCC
>CAJFKR010000135.1 GCA_904386005.1 Candidatus Flemingiibacterium merdigallinarum
CTTTTTATTAGACTTTTTCGATAGGCTGCAGTGAGGACATACGTCCTCACCGCCATATTTTTTACCGAATCAAATCAGCGCAAAGTTTTTCACGCTTAATCTACATCGACACTACACTATGCCGATGTCAGTCACGCTTTCTGACAAACACCGGCAGACAGTCGAGCGCGGCGTCGATCCAGACAGTTTTACCGCCGGTATACAGCTCGCTGTCGGATTCGTCGGGCGAATACTTCGACCAGATGCCGTCGGGCAGAATCACCTCGCGACCGGTCGCTCCCTGTATAGTCACCGGAGCGACGAGTATGTCGTCGCCGAGCATGAATTGGTCGGTCACGCGCTCGAAGCCGGAGTTCGGGAAAACATACTCCATATAGCGCACCACCGGCTCGCCGGTCTTGGCCGACTCGCGCACGAGACGCATTATCTCCGGCTGGAATTTTTCGCGCAGCTTGAGCAGCTTCAATATGCAGCCGTAATGCTTGCTGTCGAGCACCCGCCACGGAGCCGCCGAGAACTGGATCATCGGCATAAGTGTCGCCGCGGCGCAGTAGCGGACGAACAGCTCCTCGTCGAGCTCACGCGAGCCGGGGAGAAAGTCGGTATACGACCCGCCGCCGACCATGTCCGGGCAGCCGTACGCGTAGCCGAGTATGCCCTGCGCGAGCATATTCGGGACGAGCGTGTTGATACCATGGTTCGTCCAGCTGTGGCTCTTGTCGCAGAGCCGCTGCACAAGCGGGCGGCCGGCGCACTTGTAGCAGGCGCGGTATTCATTGTATGGGAACTCGAGCCCGAGCTTCGCCCAGAGCTCGCACTGTTCGTTCGGTGTGACATTGCCGTAATTCTTGTCGTCGTCGCGGTAGTAAATAGCGTCGCCGGCGTCGAGCTTGAAGCCGTCGACTCCGTAGGTGTCGCAGAGGAAGCGGCAGCGCTCACGAATCCACGCCGCGTCGACCGGATTCGACAGGTCGAGCACCGCGGATATGCCGTTCCACCAATGCACTGCGCGAACGCTGCCGTCCGGACTGCGCACGAACGCGCCCTTTTTGCTGAGGTCGCGGTATTCGATAGAGTCGAGCGACACGAACGGGCAGATCCAGACCATGACCTTGAAGCCCCACTCGTGCAGCTTGTCCATCATGCCTTTCGGGTCGGGGAACTTATAGCGGTCGAAATCCCACTTGCCGTAGTAGTTGCTCCACAAATCGTCGATCATCAGTATGCCGCGCGGCATATTGTTCTTGACAAGTGTATTGCAGTATTCAAGTATACCCGCCTGATTCTGGTCGTAGATGAACTCGATCCATGTGTTGTACTGCGGCTTCGAGAAGAATTCCTCGGGCGGGAGGACTCCATCGGTCGGGAAGTGAGCCTTCGCGGCGGCGAGATACGCGCCGCGGAGGCTGCCGTAGCCCTCGTGCAGCTCGGGCTGTGCGAGCTTTGACGTCACTGTGATGACGCCGCCCGAAACAGTCGTGTTATAACCGTCGTCGCCCCAGATATAGCGACCTTTATTCGAGACGAGCAGCGGGGAATACTGATTGCCGGTATGCGCCGGCTGCATATCGAAGCGGTAGTCCGAGCTTATGTCGAGCGGCATTTTCGTGCCCTCGTCGCTCGCGAGTCCATACCAGACCTCGCCGGGAAGAAGAGTAATTTCCATATTGTTCTGGTCTGCCGCAGTTATATAAACGCGGCTTTTCCTTTCTTGGTCAGCTGTAAAGTTATTCTTGTTTGCCGCAATTGTATACTTGATTGCCGCAATTGCGTTCGCTTTGGTAACTGTGCGAAAAGAGCAGGAGTCACACAAGTGAATCCTGCTCTGTTTCAACTCAGCCGAAATTGTATCCGAGCTCGAGTGCTTTCTTGTTCTTTTCGATGAGCGCGGCTCTTGCCGGAGGGATACCGTCAATCATGTGACCGAGGAATTCATCATAGCTGAAAATTCCGGTCAGCTTCAAAAGATAGCCGAGGATGATGACGTTTGCCATGCCGTCGAGGTTGTTTTCAGACGCAATGCCGGTGGCAGGGATCGGGCAATGCTCGACGCCCTCGCTTTCGGCGGGGGAGGGAATCAGCGTTGAATCGTATATCACGCGACCGCCCTTGACGACATTCGGCTCGAACTTGTCATACGACGGAATGTTCATCGCGATAAGCAGGTCGGGATTGACGACAAGCGGCGAACCGATTTCAACGTCCGAAATAATAACCGAGCAGTTAGCCGCGCCGCCGCGCATCTCCGGACCGTAGGACGGAAGCCATGACACCTGCAAATCCGAGCACATAGCCGATTTTGCGAGCTGTTTGCCGGCAAAAAGTATGCCCTGACCGCCGAAGCCGGCGAGAAGTATATTCAGTGTCATATCAGTTTGCCTCCTTTGTCGATGTGGGGTTGAGCAGCTTCGTGTCGGTGTCCTTGTAGACGCCGAGCGGATAGAACGGGATCATGTCGGTCTTGACCCACTCAAGCGCCGCCTGCGGTGTCATGCCCCAGTTGGTCGGGCAGGTGGAGAGGACTTCGACAATCGAAAGTCCCTTTTTGTCGATCTGATTCCGGAAAGCTTTGACAATGGCTTTTTTAGCGTTGCGGATGTTCGGTACGGTGTTGACCGCTACTCTCTCAGCATAAGCGACGCCGTCGAGGGTTGCGAGCATTTCGCAGACGTGAATCGGCGAGCCCTGAATGCGGCGGTCGCGTCCATACGGAGAGGTCGTCGTGACCTGTCCGGGCAGGGTGGTCGGAGCCATCTGACCGCCGGTCATGCCGTAGATTGCGTTGTTTATAAAGATTATCGTGATGTTCTCGCCGCGCGCGCCGACGTGTACCGTCTCGGCGGTTCCGATCGCGGCGAGGTCGCCGTCTCCCTGATATGTAAAGACGATGTTGTCGGGATGAGTGCGCTTTACGCCGGTAGCTACCGCCGGAGCGCGTCCGTGCGCGGCTTCGATCATGTCGCACTCGAAGTAATTATATGCGAATACCGAGCAGCCGACCGGCGCGATGCCGACCGCCTTGCCGCAGATATCGAGCTCGTCGAGCGCCTCGGCGACCAGACGATGCACGATTCCATGCGTACAGCCCGGGCAATAGTGGAAAGGTACGGGCGAAAGTGACTTTGGTCTATCGAATACTACCATTATAGTTCCTCCAAACGAATTTTATACGACCGACTTAAGCGTTGGCGAGCTTTTCAATCTCGGCGAGCACCTCTGCCGGAGACGGAATCATGCCGCCGGTTCTGCCGTAGAACGAGACCGGACGTCTGCACTCGGTCGCGACCTTGACGTCGTCGACCATCTGTCCCATGTTAAGCTCGACGACAAGGAACTGCTTTGCCGTGTCGGTGAGCGCGAGCAGCTGCTTCTTCGGATAGGGCCAGAGCGTGATCGGACGCAGGAGTCCGGCGCGGATGCCCTTGGCGCGAGCCGCGGTGATAGCGGTCTTGCAGATACGCGACGTGATGCCGTAAGCGACGAGTACGATGTCGGCGTCGTCGCAGAGGTATTCCTCATACTTGACCTCTTTCTCGGCAATCTCGTCGTAACGCTTGTAGCGCTCGCGAATCGATTTTTCGAGTTCGTTCGGATCCATGAAAAGGCTGTTGATTATGTTCTTTTTGCGCTTGCCCATGGTGCCGTTGGTAGCCCAGGTCTTTTCGGGCAGCTCGCGGTGATTCTTCAGCTCGAAATCGACCGGCTCCATCATCTGTCCGAGCGCGCCGTCAGCGAGTATCATCGCGGGCATACGATAGATGTCGGCGAGGTCGAAGGCTTCGCTTGTGAGCTGTGCCATCTCCTGTACCGACGCGGGCGCGAGGACGATAATCTGCTCATCGCCGTGTGCGTTGGCCTTGACTGCCTGATAATAATCCTGCTGCGACGGCTGTATGCCGCCGAGTCCGGGACCGCCGCGCTGCACGTTTACAATAACGCAGGGCAGGTCGCAGCCGACTATGTACGAGATTCCCTCGCTCTTCAGGCTGATTCCGGGGGACGAGGACGAGGTGAGGCAGCGTGAGCCGGCAGCCGCCGCGCCCATGATCATGTTGATAGCCGCGATTTCGCTTTCTGCCTGGAGGCAGAGTCCGCCGACCTTGGGCATACGCTTAGCCATATATTCGGAAATTTCGGTCTGGGGGGTTATCGGGTAGCCGAAGAAATGCAGGCAGCCGCTCTTGATAGCCGCCTCGGCTATAGCTTCGTTGCCCTTCATCAATACTTTATTGACCATTTGTTAAATCAATCCTTTCGCAATCGGTTATTCTTTTTCGACCTTGATTAC
>CAJFKR010000136.1 GCA_904386005.1 Candidatus Flemingiibacterium merdigallinarum
TTGCTTTTACTGGGGGAGGTGCCTTTTGGAAAAGGCACCTCCCCCAGACCCCCACCGCGAAAACTTTAATAATTTGGGTCAAAGCATAATTGTTAATATTTGCGCGGAGATTATATATCTGCTTGTCGTTAGGTACCACAGGGGCGCGCCGCCTTAGGCAGGTTCGTCCGCAGGACGAAACTGCTGGGACCACTGCTTCCCAACCGGCGGCTTGGGTTATACATGATTGTTTGGAACTCATGTTGTTTGCTATATAATTGCTTGACAACATTATTATGATTTTCAACATTATTATAATTATCGTTGAATTCGTTTTTTTCGACTTTTACAATCGGCTGCATAGCCATTAAATTTCGACTTGGATTTAATTCACAAAATCGTTACATAACATCGACAAAGAAAGGAAAGACTTTGCTTTGCAAAAAAACTGCAAAACAAAGTCAGGGACATAATCATGTTCACATTACGGGCTTACCGCGAGGACGACTGCGCCGAATACGCGCGGCTGTTCTATGACACGGTGCATAAAATCAACATCGCCGACTACACGCGGCGGCAGGTCGACGCGTGGGCGGACGGACAGGTCGACCTTGAGGCGTGGAACGAGTCGTTTCTCGCGCACCACACGGTGACTGCCGAGGCGGAGGGGCGGATAGTCGGCTTCGGCGACATTGACGACTCCGGCTACCTCGACCGGCTGTACGTGCATTCGGAATATCAGCGGCGCGGGATCGCGACCGCGATCTGCGACGAGCTCGAAGCCTACGCGGCGAGCCGCGTGTCCGAGGTGACGACACACGCGTCGATTACCGCGAAGCCGTTCTTTCTGTGGCGCGGATACGAGGTCGTGCGCGAACAGAGCGTCTTGCGGCGCGGCGTGTATATGACGAATTTCGTGATGTCCAAACGGGTGAGCGAAGATTAAAATTAATCTGACGCGTCCCGACGCGTCCGAGCCGCGGAATATTTAATTTAATCAAGCCCGCGATTCAATCGGGTCTGTGCGCGGCTGCGGTCGTGCGAATTCGCCGCACCTCGTTCAATATATAATATTTTCGCTCATTATATGAATCGCGCTTTGTTCAGCGGTCGCCCGCTGTTTTTGTTGCGATTCTACGACGCGTTGAGCCCGCGCCGGAATAACATCCGCCGATATTTCGATAATTATTCACCTCGTCTGCTGCGACGCGGAGATTGCCGCGCCGCAGCTCTGGCGCTGATTCTTTTCGGTTGTCTTTTTCTTGCGAGTGTAATTCGTGAGTTTAACTCTGTGAGTTTAACTCTGCGAGTCTGTCTCGCCCGCGCGGTGACTGTGATAGCAGTCGGCTTTGCCGCGTCACCGCGTGGTGTTTGCCCGTAAAATCAGTTATAGCTCTCGAGCTGGGCTTTCAGCTTTGCCGCCGTCTCGCTCGCTATACGCTCGATTGCCTCCGAATCGTCTCCCTCGGCCATGACGCGTATCAGCGGCTCGGTGCCGGACGGGCGCGCGATCAGTCTGCCGCTGTCGCCGATTTCGCGCTTTGCGGCTTCGAGTATAGATTTGACTTCGTAATCGGTGTAGAACGCGACCTTTTCCTCCGCGGTGCAGGGAATATTGACGATGAACTGCGGATAGCGGGTCATGACACACGCGGCGTCCGACAGCTTCGCGCCGGTGCGTTTTAGCTGCGACAGGAGCTGCACCGCGGTGAGCTGACCGTCGCCGGTAGTCGAGAAGTCGCGGAATATGACGTGCCCCGACTGCTCGCCGCCGAGGTAGTAGTCCTCGAGCAGCATCTCCTCGAGCACGTAGCGGTCGCCGACCTTAGTCGCGACGAAGCGGATATCGTTGTCGCTGCAAAATTTAGTGAAGCCGAAGTTGGTCATGATAGTGCCGACGACGGTGTTGCGGTTGAGCTTGCCGCGCTGCTTCATGTCGTACGCGGCGATGGCCATGATCATGTCGCCGTCGACGTCAATACCCTTGTCGTCCACGCACAGGCAGCGGTCGGCGTCGCCGTCGAACGCGATACCGGCGTCAAGGCTATGCGCGACTGTGTATTCGCGGAGCTTTTCGAGGTGGGTCGAGCCGCAGTCGGCGTTGATATTAGTGCCGTTCGGTTCGGCGTTCAGGATATGGCACTCGGCTCCAAGCCCCTCGAACAGCAGCTTCGCGGTACGGCTTGCCGAGCCGTTGGCGCAGTCGAGCGCGATTTTCATGCCGTCGAGCGAATAGAGCGCGGTGCTTTTCAGATGGTCGATGTAGTCCTTGACAGCGTTCGCGGCGCGCGAGACGCGACCGATATTCTCGGGTATCGCGAGCTTTGGTTCGGGCTTCTGGTCGAGCACGATAGACTCGATGCGCTCCTCGAGCTCATCCTCGAGCTTATAGCCGTCCTCGTTGAATATCTTGATTCCGTTGTACTGGTAGGGGTTGTGAGACGCGGATATCATGACGCCCGCGTGCGCCTTGTACTTGCCGACAAGGTAAGCGACCGCCGGCGTGGGCACGACTCCGAGGTTGATGACGTCCGCGCCGACCGAGCAGAGTCCGGCTGTGAGCGCGGCCGCGAGCATTTCCGAGGAAATTCTCGTATCCATTCCGACGAGCACGGTCGGCAGATACCTGCGTCCGCTCGACAGCACCTCCGCCGCGGCGCGCCCGATCTGCGTTGCCCGTTCACACGTGAGCTCGGTATTAGCGATGCCGCGCACGCCGTCCGTTCCGAATAATCTTCCCATGGGTTGGATTCCTTTCTTTGTATTATTGTTAGTGGTTGTTTTGCGGGGGAAAAACCCTTTTTCCGAGAGCTTATGCTGCGTGCTTACATTTTCGCTGTGATATTGGTTTCCGACTTGAATATAGAGTTTGCCGGAATCACGCCGCGCACTCGCGACAGTGGGTAGATGTTGGTGTTCTGACCGACGATCGTTCCCGGGCAGAGCACACAGTTACAGCCGACCTCAACATAGTCGCCGAGAATCGCGCCGAGCTTCTTTCTTCCGGTTTCGACTGCGAGCTCGCTCGTGCGAATCTTAACTTCCGACTTGTCGCTCTTGACGTTAGACGTGACCGCGCCCGCGCCGAGGTGGGACTTGTAGCCGAGAATCGAGTCGCCGACGTAGTTGAAATGCGGCACCTGTACTCCGTCGAACAGGATGCAGTTTTTCAGCTCGCAGGAATTGCCGACGACCGCGCCGCGCCCAACTATAGCCGAACCGCGTATATACGCGCAGTGCCGGATCTCGGCGCCGCTGTCGATGATACAGGGACCGGCGATATACGCGGTCGGTGCGACCGTGGCGTCGCGAGCGACGAAAATCCCGTCGCCGCGGTCGATATAGACGTCGGGGTCAAGCGATTTTGAGATATATATAATGAAGTCTTTTATCGACCCGACAATCTGCCACGGGTATTCGGCTTGCAAAAGCAATTCAGCGGCGAGGGTGTGAGCAAGGTCAAACAGCTCGGAGGTGCGTGGTACAGAGGGATAAGACATGAATTTCACTCCTTTCATTTGGATTTGGCTATAAATGGCACTAAAGCCAGCCAGTTAATATTATATCATATTCTAACATACTTGTCAATGACAATAATCAAATATGGGGATTGTAACGGTAAAAGCGGTGAATTTCAGCTCGCTAACGTGTGAATTGACTAAATTATAAGGCGATTTCGCACTAATGACGGACAATATATGACAATACTGCTGTGAATTATGCCAAAACTGAAAAAATATCGAATAAACTATTGACAATGCGAAAGAGATATGGTATACTAAATAAGCTGTCAGCGAGGCGGAGACGCCGAGCGGGAGGTTGAAAAAAGTCCGAAAACTTTTGCAAAACCCCTTGACAAGCGGCAGAAGATATGATATAATATCAAGGTCAGCCAAAAGCGACCGAATGGTCTTAAAAGACCGAAGCGAAAAGCAAGAGAGTTCGAAAAAAGCTTAAAAACTTTTGCAAAACCTCTTGACAAACGCTTCAAGATATGATATAATATATAAGTCGCGTGTGAGTGACAGCAAAGGGAAACGAAAGAATCCCTTAACAGGAATGGTCCTTGAAAATTGAACAGCAAGAGATTGAAAGAAAAGGTACAGTGAGGTACGCTGATTAAGATTGGCGATACCGAAACGAAACTAACTTGAAGGAAATCTCGACAATTCTTTTGAACACGAACAAAAGGTAAATTTAAGTAAAAAGAGCTAACAAAGATTAAAGCTCTGAAATTGATATTTTGAGTGGTCGAGCGAAAGCCCGCCATTTGATATATACCATTTTTCAGAGAGTTTGATCCTGGCTCAGGATGAACGCTGGCGGCGTGCATAACACATTCAAGTCGAACGGAGTTATATGAG
>CAJFKR010000137.1 GCA_904386005.1 Candidatus Flemingiibacterium merdigallinarum
TTTGAAAAGGGAAAGGACTGGTACACCGTGGAGGGCGCCTTTTATTTCCGCAAGGGGGACTGGCATTACATCACCTATTCGGGGAACTGTTATAAAAGCCCGTATTATTACATAGGGTATGCCCGTGCCCGTACTGCGGAAACGGACCTGACAAAGATCGATTTTGTAAAATACCCGAGCGATCGGGAATATCGCCCTCTCCTTTGCAGAAACGAGAAGGAGAGCGGCACGGGCCACAACTGCATTCTGGAAGAGGACGGCAGATACTATATGTTCTATCACGGCAGGGACAATGACGCGGACGGCGAGGCGGGCGCGGAGACGCGCACCTGCCGCTCGACGGCGAGTGGAGCTTTTGCTACATCGACAGCGCGACCGACGACATATCGCGGCTCGAATTCCCGCACACCGCGCATATCCCCGCGTCGGCATACCGCAACCTCGTCGAAGCCGGAATCCTGCCCGACCCCTATTTCGGCACAAACTCGAAGCTCTACGAATGGACCGACAAGAAGATCTGGTACTACCGCCGCACATTCAGCCTGCCCGAATCGGCGCGCGGCAAGGATGTGTACCTCTGCTTCGACGGAGTCGGCTACACCTCGCGCGTCTGGCTCAACGGCAATCTGCTCTGCGAGCATGACGGTATGTTCGGCGGACCGATCTGCGAAATTGGCGAGACAGCGAATATCGGCGACAATGAGCTGGTCGTCGAGGTCACGCCGCCCGCGCCTGACCATCTGCGTAATCACACACACGATGAACGCGGCGCCTCGCAGATCGTGCCGTGGAACCTGCGCCGAGACGATTCAACCTCGAATGGCGACTTCATCGTGTTCGGCATCTGGCGCGGCGTCCGAATCGAGATTTTGCCAAAATATCATCTGAGCCGTCCTTACCTCTATACCGAAAGTATCAGCTCCGACCATGCTTCGCTTCGGCTTGAGGTCGAGCTCGCCGACCCGCAGATAAAGGAGCTCGAGGTCAAAGCCAACGATATCGGCTCATGGTCGCAGTATACCTTCGCTTACAACAACGGTATCGACCTGCGCCCGACCGGAAAGCAGCTTGACGTCGCGGTCAAGCTCGTCGAAAAATCGACCGGAAATCTCGCGTATTCGTCGCGCGAGACGGTCGATATCTACGATAAGAAGTATATCTGCGAGAATAAAACTTTCCGCGAATGTCAGTTCTTCGAAAAGACGTTCGACATCGCGAACCCGCGGCTCTGGTACCCGAACGGTCTTGGCTCACCCGAGCTGTATGAAGTCGCGCTCGAGCTGTATGACGGCGGCGAGCTTGTCGACACGCTCGAATTCGAAACCGGAATCCGCACGGTCGAATACGAATACACCGCCGGTCTGCGCCACCGCACGCGCTGGGATAAGTACCACTTTGTCATAAACGGCCGCCCGATATTCCTCAAGGGCATGAACTGGATACCGGTCGACTTCTTACTCGACATATCCGACGAGGACTACCGCTGGGCGCTGATGCTCGCGAATAACGCCGGAATACAGCTGCTGCGGATCTGGAGCGGCGGCGGTATGCCCGAGGACGACCGCTTCTACAGTCTCTGCGACGAATTCGGCATTATGGTCATGCAGGACAATTTCATCGCAAACCAGACGACCGAGAAGTGGGATCGGCAGATTTTGCAGTCGCAGGTCTGCCAGAACCTCTACCGTATGCGCTGCCACCCGTCGCTCGTCATTCACACCGGCGGCAACGAAATCAACCCCTACGCACTCGGCAACGACGCCGCGATGGCGGTGATATCGCGCGAAATCGAGGATCTCGACCCGTCGCGCAAGTTTCTGCGCACCTCGCCCGACAAGGGCTCGACTCACATCTACCGCGACATGGAGCCGGTCTGGTACAGAAAAATCTACGGTCAGCTGCCGTTCATCGGTGAGTCGGGAATACACAGCTTCCCGAACGCCAAGAGCCTGCGTCAGCAGCTGTCGCGCGACGAATACGAGCGCCCGCTGTCGAATATCTTTTCCGACGAATTTGTGACCGGCAACCCCGAGCTGCACAATCACTTCACCGAATTCGTGCCCGAGCGCATACCGCGCATGATGTCGCGCGCGTCGATGATATCCAATGTCCGCGGCATCTCGCTCGCCGACCTCTGCGAGGCGACACAGATTGCCTCCTGCGAGTTCTACCAGATAATGATAAACTCAATGCGCGAGAACTACCCGTTTACCTGTGGAATAATGCCGTGGGTATTCAAGCGCGCGTGGACGACCGTCGCGATACAGCTGGTCGATGGTCTCGGCGACCCAATCGCGCCCTACTACTATGTCAAGAACGCCTACGCGCCGTTGTCGGTCGAGCTCGCGCTGCGTGAGGTGACCTTTGCTCCATGTGAGCGCTTCACGCCCGAAATCAAGCTGATCTGCGACGACACACACGGTTATTCCGGTCTGACGGTCGGCTTCGAGCTGTATTCGCCGTCGCTCGAGCTGGTGCGGAGCGAAAGCTTCGACTGCGACATGACCGACGAATATCTGAAAACCTTCACGCCGAACGAAATCATACTGCCCGACGACTACACCGAGAAATACTTCTTCCTGCGCGCGTATGTCGAAAACGCCGCCGGAATGTTAAATCAGAGCGTCTACTGGTGCAAGGTGCTCGAGCGTATGTCGGACGTCGAGTTCCGCACAAAATACCGTTCCGAGCCGCAGAACAACATCGACTTCGACAAGGGACCGTGGCTTAAGCCGCAGGTCGCAGCGACAAGAAACGATAACGTCACATTGAAGCTGACATCGAAGTCGGTCGAGGACTTCGGAGGCGAGCGCTTGGTGAAGCTGAAAGCGGTCGTTTCCAACACCGGCGCAATCCCGCTGTTCCCCTGCAAGCTCGACATCGACGAGGACAAGACTTTGTCATACGCGAGCGACAACTACTTCTTCCTGCCCGCAGGATCGAGCCGCGAGATCGAGCTGACTGTCCGCGTCCGCGACGACAAGCTGAACGCGGTGACATTGTCGCTGACCTGCTGGAACGCCGAACGGCGCGAGGTCGAAATCAAACTTTAATATATAGCAAATCCGCCACAAATGTGGCGGATTTGGTTTTATTCGATATTTGTACATACAGATTAGTCAGCATTTCTGTCAAGCAAACCGATGAACTCATCGCAGCTGTCCCGCGGTATTTGCACACAGACTTTGGGCATTCCATCAAAGTGAACATATCCGCTGTCGTAAAGTCTAAGCGATATGCTCATGCCGTTCTCGAGTTCAAAATACAAATTGTAGCTTTCGGATATAGCTTCGCCCGCCTGCTCTGCCCTCTCGACCGCGCTGCTCCACAGCAGAAATTCGGCTGTATTCAGCTCAGCGATGAAATTTTCCACAGCCGCGGTATCGGCTTCGTTCAGATAATATACCTCATCACTGCCATTTACCCATGACTCGGGAGTTTTATAGCTCACCGACTGCCAGCTGTCGATGTTCAGCCGGTCGGAAAAAAACTCCGCGCCGTATTTCAACGTAATTCCGGTCGTGCGGATGTAGGTCGAAGCCCTGCCGTCCTCGTCTTTGGTGCAGAGCATGAACGACGGGTCGTAGCCGTTTACACTGTAAAAGTCGACCGAAACATTTCCGGCGAGCTCGACATAGCCGTCCTTCGGAGTCCATTCATTGATAAGTCCGGTCGAGCTCCCGAGATATTCGCCGACTATATCCTGATTGTCGAGCCACTCATACTGCACATAGCAGCCGCCCTGATATATGAAGAACGCCGCCATGTCTGCCGCTATATCCGACGATAGCGACACACTCATCGGCGGTATCACGACGCCGTCCTCGGTCAGAATTGGAACATCGCCGATTGTGTCTATTCTATCCCGCCGTGTCGCCAATGGTATCGTCACCGCCATAGCAACGCACACACACGCCGCAATCGCAGCCCAACGGAAAAATTTCGTCTGCCTTGCAGGCTTCTTATAATTCAGCGCTTCGTCTACAAATCTTATGTCAATCTCGCTCACAGCGTCGGAAATCAGCTTTGTGTTCATACAATCACACCTCTTTCA
>CAJFKR010000138.1 GCA_904386005.1 Candidatus Flemingiibacterium merdigallinarum
GTGAAAGCGGCAAGAGCCACACCGGAGCGATGCATTACTACTATAAGTGCGGTAATGCAAAACGCAAAAAGGGCTGCAATAAAAAGGCAGTCAAGAAGGATTGGATCGAGCGCGCCATTGTTCGCTTGACAATGGAACGAGTGCTGAATGAGGAAAAGATCAATCGGATCATTGACGCACTGCTTGCCATGCAGGAACGCGAGGATGTGACAATTCCTGCTTTGCGCCGACAGCTTGCCGAGACGGAAAAGGGCATTGAAAATATGCTCAACGCCATCCAGCAGGGTATCTTTACTGCATCAACAAAACAGCGGCTTGAAGAGTTGGAGAAACAGAAAGAAGAACTGTCTCTCAGCATGACGACGGCAGAGCTGCAAAAGCCGAAGCTGACACGGGAGTATATGGAGCATTGGTTTTCTCAGTTCCGGTACGGCGATCCCAATGATCGGGAATTTCAAAAGCGACTGATCGACACCTTTGTCAACGCGATATTTGTGTATGACGATAAGCTGGTGCTGACCTATAACTATCAACATGGCACACAGACGATTACACTAAAGGAAGTCGAGGACTTTCTGGGTTCGGATTTGGTTGGTCTGTCTCCACCACATAAGAACCGTGATTTTGATACATTGATACGAAGTCACGGTTCTTATTTTTGTGCCGTTATATTCAGAATCACAGTGCGGGTGGACGCTTGCACACATATTATATCAAATCAGCTCCGAAACGCGGTCTATAACCGCAAATAGTTTGTGCCGCAGCACAAAAAGCCGGATATGGGTTTGTGCAAACGTATATTTTGCCTTGTTCTGACGCGGATTTTTCCGTGGTGTTGAATATGAGACAAGAACATCGCGCCGGCGCATATGGGCATATCGCACAAAACAATACATCGATACTTGACATAAGTTACAAAAGCGGGTATAATATACACATAGAAATCAATCGCAGACAATGGCGCCTGTAATAAAAGGGACATTGTCTGCGGTTTTCTTTTTTCAGAAAGGAGATGCCTTATATGGCAGCTGTCGGAACAGACGTAGAAATCATGCTGAAGGATATCGGCATGACATATAAGTCCAACACCAATACCGATGTTGTCGCGTTGACAAATGTGACAATGAATATTTATAAAGGGGAATTCATCTCATTGCTCGGTCCCTCCGGCTGCGGAAAGACTACGCTGCTCAGGATAATCGCCGATTTGCTCACACCCTCGGTCGGCGAGATCACGGTCGGCGGCGAAACTCCGAGAGAGGCGAGGCTGAAACGCAAGTATGGAATAGTCTTTCAGGGAGCGGTGCTTTATGAATGGAGAACCGTCAAGAAAAACGTCATGCTGCCGCTTGAGATTATGCACCTGCCTAAAAAGGACTGCGAGGAACGCGCCGAGAAAATGCTCGAGCTGGTCGGACTCAAGGATTTCGCAAAGCATTACCCGAGACAATTGTCAGGCGGTATGCAGCAGCGAGTGGGTATAGCCAGAGCGCTCGCGATCCAGCCGGAAATCCTGCTGATGGATGAACCGTTCTCCGCGCTCGACGAATTCACGCGTGAAAGGCTGCACGAGGATCTGCTTCGCATCTGGCGTAAAACAAACAAAACCATCGTGTTCGTAACGCATAACATACAGGAATCGGTATTCCTTTCAGACAGGGTCTGCGTGCTGTCTCCGCACCCCGGTCGGCTGTCAGCGCTGATAGATATAGATTTGCCGAGACCGAGAACGGTGCAGGTGAAAAACACTCCCGAATTCACCGGATATGTCGCCCAGATTCGCTCCAGCTTCGAGGGAATTTGATTTTCAAAAAAGGATGATTGATTGTGAGCATATTAAAAAGAATCGTCAACTCAAGATACTTCATGGTTTTTCTGTGGATGGTGATCATAGTCGCCGTGTGGGAGGTGTTCGCGTTCATTGTTCAGTTTACAAAACGAACGCCGGTCAATATTCTTCCGCATATATACGGGATTATTGAATCGATCCTCGACACAAAAACCATCAACGGCTCCGAAACGGCGCTGCAAATGGTTCTGATCAACGCGGGCGCGACACTATCGCGCGCGGGTATCGGATTTTTAATCGGAACGGCGCTCGGGTTTACATTGGCTCTGCTGATGAACCTCAGCGGCACGGTCGAAAAAATCGCGTTTCCCTACCTCATGCTGATACAGATGATACCGGTCCTCGGAATGGCTCCGATCGTCCTTGCGCTCACCGGAGATATCGCGACCAGCCGTATCGTCATTGCCGCTATCCTCACCTTCTATCCGGTCGCTGCCAATACCTTGGCAGGATTCAAGGGAGTACACAAGGAAAAGCACGAACTCATGTATTCCTACGCGGCAAGCAAATTTCAGCTCTACACAAAGACTTTGATTCCCGCTTGTCTGCCGGCTTTTTTCACCGGCATGAAGATAGCCGCTCCGATGGCGGTCACCGCGTCGATACTCGTAGATACTCTGCAGGGCGGCGTTGGACTCGGATGTCTGCTCTCACAGTCGCTCAAGGGAGCGATGACAAGATACGTGTTCTGGCAGATCGTTATTTTAAGCGCGATCGTAGGTATACTGTCCTTCGTTTTGATAGGTGCGATCGAAAAACGTGTCTGCCCGTACAATCAGAAGCCAAAGGGGTGATTTGATATGAAAAAAAGCGCATCCCGATTTTCGCCGGTTACCTCGGTATTGTATCCGCTCCTGTTCGGTGTTCTGCTGATCGCTTTATGGCAGGGGCAGGTGCTGCACAAGCTGCTGAACACGACCACGCTGATATTGCCGCTGCCGACCCGAATTCTATCGGTCATAGCCGACAATCTTCCGGCTATCGCGAAGGATACCTGGGCGACGGTCAGCGTGATTCTCCCCGGACTGGTCATAGGCTCCGTGATAGGCTATCTGCTCGCGGTGTTCGCCACCAACTCGCCGAGATTCGGCGCGACCGGTCTCAATATAATCGCCGCGATCAGCTCGATTCCCACAGTCGCGTTGGCGGCGGTAATATTGCAGTGGACCCGTGATGTCAGCAGCGATGTAGACGTCAGAAGCTATGTGATGAAGCTGGTCATAGTCACTGTGGTCAGCACAGCGTCGATGACGCTGAACGCCTACAGGGGTTTGACCGAGCTGAAGCCGTTCGCGCTCGATCTGATGAAATCCTATGCCGCGAACAAAATGACCGTGCTCTTTTATCTGAGAGCGCCGAACAGTCTGCCGTTTATATTCATTTCGCTTAAGGTCAGCGTTCCGGCGTGTGTCATCGCGGCTTTGGTCAGCGAGTATTTCGCCGAAAGGATCACCGGTGTGGGACGACGTATACGCGAGTGCATACTGCAGGCGCAGTATTCGACCGCGTGGGCGTACATAGTCACCGCTTGTATCATCGCTATCGTATTGTTTGCCATATTGATGGCGTCAGAAAAGTTAATTATGAGGAAACGCAACAGTTGACTCGTGATTATAAATTTATAGCCGATTGTAAAAGTCATAGTAAACGAAAAAGTTTGCTTTCGCTAAGCCGCTGCTCGGGGCAGGGGTCCCCGAGTAAAGCGGCGCGCCGCTATGGTTGCTGATGTTTTGTACAAATAATATACAGTAGAACTTTTAATAATTGTAGTTATGCCCAATTTTTAAAGTTTTCGCGGAGGGGGTCTGGGGGAGGTGCCTTTTTCAAAAG
>CAJFKR010000139.1 GCA_904386005.1 Candidatus Flemingiibacterium merdigallinarum
ATAGGGGAGTCAAGAGGGGGAAGACCTCGCGGCGAGCGTGGTCTTCCCCCTCTTGTTAGTTATTAGCAATTAGATATTAGTTATTAGTAGAAGTAGAATCAGTTATTAGCCGACAGATATTAGCTGTCACCAGAAGCAGAATCGGCAGTTAGTTGACAGATATTAGCTGTCAGTAGAAGTGGTTGTCAGTTGTCGATTGCCCGCAGGTGTAAACCTGTCAGCCATTGTGCAGTCACGCCTTGCGCGATAAATACCGTGCGAGCGCGGCACGCATTTCCTCGGCTTTTTCCTCCGGAGCGGTCGGGTTGCAGTGCGCCCAGACGCCGGTCTCGCTCGACGCCATGAACTGCTGCTTGTTCGCGGCGCGCAGCGGCGGGTAGAGCTCGATGTGGAAGTGATAATAGTCCTCGAGCCCCTCGTACTTCGCATCGTCGTTGTTCACCGGCGCGTTGTGCATACACATCATGTACGGGAATACCGGACGCTCGGGGAAAAGGTTGTCGTACATACCCGAGATGTCGCGGATTATCTTGCCGAGATTGTCGCACTCGCGGTCGTCGAAATCGGTAATGCGCGCCTTGTGCGACTTCGCGACGATGTATACTCCGTACGCGTAGTCGGCGAAAAAGGGAATGTAGGCGATGAAGTCCTCGTTCTCGTGTATCACGCGGACCTTGCAGTCGATTTCCTCCTTCATCATGCGGCAGAATAGACATTCTCCGCTCTCGTCGTGGTATTCCTTTGCGCTGTCAAGCTCAAGCTCGATCTTCTTCGGCACTACCGAGTAGCCGTAGATCTGACCGTGCGGGTGCGGCATAGTCACGCCGACCTCGTCTCCGCGGTTCTCAAATATGAATACATACTTTATCTTGGGATCATTACTCATCAGCGTGAAGCGCTCGCGCCATAAATCGACCAGCTTGCGCAGGTGCTCGTCCGACAGCTCCTTCAGCGTGCCGTGATGGTCGGGCGAGTAGAGCACCACCTCGCACTTGCCGTGATTTCGTCTCACCTTGAAGAAGTCGGTCGCGACGTCGTCCGGCTCGGGCGGATTCTGTGTCAGCGCGGGAAAGTCGTTGTCGTATTCGAGCACGTCGAAGTTGTCCGGCACCTTTTTGTTCGGGTCCTTGTTCGTGGGGTCGGGACAGAAAGGACACCAGTCCTTCGGCATCTGCGGACGGTTCTGACGATTCGACGCTATCATCACCCAGTCCTTGATCATCGGGTTCCATCTGAGTTCAGCCATAGTTGTACCTCTTTTATGTATGTTATATAGACCGCGGATACGCGGCCGTGCATTGTTTATAGCTATATTATATCACATTTTCTCTCCGCAAACAACACAAAAAAATTAATTAATTATTGCCATTGTGTACAAATTTGGCTCGAACACTTGATTTTTTCCGAGATATGAGTTATAATAATAAAGTCGTTCCGATTTGTTCCACGAGGATATGATTCACTTTGGCACAGCATTCCGCCCGCGTTGTGCCGTGCGAATTCAACGCCGCGCTCCGGCGAGTTGTCGGTCAGCGCCCGCACCTGACGTGAGCACTGCCATAATCAGTGCCGCGTGAAGCCATACCGAACCGCGAGGCTCGGTACTCCCCAGTTGTTGAAAGGATTGAGATTGAATGCCGATTAAATCCGGCACTGACAGCGGTAAGCGAGAAGTCTCGCCGATATCCGTTGTCATAAATTACATACTGCCGCTGTTTTTGGCAGCCGCGGTGGCATTATACATAGGCTGCGTTTTATCCTGCCGAGTCGTCATTGAAGCGAGCATAAACTCGACTCTGGTCGGCTACATTGAATCAAGCTCGGTTCTGCCGAAGCTGAAATACGAGGTCGAAAACCAGCTCGCAAGTGAGCTTGGCTCGCCCTACTCGCTCGACTGCGAGTTTTCGTATAAGCTGAAATTGGTTCGCGACCCGAAGCTTCTGAGCGAGAGCGCGCTCACGGTCATGCTGCTCGATATTGCGCGCGACGACTTTGTCGAGTCGTATATGCTCTACATAGACGGCGTGCAGGTCGGCGCGAATGACGACCGCGACGGCATCGACTCGCTGATTGACGAAATTGAAGCCGAGCTGCTCGAGCTTGGCAACGATAGGTCGTCCGAATCGGGCGCGGACACTTCGTCCGGCTCGGATGCTTCGTCTGACACCTCGTCCGGCACCAGCGCCTCGTCCGGCTCGGACGACGAATACAGTCGGGTCGAGATTCTGAACCGCGTCCAAATCAAGAAGCAGCTCTGCGAAAAGAGCAGTATCAAATCGCTTGACGAGATAAACGCGCTCTTGAATCCGATTTATACCGCACGTGCGGTCGCCGAGCCGCGCGGCAATGACAGCGAGAGCGAGAGTACGCTCCGAATCAGCGCGTTCTCCGCGATGTCCGCCGGTTATAACAAAGACAGCGAGCTTATCGACCTCGACGTCGACTACGGCGTGACCCGTGGCTCCTCTGCCGAGACCGAGGATGACGTCAAGCTCAATTATCACTTCATCCGCACCGAAACGGTCGAGGAGACCGTGCGCTATACCACAAGCTACGTCGATGATTACGACAGCTTTGTCGGCACGACTACGCTCGCGCAGCCGGGCTCGGACGGCCGGCGGCGCGTCACCTACGAGATAAGCTGCGACGCCGACGGCAACGAGGTCAGCCGCAGCGAGGTCGCGTCCGAGACGCTCATCCCCATGGTCGAGCGGATAATCATGGTCGGCGCGGCTGAAATCCCGGACCCAGTGCCGACCGGCACATATATCTGGCCCTGCGAGGTCAACGAAGGCATCTCGTCCGACTACGGCGGACGCGACCTATACGGCTCGTATGACTTCCACCTCGGCATAGACATCCCGGGTACGCTCGGCGACGAGGTCTGGGCGTCGGACGGCGGCGAGGTGGTCTGGGCGTCGTATACGCCGTCCTACGGAAACAGCATCCGAATCCAGCATGACGACGGGTACGTCACCTTGTACGCGCACCTTGACGAGCTGCTCGTCGAGGTCGGCGACAGCGTCTATCAGGGTCAGCTCATCGGCAAAATGGGACACACCGGCGCGGCCTATGGTACTCACCTGCATTTTGAGGTGCGAATCGGCAGCTCGACCGTGAACCCGAATAAATATCTGCCCGAGGATTATAACTGAAACGGCTCCCTCTACTATAGAGGGAGTTTTTTTGTCCATATAATCGATGCCGAACCGATAATAATTTAACGTGAATTCGATAGAGATACTGCGATACTGTTTGCTCTCACTGGGGGAGGC
>CAJFKR010000140.1 GCA_904386005.1 Candidatus Flemingiibacterium merdigallinarum
TATTGATTGATTCTGCTTAGGAGCCGTTTCTCACTGCGTTGATATATTCTTTTGTTTCTGCGAACTTGATTCTGCCGTGCTGTCTCAAATAAACTCGCCCTCGGCGAGTTTATTTGACCACGAATGATTTTGCTTGTAATGGTCGCCCTCACACTAACTCTTGACTTTTGCCGCGGGGCGTCCCCGCCGCCCGCGGGGGCGTCCACGCCACTAGTGGTTTTTCCAGGTTTGGGGGGCGAAGAGCATTATTATGGGGAAGATTTCGAGACGGCCGGCGAGCATATCGAATGAAAGGATCAGCGTGGACGCGTCGGATAGCCACGCGAAGTTGCCGGCCGGTCCCACATCGCCTAAGCCCGGACCCACGTTGTTAATGCAGGCGGCGACGGCGGTGAAGCCGGTCACGAGGTCGCACTCCTCGATCATTTCGATAAAGAACACCGACGCGGTGAACATCATTATATATACTATCAGAAACGACGTCGCGCCGCGCACTACGTCCTTGTCCGCCGACTTGCCCTCGAAGCGTATCGGCACAACCGCGCGCGGATGCAGCATATACTTGATTTCGCGCAGTCCCGACTTTATCAGTATAATTATACGCCCCACCTTGATACCGCCGCCGGTCGAACCGGCGCACGCGCCGCAGAACATCAGCAGCACCAATATTATCTGCGACAGCGCCGGCCATGTGTTGAAGTCGTAGGTAGCGTAGCCGGTCGTCGTGATTATCGATGATACCTGAAAGAACGCGTAGCGAATCGAGTCGGCGACGTTGCCGAATATCTGATATATGTCAAGAGCGATAAGCGCGGTCGAACCGACGACGATGCCTATGTACCAGCGCAGCTCCTCGCTCTTAAGCACCTCGAGGATGTTTCCAAGCGCGATGAGATAGTACAGATTGAAGTTGATTCCAAAAAGCACCATGAATATGCCGATGACATAATCCATATACGCGCTGTCGTAGTATGCGATGCTCACGTTTTTGATAGCGAAGCCGCCGGTGCCCGCAGTGCCGAACGAGTTCACCAGACTGTCAAATAACGGCATACCGCCGACAAGCAGCAGCACGACCTCAATAAACGTCAGCAGAATATACAGCCCGTACATGATGCGCGCCGTCCTGCCTATTTTCGACACCAGCTTGCCTACGGTCGGACCGGGCACCTCGGCGCGCATTACGTGCATAAGCTTCACCGAGCGCGTGTCCGCCTGCGGCAGTATCGCGAGCACGAATACCAGCACGCCCATACCGCCGATCCAGTGCGTAAAGCTCCGCCAGAACAGCATACCGTACCCCAGAGCCTCGATGTCTGTGAGTATGCTCGCGCCGGTCGTGGTGAAGCCGGACACCGTCTCGAAGAACGCGTCGACCGGCGACGGTATGCAGCCGTCGATGACAAACGGCATACCGCCGATTATTGACAATAGCACCCACGACAGACCGACCGTCACAAAGCCCTCCTTCGCGAATATCGACGTGTCGGCGGGCTTTTTCAAAGTCAGCAGCGTTCCGGCTATAACTGACAGTCCTATCGGTATCAGAAACGCCGCGAACACCTGCTCGCCGTATATCAGCCCCACCACGAACGATGGCAGCATGAGGATTCCCTCGACCCGCACGATCTGCCCGATGATGTAGGCAATCATTCTGTAATTCATTATATAGTTCCCTCAGTATATGATTTCTCCGTATACAATATTCCTTTGTAGAGTTTCCTCAGTCGATTATATCCTCAAGGTCGCGCAGCGCCTCGTCGCTTTTGGCGACGACGATAACGCTGTCCCCGAGCTCGATTGTGTCGCTGCCGTGCGGATAGATTATCTTCCCGCCGCGGATTATGCAGGCGAGCAGCAGGTTCTTTTTCAGCCGCATATCCTTTATCGGAACGCCGAGGAAGTCGAAGCTGTCGGCGGCTATGAATTCGAGCGCCTCGGCCTTGCCGTCGACTATCTTATAAAGCGTCTGTATCGAGCTCCCCGCCGAGTTTTCGAGTCCGCGCACATAGCGCAGGATATTGTTCGCGATGATATTCTTCGGCGAGACTATGCAGTCCAGCCCGATCGACGTGAGCATCTTCACCATGTCGAAGCGGTTCACCTTGGTTATGACCTTGTCGACGCTGCGCGTACCGGCAAACATTGAGATTATGATATTCTCCTCGTCGATACCGGTCAGCGTCACGGTCGCGTCGACCCGGTCGATGCCCTCCTCGATCAGAAGGTCGCTGTCGGTGCCGTCGCCGTTTATAACCATGACGTGCTCGAGCTGATCGGACAAGGTCTCGGCGCGCTCGCGGTCAGACTCGACAAGCTTTACCTCAATGCCGATCGACGCAAGCATTCGCGCGAGGAAGAACGCTATCTTGCCGCCGCCGATTATCATGACTGTGCGTATCCGCTTCTCGGCGATTCCCAGCTTCTTGAAGAAAGCGGCGAGCTCGGAGTGGGGCGCGGTTATGTGTATAATGTCGTTCTCCTCGGGCATGAAGTCGCCCGATGGGATTATGACCTCGTCGCCGCGGCGCACCGCGCAGACGAGTATATTCACGTTGTACACGCTCGTAAGCTCGCTCAGCCTGCGGCCGCAGAGCGGGTGTCCCTCGTCAATCTTGACCTCGACGAGGTCGATTCGACCTTTCGCGAACGTATCCACCTTGATAGCAGCCGGAAACTGGATTATACGCAGTATCTCATGCGCGGCGTCGTACTCGGGGTTTACCGCCATAGAAAGCCCGAACTCGCGGCGCATGAATGAAATCTGCTCGGCGTATTCGGGGTTGCGGACGCGGGCGATCGTGTGCTTTGTCCCGAGCTTACGCGCGACAAGGCAGCACATTATATTCAGCTCGTCCTGCGCGGTCACCGCTATCAGCAGGTCGGCGTTCGCCGCGCCCGCGTCGAGCTGAACCGAGTTGCTCGCGCCGTTTCCGGCGATGCCCATAACGTCGTATTCGTTGACCGCGTCGTCTATAATCTGCGAGTCGGTGTCGACAACGACGACGTCGTGCCCCTCCTTGGATATATACGACTAGTCGATTGTAAAAGTCATAGTAAACGAAAAAGTTTGCTATCACTAAGCCGCTGCTCGGGGCAGGGGTCCCCGAGTAAAGCGGCGCACCTCTGTCGCT
>CAJFKR010000141.1 GCA_904386005.1 Candidatus Flemingiibacterium merdigallinarum
TCCGCCTACGGCTCCACTCCGGCTGCACAAATTCGCTGTAATACCATGTCTTTTATTTTTTCTGGTCTTTTTGGGTCATATCTATTTACAACGCAGAAATAATTTACTCAAAATATCCCAATCATTGTAGACAAACACAGCGCGATGTGGTATAATGTCTATAGCACAATATTTTCCACAGGAGCTTAATTTATTCCTGTGAAGCGAAAGGGATGATTGCTATGAAATTTGACAAAGCCGTGTGGATTTGGCACAATGACTACAACACAACAAACGTATATGTCGATTTTGACGACAGCTTCACGCTTGATGAGGTCGGAGAATGCCGTATACTTATAAGCTGCGACCGCAACTATTCGCTGTCAATAAACGACAGATTTGTCAACTGCGGGCAGTATTCGGACTATGAGGATCTCAAATACTACGACGAGCTTGATATAACGCCGTTTGTAAAAACCGGCGAAAATCGCCTGCATATAACCGTGTTCCATCAGCACCAGAGCAGCTCTACATATAGGCAGGGCAAGCCGGGGCTCATCTTCGAGGTGTTCTCGGGCGAGCGCTCGATACTCGCGTCGTCGGACAAGACTATAGCCTACAAGAACAGCTGCTTTGAGGATGGCGAGGGCGTCGAGCACGTTTCGGGTCAGCTTGGCTTCACCTTCCACTACGACAGCCGTAACGAGGGTCTGCGGGCAGGTGAAAAAGGCGCGGATATAGTCGACAAGACGTACGACCTCCTCCCGCGTCCGATAAAGAAGCTCGAAATACACGACCCCGAGCCGGCGGCGATTATCTGCACCGGCGGCTTCACCGATACAAAAAGTGACGGCACTCCGGCGATGCGTATGCAGTCCGCGAAGCTCGATACCGATTATGTCTGCGGCGGGATCAGAATTCCGTCGGAGGAGGGCGTGAAGCTGTCGCGGTCGGTCGACTCGGACGACGGCATACTTGTACTCGTCGACCTTGGCGCGGAGAGCACCGGATTTTTATCGCTCGACATTGAGCTTTCAAGCGACGCGATGATATATATCGGCTGGGGCGAGCATCTCGCCGACCTGCGCGTCCGCACCTATATCGGCGGTCGCAATTTCGCCGCGTCCTACTACGCGAAGTCCGGACGCAATCGCTTTGAGAACCCGCTGCTGCGCTGCGGAGCGAGATACATTCAGCTTCACATCTACGCGCCAGAGGCTACTATCTACTACGCCGGTATGCGTCAGACGCTCTACCCGCTCGATAAACCGAATATGTTCGTGTCGGCGGATACGCTTCACAACAGGATTTACGAGGTTTCGCTGCGCACGCTGCACCTCTGTATGCACGAGCATTACGAGGACTGCCCGTGGCGCGAGCAGGCACTGTATACGATGGATTCGCGCAATCAGATGCTCTGCGGCTACTACGCGTTTGGCGAGACCGAATTCGCGCGCGCGTCGCTCGAGCTGATGGCGCACTCGCTGCGCGACGACAATATGCTCGAGCTCTGCTCGCCGGCGGAGGTGTCGATAACTATACCTTCGTTCTCGGCGATGTATCTGGTGCAGCTGTATGAATACCTCGAGCACAGCGGCGACAACAAATTTGTGTCGCGTATGCTGCCGGTCGCCGAGGCGATAGCGCAGGAGTTCATTCGCCGTATTGACCCGGAGGTCGGGCTCATCAAGTGCTTCGGCGAGTCGAAATACTGGAACTTCTACGAATGGCAGTCGGGGCTCGAGGGCTCGATTTCGGGCTCGGTAGACGACAGCGAGCGGACATATGACGCGCCGCTGAACGCGTTCGTCTCGATAGCGTTGATGTCGCTGTCGAAGATATACACAATCCTCGGCGACGGCGAGCGTTCGGTATATTACTACGAGCAGAGATGCGCGCTCAACGCCGCCTGCGACTCGGTGTTCTTTGTACCCGAGCGCGGCTGCTACGCGTCATATATGAAAAAGGGAGAGCTCAGCCATTTCGCCGAGCTGACGAACTCGCTGCTCGCGTACGCCGGAGCTGTGCCGGACGAGCGCATAGACACGACGCTCGCCGCACTGGCAGGCGGTGAGCTGCTGCCGGTTACATTGAGCCACAGCATATTCAAATACGAGGCGCTGATGCTTGACAAGGAGAAATACGCGCGGTACGTATTCAGCGACATAGCGAAGCTGTGGGGACATATGCTCTCGAAGGACGCGACGACCTTCTGGGAGACTATCGACGGTAAAGACGCGTTCGGCAACGCGGGCAGCCTCTGTCACGGCTGGTCGGCGATACCCGTATACATATATTTCCGCTACGCGCTGGGCGAGGATCCGAAGCTCACCGGCATATACGAAGCTCATATCGAAAGCTAAGATATCCGCAAAGCAGGAATTATCGGGTGGAGTATGGCCAAACGCAGAACAACCAACAGCACGAATGATATAATCACATCGCCCGCCGTAGCTGACGATAGAGACGAAAGGAAAGTGTCGCCCGCCGCGGCTGACAATAGAGACGAAACGAAATCATCTCCCACCACGGCTGACAGCGGAGCACAAACCGAATCGTCTCTCGCGCCGGTGAAATCGACTGAAAAAACCGCCGGCGGTGGTAAAAGACCTAAGAAAACCAAGCCAGTGGGCGCGAGCGGACATCGTGAACGGCTGCGCAATCGGTTTATCGAGTCAAATCCTGATACAATCGAGGACTACCACCTCATTGAATTGCTGCTGTTCTACTCAATCCCGAGAAAGGATACGCGGGACGAGGCAGTGGAGCTGATGAATCGCTTCGGCTCGCTGCGCCGGCTGTTCAGGGCGGATCCACATGAGCTCGAGTCGGTCGAGGGTATAGGTAAAAGCAGCGCGGTGCTGATACGTCTGATACATGAGCTGATGCGCCGGATC
>CAJFKR010000142.1 GCA_904386005.1 Candidatus Flemingiibacterium merdigallinarum
CAAAAGGCACCTCCCCCAGAGAAAGCGAACAAGTTTGCACATTTACAATCGGCTATATAAATTAGTATAAGGAGAATTCAGTATGTATAAGTGCAGCGAAGCGCGAATGGAAGATAAAATCAAGACCTTTTCAAAATTCGGTGACGCGGGTCACGGCGGAATCACGAGATATTCATTGTCAGACGCGGCCATTTCGGCGAGAAACGAATTCATCAAGAGAATGACCGCGATCGGAGCCGAGATTGTCACCGACGACCTCGCGAATGTGTACGCGACACTCCCCGGGAGCGATCCCGACGCAAAGCGGATCGTCATGGGGTCGCACGTCGATTCGGTGAAGAACGGCGGCAATTATGACGGCATACTGGGCGTAATGTCGGCGATGGAGGTGCTCGAGACGGTCGCCCAGCAGAATATCCCGCACAAGCACCCGCTCACCGCGATGATCTGGACGAACGAGGAGGGCTCGCTCTACCCGCCGGCGATGATGTGCTCGGGAATCGTCTGCTATGATTACCTGCCGGAGGATATCCGCGTAAAGTTCAAGAAAGAGGATATGCTGAAATCGAAGAGCATACTCGACGGCAAATCGACATTCGGTGAGGCGCTCGAGAAAAGCGGCTTCATCGGAGACGAAAAGAACCGGCTCTCCCCCGACAAGTATATGTATATGTTTGAAACTCACATAGAGCAGGGACCGATCCTCGAGGACAACGATAAGGATATCGGAGTTGTTGACTGCGTTCTGGGTATGTTCAATTACAGAGTCCGCTTTTACGGTCAGACGGTTCACGCCGGAACCTTCCCGATGCCGAAGCGCCGCGACGCGTTTTACGCCGCCGCCGAAGCTCTCTGCTACCTGCACAGTGAGATAGACAAGCTGGGAATTTCGGATTTGGTATACACGACGGGTGAGGTCGTATGTCATCCCTGCGTTCACACCTGTGTTCCGGACTATTTCGACTTCTCGTTTGACGCGCGCCATGAAAGCCCCGAAGCGCTCAAAAAGGTGCTTGACATAGTCCTGTCCTGCGCGGACAAGGAATGGCAGGGCTGCCGCTGCGAGGTCGTAAAAGCTTGGAGGCGTGATACCGTTTACTGGGACAAGAAGCTGGTGTCGTATGTCAAGAAAGCGGCTGAGGAGCTTTCGATACCGCATATGTACATACACTCTGGCGCCGGTCACGACGCGCAGTTCGCTGCGTATATGCTCCCCACCACGATGATTTTCGTTCAGTCAAAGGATGGTCTGTCTCACTGCGAGCCCGAATTTTCCTCGGTCAAGCACTGCACCGAGGGCGCGACGGTCATGCTGAACGCAGTGCTTATGGCGGATAACGACTGACAGGAGAGGGATTTATGGGACGCGAATTTTTCCTGCCGCGCAGGATAATAACCGGCAAGGACGCGCTGGAGTCGTTGCCCGAGCATATCGCCGGTTTTGGCAAAAAGGCTTTGATCGTGACCGGCAGGACGGTCTGCAAATTAGAGGGCTTCGCACGGCTGCTCGAGCTGCTTTCGGGCTGCGGAATCGAGTATACGGTTTTCACCGAAATAACCGGCGAGCCGGACGACCAAATGATAAAGGCGGGCGTCGAGGTCTACAACGCCAATAACTGCGACTTCATCATCGCGATGGGCGGCGGCAGTCCGCTCGACTCGATGAAAGCTATCGCCGTCTGGGCAGCGACCGGAACAAATGTATGCGATTTTTACGGCAAGAATATCGCCGCAAAGCTTCCGAAAATGGTGGCCATTCCCACCACAGCCGGCACGGGCAGTGAAGCCACGCAGTTTACGGTAATCACCGATACGAGAAGCGGAGTCAAGATGCTGCTTAAGGGGCAAGCTCTGATGCCCGACCTCGCGGTAGTCGACCCGAGTCTCGGCGTGAGCAGTCCCAAGAGCATCACCGCTTATACCGGTCTGGACGCGCTCACTCACGCGGTCGAGTCCTACACCTCGAGGCGCGCGCAGCCTTTGACAGACAGCCTGAGTCTTGCCGCGGTCAAGCGTATTTTCAAGTATCTTGTGCGCGCGTACAAAGACGGCGGCGACCTCGAGGCGCGCGGCGAAATGTCGATTGCGGCGTTGGAGGCGGGAATCTCGATTAACAACGCGTCGGTCACGTTAGTACACGGCATGAGCCGACCTATTGGCGCGATGTTCCATGTGCCGCACGGACTGTCGAACGCTATGCTGCTGCCCGACTGCATAGAATTCGCGTGCGGCGCGGCTCCGGACAGGTTCGCCGAGCTTGCGAGGATAGCAGGCGTCGCCGCTCCGCATACCGAGGACGCGGTCGCTGCCGAGCTGTTTGTCAAGGCTTTGCGCGAGATTTGCCGTCAGTGCGATATTCCGACTCTCCGCGAATATGGGGTTGACAAGGATAAGTTCTATGGCTGTATCGACAAGATGGCGGACGACGCGCTGATGTCCGGCAGTCCGGCTAACACGATCAGGGAAGTTACAAAGGCTGACATACTGAATATTTACGAAAAATTGTGGCAGTATTGAGCCGGCATCGGAATAATCTAACAAGCCTTCGACGCGCAGACGGCATGTCGAAGGCTTTGTTCTGCCGCGAGGCAGCAAGTCTTATAATTAGGCGATTGTAAATGTGCAAACTTGTTCGCTTTCCCTGGGGGAGGCGCCTTTTGAAAAAGGCACCTCCCCCAGACCCCCACCGCGAAAACTTTAACA
>CAJFKR010000143.1 GCA_904386005.1 Candidatus Flemingiibacterium merdigallinarum
GAGGTTCTTTAATGAGTCTATAAAACCATTCGAGTCCTAATTTAATAAATATCTTCGGCGCGCGCTTGACATTGCCGGAATAGCCGTCGAGACTGCCGCCGAGCGCGAGACAGAGCTTGACCGAAGTGAATTTGTCGCGGTTCGCGGCAATCCACTTCTCCTGTACAGGGACGCCGAGACAGACGTACAAAACGTCCGGCTGCAGGGCGTTTATCTCGGCGATGACCGCGTCCGACTCCTCGCCCTCTTTTTTGAAATAGCCGTGATGAGTGCCGACAATCTGTGCCGACGGGTATTTTTCGAGCAGCTTTTCTTTTGCCAGCTCGGCGATATCGGGCGCGCCGTCCTTGCCCTTGCCGCCGCCGAGAAAATAGAGACGGCAGCCGGTTTCACTCGACAGCTTCACAATTTCAAGTCCCAGCTCGTAGCCGGCGGTTTTCGCTTTCAATGGACGCTTCAGTATCCGCGACGCGTATATGACGCCGATTCCGTCGGGAATGACAAGGTCGGCTGAATTTATGAGTTCGGTCATCGCGGGGTCCTCGACGCAGCTCTGGATTATCTCCGAGTTCGGCGTGAACACCGCGCGCGCTTGGTCGCCGCGAATGAATCCGGCGCAGATCTCGGTCGCCTCAGCGAGGTCCACGTTGTCGACCAGCACTCCGCGTATGTTGATTTTTTCTGCCATTATCGACATTTCCTTTCAGACCGTGTCGGCGCGACTATATAAACAGACTGCCGACACGAGTTGTGATTATTTCTGCTTGAATCTGATCCATCGCCGTACTACCACGAGCGACAGTACAAGCCCGACCGCGCAGAGTCCGAGAAACACCCCGAACACCACGTCCCAGCCGTAGATTTTCGAAATCAGTCCGGCGATGTAGGTCGACACGCCGCAGCTGATTCCGGCAATTGAATTCATGATTCCGGTCATAGTCGCCGAGCAGCCGTATTTGCCGAAGCGCAGCGGCACGAGACTTATAACCATCGTGTTGACTCCGAGCATCAGCGCGATGACGAGCGCGAGCAGCACCAGCATTACGAATATATTCAGACTGCCGACCAAAAACAGCAGTATGAACATGAGCCCCGCGAGTCCAAACATCAGCGCGCTCGATTTCAGCTCGTCGTGCAGCAGCTTCTCCATGAACAGCTTCGACAGCACCGCGCCGAACAGGCTGATCAAGGGTATAAGCGACGAGGTGAGCGACGCGAATTCGGGCTTTGTCATGAACTGTTCGGTGATTATCGTCGGAGTCCAGGTCGTGATTCCGTCTTTTATAATAGCCATCGCCGCGGTCGGGATAAACATGATGATCACTCCAGACGCAATCATCAGCTCGAGGAGCCGACGCAAATCGCCTTTCGGCCGCGTCGCGTCGTCCTTGACTTCTGACACAGTCATGTCCAAGACCTCGACATAGCGGCGGGATTTTTTCGAAATCGGCAGTGTAATCAGATACCATGTGACACCTGCGACCGCGAGTATCAGCCCGGGCACGAGGAAGCATTCGCGCCAACCCGCGACGCTCATGACCAAGGTCGACAATAGGTAGGACAATACCGTGCCCACAGCGGTTGTCGCGAGTATACTCACCGCGGCGCCGACCCGCATATCCTCGGGCAGGATGTTCGAGATTATCCGTATCATCGTCGGCCAGACGGTCGACTGCACAATTCCGTTTACCGCCCAGATCGCCATATACACGCCGAGTCCCGCGCCGAGCTTGAGCGACAGGTACATAAGCAGGTTCGCGCCGCCCGCCATAAGTATGCCGAACGCGACCAGCTCGAACGGAGACAGCCGGTCGGCGGTAAAACCGCTGAAAAACTGTCCGGTGCCATAGCAGATAAAGAATGAGGTGCTGATAAGTCCGGCGGCGTCCTTTTCGAGAAAGCCGGACGAGGTTATACCTGCGAGCGCGGCTGAATAATTCAGTCTGCCGAGGTAAATGAGGAAGTAAAAGCAGAAGCAGCATAAAAAGAGCACGCGGCTGCTGTGCTTGTCCGTGAGCGCGGTTATTTCAAGTCTTTTTTTCATATTGTATCGAGATCACCTTCGGCAGTACAAATGTCAGATTGAAATATCTGTCTTTCAATCTATTATATCACACAAGGTCGGAGATTGCAATATGAAATATTCACAGTCATTACAGAAAAATTAAAAAAGTACGCTTATTCCGAAAACCCGAACAAACGAAAATAATTTACTCAAAATATCCCAATCTGTATGTGTTAAAATGATATGAGCCAAAAAAAGAGGAAATCCTAACAAAGATATGGTATAATAGTTTTACCACAAACTCAACACCATATGGAGAAAGGA
>CAJFKR010000144.1 GCA_904386005.1 Candidatus Flemingiibacterium merdigallinarum
CCTTTCTCCATATGGTGTTGAGTTTGTGGTAAAACTATTATACCATATCTTTGTTAGGATTTCCTCTTTTTTTGGCTCATATCATTTTAACACATACATATCGAAATATTTCGGAGTAAAGTTATGGGAAAGACCTGCCGCGTGACAGGTCTTTCCCATATTCGCTCACGCGGCGTCTTTGTGCGCGCGGGTATACATGACCCATTTGACGAAGCCGTAGACCGTGTTGACCAGCATCGCGGCGACGGTGATGAGCATGATAAAGCTGCCCGAGACGATATATAAAACAGTATACATTACAAGCGTCGTGAACCACGCGTACCACTGCTCGGTGTAGCGGAGCAGCAGGAGGATTCCGTTCGCCATGCCGCAGGCTCCGGCGAGCGCCTCGAGATAGGATTCGCTCGCGCCCGGGATCAGCTGAATCAGCGAGCCGATGACTATTGTAAATACGGCGATCGCGGCGATTATCAGAATGTCCTGCTTCAGCGACAGCTTCTTGACCACAGTCAGCTCGTCATGCTCGGAGTCGGTGTGGCGCACCCACTTTATGTAGCTGAAGATGTCAATCGGGATCCAGAATACCAGCGTGATTATCGCTATCGAATACCAGCCGTTCCAGACGCATAATACGAATTCGGGGATTTCAATGAAGAATATGTCGACGATGAAATTGAGCCGGCTCTGCTTTGATATCAGCAGCTCGCAGATCGGATTCGCGAGTACCGCGATGACCGAGCAGACGACGACAAATGTATTCGACATATCCTCGAGCATCATGTCGGGCATGACAATTGTAAATCCGATTGTCAGCGCGAATACCACGACGAGATAGGTGATCTGATAGGGTGTGAAGGATCTGAGAAAATTCAGGGTTCGGGTTTTCAGGTTGTTTTCCATGTTGCGGTTGTCCTTTATAATTTGATATAGTCGGAAAGGCGCGGGAAGGCGCGCAGCGCGTTTTTATAGTATATGTCGTCAAAATGCTCGGGACTGAACATTTTTTCAATGCTGTAGTCGTATTCGTCCAGCTGACCGAGCTCGATCGGCGGGCAGAAGTCGGTCGCGTACAGGAAATACCGCCAGCTGTCCTCCCACAGGTCGGTCGCGTGCCTGAAGCGCGCGATCGCGCCGTCGATGTCGGCGGCCTCCTTTGTGCCGGTCTCATACGCGCCCGAGATGTCGGTGTAGATGTTCGTGTAATTTGACATCACGCTGATACAGCGGTCGAATTCGGGGTCGTCCATATGCGCGGCGACAAAGTTGACGTCGGGGAATTTCTCGGCGGCGTGCGCGATATATACAATCGACGAATCCTCGATTGCCTGGTCGGACGGCAGCACAAGCGAGCAGAGTCCGGTGTGGAAGGTCACCGACAGGCGGTGCTTTATACAGAATTCATAAGCCGGAAACAGGCGCTCGTCGTCGGCGCGGCCGCGCTGATAGGAGAGAAAGAGCTTCAGACCTACGACGCGATATTTGTCGAGCATCGACTCGATTTCAACCAGCCGCTCGGGTATCGGCGCCTTAAGGTCGATGACCGGACATAAAAACAGCCGTTCCGACTCGAGCACCGTGTCAAGACATTCGGGATTCGGCAGAATTGAGTCGGCCATCTGCATAACCAGCGCGTAATTTTTACATCTCGCGAAATATTCGTCGCGTATCGCGCGCGACACTATATGTGTATGGCAATCTATTTTGATCAAGAATCATTCCTCCGGAAGTGATGATAAAGCCTGAATCAGGGACCGTCGTCCGGCGTCGGAGCCGAGCGGCAGCGGAACAAGGCAGGCGGGGAGCGATAAAGCTTACCGTATCCGCGATCGGCTGTCCGATAGGGCAGAAATCTGATGTCCTGATTCGGTTTCATCTATATACCACCTTCAGATAAATTTGAGACTGTTTTGTGTTCGGCAAACAAATGTCTCCGAGTATACAAGTATAACACAAAAATGAGTACAAGTCAATATATGCGCAGTAATTTCGCACGGCAACAGCATTTACTTTTTCGGAAAAATAATATCAAGCAAAACTTGAGGATTGAGGGCAGCCTTAAACATCATTTTCTTTTTACTGAGACGCCC
>CAJFKR010000145.1 GCA_904386005.1 Candidatus Flemingiibacterium merdigallinarum
GCTTGAATACTACAAGTGGAAGTATGGAAAAGAGTGGACTCCCGTAAAACGCCGGAAGCCAACCTCCATCCCCGAGCATACCGTGTGCCCACGGTGCGGTGCTCCCATGCCTTACCTGTATGACAACAATGGAGGTAAGGGCGAATGTCAATGCAAGGTGTGTGGTCAGACGTTTGTTACCGGTGAAAAAGCAACCTCGCCTGGGTAAATTGAAATAAACTCCCGTGCATTTTTTGAACTACAACAAATATCTTGAAAACGTGTAAAAACAAAAACGCAAAAATCTTGATTTAGTGCATATTATAACTTGATATTTCTTTGATTATGTGTTATAATAATACTGGCGAAATTGTTGCACTGTACTTAGGAGGATGATTGAGCATGAAAAGAAAGATATATGAAAAACTCCTGGATTGGAAACATAAAGAAGCCGGACGTACAGCTTTGCTGATTGACGGTGCCAGACGTGTTGGAAAGAGTTATATTGCCAAAGAGTTTGCAGAGGCGGAATATAAAAGCCACATTCTGATCGATTTCAACCGTGCTCCGAAAGAAGTTGTTGATCTGTTTGATAATTATCTGAATGATCTTGATACCCTGTTTATGTATCTGTCCAACTTCTATGGAACCAAACTGTATGAACGGGAAACACTGATTATTCTGGATGAGGTACAGTTGTGCCCAAGAGCGCGGTCAGCCATTAAATATCTTGTGGCGGATGGTAGATATGATTACCTGGAAACAGGTTCGCTTATGACGATCAAGAAGAATGTCAAGGATATTCTGATCCCATCCGAGGAAGAGCATATCAAAATGTATCCTCTTGATTTCGAGGAGTTTCTTTGGGCACTCGATAACGATATGCTGATGCCTTTTATTCGGAATTGCTATGAGAAGAAGCAGCCGATGGGGCAGGCACTTCACCGTAAGGCGATGGATTATTTCAGACAGTACATGATCGTTGGTGGTATGCCGCAGGCAGTAGAAAGATATGTACAGACTCGTGATTTTGACAGCGTTGACCGTGTGAAGCGTTCTATTTTGGAACTGTACAGAGCAGATATTGTAAAGCATGCTGAAGGATACGAAATGAAGGTGGAACAGATATTTGATAATATTCCTGCCCAGCTTCAAAAACATGACAAGAAGTTCAAGCTGTCGTCGCTGAAAAAAGAAGCGCGATTCCGTGATTATGAAGATGCTATGTTCTGGCTTTCAGATGCGATGATTATGAATGTCTGCTACAATTCCACAGCACCGAGCATTGGATTAAAACTCAATATGGACCGTATGACATTAAAATGTTATATGGCTGATACGGGACTTCTGATCAGTCATGCCTTTGATGAAAACGGTATTGTCAGCGAGGAAATTTACAAGAATCTACTGTTTGATAAACTCGAAGTCAATAAGGGAATGATTGTGGAGAACATTGTTGCACAGATGCTGGTGGCAAGCGGCCATAAGCTCTATTTCTATGCCAATGCTTCCCGGGATGATGTAACAGAACGTATGGAAATTGATTTCCTGATCGCTAAAAGTAAGATCAGTAATCGTCATAACATTTCGCCCATTGAGGTGAAGTCCAGCAAGAACTACACGCTCAGGTCACTTCAAAAGTTCAAGAGCAAGTTTGACGAACAGACACATATTCCTTATGTGATTCATCCGGGGGATTACAAGGAAGAGAACGGAATTGTGTATCTTCCGTTGTATATGACACCGCTATTATAACATTGTTTAGAGTATAGAGGAGTAGATAAAAGATGGCATGTTTTTTACCTGTAATGAATGTAAATATACTTTTGTGTCTGAAAAGACTCCGGAACGGTGTCCCGATTGTGGAAAGATAGCGGTTCGAAAAGCAACTGAAGAGGAAATAGAGGAATACAAACAGTACAGGCTACTGTTCGACCGGGAAGATGGTGGAGATTCACATGAGAGAAAAGTTCCAGAAAGACATTGAGTGTATTATCTCTGCCTTGCGTGATGCCGGATATGATCCGTATGAACAGCTTTATGCATATGCAATTACCGGGAATGA
>CAJFKR010000146.1:0-17045 GCA_904386005.1 Candidatus Flemingiibacterium merdigallinarum
GCAGTGATGAAGATACTCTATCTCCGTACACAGGACGTTGTTAAAAAATGGACTATGCCTTATCCGAACTGGGGAGTCATTCGCGGTATGCTTGATTTGTTGTGGGGTTGCGGCTGGGATTTGTAAATTTTATGCGAACGTTTACACAATCTGGTTGACAATGTCCCTCAAGCTGTTGTTCCCACGGTGCGACCTGACCGTAATACAGGTCGTTCAGAATATCATTTGCCATCTGTGCCGCCGTTCTTTCTGCTTTTGAAAGCCGATGTGCCGGAGAGGTTTTGGAGGAGGATCTTTCTATCAGCCTTGTATTCCTCGCCGATGTATCCGAGTCTCAGAAGAAAGCATCGAAAAGCGTATTTTTCGTTGTCGGTGTCATGCTCCTTGACGGTGACGCGCTTCTGCGACCTTGCCATCTCGCAGAGCTTAGTTATGAATCTGCCGCATACCCGAATCTCCTCGGGTGTTCGTTCGCCTTCGAGCCATGGGAAGCTGACATTATCGTCCGTGACCTCGACAGGCAGTTCGTTCACTCCGAGAGCCTTCTTGAACAGCCCGCCCTTGGCGGCGACAAGTGCTTTCAGGTTGGCGAGCGCGGAATCGGTGAACAGACGGCGGGGCATCGAAACACAAAGCCCTGTGGGGGCAGTGTCGGCGGCGTGTGGCGGACAGTTATCGGCTGTGAATCCCTGTCCGGCAAGCACCGCGATGAGCTTCTCGACTTGTTCGCTATCTATCGGCTCATCGAACCGCAGATTGCCTTCTCGGGTGACGGTGACATTGCCGATGCGGTAGGCGCAGGTCGGTGTTTTCATGTAGACCGCCTTTGTGCCGAGGAATTCGCTGACCGCCTTGACCAGAGGCTTGCGGTCTGTGGCATTGTAGTTTATCGTCATGTTAGTGACCTCCTATTGATTTGTCAGTCACATTATCGCTCTGAATGGGGAGAATAGCAATACCTATAACCACAGAATTGAGTTCAACCGATTTTGTTTTGATTGTTGCGGGTGTACAAAAGATGAAACTGCGCATGCGGTGGAGAGCCGTCGAACAGGCTCCCGAGGGTCAAAGGCTTATTCAGTTCCATTCGCGGCCTCCTCGTATTGATAATTCTTGCCGTCACGAAGGACGGACACACCTTCCGCGCTTTCATTGTGCAGACTCATATACCGTCTGACCGCTACATCAACGAATTTCGCTTCGAGTTCCACGCCATAACAGATCCTGCCGATCTGATCGCAGGCGATAAGCGTTGACGCCGAACCCAGGAATCCATCGAGCACGATTCCGTTTTGCTGTGTGCTTTGCTGTATCAGATATGCGATGAGGGGAACCGGCTTACTGGAGGGATGACCGAAACCGTCCTCCTTAGAGCTGCGGATCCCGTCAAACTCAAACACGGCTTTCTGCTTCTGATCTCCGTACCATCTGTGCTTTCCGTCCCTGCGCCAGCCGTATATGATAGGCTCCATATTGAACTTCCAGTCGGTGCGCATAAGCGGAGCCCTCGGCTTTTTCCAGATGAGCCCCGCTCCGACCTTGAATCCGGCGTCCTCAAAGGCGTCATAAAACACACGCGCTTTCATCGTGGCGTAGAACTCATAGATGGAAGCGTCAGTTGCCATGGCTTCCTTGAAGTTTGAAAACGCCTTCATGAGGAAGTCATAAGCCTGTGCGTCCTCAAGGTCGTCGTTCGCGATCCTGCCCGACTGATTTTCAAGCCGGACAAAATACGGCGCGTCTGTGCATACCAGATTCACTTTCGTGTCTCCGAGCAGAGCGCGAAAGGTTTCCGGGTCTGTGGAGTCGCCGCATATGACGGTATGCCTTCCGAGCCGCCAGATATCTCCTGGTCTTGAAAAACAGGGCTTTTGCAGTTCGGCGTCTACATCGAAGTCGTCCTCCTTCGCTTCGTCCTCGGGAAAGAGAGACGCCAGTTCCTTTTCGTCAAATCCGGTCAGTCCGAGGTCGTAGCCCATTTCCTCAAGCGATTCCAGCTCCACGCGGAGCATATCCTCGTCCCACTCGGCGTCGAGCGCCATGCGGTTGTCGGCGAGTATGTAGGCTTTCTTCTGTGCTTCGGTGAGGTGGTCGACAAAGACACACGGCACTTCGGCGATGTTCTCCTCGCGGGCGGCGGCGATCCTGCCGTGTCCGGCTATGACGCTGAAGTCCCGGTCGATGATGACCGGATTGACAAAGCCGAACTCGCGTATCGAAGCGCGGAGCTTCGCGATCTGCTCCTTTGAGTGTGTCCGCGCGTTGTTTACATATGGAATCAGCCGGTCGACGGGGACGAGCTTCATTTCGGTAGTCGTTTTCATCGCCGCGAACTCCTTTCTGGTTCATGGATCAAATCAATTATCCTTTCCGCGCCCTGAGCAGGCGCTCCATCAGATCGTCCTGCGGGTTTGCTCCCGAGTATTCGGTGGAGCAGTTCTCCTTGACGATCTGGTATATTTCGTTCCAGAGCCGGTTTGCCTGGTTCATGTAGTTGATGCCGATATTGATGAAGGGCGACGGGATCGGCTTGCCGGTCGTGGGATGCTTTGAGAGATAGCCGAGCGTGGAGGTCATCTCCTCGCATTGTATCCATCTCGCGGCGCACATGGCGTAACGTTCGAGAAGCTGAGGAGACACCACAGCTGTACAGCCGATGGAGCTCAGCCACTCCCATGTCTCCTCGTATATTTCCTTTGCCTGCAGCTGACCGCCGTCGCGCTGAGTGGCTGACAGGAAGTCGTGCGGCTTCGGCATATCCACGCCGGTCACGTCCGGGATATCCAAGACCTTCAGCACTCTGCCGCCGGGATTCCCCGACTCGACCTTTTCGGTGAGCGGCTTCTTTTTCCGACCCGCGCCGGGTCTCGCGCCGCCGCGTCCGCCGGTGTTATTCGATTTTGTGGGCACGATCTCACCGTCCTTAGCTTGAAAAACTTATTTTTCACACTCGTGCTGGGGCAAATTACCCTTTTGATTTCGCCTTTTTTACGCATAGGACCCCACGCCCGTTGCATGATCGAATAGCTGTAGAGATTGATAGGGCCCATGCGGTCATGCGTCTATCGAAGCTGAAGGTTTCAGCCGATTGTCTCTCAAGCTTATCGCCACGCTCTGATGTAAATTTGCCCCGAAAATATGCGTAACATATGTGTAACCTATTGATTTTACGCATATAATGTGGTATAATAAAGATGTAAGGAGGTGGCGATATGCCTAAAGTAAGTACAAACATCAATCTCGATGCCGATTTGAAGAAAGAAGCGCAGGAGCTTTTTGCCGATCTCGGCATGGATCTCACCACCGCTGTCACACTGTTTCTGAAGCAGTCTGTCCGCGAGCAGGCGATCCCGTTCGAAATCCGCAGAGAAGTGCCCAATGCTGAAACTATCGCGGCGATGAACGAGCTTGCCGAAATGAAAGCGCACCCCGAAAAATACAAACGGTATTCCTCCTTCAAGGCGGCTCTGAACGAGGTCTTGTCGGATGCTTGACATTGTACTTTCCAATCGCTTTAAAAAAGACTTGAAGCTGGCGGCAAAGCGCGGTTATGATCTTGACCTTTTGGACGCGGTGGTAACAAACATCGCGGAGCGCCGTCCTTTGGCTGAAAAATACCGGGATCATGAATTGACCGGAAATTATTCCGGCTTCCGCGAATGTCACATTCAGCCGGACTGGCTGCTTGTGTACCGTGTCGAAGCCGATGAGCTTATCCTGTTCCTTTCCAGAACCGGAACCCACTCGGACCTTTTTGATTGATTGAATTAAAGCAGACTCGCACAGCAAAAGTGCGGGTCTTTTTATCCCCACCGGTCGCCGCGCTCGGCGTGTATCCTCGCGTGACAGGACTTGCACAGGGCGATGAGATTGTCTCTCGCGTGTGTGCCGCCTTCGGACAGCGGGATCTTGTGGTGAACTTCCTCGGTAGGTACAAGCCTGCCTTCATGCTGACATAACTCGCACACAGGATGCGTCTGCACATAGCTGTCTCGGATACGTTTCCATGCGCGTCCGTACCTACGGCGTACAGCCGGGTCGCGGTCGTATTTCTCGTAGCGTTTGTTTTCAAGCTTCTCATGTTCTTCACAGAACCGTCCGTCTGTAAGTCTTGGACAGCCAGGGTAAGAACACGGTCGTTTAGGTTTCCTTGGCATTATTAAACCTTCCTTGGTCATAAGAAAAGACATCGCGGTATTCCCATGATGGGGATACAACTGGAAAGGTCTTGAACGGGCTATAGCTCGTCTCATGGGACATCTTGGTTGGAAAGACATAAATGTCATTGGCGCCGCAGGTGATATGGGCGGGGATATCATTGCCACCCGCCAAGAGGAAAACCAGATAAAATCTTGGGTTGTACAGTCAAAAGCGGTGACCGGTGACCGTTATATTGGACCTCAAGCAATCAATGAAGCAATTAACGCTCTTTCATACTATGATGTCAATACCGCGGCTGTCGCTACCAACGGCGAGTTTACGCGCACAGCACATCAGCGCCAAGAGCGACTCAAAGCAAACGGGTACAATCTAAAGTTATGGAATGGAGCGTTTCTGAGGACTTTGGTTGAGAAGATGCCCTCTGATCATATGGGCTTCAGAAAACTCCGACCTTACCAAGATCGAATTGTAGATAAGGTGTTGGGGGCGTTCGACCGTGGTGAACGGAAAGCGTTTTTTATCGTCGCGACTGGTCTTGGTAAAACAGTCATAGCCGCCACAATTGCTCGACATTTATGGGAAAGAGGTTGCCGCCGGATACTTGTTCTCTGCCATGCTACAGATTTGGCTCTTCAGTTGGAACAGGGATTTTGGTCGCAGATAACAAAAGAAGTCCCAACATCTGTTTTTTTTGATGGTCTTCCTCCTAGGGATACCGAAGGGATTTCATTCGGTCTTTATCAAAGTTTGTATGGATATCTCCCCGGTATCGAACCAGACCGATTTGACGTTATCATTGTCGATGAAGCACACCATGCGTTAGCACACGGTTTTCGAACTTGCGTTGAGCATCTTCAACCTAAGTTTCTCATTGGGATGACCGCGACGCCTTGGCGGGGCGATGGTCAGAGTTTAACTTTCCTTTTTGGCGACCCTATTGAGAAAGTTTCTTTTGTTGATGGCATGGCTATGGGGTATTTGTCAAAGGTCGATTATCGAATCCTCTGCGATAATGTTGATTAGGATAATATGGAGAGCCTTAGCCAGCGGAAATTAACGGTTAGAGATCTCAATAAACGTTTGTTTTTACCTCAGAGAGACGAAGCGGTCATTGCTGAATTACATCGTGTGATCAAGGACATTCCAAATCCTCGAGTAGCGATTTTCTCTCCGTCAATTGAACACAGCAATAGATTCGCGGAGATGCTTTCCGCCGCAGGAATTCCATGCGCAGCATTGTCAAGGGTAGATAAAGTGGAACGTAGACGTCGCTTATTAGCTTTTGCTTCTGGAGTCTACCAAGCAATCTGTGCTGTGGATGTTATGAATGAAGGCATTGATGTACCCGATGTGAATGTTCTTGTGTTTTTACGTGCGACACATTCAAGAAGAATATTCGTCCAACAGCTTGGTAGAGGGTTACGATTGTCTGAAGGAAAAGAGAAAGTTATTGTCCTTGATTTTGTTTCAGATATCCGACGGATGGCTGAAATGATTGAAATGAACAGAGAAGGCAAAGCGAAAGGAGCTGTAAAGGAAGTCCTATACTTACAAGAGGGTTTTGTCTCGTTTTCCAACGCGCGAGTAGAGCGTTTTGTAGACGCATGGCTTGAAGATGTAGCTGATTTGAGTGGATCCGATGATGAGGTTAAGTTAACTTTTCCGGAGGGATTGTGATATGGCAAAAATTACGAAGATTGCACAGCATGGTAAAATCAAGGCATTAGTTTATAAGAGGGCGGACGAATTCGGGTATTTGACAAGCGGACGCAAGGAAAGTGGGCAGTTTATGGATGATCTTGTTGAAGACCCGGAAATTGGCGGAGTCTTGAATGAATATATGACTAAAGAGAGAATTCGAACCTATATCAAGGACGGCATTTTAAACGCTTACACAAAGGCTCGAAATAAGAAAGTTCTTTCCGCCACCACCCCAGAAAATGTGGTAAAACAGCTTTATGACTGCGAGGCAAATGTGATTCAGAAGGGTACTGGTAAAGAAAGTGACTTGTATGTCCTCCGATCAACTGAAGGAAAGATCTTTGTGGTCAGTGGTGGAACTGTTCTTAAATGGGAGACGGCACTAAGGAAAGCATTGGAGATAATTGCCCGTGAGCCCGGGTTAACCATTGACTCGCAGACACCGTTTATCTGTTTGAAGTTGTCTGAGGCAAGCCAAGTACTTACCGATGCGGACAAAGAACATATCAGAACCGCCCTTAACGCTATTAGAGTGAAAGCGATTTTCTGTGGACCTAATTCCTGCTGAAGGAATGGTGATTAATATGGCGGTTAGAACACCAGAAACAACTCACAAAATAATGTCCGCTATAAAGCAAAAAAATACCGAACCTGAACTTTTGCTACGGAGAAAACTGTGGGGTCTAGGTTTTCGATATCGGAAAAATTACAAAAAGCTTCCAGGTAAGCCGGATATAGCGTTTATTGGCAAGAAAGTCGCTGTTTTCTGCGATGGAGATTACTGGCATGGACATAACTGGGCGATACGAGGGTATGGGTCTCTTGAACAAGAACTTTCCAGATACTCCGACTTTTGGCGTGATAAAATATTGAGGAATATTGCACGCGATGAAAAAAACAATTCACTTTTATCAGAAATGGGGTGGATTGTCGTGAGATTGTGGGAAAGCGATATTCGTGACAATATCGATATTTGTGTCGAAAAAATATGTGATGCTTTGGATTCTAAGAAACAATAATGTTCTTGAACCTTTTATAGCGCCTTACCTTATAAACATACAATTTTTGTTACACCGCAAGGCTGATGTCCCATTGCATAGCTACCTGGTAAAACACAATTTTCTAAAGCAACGAGGGCTTCCGAAATCAACGGTCGATCTCGGAAGCCCTTATTTTATGTCCATTTTCGCTATTTCTTTGCCAGAGAGGGGATTTGCCTTTTGTAACTACATGGTAGGGATATTGATTTTGCTTGTTCATAAGATACCTTTTATACTTTGAAAACCTATTTCGAGTGCATTGCGACTATGATGGGCATAAACAAAGCCGAAATAACACCAAGCAAAGGTTGATCAGAATCAAAGCAATCATCGAAATTTTAACCTAAGTCCACATCTGCTATTATAGTTGAAGTTTTGTATCATCGATATGTTCCCACGAACTGACGAGCTTCGTGTATCCGAACCGATGGAAGCTACATTACCGCATAGACATGTACCCACGAACGGGCGGACGAAACCGCAGCCGCGTGACATCAATCAGAGCCGCTCGTGCCATGTGGAGACGGTAGTATTATTGTCCAAACTCAATACCAAGCAGCATATCGATGTGGAATTGAATCTGGACGAGCTGGATTTGACCGATACGGAGAAGAAAGCTACCTACCAGGAGATCAAGGATTATGTGCTGGAGCATAGCGGCTTGAAAGTCAGCAGCTTGTATATCGCACAGGTAAAACAGAAGTGCGGCATCATTGAGCGTGAGAATTACAATAAGCCGAAGTCTGAGGACACTAAACAGCCACAATGCCCGCCGGATAAGGAAAATGCGATTATGGAAGCATTGAAGCACTTCGGGATGATTTGAGGTGACGAATATGGAACGCTTGCTTTCCTGTGAGTTCAATATGGATACTGCCTGTGTTGAACTGAAATTTGTCGATGGCAGCATGATTTCCATTGACACGATCGCTGTGGAGAATGAAGTAGCTGACAATATGTATCAGCGGTCAGAGCTGGACTGGCTAATCTATAATAAACCTCTGGAGTATGCGCAGCTGGTTCTTGACGGTGACATGGAACGGTATGTGAAAGGCACACCAGAGCATCGGTTGATGGATTGAGAATAAGTATGGCAGAGCCCACCGATCAACAACGATCGGTGGGCTCTGGTTTTAAGTTACAAAGTCGGTCAGCCGCTTCGCCAGGAACACGGTCGACAGTCTCACAACGGTTCGGAAGCTGAAGGAGAAAGGCGTCGAGATATACTTTGAAAAAGAGAACATCTGGACGCTGGACAGCAAGGGCGAACTACTCATCACTATCATGTCCTCGCTGGCGCAGGAAGAAAGCCGCTCCATCTCGGAGAACTGCACCTGGGGACAGAGAAAGCGGTTCGCCGATGGAAAGGTTACAGTTCCGTTTGCACGGTTCCTCGGCTACGACCGCGGCCCGGACGGGAACCTTGTTCTGAACGAGAAAGAGGCGGTCACCGTCCGGCGCATCTACAGTTTTTTCCTGCGCGGCATGACACCCTACGGCATAACGCGCCAGCTTACCGCCGAGGGTGTCCTTTCACCGGGCGGCAAGGAAAAATGGAACGCCGGCGCGGTGCGGAGCATACTCACAAACGAGAAGAACAAGGGCGACGCGCTCCTTCAGAAAAGCTACACGGTTGACTTTCTCACCAAAAAGAAGAAGGTCAACGAGGGCGAGATCCCGCAATACTACGTCGAGGGAAACCACGAGGCGATTACCCAGCCGGAGGTTTTCGAGATGGTGCAACGTGAGTTGGAACAGAGACAGCAGCGCAGAGGACGGCACAGCGGCGTCCACCTTTTCTCCGGCAGGATAAAATGCGGAGTCTGCGGCGGCTGGTACGGTTCCAAGACCTGGCACTCCACCGATAAATACCGCCGCGTCATCTGGCAGTGCAATCACAAGTTCGAGGGTAACGAAAAATGCTCCTCACCGCACTTCTACGATGAGGAGATCGAGCAGCTTTTCGTGGCGGCGGTCAATAAGCTGATTTCACAGAAAGACGCTATCATCGGTCAGTTCGACCTTGCTCCGCGGACGGCTTTCGACACGACCGCCCTGGAAGCCGAGCGGGACGAGCTGCAGAACTTGATGCTGGAAACCTCCGCAATGATGCAGAACTCCATCTACGAAAACGCACACGTCGCGCTCGACCAGGCAGAGTACCAGAAACGCTACGATGCTTTAACCGCACGGTTCGACAAGGCCAAGGAGAGGCTGGAGATGGTCGACGCCGCCATTAAGGACAAGCAGTCCAGGCAGGCGACAATCGATGCCTACCTCGAAACCCTAAAAGCGCAGGACACCCTGGTGGAGCGGTTCGAGCCGTCCCTCTGGTGCGCGCTGCTGGATTTCGTGACAGTCTACTCTAAAGAGGATGTGCGGTTCACCTTCAAGGACGGAACGGAGATAAAAGCATAAGGGCAAAAAGGAACTCCTCACTTCCACATCGGAGGTGAGGAGCTTTTTGATGCTTTTATTACAAGATTTCTAATTTACCTCTCTTTTCACGGCGGTCACAATTGTCAGATCGTCGGATTTCCTCGTGGTAGAAATAATCAACAATCACGGGATGCCCCTGTGGAACACGGGCGTAAGGTATTTTGTTGTCTACAAACGGACAGTCATACAAATACCTTGTTAGGGACACCCTGGGACCTATGTGGAAGCATCAAACTTGCCGAAGCAACGGACAGAAACCACGCTGCCAAAAAACAACGGCATTTCCTCATGAATATCAAATGATTATTTCGCTATATTCTTTCGCAAGATTGCGGTCAAATAATACCCCACACAAACGAACAGTCCCAGGATGGCAACATAGTCCAGCAGGAACAGGGCAAGCGGTTCATCAAAATCGAAGAAAACAAAGTGGACCCGCAGAAGCATATAGCTGCCGAAGTCCCGTTTCAAGAACGCATACGCTCCGTATGCGGCAACGAAGGCCGCCATGCCTCGGAGCGTCCATTTCCTAAATTCAGAGGGCTTCTTTACGAGCTTCCTTGCCATGCCCATGATCCCGCCCCAGTGCAGTCCAAGGTGCAAAGATAGGAACACAAATCCCCAGTATGCCGAAAGCATGTGAACCGTCCGCGCCGTCATTTGTCCGCCCCGGCTACCGAGGAAGGAAAAGACCGTGCGGGAAAGCAAAATGCCGCTGATCATCGAGCCGCACATGGAAAGCAGGATGAGCGCCACAAGAACGGTTTGCACGACGCGATAAGGGGTATACCGTCCGCGAAGGACGGCTCCGCTCCATTTTCGGTTCAAAATATGGTGTAGGACAAACAACGCAAACATTCCGACGCCGAGCCACTCGTGAACCGCTTCCCCTACGGTGGGGTCGCCCCCATATACCAAGCTGTACGCCATCAGGAGCAGCAAGGAGGCTGTCATGAGAAGATCGACGGCGATTTTCAGAATCTGTTTCGGTTTCATCACAGGTCTCACGGCAGCTTGCAGTAAGCGTCGTCCGTCACAGCTTCGCACCATTCCGTTTTTCCGTCCTCACCTTGCACTTCAATGGCAAGGTGCTGGAACCAGCAGTCCTTCGCCGCGCCGTGCCAGTGCTTGACATTTGCAGGGATGTTGACCACGTCTCCGGGATGAAGCTCCTGCGCCTCTTTGCCTTCCTCCTGATACCAGCCGCGGCCGGCAACGCAGATCAGCATTTGTCCGCCGCCGCTTTTTGCGTGATGGATGTGCCAGTTGTTGCGGCAGCCCGGTTCAAAGGTCACGTTGAACACCGGCACCTGCGTCGTCGAAACAGGCGCAAGGTAGCTTTGCCCGATGAAATACTGCGCGAACGCATCGTTTTTCTGTCCGACGGGGAAAACAGAAAGATCCTTTGCCGGTGCGCCCTCGTCCTCACCATAGACTTCCGCAATCAGCGGAAATGCGCTCCACGCTTTCGGCCAGCCGCAGTAAAAGGCAAGCTGGGTGACGATTTCCACCGCCTCCGTCCTGGTCACGCCGTGTTCCTTACCCAAAGCAAGATGACTTTTGAGCTGCGGATAAAGACCTGCCGAGAACAGCGCCGCAATGGTGACCATGCTTCTGTCTCTGGGCGAGAGCTTATCCTCCCGCGACCACACCTCTCCGAACAGTACGTCGTCATTGAGTTCCGCGAATTTGGGAGCGAGAGTACCGAGCCTGTCCCGTCCCGCCGTTTGTTTCTTTGCCATATCCACGCCTCCGTTTCAATCAATATACGAGCGCCGTGAAGGAAAGCTGTACCAGCTTGCACTCGCCATCTTCCGGCACATAAACTTCTGTTACAGCAAAATGATGGGTAGTTTCTTTGCCTCCAAGAAGCAGACTATAATTGCAGTCTGTGATCACGATGGCCGTATCACCGAAAACCTGCGCCTGTTGGCTGTTCAGTACAACTTTTGTAGGAATAAAAATTTTGTCGGTAAAGCACCGCATTTCTTCTTCAATCCCACAGGTGACGCCAATGTGGACAAACATACATTTCGGGTCAGCGACCGCCTGCATCCCACTCACATCCGCTTTTTCGAGAGCAGACCAAAACGCTTTCGATTGTGCCAACGCTTTATCTTTCATGATCTTCACGCTCCTTATCTGCATTCCTTCAGAACCGCCAGCAACTCGTCCTTCATGAATTTTTTGCAGCAGCCGCCCGTGAGAACGGTGCTGTCCGCGATGGCCTTGTAATCCGTATCGACCGGGATGTTCATCTCAGTGAAAGTCATCGGCAGACCGATTTCCTTGATGAACGCCGCCAGCGCGTCGACAAATGCGTTCGCCAGTTCTGCTTCCGTCTTTCCGGTGGGATCGATGCCCCAGACGTTCACGGCGAGGCGGGCAAACTGCGGTGCGGCCTCCGGGAACATATGGCGGTAGAGGACGGGGTGAATGACCGCCAGCCCCTGCCCGTGATTGCAGTCCGTGTACGCGCCGAGCTGGTGTTCCAGCATGTGCGCCTGAAAATCCGTAACCTTGCCGATTTTTAAGATGCCGTTTTCGCCCATGGCCGCCGCCCATACAAGTTCGCTGCGCGCGCTGATATCCTGCGGGTTTTTGATCGTCGCCCGGAGGTTGCGGATGATATTGCGCTGGCAAGCCTCGTTGATTTCATCGGAGAGATTCGTTTCTCTCGGCGCGCCCATATAGGTTTCCATGCAGTGGGAAAGGGCGTCAAAAGCGCCGGAAACGACCTGACCCATAGGCATGGTCATGGTATAAGCCGGATCGAGGATGGCAAAATCGTAAAACGCGCCCCACAGCGGGTCTTTGACCCTCTTTTCCTCGTTGGTAATGACCGCGCCGTTGTTCATTTCCGCGCCGGTCCCGAACGCCGTCACCACTGCGCCCATCGGAATGAACGCCGCAGGGCCGCCGTGCTGCACGGTTTCCAGTTCCCACAGATCGGCGTCGGTTTTTGCCTGCGCCGATACCACCTTGCAGCAGTCGATGACGCTGCCGCCGCCCACAGCTAAAATGAAGTCGATCTCATTCTCGCGGGCAAGGCGGGCACCCTCCTGCACTTTGGCGTAAGTGGGATTCGACATGATGCCGGAAAACTCCGTGACATTCTTTCCGGCAGCGGTGAGAAGTCCCATCAGTTCATCGTAAACGCCGTTTCGCTTGACAGAGCCGCCGCCATAAGCCAGCATCACGTTCTTGCCGACCTTTTTAAGCTGCGCGGGCAGATTCTTTTCCGCCGCTTTTTCTCCAAAATAAACCGTTACGGGATAACGGTATGTAAAGCTGTTCATAGCCATTGAATCTCCTTATCGAGTGGTGTTCGGATTGTAATATTGTCCATGTCCGATGGTAGCCTATGTATAGGCAATGGCATTTTCGGGGCAAATGTGCAGGCAGCCGAGGCAGAGCGCACAGCTTGTCCTGTTCCAAATGGGATGCCCGTCCGTCATCATGATTGCTTTCAGCGGACATTGTGCCGCGCACTTGCCGCACCCCACACACTTGTCACTGACAGTGAAATTCTTTGTGCGGCTTGCCCCCTTATATGCCTTTTTCATCATCAGGAGCATCGGTGCGGGCCATTCACCCTCAACCCTGACGCGCTTCTTTTCCAAAATGTCAGCTATGACGCCGCCAAGCAATTCGTCCGCTTTATCAAGCGCCGACTGCACATACTCCTGATCGGTAAGATCAAAGTTCGGCACCCAGTTATCCACGGATTGCAGCAGGAAGTCCGCGTCCTGCTCTCTGCCGGTTTTTTTGCGGAGAATCTTCGCAAGCTCCGCGGCGACATTCCCATAATGGAAGCCGTAGGTGTCTACGGTATAGACATAGTTGCCGCTATCCAGCCGAATTTCCGCCTGCTGGAGGAAATCGACCACAATTGACGGCAGAACACCAAAATAGGTGGGAAGAACTAAGCCAAGCGATTCGCCCGGTTCGGGCAGAATGCTAAAATCTCCGCTTTGATAAGCGGCGCTCAGCGACACAGTCCGATCTGCCGTTTTTGCCGCGATCTGTTCCGCCGCGTATTTACAGTTACCCGTAGATGAAAAATAAAGAATCACTTTCTGCCCTCGCTTTCCAAAAACGAACCATTTATCTTGCGAAGCGCCCATGAAGCGCTTTCACAAAATTCGGGTCGAAGTGGTTGACGATCTCGCTGTGGCCGATGTCAAGGGGCGCAATTGCCGCCATTTCCTCGTCGGTGAGGCTGAAATTCCAGATGTCGAAATTCTGCTCCATCCGGTTTCTGTGGGTGGATTTCGGAATCACGATGACGCCCCGCTGCACGTTCCAGCGAAGGGCAACCTGCGCCGCGCTCTTGCCGTACTTCGCGCCGATCTCGGTCAGTACCGGGTGGGTGAAGATCCCGTGCTTCCCCTCGGCAAACGGGCCCCAGGCTTCCGGCTGTACTTCGTATTCTTGCATAAGGGTCAGCGCATCCGGCTGTTGGAAGAAGGGGTGTAGCTCCACCTGATTCACCATGGGCGTAACTTCCACCGTCTCGCAGAAATCGACCAGCACATGAGGATAGAAGTTGCACACGCCGATGGCGCGGATGCGGCCTTCCTTGTAGAGTTCTTCCAGCGCCCGCCACGCACCGTAATAGTCGCCCATGGGTTGGTGAAGGAGATAGAGGTCAAGGTACTCCAGCCCCAGCTTTTGGAGCGAGCTTTCAAACGCCTGTTTTGCGCCCTCGTAGCTGGAATCCGACACCCACAGCTTTGTGGTGATGAACAGGTCGTCCCGGCAGGCCCCGCTCTTTTTGAGAGCCGCGCCCACCGCTTCCTCGTTTTTGTAAGACGCCGCTGTGTCGATCAGCCGATAACCCACGCTGATGGCGTCCAGAACCGCCTGCTCGCACTCTTTCGGGTCGCGCACCTGAAAGACGCCGAAGCCCTCCATTGGCATTTTCACGCCGTTGCTTAACATCGTGTATTCCATGATAAACTCCCTCCTGGTAGTACCCAAATCAGATCAAAGGTCAGGCCGCAGCTCCATATTTGCGTAAGCCGCAATCATTTCCGGCGTTGCCGTGTAGTACCGTTTGTTTTTGTTTAACTTTGCGATTTCCGCCATATCTTCTTCAGTAAGCGCGAAATCGAAAATGTCGAAGTTATCGCGGATGTGATTAGGATTCTTGGAGCCGGGGATCACCACGTTGCCGCTCTGAATGTGCCAGCGCAGAATGATCTGTGCGTTGGTCTTTCCGTACTTTTTCGCAAGCTCCGTGAATATTGGTTCTTCCCGCAGGCTCTTGTCGCCGTGACCCAGCGGATACCATGCCATCAGCCCCATGCCTGTTTCGGAAAGAATCTTTTTCAGCTCGGTCTGCGGGTAGTACGGATGCGCTTCCACCTGAACGATCTGTGGTTTCAGTTCCATGGTGTCGATGGCTTCCCGTAAAAGCTCATCAGGGAAGTTGGAAAGCCCGATGGCCTTCACCTTGCCAGCCTTGACCGCTTTTTCGATGTTCCGATAGCCCTCGCGCCAGTTGGCGGTGGGCTGGTGCAGGAACAGCAGGTCGATGTAATCCGTGCCGAGCCGGGCGAGGGTTTCGTCCACCGCCGTTTCCTTTTCATAGACCGTAGGCCAGAGCTTGGTGACGAGGTAAATGTCCTCTCTCTTGACGCCGCTTTTTTGGATGCCGCGGTCTGTGCCGCTCTCGTTCATGTAGCCATTGGCCGTGTCGATTAGGCGAACGCCGCTGCGCAGTGCGCTTTCCACCGACGCCTCCGCCTCTGCCGGGGACATCATAAAGACGCCGATTCCGGCCATAGGCATTTTGATTCCGTTATTCAGTGTAATGTATTCCATGATAAAGCCTCCTGTGGATTTGTTTGTAATTCTATTTTAACCTGTTTTGCAGGATAACAGAAGTCTCGGTTGGTTCGTCAGTTGTTACCACAAGTTAGAACTGATAAAAATACCCGCCCACAAAGCAGTGTGGACGGGGATGAATTTATTTCAGTTTTGCGCCGTCTTTGAAAGCGTTTCCGACCTTCTCGCCAAGGCGGATGTAGGCGGCTGCCGCAGGGTCAAAGATAATGGCGTCCAGTTTTTTGTAGTCCACGTTGCCGTCCGTCAGAATACTCTCGTCGGCGCTGACATTGACGATCTCACCGATCACGTTGCCGTCCTCGTTGCATTTGAGGAATTTACATTCCAGCGTCAAAGGCAGCTCGTTGATGATCGGGGCGTTGACAAATTTGCTTTTCACCGTCGTGAAGCCCGCTTTCTCCATTTTGTTTGGCTCCTGCTTTGCGGAGACGATCCCCACATAGTCGCAGGGTATAACGGTAGAAGCGGTAGCAAAGCTGACGGTAAATGCGCCGGTCACTTTGATATTGTCCGTGGTCTTGTGAGAACTCAGACAAAGCATAACCTGATTTGCGTCATATTGACCGCCCCATGCCGCGTTCATCAGGTTCGGCTTTCCGTTTTCGTCATAGGTGCCGATCATCAGCACCGGCTGGGGGTAGACCCACGGTTTCACTCCGAAATTCTTTCTCATTATGTTTTCCTCCGTTTACTTGATGATTTTTGCTCCACCGAACACGGCGGACATTTCCATGTGATTGAGTGCGCAATCGATGTGCGCCAGTTCCTCCGGCGAAAGCTCGATTTCCGCCGCGCCCGCGTTTTCCCTCAGCCGCTCGGATTTTCTTGTGCCGGGTATAGCGACAAGGCTCGGCCGCTTGCAGAGCATCCACGCGAGGGAGATTTGAGCCGGAGTCGCGTGCTTTTCTTCGCCGACTTTTTCAAGGAGCGCGAGCAGTTCCCGATTTTGCTTTACGCCTTCCGCGGAAAACTGAGGCATGGAGCTGCGGTAATCCGTTCCCTGCTCGAATTTGGACTTTTCATCGTATTTTGCGGAAAGGAATCCATTTGCAAGCGGAGAGAATGCCACATAGCCGATATGCAATTTTTCCAGCATACGGAAAAGGGATTCATGCCAACGCGCCATCATGGAATAGCGGTTCTGGACTGCCGTTACCGGGCAGACCGCATGGGCTCGGCGCAGATATTCTTCGTTTGCCTCTGAAATACCCCAATAGCGGATTTTTCCCTCTTTCATAAGCTGCGACATGGTTTCCGCCACGGTCTCCGGCTCCACATCCGGGTCGATCCTGTGCTGATAGTAGAGGTCGATATAGTCTGTTCCAAGCCGTCTGAGACTGCCCTCCACGGATTTGCGGATGGTTTCCGGGCGGGAATCGGTAATCAGTCCGTTTGGTGCGTGCTGCACCCCGCATTTTGTGGCAATGACTACTTTCTCCCGATAGGGAGCAAGCGCCGCGCCTACCAATTCTTCATTGTAGGCGGTGCTGCCGTCCGGGAGCGTTCCGGTGTAACACTCCGCCGTGTCAAACATCGTGTACCCAAGTTCCACCGCCTCGTGGATGAGTTTTGTCATTTCCTTAGTGTCGGACGGTGCGCCAAAAGCATGGGTCATGCCCATACAGCCGAGGCTTATCGCTGATACGGTCAAATCTCTGCCCAAAGTTCTGTATTTCATGTTGTCCTCCTTATTTTTTGCCGTATATAGCCGATTGTAAAAGTGCGAACTTGTTCGCTTTCTCTGGGGGAGGCGCCTTTTGAAAAAGGCACCTCCCCCAGACCCCCTCCGCGAAAACTTTAATAATTGGCTATAACTATAATTAATAATAGTGCAACTATATATTATTTGTA
>CAJFKR010000146.1:17055-23653 GCA_904386005.1 Candidatus Flemingiibacterium merdigallinarum
GCGAATTATATTGTTTTTTACGACTTTTACAATCGGCTATTTTTTGCCGTATACCGAAGCCAAAGCGTATCGTTTTCGATCTGCTCGACCGCTTTCAGGGAATACGCGGTGGGCGCTGCGGTAGAGAATCCGCCCGTTTCAAACAGAGAAGCGGAGCCGCTGTCGCCGTCCGCCGTGGGCGCTAAAACGATGCTGAGTTCGTCGATCAGCCCAGCCGCAGCGAAAGCCTGATTTGTCACGCCGCCTCCGGCCAGCAAAACGCGGTCGATCCCGAAAAGGGCTTTGAGCTTCTGCAAAAGTAGGGCGCAGTCGATGGTTTTCTTGCCGGCAAAGAGATATGAGATTCCGAAGCTCCGCAGATAGGTAAGATAACGGTCGGACACCTTTTCCGTCAGCACCTCGATCACATGGGCTTTCGGGCGGCCTTTCTTTTCAAGATATTTCCCATGCCATTTCAGAACACCCTCGCCGTCCAGCGACACGATGTAATTCTTGACATCGCTGTCCCCAAGATGATCTTCGCGCGGGAAAGCCGCGTCGGTTTTCGGCAGCTCGGACACAAACCCGTCCGCGTATCCCTCCGTCATCGTGGTCGTGCCGTAAATCGTGGCGGGGCAGTCGTAAAACTTCCGCACCTCGCCGTATTTCCGCAGGGCAGGCATCGTTTCCAGTGCGGAGAAAAACGCCCCGTCGATCTTGCCGTCCAACGCCATTAAAATGTGGCAAATTACAGTCGGTCTATCCATGTTTGCTTCATCCCTACTTTCCGAACAGCCAGCCCATGATGTTCTCATCGTAGGCGAACAGTCCGCCGCCTCCATGCTGGTTGTTCATGCCTCTGTCCCGAAAATAGCTGTCGTCTTTCACGTCCAGCACCAGAAGCTCCCCGATTTCTGCGCTTGTCAGCCCTTGCTGCTCATACAGTCCGCGCAGGGTATCGTAGGCGCGTTTGGTTGGCTCGGAGCCGTAATACTCGTCATCCTCGCCGATGGCAAGATACACTGGCGTGCGGCTCTCTGCCAAAACTTCCAAGTCGCCGTCCCACTGAGAGGAACAGTGCAGATATGCGGTGAACAGTTCGGGGCGCTTTCCCATCACAAGGGACATGGTTTCTCCGCCGCCGGAATAGCCGTTCGCGTAGATCTTCTCGCGGTCGATGTTGTAGGCGGCAAGGAAGTATTCCAGCAGAGCAACGGTCTGATTTGCGGAAGTTTCGCCCCAATCGGAAAGCTGGGGCGCGACGACGATCATTTCTTCGTTGTACTTCTGCGCCTCAAAGCCGAACGCTTCCGCCTCCAAATTCCGCGCCACGCCCTGAAAATACAGCCCCTCATAGCCCGGAAGCGTGAAGAACAGCGCATAGGGATGACTGCCGTCGTAGCTTTCGGGGATATAGACGTTGTAGTGGATTTCCCCGTCGTTTGGGGAGTAGTAGACGTTGTCAATCACAAAGCCGCGATAGGTTTCGGTTCCGGCGGTTACGCTGCCGAGCTCTTGTGGTTTTGATTCGGAATCCTCTGCGGAAGAGTCGCCCGGCGACGGTTCTTCGCCGCTTTGCTGCTTGTGCGTGTCAGCGCTTGCGTCAGTAGAATTCCCACTTCCCGGAGCGGTTCTGCCCGGCTGGTTCGCGCAGCCGGACAGAAGCAGACAAAACACCAGAATCAAAGATATAAGTGCCGCCGATTTCATAAGCCGAGACCGTTTACCCATTCCTTCACGGTGTCCTCACTTGCTCTCGACTGGAACCGCTGACCCTCCAGCCAGTTGCCCGTTCCTGCTTCATCACGCAGCAGTTCGCCGCTCTGACCGAGCCCGGACGAAGAGGACGTGCAGAACGGAATGACGGTTTTCCCGGTAAAATCATTGGCTTTCACGAAGGTGTCGGTCGGCCAAGCTGCGATGCCCCACCAGATGGGATAACCGATGAAGACGGTGTCATATTCGTCCCAGTTTTCCACGGTCGTGGTCGTCAGTTCCACATTCCGCAGGGATTCATCGTCGTGTTCTTTGGATACGCGGCTGTCCCGGTCGGTCCAGTCCAGATCATCGGAGGTATACGGTTCTGTCGGAATCAGTTCAAACAGATCGCCACCCGTGGCTTCCGCAATATACCCGGCAATCGCCTCGGTATTGTTGGTCGCGGAGTAGTACACGACCAGCGTCTTTCCCTCGACCGGTTCGACATTTGGTGTGTCAGAAGAGTCTATATCAGACGGCTCGCCGGGCTGCTCTTCCGGTTCTGAGCTGCTTTCCGGCAGTGTACTTTCCTCAGTAGAGCTGTTAGAACCGCCGGAGCCTTGGCCGCTTTGCTCATTTTGACCGGAGCAGGTCGCGAGAGAGAATACCATCACCGCACACAATAAAATTGCAAAAATCTTTTTCATGAGAAACATTCCTTTCTTTTTACAGAATGAGATTGACGACTATTCCCGTTGCAAACGAGAACAGCATGACAAATGCAAGATATAAGAGAAACCGTTTCACGCCCAGCACGATTTTCAGCGCGCCGAGGTTGGTGATCTTCGTAGAGGGTCCCGTGAGCATGAACGCCGAAGCGCTCCCCATGCTCATGCCGGAGTACAGCCATTCGCGGATCAGCGGGATCGTCCCGCCGCCGCAGGCATAAAGGGGAACGCCGATGGTGGCCGCCATCAGGACGCCGAAGCCCTCGGTGGCTTCTCCAAAGAGAGCTGCGAATTTATCTGCCGGGACATACCGTTGGAACAGGGCGGAAAGCAGCACGCCCACGAGAAACCAAAGTCCGGTCGCTTTGATATTCCTGCCGATGTTCTTGATGAGCCGCAGAAACAGATTCGGGTCGGTGTCGTGATTATGCGGGCCGTTGAAGCCGGTGAAATTGAAGAACGGTTTGTCTTTGTAAAACACCCGGATTAAAATGCCCGCCACGCAGCCGCAGATGAAACAGGAAACGATTCGTATTGTCAGCACCGCAGGACCGAGTGCCGTGCTGTAAATAATAAGCTGGGGATTTAAGAGGATGGAACTCATCATAAACGCCGCCAGCCAGTCGTCGCGGATGCCGCTTTTGGAAAATGACGCCGCCAGCGGGATCGTCCCGTACATGCAGAGTGGCGAGGCGATCCCGAGGATGCTCGCCGGAATGACGCCGAGGACGCCGAGCTTTTTGTCGCCCATGCTGTGAAAAAGTCCGTGTATCTTATCCTTTACAAAGACGGAGATGACCGAGCCGATGACGATACCGAGGGCGTAATAGAGGGCGATCTGCCGAAGCTGCACGGTAAAGTAGTACCACACATAGATAAATTCCCGCTGGATTACTTCCAAAATCTGTTCCAAAGTCGATCACCTCCTTGGCCTAAATAGTTTCTTAATCGTCCACGTTTTCCAGTCGGTAGGTACGGCTGCCCAGGCCGATGGTTTCGCCCGCTTCCAGAACGTGTTCCGCGTGCTGTCCCTCCATCCTGCGGACAAAGCTCTCGTTGCGCTCCGCCTGATAGATCAGATCCACATAAGCCTGATCCAGTGCCACCGGGTCGGTGGAGGCTAAAATTCCGATGTCGTGAATGTCCGGCTCAGACGGATTGCCGTCACAGTCGCAGTCGATGGAAAGACGGTTCATCACGTTGATAAAGAGAATGTTGCCGTCCAGCGCGTCCACCACTGATTTACCGGCGTCCGCCATAGATTCGAGGAAAGCATCCTGATTGCCGCCCCACGGGCTGGTATGGCTTCTGCCTGCGGTATGAATCAGGCATTTTCCTTCTTTGGAACCGATTCCGATGGAAATATTCTTGATCGCACCGCCGAAGCCAGCCATAGCGTGGCCTTTGAAGTGGGAGAGGACAAGGAAGCCGTCAAAGTCGCCAAAATGGGCGCCGACATAATTTTCGGAAAGCTGCTGGCCGCCCTCTACAGGCAGGATCATGGATTCGCCATCCTCATCCATGATTACAAAGCCACGGCCGAGATCGGTAAAACCGTGATCCTCCGCCACCTGATAGTGCATAGCCGTCTCGCTGCGGGAGCCGCCGTAAGCGGTGTTGCACTCCACGATGGTGCCGTTCACTTCCTCCACCACGTCGCGGATGAGGTCGGGGTCGAGGTAGTTGGACGCAGGCGGTTCGCCGGTGGATAGCTTGACGGCAATGTTGTCGCCGGTTAGCTTCACACCGAGCGCCTCATAGACTTTCATCAGCCCTTCAGGGGAGATGTCCGTCGTCATGTAAACCACCGGAGCGTCAGCGTTTGCACTATCGCCCGATGTTTGAGAATTCTCGCCGCTTCCATCCCCGCTGCCTGCGCTTTGCCCGGAATCGGATGGAGATTCCGCAACATTGTGGCTCGTCCGGTCTGATTCGGAGCTTCCGCCCGTACCGGAGCTGCTGTTTCCGCAGGCTGCGAGGGAAAGCAGCATGAGTAAACTTAATAACAAAGCAACTATTTTCTTCATGTCGTATGCTCCTTTCAAGCTGCTTATTGTTGTTTATATTATAGCAGGATCGAAAATGGTACGGAAGTCTCTATCCGTTTACCAGTTCATACCGGAAGTTATAACCGCATTGCAAATTAAAACTCTCCGTCCCACTCTCTCGGCGGGGTTGTAAACATTCCGCCCATCATATCGTAATTCAAATTGAAATACCGTCCCGATTCGCCCTGATCCATCGCTCTTATCTGTTCCATTTCCTCATCGGTCAGCTCAAAATCGAAGATTTCAATGTTTTCCTCTATATGATCGGGGTTCGTGGAGCCGGGGATTACAGAGAATCCCTCTTGAATATGCCAGCGGATGATGATCTGCACCACGCTCTTATCGTGTGCCGCCGCAATCGCTTCCAGCGTTTCAGCGTTCAGAAGCCGCTGATCTCCATGCCCCAGCGGATACCAACATTCCACCTGAATGTTATACTGTTCGGCAAGCTCGCGGGTTTCCTGCCGCTGTGCAAACGGGTGACATTCAATCTGCATGATCTGCGGCTTGATTTCCTGCTCCATAATGGCATTAAAGGCGTCCATACGGTTGTCGAAATTGCTGATTCCGAGGGCGCGGATTTTCCCCTCGCGGTATGCCCGCTCCATATCCTGCCAAGCCGAAACAATCGTGTCTATGTCGCCCGCAGGGTGATGCAGATAAACCAAATCGAGGTATTCAACGCCGAGGCGATCCAGCATTTGATTGATGGCGTTATAAGCGTCGCCGTATTCGCTGGGCCACAGCTTGTCCGTGATCCAGATTTCTTCACGCGGCACACCGCTGTCTATAATTCCCTGACCGACGCCGCGCTCTTGGAGATAGCCGTGTGCGTCGTCAAGATGGCGGTACCCTGACCGGAGCGCCGCGGCGACCGCTTCACGGGACGTCTGATTAAGAACGCCGAGATCGCCGTTTTCAAGACTTTGAATCTGTGTGCCAAGTCCAAACTGCGGCATTTGTACGCCGTTGTTGAGGGTGATCAGAGGAACACCCTCGACGGAGGTGATGTTAGAAGCATCTGCCGGGCCGCTGCCGGGCGCTTCCACGGTATTTCCCTCTGTCGGCGCGTTCGGTTCATTGGATTCAGGCGGATTTGTTGTTTCCGCAGAACCGTGGTTTTCTGTTTCAGAGTTTGCGGAAGTTGAATCCGCAGGCGTTTCGCCCGTTCCCGTACCGCAGGCGGCAAGGGAGAGAATCAGCACAAAACTTAAAATGAGCGCAATCAGTTTTTTCATCATCGTTTCTCCTTTCATGGACTACTTTTGTTCCTTGGCTGCCCATTCTTTGACTTCTTTCTCGGAATCCGCTACGGAGGAACCGGGGATAGAAAGCACTTCGTCGGTCAGAACCGTCGCGCCTTCTGCAAGTTCGCTCAACCGATTCAAACTGTTTGCTCCGCTGGAGCTTCCGTTGTGAGAGAAAAACGGAATGATCGTCTTGCCGGAAAGATCGTATTCTTCGAGGAATGTCCATACCGGCGTCGGCAAATCGTACCACCAAATGGGGAAACCGAGATAGATCGTGTCGTACTGAGCCATAATGTCAGCGTCAATGTGGGAGGAAAGCGCAGGACGGATTTCATTGTCCAGCTCGTTTTTCGCACGGTCGGCGCAGGCTCCGTAATCCTCACCGTAGGATTCCTCCGGGACGATACGGAACAGCTCGCCGCCCGTTTCCTCCGCGATCCACCGTGCCATTTGCTGCCCGTTGCCCGACCACGAAAAGTAGGCGACAAGAATTTTGCTCTCCCCGGCAACGCTTGCCTCCGGTTCGTTGTCGATTCCTCTGTGGGAACCGCCAAAGAGCCGTGGGAGAAGCAGCGCCGCTGCCGCGACGACAACGACGACAATTCCGATAATGATCCAAACTTTCTTTTTCATAGGGTACCTCCGTGTATTTGATATTTTTAGCCGATTGTAAAAGTGCGAAACTGTTCGCTTTCTCTGGGGGAGGTGCCTTTTGAAAAAGGCACCTCCCCCAGACCCCCTCCGCGAAAACTTTAATAATTGGGCGTAAATGCCGCTTTACGTATGTGCTCCAAGATTAAATTTGTGCAATATCGCTATAGCGACAGAGGCGCGCCGCTTTACTCGGGGACCCCTGCCCCGAGCAGCGGCTTAGTGAAAGCAAACTTTTTCGTTT
>CAJFKR010000147.1:0-594 GCA_904386005.1 Candidatus Flemingiibacterium merdigallinarum
CCATCGGAATCGAAGACAAATCCTGAGATCCGTCAGCAATATGTGAACGGACACTTTTGCTATGCCGCAAAGGCGGCTGTGCTGACCAATGGGCTGGGTGTTGTCAGACACATCTCCGTGTTCGATAACACATTTCGGAAAAAGCATCCGGAATGTGTCACCAAGCGTACAGATAATCCAGATACCGACAAGGAAATCGGGGACTCGGTTGCCCTGCGTCCGGTTCTTTCAGATTTCTATGCTGCTCACAAGGATTTGTGCTTTTCAACCTTCATCGCCGATTCCGCTTGTGATTCCTACGATAATTACTCAATGCTCAAAAACGAGTTCGGTTTTTCCAGAGCTGTTATTCCCATAAATTCCAGGAACTCAAAGTCATCGAACATCGGTACTGACACTTCGGGTACTCCGATTTGTCCGCGAACCGGCGAGAAATTTCAGTTTCTCGGAAAAAGCGGCGGAAAGAATCGCTCTCTGCGTTTCAAATGGGTATGCCCCAAATCTGTAAGGATTCCCAAAACAGGCACTCGCAGATGTATTTGCGACAAGCCGTGTACCGATTCATCCTACGGAAAATGTGTTTACACATATCCC
>CAJFKR010000147.1:642-3537 GCA_904386005.1 Candidatus Flemingiibacterium merdigallinarum
GTGTCATTACATTAAAAGCCGATCTGTTTCTTTCCGGAATCGTTCAGCTCATTGGCGTTATTCTCGCAGATAAGCTGAACAAACATCATCTTTTCAAGAATATCCGTAAATTGCTTGCTTGACTGTTTTTATACCGCTTTTTTTGAGACGGGTTACTCGCCTCTTTTTTCCGCGCGCCTTTCGCGTTTTTTTTTTGATTCTGCCTCCTTGTGGGGGCTTTTTTCTTGCTCTTGGTATATTACAGCTTTCTTTTTAATGACTTTTACAATCGGCTAGATTGTTGCAACGAATGATTCGGCAACAGCATTATCGTGTGGGGCGCCAGAAGCTGAGAAAGACTGTGAAACATTGTGTTTATTTAGCAGCATACAAAATTCAGTGGATGTATACTGTGATCCTTGATCGCTGTGAAATGTAAGCGAATCGGGTTCATCTCTTGAATGAAAAGCATCAAGAAACGTTTCGGAAACCAATTTTGTAGTAATGTATTCTGAAATACGATGTGCCACAACTTTACGTGAGTATAGATCAATGACAACACACAAGTATATAAAATCAAGGCCAACTTTGCATATGTAATATCGCTTACCCACACTAAATTGGGCGCCTCCGTTAGGAAATTGCGTTTTAGCTTATTTGGATAATATTGATATTGGCGATCATTTGCAGAATTCAAGCGCGGATTGTTAGGTCTGGCAGATATATCAAGTTCTTTCATTAATCGTAGAATTCTCCTTTCGCTAACAGCATGTCCCTGCTCCATAAGTTTTGCGCGAATTTTCTTGCACCAAACCAGGTGCCGCTTTTTCGAATATAGTATAAATCAGTGGCTTCAGAACTTCGTCTTCGATTTGAAGTTGCGTTTTCTTCTCAAAGCGCGATGCGTAATTATAGTAAGTCGCCCGATTGACTTGTAAAACGCGACAGAGCGCATGAATGTTGTATTCATCTTTGTGCTGATAAATTGCGGAAAGTCGAACAGCCAGTGGTGAGTTCGGGGAGCATGCGCAGGTTTTGTAAATACTATTTTCCATACGAAGTCGATCTAATTCTTGCAGTTGCAGATATAGTTCACGTGGAATTCGTCCGTGATCGTCGGCGATACGTTCTTTTTTCCATAAGAACAGGGTGCTTCGGGCAATTCCGTATTTCTCGCATATGGATTTTGCGGTATTGCCGGACTCGAATTGTGCGATGACCTCTTGCTTGAATGATTCTGAGTAATGGTGTGACATGAGTTGTGCCTCCTAAAAATGTTTTTCAGTACAGCATAACATATAGATGTCAATACGTAATGAACGGAAAGTATAGAGGATAGATTAAGTATATATTGTTAATGATCTGCAAATTAGCACTCAAAACCACAGAATGCCAATTGACTTTTCAGTGAAAATATGGTATAATATATATGCTCCATACAAAGGTATGGAGGAGAGGGATTGTTGTCAAGTACTTCACAAGAATTTCTGTAAGAATTTCCTGCAAGATTGCTGAAGACCACTCGGCTGCACAAGCAGACCAGGTCGATGCGAACGATGTATTCATGACGTATACCTCCCACTCAATTATACCACAATTGAGTATTGCACAATTGGATAGCTGGTAGATCGCGACACAAGCTCTTACGAGAAAAAACGATATGCCACGTAAAAACGTATATCCGTCGGTTAAGGAATGCTATCCTCCATGCCGACGGATATTGCTATAATGAGGTGAAAAAATGAATGTGCAACAATGGTTAAGAAACGAGAATACGATTAAACGGAGTAAAAAGTCATATGCTCATTTCGATTATCGTACGGATATAGGATCGTGCTCGGATTATATCACAGATCCCGATAAGGTTTCAAAGCACGGATTCTATCCCTTTATCCACTATGAGATAAAGATGGTAAAGTTCAGCAAGGAAAAAGGTAAGAAGCCTCCGAAGATACGCGATATTTGTTATGCATCCCATATAGATCGGTGCATATATCAGTATTACAATTATATACTCAACGCTAAATATAATGAACGCATCAGGAATGACGGAATAGCTTCTGTACCGGTCGCCTATCGTACAGATTTGCATCAGAACAATATTCATTTTGCTAAGCGAGCATTTGATTTTATTCGTGAAAGCAAATCCTGTTATATTATGATCGGCGATTTCACCGGATTTTTTGATAACTTGGACCACGGATATTTAAAAAAGCAATGGTGCAGTTTGATTGGTAAAGAATGTCTGCCTAAAGATCACTACGCGGTATTCAAAAATATCACACGTTATAGTAAGTGGGAACTGACGGATTTACTCAAGCTAAACGGATTGTCTGATACAGCTGCCAGCAGAAAAGAACTGAATAACAAGTCGTTGGTTATATCTCATGAGCAGTTTAAAGCAAACCGAGATATGATTGTAAAAAATCCGAATTCGTACGGAATACCTCAGGGATCTCCAATCAGTGCTTTGCTGGCTAATGTGTATATGCTTGACGTTGATAAAAAAGTATATGAAATCGTGGCTACTCAAAATGGTATATATATGAGGTACAGTGACGATTTCATTATCATCCTTCCTAATATCGAGAAAGATGCTGCTGACGAATGTCTTTCTGGTATTGTCGAACTGATCAATAAGACAGATGGTTTGACCCTTCAGAATGAAAAAACACAGTTTTTCTATTTTGACGGGACAACTATAGCAAATTGCAGTGCGGATTTTCATACAAATGCAGATTGCAAGAATCGATATGTCAATTTTCTTGGCTTTACCTTTGATGGAAAAGACGTTGTGATTCGTCCGAAAACTGTAACTAAGTATTATTACCGGATGCATCGAAAAGTCAAAGGAATTGTGTCAGCCGGTGGCATCAGTCCGCGTGGAAGAAAAATCAGTAAGCGAAATCTTTATGA
>CAJFKR010000148.1 GCA_904386005.1 Candidatus Flemingiibacterium merdigallinarum
GTTTGCGAAGCAGAATCGCAGTCTGCGACTTCTTTGAAGTCGCAGACTTCATTGACCGCGAAGTCACAAAACTCGTGTCTGAAAATTTATTTTCAGACTATGTTCCTTTCAATTGATAAATATACCGCCGATTACAAAACCTATCAGCAACAATATGAATACAAGGTCAGACCATTTTATACGCAGCCTGATATACGATTGTTTTCGTCCGGAAAGGTCTATTCCTCGAACCTCGGCAGACGCCGACAGCGCCTCCGCTATTCTGATCGTACGGAATATCATCGGGACTATCATCATTTCAAAATATTCAGGCAAATGCTTAACTTGATAAAGCAGCTTCCTTTTTTTCCCCCTCGTTTTCACAGATTGAACCGCAAGCACAACATCATTTTGCAGCGCCGGAAAAAACCTGAGCGTCACAGCGCAGATCATTATAACCCGTTCAGGTATGTGAAACCATCTCAACGCCGCAATAATCCTTGACGAATCTCCCCCCTCGGCAAGCAGTACGGCGACGACCCAGATAAGCAGCAGCTTCGGAAAAAATAACGCGGCAAAGGTCGTAAGCGCGCCGTGAAAGGTGAGATGCAGTATATGCAGCGCCGTAAAAATCGCTCCCGATATGGCGGCGATTTTATAGCGTCGCTCATATAGACAAAGCACCAGCGACGCGATAAACGCTCCGGCTACAGCATATGTGAAAGAGCTGCCGGAAATAAGCACCGCCGCCACGAGATATATCAGCTTCACACGCGGATCGCACAATTGTTGATTGTTGTGTTTGGAGCCTTTGCGATAATTGTCTGTCAGCTCCATATGAGTCCGCATATAGCTGAACAGTTTTGAAAATTCGCCTTTCAAAAGATCGAATTCACGTTCGATCACACCTTTTGAAATATACAGAGCCCGAGTACATGACTGCGATATCAGCTCAAGATCATGTGTAATAATAAAGACAATTTTTTGCTTTCGCATCTCAGCGATGAGCTCCGCACAGGACTGCAGACTGTCCTTGTCAAGCCCAGCTGTAGGCTCATCAAGTATAACAATCGGTTTATCCGAAAGATACGCCAGCAGCAGCGCAAGCTTTTGCATCTGCCCTCCGGAAAGTGTAAAGGGATGGCGTTCGCGTATCTCCCATAGGTCTGATCTGACAAGCAACGATTTTATAATTTCGCGCAGCTCCGGAGTGACTGTTCGTCCATATTCAAGCTCATTTATAACCGAATTTGTAAAAAATTGAAATTCAGCCTCCTGCATGATAAAGATAGCATTATCAGCCAATTCTCGTTTTGAAAGCTTATTTGCTCCAAAGCAAATTTCTCCCGCGGTCGGTTTGTACAATCCGGCGATCAATTTGCCAAGCGTTGTTTTGCCGCAGCCGTTTGACCCGATAATTCCTATGACCTCTCCCGTTTCCGCCTTCAAACATACGTCTCGCAGGATACCGTCTTGACGATTGTATCCGAACTGTATACCGCGCAGTTCCAGATATTTTTTTATATCAGTCTCTGTAGCGGCGCAGGTATATTCGAGAGCTGACAAATCAATAGCTCTCAAAGACAATTCCGCAAGCTCATTTTCGGACAATGACAACAATCGTTCATAAGACAACCGCGCTTTGAGCTTTCCCTGCTCTATCAGTAAATACTCATCGGCGATATCACGCAAATAATATAACCGATGTTCATTTATGATCAACGTATATCCGAGCGATTTCAGCCTTTTCAGCAATTCCTTCAGGTATTCAATCGCGGCATAATCAAGGTTCGCGGTGGGTTCATCAAGCAGCAGAAGCGGCACATTGAGCGCCCACGCGGATAATATCGCCACCAATTGTCTTTCACCGCTTGACAGCTCAAACACATTGCGATCCTTTAGCTTATCGAGACCCGACTCGCGATATACATAGTTTACACGTTCAATTATCTCTTCGGAATTCAGCCCATGATTTTCCAGCCCAAACGCTACCTCAGAGCTGCTGTCTGTAGTAAAGAACTGACTCCGAGGATCCTGGAAAACTGAAGCCGCCAACTTTCCCACTTCGCCAATCGATAAAGTCGAGATATCCTTGCCGTCGATCAAGCAGAATCCGGTCAGTTTCCCCTCGTAAAATTGAGGTATCAGTCTATTGATACAACGTAGCAGCGTCGTTTTTCCGCAGCCGCTGCCGCCGCACAATACAAGACAGCTTCCGCGAGCCACACTGCCGGAGATATCCGTGAGCGCGGCTTTTTCAACATCGTTGTATGTAAAATCAAACTTAAAATCGACGGCATTTATTTTATTGCCGATAAATATCACACCTTTTATTCATATTTAGCCGATTGTAAAAGTGCGAACTTGTTCGCTTTCTCTGGGGGAGGTGCCTTTTGAAAAAGGCACCTCCCCCAGACCCCCTCCGCGAAAACTTTAACACTTAGGCACATATGTTGTTTTTTATCTGTGTGTCAAGGTTGAATTTGTGCGTAATTGCTATAGCGACGGAGGCGCGCCGCTTTACTCGGGGACCCCTGCCCCGAGCAGCGGCTTAGTTAAGTAAAACTTTTACGTTTGCCGACGACTTTTACAATCGCCTATTTATTCATATACGGCGAACCTATGTGTCGCCCGTCCGTTTCTGATGCTGAATACCGCCCGCAGTGTCGTTTATAAT
>CAJFKR010000149.1 GCA_904386005.1 Candidatus Flemingiibacterium merdigallinarum
CCATGTGTATCTTGACTTCTCTTGAGATTGTCGTCGGACTTTTTCCGACACGCGCCGCGATTGCTTTGAAGGTCATTCCGCGGCTGAGGCATTCCTGTAACTCGATTCGATCGTCAAGTGTCATGTGCTTGTTTTTCTTTTCCTGGTTTTGCATAGTCTGAGCACTTCCTTTCTCAGACTAAATTATACCACACTTCACCTATCATTGTAAATGCAACTTCTTAATTGCATTGTTCAATTTACTTTGCGAATTTATAATTGTCGAAAAATCAAAGAAAAATATCTGTCAACTATTGACAAAACCATCCCCGATATGTTATAATTAAATTGTGACAAGTGTTGACAAACAAGGGGCGAAAATTATGAACGCAAACGAAAATAGTTCTGTACCGAACGTTTCTGACAGCGATCTGCTGATTTCCGGACTACAGCATTTTTCGTTCTGCCGCAGACAGTGGGCGCTGATTCATATCGAGTCGCAATGGTCTGAGAATTATCTGACGGTTGACGGAAAGCTGAAGCACGACAACGCGGACGATCCGTATTTCACTGAAAAGCGCGGTGACCTTCTGATAAGTCATGCCGTACCGGTGCGGTCTGATCGATATGGGATCGTCGGAAAGTGCGACGTTGTCGAGTTCCGGCGTGACGATTCGGGCGTCAGGATTTCCGGGCGCGACGGGTTGTGGCTTCCGACTCCGGTCGAGTACAAACGCGGACACACAAAGGAGATCGACGCTGACAGACTCCAGCTCTGCGCGGAGGCAATGTGCCTTGAGGATATGCTCTGCTGCCCGGAGATCGGAACGGCGTATCTCTACTATATGGAGACGAAACGGCGCGAGGCGGTAAAACTTGACGCCGCGCTCCGGGATGAGGTCGCGTCGATGCTGTCGGAGATGCGCGCGCTGTACGACCGCGGATATACGCCGAGAGTGAAGCCGTCGGCAAAATGCCGCGCCTGTTCGCTCGCGGACATCTGTCTCCCGAAGCTCGAAAAATGCGGATCGGTTAAGGAATATACCGAAAGTATCTGGAAGGCGGGTGAAGAGACTTGAAAAAACTTCTGAACACACTGTATGTCACCACTCCCGACGCATATCTCTCGCTCGACGGAGAGAACGTTGTTGTAAGTGTGAAAAGCGAGGAAAAGCTCCGCGTACCGCTCCACAATCTCGAGAATATCGTGACCTTCGGCTGGCAGGGGGCGAGCCCGGCGCTGATGCGGCACGCGACCGAGACAGGTATCGGGCTCGCGTTCTTCTCACAGAACGGTAAATTTCTCTGCCGTGTCGAGGGCGAGACGAGCGGAAATGTGCTTCTCAGACGCGAGCAGTATCGTATCGCCGACGACAGGACGCGTTCTCTCGCGATAGCGAAGAACATGGTCGGCGCGAAGACCGCGAATTCCCGCGCGGTGCTCTCGAGGTTCCTGCGTGACCATCCGATGTCAGCGGACAGTGAGAGAATAAAGAGCGCGGCGGATTATCTCGGCGACTCACTCGAAAAGATCCGCGCGGCAGGGGACGCCGATGAACTCAGGGGATTTGAGGGGGTGAACGCGAGCTGCTATTTTTCGGTGTTCGACGAGATGATACTTCAGAACAGGTCGGTGTTCAGGTTCGGAACGAGAGTAAAGCGTCCGCCGTGCGATCCGGTGAACGCGATGCTTTCGTTTTGTTATTCGATCTTTGCGAACGAATGTGCGTCCGCGCTTTCATCGGTGGGGCTCGATCCGTTCGTCGGTGTGATGCACACGGACAGACCGGGGAGAAGATCGCTCGCGCTCGACATGATGGAGGAGTTCCGGAGCGTCGCCTGTGACAGATTTGTGCTCTCGCTGATAAACCTGCGGCAGATATCTGCTGATGATTTCGTGGAGAAAGAAAATGGCGCGGTACTGATGACAGACGACGCGCGGAAAAAATTCCTGACGGCGTGGCAGAAGCGCAAGAAGGAGACGGTGATGCACCCGTTTCTCGGTGAGAAATGCGAATGGGGCATACTGCCGTTCATTCAGGCGCAGCTGCTCTCGAGGCACATAAGAGAAGATATCACTGAGTATCCGCCGTACCTGTGGAGGTAGGAAATGTTTGTACTTATAACTTATGACGTCAATACCGGGGACGCCGGCGGAAGAAAGCGGCTCAGGCAGGTCGCGAAGCAGTGCGTGAATTACGGTCAGCGGGTGCAGAACTCGGTATTTGAATGTCAGCTCGACAGCGCGAAGCTCCGCGAGGTCGAGGCAAGGCTCGAAAAATTGATTGACAAGGAGCGGGACAGTCTGAGAATATACAACCTCGGAAGCTCATATGAGAAGAAAGTGAAGCATATCGGCGCGAAGCCGTCATTCGACGTGACCGACACGCTGATAGTCTGACGAGGACTGACTTAATGAAAGAATATTTTGCACACAAGACAGAGGACGGGAGAAAACAGACGCTCCTTGATCATTCGGAGGGAACGGCAGAACGCGCCGCGAAATTTGCGGAGAGCTTCGGTTTTGCCGAAGAAGCCCGCGCGGGCGGCAAATTTCACGATGCCGGGAAGTATTCACCGATATTTCAACGCAGACTTGACGGCGGGAAGGAAAGCTATGAGCATTCGTCGGCGGGGATGTATCTTTTCGCGAAGAGAATGTCCGTGAAAGGCTCGCCGTCCAGACAAATAGATATGCTGGAGGCTTATATAATCGCCGGTCATCATTCCGGTCTTCCGGATACCGGAAGTTCCGCCGACACCGAAGATGATCCGACTTTTCGGGCAAAGCTCAGGCGCCGTGAGAACTCCGGTGTCGACTTTGAGGCGTATAAGGATGAACTTGGTGAGCTCCCGGCTCTGAGGGCGCTTCCGGCGGATTTTGTGCCGAGGGGAAATGATCCTGACAGCTTCTTTCCGTTTCAGTTTCTCGGGCGGATGCTCTTTTCATCACTCGTCGACGCGGATTTTCTCGACACCGAAGAGTTCATGTCGGACGGGAAGGTCGTCCGCGACGGCGGCGGATCGTTCGATGTCCTTTCGGAAAAGTTTGAGCGGCATATGGAAAAATTCTCCGGAAAGACCGGAAAGCTGTGCGAGAACCGCGGTCGGATACTTAAGGACTGCAAAAGAGCCGCGAACCTCGAAAAGGGCGTCTGGCGCCTGACCGTACCGACCGGCGGCGGAAAGACGCTCTCGTCGATGGCGTTCGCGCTCGGACATCTGAAAAAGCACGGCATGAAGCGTATAATTTACGTGATACCGTATATCAGCATCATAAAACAGACAGTCGCGATATTCGAGGACATATTCGGAGCGGAAAACGTTCTCGGCCACTACAGCACGGCTGACTTCAGACCGGACGAGAACGGTGAGCGCTCCGCCGCAGAGCTCGCGAGCGAGAACTGGGACAAGCCGATCATCGTCACAACGAATGTGCAGTTCTTCGAGTCGCTTTTCGCGAACAGAACATCGTCCTGCCGGAAACTCCACAACATAGCCGACAGTGTCATTATCTTCGATGAGGCGCAGATGCTTCGGGTCGGACTTCTCAGACCGTGTCTGAGGGCGATCTCCGAGCTTGTGAAGAACTACCGCTGCACGGCGCTTCTCTGTACGGCGACACAGCCCGCGCTCGAAAAGCTTCTCGCGGACAATTCGATCACGGCGCGTGAGATATGCCCGGAGGTTGGGGAGATGTATTCGGATTTTGCGAGGGTGAGGTATGAGCGTATCGGAAAAATCAGCGACGATGAGCTTTGCGAGCGGCTTTTGGAGAGCGGTTCGGCGCTCTGCGTGCTGAATACAAAAAAGGGCGTACGGGCGATATATGACAGGATACGCGGAGAGGGAGTTTTCCATCTTTCGACTAATATGACGCCGGAGCATCTCGGCAGGTGTATTGAGACGATAAGGGAGCGGCTGAATGAGCATAAGCGTTGTATAGTCATCTCGACTTCGCTTATCGAAGCGGGAGTTGACGTCGATTTCCCGGTCGTCTTCCGCGAGAATGCCGGGCTTGACTCGATAATACAGGCGGGAGGGCGCTGCAACCGCGAGGGAAAGAACCCGGCGGATGAAAGCGTTGTGTACATTTTTTCACGTGATGAGGATCAACCGAAGTTCGAGGAGGTGAAGTCGATAACGAACCGCGTCTGTGAGTTATTTGATAATATTTCATCACCTGAGGCGATACACGATTACTTCGAGCGGCTGTACAAGACGAGCCCTTATGAGAAGAAAGACAAGCTTGATGAGAATAACATTCTCGGGCTTATAGGTCAGAAAGATGTTAAAATGATACTCCCGTATCGCGAGATATCGGACAGGTTCAGATATATCGAAAAGGAACAGAAGCTGGTGCTTATTCCGGACGATAAGAACGGCGAGCTGTGCGGCGCGGTGAGGAGCGGAAAGCTATCCCGGAAAATACTGCGTGAGATCACAAAGTGCTCAGTCGCGGTATATCCGTATCAGTTCGACGAGCTCCGGAAGTGCGGTGTGCTGTCGGATGAGTGCGGCGGCATTGCGGTGCTGGAGGATAAGTCATGGTATGACAAGGACTGCGGACTTGTTATCAAGGAGACCGGAGAGGGAATATTCGGGTGAAAGAAAAGGAGTGAGCAAATGCCAAAACCAATCAGACTCAGGGTATTCGGGGACTACGCGTTGTTCGCAAGACCCGAGCTAAAGGTTGAACGTTACAGTTATGACGTCATGACCCCATCCGCTGCGCGAGGAATTCTCGACGCGATATATTATCATCCGGGGCTGAAATGGCGCATTAAGCGCATCTACGTCGAGCGTCCGATCAGGTTCACTAACGTCCGGCGCAACGAGGTCGACCGGAAGATTCTCGCTTCCGATCTGTTCTCATCCGCGAACGGGTCGGACGAGCCGATATATATCGACCGGCGCGAATCGATTCAGCAGCGCGCTTCGACAATTCTCCGTGACGTGTCATATGTTATCGAGGCGAACTTCATGCTTATCCCCGAAAAGATGGACAGAGAGGATAATGAGGACAAGTTCTACGCGATATTCTGCAATCGCGCGAGACGTGGGAAATGCTTCACTCAGCCGTATTTCGGCTGCCGTGAGTTCCCGGCGTCGTTCGAGCTTGTCACAGACGAGAACCCGCCGAAGCCGATAGACGAGTCGCGCGACCTCGGGATAATGCTTTATGACATGGATTTTTCTGATGAAAAGAACATTCAGCCGATGTTCTTCCACGCGGAAATGGTGAACGGAGTTGTCGATGTTGAGGGAAAGGAGGTGCTGAGATGATTCTGAATTCGCTGGTGTCTTACTATGAGGCGTTGGCGGACAAGGGCGAGCTTGAGCGCCCCGGATGGGGGACGGCGAGGGTCGGGTACAAGGTCTGTCTCCGTCCTGATGGCTCTGTCCGTGAGATAACCAGCATCAAGGTGGAAGAGATCCGCGAGAAGAAGAAACAGCTTGTTCCGATCGGGGTAAGTGTACCGGAGCAGGTTGTGCGCTCTTCCGGCATAAAGCCGAACTTTATGTGCGACACCGGGGCGTATCTGCTCGGATATGCCGGAACCGGCGATAAGGTCGACAAGAAAGCCGCGCAGAAGTTTGAGGCGGCGAAAGAGCTGCATCTTTTGATTCTGGCGGACGTCGATACTCCGGCGGCGCGGACGGTCAGGGCTTTTTTCGAGAACTATAAGCCTGACGAAATATTGGCGCTTGATCTTCCGGAGAGCACACTTAAAGACCTTACGAAGGATCTTGTCACCTTCAAGGATGAGGACGACGAGTATCTTATGGCCGATCCCGGAATTCGTTCGGCGTGGGATAAGAGCCGCGGTGAGGATGTGGACGCTGTAAAGGGAAGATGCCTCGTGACCGGAAATACCGACGAGATAGCGATACTTCACAACAAGATCAAGGGCGTGCAGGGCGCGCAGTCGTCCGGCGCAAACCTCGTCGGCTTCAATGCCCGTTCTTATGAGTCATACGGCAAGGACAACGGTCAGGGACTGAACGCTCCGGTCGGAAAGTACGCGATGTTCGCGTATACGACCGCGCTGAACAGTCTGCTCGCCGGAAAACACCGCGCAAGACTCGGAGACACGACCGTGGTCTGGTGGACGCTTGACGCCGACGATGAAGCGGAGGGTTTCATGGACGATTTCATAAACGGCGATGACGATGACGCCGCTGTCGAAAAGATCGTGGAGAATATCAGCAAGGGAAAGCCGATCGGACTTGACGAGGATAAGCTCGAAAAGACATTCTGCGTCCTCGGTCTCGCGCCGAACGCAGCGCGGATATCGGTCAGATTCTTTTACCGTGACACGTTCGGGAAATTCGTCCGGAATATCGCGACGCATTATGAAAGGCTGCAAATTGAAGGTGCGAAGCGTGTTCTGACGCCGTATTGGCTCGCGCTTGAAACTACGTCACCGAACGTGAGCGACCGTTCGAAGGCGGTATCTCCGATACTCGGCGGCGCGCTTCTCTCGGCTATCCTCAATGACTGGCGTTATCCCGAGATGCTCTATGAGCAGGTTCTGACGCGAATACGCGCCGAGCATGAGGTTTCGTCCGGAAAAGCGGCGATTATCAAGGCGTATCTTCTCAAAAACACTGAAAACGAAAATTATAAGGAGGTTCTGACAATGGCACTTAACGAAGAGTCGAACAACCGCGCATATGTCCTCGGAAGGCTGTTCGCCGCGCTGGAGGGCGCGCAGTATCACGCGAACAATTCCTCGAATTTGAAGGAACGCTATCTGACATCGGCGTGTGCGACACCGGGGCTTGTGTTCCCGAGCATGATACAGATGGCGTCGCACCACATGGCAAAGTCGGGAAGCATCAGCGACGCGCAGCTCATCGCTTCACTGATAGATAAGCTGGAGGGCGGCGTGCCGTTCCCGGCGCGACTGAGCAACACGGAGCAGGGGCTGTTCCTCGAGGGATATTATCATCAGGTTCAGAAGAAATTAAAGGCAAAGCAAGAGAAGGGGGCAAAATCATGAGTGAGATAATCAAAAACAGGTACGAATTCACGATACTTTTCGACGTTGAGAACGGCAACCCGAACGGCGACCCTGACGCGGCGAATATGCCGAGAGTCGACCCGGAGACCGGTCTCGGGCTCGTCACGGACGTCTGCCTGAAGCGAAAGATCAGGAATTACGTCGAGGACGTCAAGGAGGACGCTGAGGGATATAAGATCTATATCAAGGACGGCATCCCGCTGAACACGTCGGATAAGCTCGCGTACACTGCCGTACTCGGAGAGGGCAAGAAGCTCGAGAAGAAGGATCCTGAGATCGACAACAAGCTGCGCGATTTCATGTGCGCGAACTTCTATGATGTGCGCACGTTCGGAGCTGTGATGACAACATTTGTCAAGGATAAGCTGAATTGCGGGCAGGTGCGCGGACCGGTGCAGATCGGATTTGCGCGGAGTATTGATCCGATAGTGCGTCAGGAGGTATCGATAACACGTGTTGCGATAACGACCGAGGCTGATTTCGCGAATAAGGAGACCGAGATGGGGAGAAAGCACATTGTACCGTATGCGCTTTATCGTGCGGATGGGTTCATCTCGGCGAATCTCGCGAGAAAGGTGACGCATTTCAGTGAGGAAGATCTTGAGCTTCTCTGGCAGGCGATCATCAATATGTTCGAGAACGATCACAGTGCCGCGAGGGGCAAGATGGCGGTACGGAAGCTGATCATATTCAAGCATGACAGTGAGCTTGGAAACGCGCCATCGCACAGGACGCTTGATCTTGTCAGCGTGAAGCGACGCGATGGTGTTGACACAGCGAGAAGCTATTCCGACTATGAGGTCAAAATCAACGAAGCCGAAAAGCCGGATGGCGTGACGATAATCTGCAGAGAATAAATCCGGAGCGATATAACAACGGCAGCGGCGCGAACCCCAAGTGAACACGAAATCCCATAGAGGTTCGCGCAGAAAATCACGTGATTTGACGGCGTTTCGTGCAGGATATTAATGATTTATTTTGAAATGCGACAAATGATTTGGGAATGCTGCCGGTTTTATGGTGCAGATCCATTGATTGAATTGTATGGATTTGCTGTCACCCTCCTTGCGGAGGGTGTGGGTTGAAATGAGGATGTAATTTTTCTTGACGAGCTGCCCGATAACGTCACCCTCCTTGCGGAGGGTGTGGGTTGAAATTCCTCGTCCGGCTCGTAGTATGCACTGTATAGTCGTCACCCTCCTTGCGGAGGGTGTGGGTTGAAATGTCGTCTATATCCTTAAGCATGTCAATCGCGGTTTGGTCACCCTCCTTGCGGAGGGTGTGGGTTGAAATTAACAACGTATACAATTTTGTCAATCGTATCATAGTCACCCTCCTTGCGGAGGGTGTGGGTTGAAATGTTTTGCGCCTCTTCCCAGAGGTCGGAGCGGATCGTCACCCTCCTTGCGGAGGGTGTGGGTTGAAATTCACTCAACCACTTTAACAAAGCACTCATCAAAGTCACCCTCCTTGCGGAGGGTGTGGGTTGAAATATGTTTATATCCCTCTCCGTTTAACGCCCGTCGGCGGTCACCCTCCTTGCGGAGGGTGTGGGTTGAAATATTGTTTACCTCTTTCAAAAGCTCCGCTATAAAAGGTCACCCTCCTTGCGGAGGGTGTGGGTTGAAATGGTATACCGAAATGCAAGCTCGACGGCTTGCGTGGTCACCCTCCTTGCGGAGGGTGTGGGTTGAAATTGGTTTGCAAATTTCATTGTTTTCCTCATGTTATTGTCACCCTCCTTGCGGAGGGTGTGGGTTGAAATGCATAGGCGGCAGAACATACAAGGATGTGATCCGAGTCACCCTCCTTGCGGAGGGTGTGGGTTGAAATTGCTTCCTCGTATTGCATTTATGGCAGTATAGCAGTCACCCTCCTTGCGGAGGGTGTGGGTTGAAATTACTCTCAAAGCGGCGAAGGTTGTTCTTAACATTGTCACCCTCCTTGCGGAGGGTGTGGGTTGAAATCATAGGTCAGGCCGTCAAGCTTGCGGACAATTTCGTCACCCTCCTTGCGGAGGGTGTGGGTTGAAATAAGCGCGTTGCGCTGTTCGTCCGTCAGGTCGTTGGTCACCCTCCTTGCGGAGGGTGTGGGTTGAAATGAGGAAGCATCGTCACCTATGCGTATGCAAGCGAAGTCACCCTCCTTGCGGAGGGTGTGGGTTGAAATTGCATAAGCTGGTCTTTGCCGTCAAAGTCCATGATGTCACCCTCCTTGCGGAGGGTGTGGGTTGAAATGGAATGGAAATGGCGAAACTTTACAAAAAATACAGTCACCCTCCTTGCGGAGGGTGTGGGTTGAAATCGAAAGATTTTGTGGAATGATATAATAAAAGTAGAGTCGACAAACACCCAAAAATCTGATATAATAATACTACCACAGAGTGAAGAAAAAACACAGAAAGCAGGAAAAAGAAATGTCGACTTACAGTAAGGAATTCAAGGAAGAAGCAATGCGTCTGTCAGACGAAATCGGGGTCAAGAAAGCAGCCGCGCAGCTCGGAATCC
>CAJFKR010000150.1 GCA_904386005.1 Candidatus Flemingiibacterium merdigallinarum
GGATGAGCCATTTGAAGGTGTTGACAAACTGATTGATCAGATGGATTTGGAAATCGCACTGGGAAACCGCAAGCTTGAAAACCGAATGGAAGGAATCGTCTGCATCTGTTTGTGTGTGGTTTTCTTAATCGTGCTCATAGTAGAGCTTCCCGGTATCCTTATAAACCGAGCTTTAGGGCTTGATGGCAGTCAGCCAACTGAACAGGTCACGATTGTTACTGTGTTCGAAACAGTAACAGATGTGATTTCTAACATTATTGATCTTGGATACGATTCCTCAATGACTCAGGTTGAAACATTGATTGCCGATGGCGGATATGATTATGACCTTTCGATGAATGCACTCGTTAATCACGCTCAGAGTTCAGCCGGATACGATGTGGCGTACATTATGTCGGCATATTCCACGTCGGTTGATCAGCTCAGTGCTACCCAGACTGACTTGGAAGCAAAGCTCTCCGGTGTGTCGGGCAATATGTTCCCCGTAACATCAGTGGAGAAAGAAAACGAGGTTATCACACCGGTTACATATTACACATATAAGCCTGTAACAATGACGGTGGTTACAAGAATCGTACAGACCGGTACTATCAACGGTGTTCCTCAATACCGATATGAGACCGATGAGAAGACCTACTATGTGCAGGATGAAGAAAAGACCTCTGGCGTTTCTATCGAGGTTGACGCTTATACTGCTGTAACAGTAACACTTCCCGTATACTCGGGTGGTTCTATCAGTGGGACTCGAACAGCAACCTATTATCAGTCTGCTGGGAAACAGACTTTGACACCAACAAAAGAAATCGTTAAGTATCTGGAATGTACCATTCATCCCTTTGATAATACGGTCATTTCCAGTGCCTTCGGATTAGATCTGAACGCCGAATACAGTCAGTTTGGTACAACCTACGGTCAAGTTATTGATAGCCGTGCCCAAGCTCTTAAAATGACGCTCTATGGTACCGCATCAAATGGTAGCGCAGTTCCGCTTACCGATACCGAACTTATTGCATTCCTTGCAAGGCAGAACTGCAGTGAGACCCGCAAGCATATTGTAAAGACGGGGCTTTCCCTTGTGGGAAAGGTTCCGTACTTCTGGGGCGGAAAATCGGCTGCAGGTTGGAATGATGAGTGGAACACGCCGAAGCTTGTAACAGCCGCAGGTTCGACAACAAGCGGAACCATTCGACCGTTCGGGCTTGATTGCTCCGGGTTTACTGACTGGACATATAAAACAGCAGTCGGTGTCAGCCTGTACGGTGGTACTTGGAGCCAGTGGGATGAGTCTTAGGCAATTACTGCAGATGAGCTTCTCCCGGGCGATCTCGGTTTCCTGATGGATTCAGACGGTCAGGGTTGGAATCACGTGCTTATTTTTGCAGGCTACGGAGAAAACGGTGAGAGAATGTGGGTCCACTCCTCCGGTGGTGAGGGTGTTATCCTGAATACACCGAGCTATGAAGCAAGCCTTTCCCTGCGTAGGCCCAAGAACATAAATTTTGAAGATTCGTCGGTTATTCCCGACGTCGAATAAGAAAGAAGGTGTAGCTATGGACGACAAGGAATTCAGTAATGTCTTCGCTATCCCGGCAAACTATACAGACTCAGGTAAGATCCTGGGCGGTATGCTTGAACCCCGTAATGCTGTCGAAGCACTGGTACTTATTGTGCTCGTTGGCTATCCGGAGCTTATGCTGATACCAATGCCGAGCACCATTCGCATCGTTGTAATGACAGTAACGCTGATACCTCTCGGCGTAGTTGCAATGATGGGAATTGACGGAGACTCATTGTTCCAGTATTTGGGCCACATCATTTACTATATGATGAGCCGCAGAAAACTAACTTTTAGAAGGGTGGGATATAAATATGACCCAGCGCAGCTCCGCAAAAGGAAAAAAGCGAAGAAAAAAGCCCGAAAAGCTTGAGTTCGTGCAGGACTTCATACCAATCAAAGACCTGCGCCATGGTATCATAGAGACAACCGATGGCAGATACATTAAGATCCTTGAGATTGAGCCAATCAACTTTATGCTTCGCTCTGATGATGAGCAGTTCAGCATCATCTCTACCTTTGCAAGCTGGCTGAAGATCTCACCGATGAAACTACAATTCAAATCCATCACTCGCCGCGCTGACTCCGATAAGCACGTGGCTATGGTTCGTGAGGAACTGGAAGCAGAACCGAGCGAAGAGTGTAAGCGTCTTGGTGAAGATTACATCAATCTCATCAAGGATGTCGGAAGCCGAGAAGCGTTAACCAGACGCTTCTTTTTAATTTTCCAATACGAAGAAATCAGGCGTAGTGATTCGGATGATTTCTCGCAGATCTTCAGTATGATGCAGACGGCTGAACAGAATGCCAGAGCGTACTTTATGCAGTGCGGCAATAATATTCTTCAGCCTGAGGATCCGGATGAAGCAACTGCAGAAATTCTGTATATGTTCTTCAACCGTCGCTCCTGCATTGATGAACCGTTCTCAAGTCGTGTGGAGCGTGTTGTCGTGGATACAATGGCAGCCAAGAATAAGATTATCGGTATTGATGAAGTACCGCATATCCGCTTTGCTCACTTCATCGCTCCCCGAGGCATTGACCTGAAGCATCACAATTATGTGATTATAGACGGCCTGTATTACACTTTCTTATATATCAAGGGCGATGGATATCCAAGCCGTGTTCGAGCCGGATGGATGTCAGCACTGATCAATGCCGGCGAAGGCAAGGAAAGCTTCTTCCTGTCGGTATGATGATTGCCCTTGATTATGTTTGGGACTCCGTTAAGAAGGATCTGACCAAAAAGAAAGCCGTCATGATTGACGAGATATGGAAACTTGTCGGCACCAGTTCCAATAAGAGGCCGCAGAGTTCTGCCTTACCATTTTCAAAACCATTCGTGGTTTCGGTGGTGCTGCAGTGTCAGCAACTCAGGATCTTTCAGACTTCTTTGGTTTGGAGGACGGTAAATACGGTCGTGCAATTATCAATAACTCGAAAAACAAAATCATCCTCAACCTTGAGCCGGATGAAGCCAAGTATGTGCAGGATGTTTTGAAGCTGACCAAAACCGAGGTTCAGTCCATCACACGTTTTGAACGAGGCGAGGCACTGATATATTCCAACAACAATAAAGTGCCTGTTCTCGTAAAGGCATCTAAAGCCGAGCACGAAATGATTACCACAGACCGCGCTGAACTGGAGGCGATTCTTCGTCAGCGCCAGAAAGAACATACTCATTCCGAGTGAAATACTCATTTCAATATTAAATACGCACAAGGAGGTGTTTATGTGTTACAGAACGATGAGCTGCACGTTATAAAGTGGCTCTCTCAATACGGACCGTTGCCAAAGTCTCAGATCAAGAAAATGCTGCAAATTCCCGAACAGGCACTGGAGAAGGTTTTGAAAAGTCTTCAGAGACAGCGAAAGATCACAGAGGTTGGCGGCGGTTATTATTTTGGGCTCGACAAAATGTGTCAGCCGGATCAAAGAATGATTCTTGCTGTATGGGTGCTGACAAGGTTTATTGAAAAGATTGACCCGATGGCACATTACCCTGCGACGTATCCCTCCCAACTGTTCTTTCTCAAGGAGAATACAGGATACGAGATACTGGTGCTGTACGAAGGCGAAGAGCATTTTCAGAGCTGCACCCGCTGATGGTGTTCTGTCTGGCAAAGGCAATCACCAAACCTAACACAGCTAAGCAACAGAAAATTGCGAATGAGCTGAACTTAAGAAGCATTCTCGGTAGTCACGCCATCAATGAGGAAGTCGGCTGCTATTCTTACCGTGCTACTCACTGGTTGGATACCGAACTGGATGCCGAACGCTTCTTTGAAATCCTCAACAGATGCGTTGATGAAGCAAACCGTGGCTTCCTGAAGCTTGCCAGTTAAGTTGTATTTCTCCAGACTCAGTCGTGTAATGTAAGTAAACGATTGAATGGAAGCAATGCATCATGAAAAAGCTTTTAGCCATTATTTTAATGCTGAGTATGGTACTCCTTTGTGCCTGTTCAGCACCAGACTCATCTGGAAATTCATCCCCTTCGACAATTGATATCCCGGATACCTCCTATACAGACTCAACCTCCCAGACTGAGTCAGGAGATACCCTGGAAGGTGAGAATTCCGAGGAAGAGAGCTCAGAAGACGCCTCTGATGCGACCATCGTGTCAGACCGAGATAAGAAGGACCAGGAAAATAACGTCCCGGGTACCGGAAAACTCGAAGGAACAACCAAGGAAACCGAGTATGACGATACCCCAAAGGAAACCCTTCCTTCGCAGTCATCCGGTGATAACGATTCTTCAGAGAGTTCAAAGCCGACAGAGACATCAAAGCCGGAGAGCAAACCAACCGAAACCACAACCACTCAGGCGGAACCAACCGAGAGCAAGACCGAAACAACCCAGCCTCCTGCAGAGGAAACAGTTCCAACTGAACCCCGTGCAGGTGCAGCGGACACTGCGGCAGTTGCCCAGCGAGTTCTGGAGTATATTAACCAGTACCGTTCAAGCCCTGCCACAAGACTTTCGGGTCTTACCGAATATGCCCAGTACAGAAGCCGTCAGCTCGTATCCAACTTTGCGCATAACACTGCAGATCAGCGTGCAGCAGCAACGGCACTCCAGTATGGAGAATACGTGGATCCGAGTGTATTTGGCGGCAGTGGACAGCCTTATTACAGAGCGAATGCCCGTGAAGCCATAGCCAAGGCCGGTTATGTAGGCACAATTGACGAGGTGGCGCAGAAACTGGCAACGCTTGTAAAGAACAGTCCAAATCACTGGAACTATATCGGTGATTCTCAGTATTGCTATATTGCAGTAGGTGTTACCTATGAGAGTGATATGTGGTACTGTGCCATCACAGTGGCATCCGAAAACACAGATGATTATTAAACCCATTTAGGAATTGAAGCCCTGATGCTAACGCGTCGGGGCTCTTTTCATATCAAAAATCAGAAAGGATTGAAAGTTATGACCCAGAAAAAGAAACTCAGCTCGCGTTTCCTGTCGCTGTTCTTGGCGGTGTTGATGATCGCCTCGATGATCCCGACGACAGTATTCGCAGCACCGGCATCTGACATCCCGAGTGAAATGCTGGACAATGTCTATCTTGATGCGCTGGCCTATACCGGTTACGGTGTCCAGGCGCAGAAGAATGACGGAACCATCTTCAAGACCTATGGTTCCAGAGCAACGGCCTACGGCTCGGACATTTCGTATGGCCTCGTCAAATACGGTACTGAAACCGTAACCAAATCCGGTACAGCTACCGGACTCGCTCCGGATATTGCCGGATTCGAGAGCAGCGGTCTTTGCTGCGCATCCTACGTGTCTTATGTGTATTACAACTATCTGCCTAACATCGCCGGCATTGACACCAGCGGTGTTGCAAAACCCGGTAATCCCCGTTCTACCAGCTCCTATAACACGGCAGCGAATGCTTGGGTAAAAGCGGGTACCGCACGCAGAATCGGTTTCACACAGAATGCCGATGGAAATAATTTTGTGCCGAGTGAGGAGATTCCGATTGGTTCTCTCATTGTTTTCAAACATATCCCTACCGGAGACATCGCGCACGTTGCAGTGTATGCCGGTTATTATAACGGCACTCACTTTGTAACCCATGTCGGTAACGACAGAGGTCCTGAGGTGAGCACAATCGTCGGCATGTCCAAGGGCGATTATCCTGAGGCAGTTGTTCAGGTTGTTGTGCCTGAATTCGTTGAGGAATCCAGTAAGATTGAGGTTTACAAAAAGGATCCTAACGGCAAGGATCTCAGCGGCGCATACTTCCTTGCTACCAATACCGAGACCGGCGAAGAGTTCGGCATCGGTCCTACAAACTCAAGCGGCTATGCGGCAACCAAAGAAGACATTCCTTACGGTACCTATAAAATCGTAGAGACTGTGTTCCCGACAGACTATACTTATTCGGGCACAAAGGAATGGACCCGCACGGTAAGCTCTGCAAATGACGGTGTTGTTACCATCAACGCTGTGAATGAGCTGAAGAAAGGCAACATCGAGGTCTATAAAAAGGAAAATGTAGACGGTGCAGCTCTTAGCGGGGCTATCTTCACGGTCTATGATTCCGCAGGTACCAAGGTAACGACCATCGGACCTACCAACGACCGTGGTTATGCGAAATCCGCAGATATTCCTTACGGTACCTATAAGGTGGTTGAAACCACTTTCCCGTTCAACTATGAAGCCAGCGGTCAGACTGAGTGGACAGTTACGATTAACACTGCAAAAGGCGCCCTGGCCACCATCAACGCTACCAACCAGTTGAAAAAGGGATATGTTGAGATTTTGAAATCCGATGCTGAGTCTGGTAAAGATCTCAGCGGCGCTGAATTCACCGTCTACGATTACGATGGTGAGGAAATTGCTGTTATCGGTCCTACAAACTCAGACGGTTATGCCAAATCCGGCGAAATCATTTACGGTGACTACATCGTAAAGGAAACCAAGGTTCCTATGAACTATCAGCCTGAGGGTGATGCGGAATGGCATATCACCATCGACGACAACAGTCCGCTGATCACATTGGACATTGCAAACCTTCGTCAGTACGGCAGCGTCAAGGTTGTCAAAACAGCAGAAGATGGACTTGTCGAAGGCATGGTATTTACGCTTACCGGCACCTCCGTGTACGGTGAGAAAGTCAGTATGACAGCCACCACGAATGCTGCAGGTGTTGCTGTGTTTGAGAGAGTACCGATTGGCGAAGATTATGTACTGGCTGAGAAGAACACCCCTGTTCGCTATGTTATTCCTGAAAATCAGACCTTGAATGTCTACTGGAACAAGGTAACGGAACGTGAGTTTGACAACGTCCTTAAGAAGTGGCGTGCAGATGTCTTTAAGGTAGACTCGGGTATTAGATATGGCGGTATGGAACCGGAAGTGATGACATTGTCTCTGGATTCCGATGCAATTGTCGAGCAGCTCGGCTCTCCTTACGGTGAGTCTCAGGGTGATGCAACTCTTGCAGGAGCTGTTTGTGGTGTATATCGCTATGATGAGCTGGTAGACACCTATACCACTGACAAGAACGGTTACTTCCTCACCGATTACTATGTGTGCGGTGATGGATGGAATATCCGTGAAATCACTCCTTCCGAAGGATACCTGCTTGATGAGAACATCTATTGGCTCGATGTAGATGCCGGTCAGTATACCGTTGAGAAAAACACCGAAGATCTTGACGTGTACGAAGATGTCATTCTTGGCGGCTTCTATCTGTTCAAGCATAGAGACAACGGTGATACTCAGATTGAAACTGAGGAAATCGGTGCGGAATTCGAGGTTTATCTTAAGTCCGCAGGTTCCTATGAGAATGCCAAGGAAACTGAGCGTGCCTACCTCATCACGGATGAGTGGGGCTATGCCGAGACTGATTGGCTTCCTTACGGTGTTTACACAGTGAAACAGGTCAAAGGCACCGAAGGTTATGACCTTATGAAGCCTTTTGATGTCTATATCCATACCGACTGGGAGTATCAGCAGTTTATTATTAATAATGCTCCGTTCACCAGTTATGTTAAGATCCAGAAGACCGATGCGGAATCCGGTTTGGCAATTCCTTATGCCGGTGCAGCATTCCGGATCTACAATCCGGATGGCACCAAGGTTTCTATGGAATATACCTATCCGGAGCACACGATAATTGACACCTTCTACACCAACGAAGATGGTTATCTGATTACTCCCGAGAGTTTGGGATACGGTAAGGGTTACTACCTGGTTGAAGTGAGCGCACCTTATGGTTACGTGCTCAACTCAGACCCGGTTTACTTCGACATTACTGCAGATGATGCCACCGACGAAGGCGGTCTGACCATTGTGAACGTAACTCGTTCCAATATGCCGCAGAAGGGCGTCATCCATATTACAAAAACAGGCGAAGTCTTCCAGTCTGTTGTAGTGAACGATCAGATGCACAAACCGGTATATGAAATCAAGAATCTTGCCGGTGCGGTATTCGAGATTCGTGCAGCAGAAGACATCTACACCCTGGATGGCGTGATGCATTACGCGAAGGGCGAGCTTGTGGACACGATTACAACCGGGTCTGACGGAATCGCCACCAGCAAAGAGCTCTACCTTGGTAAGTATACAATCCAGGAAATCACGGCGCCGCATTCTATGGTACTCAACGGAAAAGTTCAGACAGTTGAGCTCGTGTATGCCGGTCAAGAGATTTCCATCACCAAAACTTCCGGTAATCTCTACAACGAACGCCAGAAGGTAAAAGTGAGTCTGAGCAAGGTGCTTGAGCAGAACGAGCTCTTCGGCATCGGCATGAATGCTGAGCTGAAGAACATCACCTTTGGCCTCTATGCCCAGACTGATATCGTTGCGGCCGATGGCACAAAGATTCCGGTGGACGGTCTTATTGAAATCATCACCTTTGATGAAAACGGTAAAGCAGTTATTTCTACCGACTTGCCTTTGGGCAGCTATTATGTCCAAGAGCGTAGCACCGATGACCATTATATTTTGAGTGATGAGAAGTTTGGCTTTGAATTCACTTACGGTGAACAGACCATTGAGGTCATTGAACTCGCAGTCAATAATGGTGCAGCCATTGAGAACGAGCTTAAATACGGCTCTGTTTCCGGTCTTAAAGTTGATGAAGACGGCAAGGTGATCAAAGGCGCTGTATTCGGACTCTTCAGCAATGATGAAAATGAGTATACTCGTGAAAATGCGTATATGGTAACAGAAAGCGCAGAGGACGGAACCTTCAAGTTCGAGAAAATTCCTTACGGCACTTGGGTCGTTCGTGAAATCGAACCTGCCGTAGGTTTCGTGCTTAACGAGAAGGCATACCAGATTACCATTCAGGAAGACGGCGACGTTGTGGAAATCAAACTCGAAAACCGTTACATCTGTGGTGACATCGAAGGGTTGAAACTGGATGAAGACGGCAACGTCATTGCCGGTGCGAAGTTTGGCTTGTTTAAGCCTGGCACCACTGAATTCACCGAGGAGACCGCAGTGCTCGTAACCGAGTCTGACTCTGAAGGTAAATTCCGCTTTGAAGATATTCGTTTTAGTAAGTGGATCGCTCGTGAGCTCGCTTATGCCACAGGTTACGTTCTTAATGAAACTCCGATCGAAGTGAACATCCAGACTGAAGGCGAAGTCATCAAAATCTCCTTCGAGAACAAATTCATCTCAGGAGTACACGAGGGGCTGTATGCATAAACGCAATCGCCATCTGGTTGATAACAGTTCTGCTTGTATTTCTTATCTCACAGAAAACAAGGGCGGA
>CAJFKR010000151.1 GCA_904386005.1 Candidatus Flemingiibacterium merdigallinarum
CTCATGGAAATCGTGAAAAAGGGCAACAGCCCTGCGCGGACAATCCTGCGTGCGAATATACTGCTTGCCTCAGACAAGCGAAGTGACAAGTATATGACAGTGTCCGAGATAGCGGATGCATACCACACCACACCTACAACGGTACAGACTGTGAGGACTTCTTATTGTAAAAATGGGCTTGAAGCCACAATTAGCAGGAAGAAGCGTGAAACACCTCCTATTCCTGCAAAGGTTACCGGTGAGGTGGAAGCACACATCATCGCACTTGCCTGCGGACAACCGCCGGAGGGATATTCAAAGTGGACACTACGGCTGCTTGCGGACAAAGCAGTTGAGCTTGGGTATATAGAAGTGGACACTACGGCTGCTTGCGGACAAAGCAGTTGAGCTTGGGTATATAGATTCCATATCGCACGTCACAGTTTCAACCATTCTTATTAAAACGAATTTAAGCCTAACCTGAAGAAATGCTGGTGCATTCCGCCGGAACACAGTGCCGCTTTTGTTGCCGCGATGGAGGATGTGCTTGAGGTATACAGTCGTCCATATGACGAAGACTATCCCGTTATTTGCATGGATGAAAAGCCGGTTCAGTTTTTTGCCGACTTCCGCAAAGGATTCCGCTCCAAAAAGAATGGCGTTCAATATGAGGATTACCAGTATATCCGCAACGGCACAGCAAGTATTTTCCTTTTTACAGAGCCTTTGGCCGGATGGAGATATGCCGACGCCCAGGAGAGAAGGACAGCTCAGGATTGGGCAAAGCAGATAGATTGGCTGCTGACTAAGCAATATCCTACGGCTAAGAAGATTGTTCTTGTAATGGATAACCTCAACACTCATAGCATTGCATCCCTGTATGCCACTTTCCCACCACAGTATGCCCGAGATCTTGTCGAACGATTGGAGATTCATTATACGCCAAAGCACGGGAGTTGGCTTGATATTGCGGAGATTGAGTTATCCGCTCTTGGTCGCCAGTGCATTGCAAACAACAGAATCCCTGATCTTCCTTCGCTTCGGAGTCTCCTCGAACCGTGGGCTGTTGCAAGAAACATTGCTCAGAAAGGCGTAGACTGGCATTTCACCACCGATGATGCAAGAACCAAGCTGAAGCATCTTGCAAGAACCAAGCTGAAGCATCTTTACCCGATTGTCAAGATTTAGGATTTACAGAGTACTAGTTATAAGATAGCGATTACACCCATGTCAGATTTCACTGAATCTGCCGATGCGGGAGATCTGACTATGGTTCGAATCTATTTTGCTTATACAACCGTGGAAAATTAAAAATCATTTATGAGGAATACCTTTCCAGCATGAGCCGCGTTGCACGAATATATGTGGGAAAATATCAGGCAGAGGAAGATGTGGTACATAATGCTATTATGAAACTCATCGACAATCTTGATAAAATTGATCTGAATGATAAAGAAGCTACATGGAGCTATGTACGGAAAACCACATACAGTTCCGCGATGGACTGGCTGAAGCATGAGAAGAAATTCATCGCAGAGGATATCGATGAGCTTGATTCCGTAGTAGAATCTGACGATCCTCTGCCATTGGAGCGAGTAATGTCCAAAGATGGTTATCAGTATCTGGTACAGTGCATTCGTTCTCTGAAGGATATATATCGCGATGCCTGCGAACTGAAATTTCTTTGCGGGATGAAAGAGCGCGAGATTGCGCAGATTCTCGGTATTTCCGAAAAGAACGCCGGCATCCGTATCGTCAGAGGAAGGCAGGAACTTATTGAAATGTTGAAGGAGGACAAGAAAGATGATTAAAAAATCCGTAGACGAAGCTGTGTTTGATACCATCCTTACACATGCATTTCGTGATGCAGCTAAGGAAGACATGAAAGACGAAGCACTTGACAAGGATTTTGTGCCGGTTCAGCTGACTCCCGAGCATCTGAGAATTGAACAGAAAGCATTCAAGCGGTATGAAGCTCGTCACAAACGGCAGATAAGTACCAACCGCTACACAGTGCTTCGCCGAGTAGTTTCATGTATTCTGATTGTTGGAACACTCGGATTTGTCACTATGATCGCAGTACCGCCGGTCAGAGCTGCTGTAATTGATGCTGTAGTTGAATTCTTCGACAGGTATACATCATTTGACTTCGGAGCATATATTTATGGTAAAGCTTATAAGCTAGGAGACTATGAGCTCAGATATATACCGGATGGTTTTGAGCTGACGAAGCAAGAGGAAACAAGACTATATTCGGAATATACGCTGACAAACGCAGAGACCGGCATTGCTATCTACATTAAGATTGTCCCAACAAATTCAACAACCATACAGCACGATTCCGAATACGGCGAATACAATGTAGTGGCTGTCAATAACTATACGGCATATCTGGTGAAATCCGAAATAGATGAGACATTACGGCTTATGTATAATGATGGAACAAATGTTATTACCATCACAGGCGCGTTGTCTCAAAAAGAAATTTTGAAAATCGCAGAAAACATTTCATAAAGCTGTAGTAAAACTCCTTTCTGTATCGTTTTTTATATGAATACATACAGAAAGGATTTTTTGTTATGAAAAACAAAAAGCTTCTCGCACTCGCCCTTTCCTTGATGCTCATGCTGAGCGTCATTGCAGTTCCCGTTTGTGCTGCCGTATCCCCGACAATATCTCCGCTCTGGGACAACACTGCTTCGGTGCAGATTTCTCACCAGCGGATTGACGGTTATGCCTGCTGCAAAATAAAAATTCGTGGCTTCTCCGGCACAACCAAAATCGACAATGTGAATATCACGCTTTCAAGAGTTTCCGGATCGCAACTCATTGAAGTAGCAACCTGGGAAGATCTTTCTGCTACCGGTGATACCTTCGATTTCTACGAAGAAGTCGCCAATGTTCCCGGCGGGTACACTTATCGCCTCAGCTTTACTGCTGACGTTCACAGAAACGGTACCGTCGAGTCCCTTGATCAGTTTTCTGATCGCTACTATAACTGAACCATTCACAGCAGCAGCGTCAAGCGGGAACGCCTGACGTAACAACGAGGACACAATGCCCCGTTTGACGAGAGTCAAACGGGGCATTGCTTTATCATCATATATGAAATGCAAGGAACCCGAAATACATTTCCGATAACTTTTGAAATTTCAAAATACGTTTCATTCAAAAACGCGGAAATATATAAATCAATCCTCGGTTTCATACAATCCATGCAATTTCACGTGCTTTAGAAGTTTCACTGGATTATCTGTCATCAGAGCTTCTGACTTCTGAAAAGGACATTTATATTTGTGAACTTATCGAACAAGTCCGCAATTTGGAAATAAATGAAATCAAACATATAATTCGTTATGTTGATCTGTATTCGCATGACAAGGGCGGGTACAAGTAATAACTGTTGCAGCACTCTACATGAATGTGCTCTCACAAACAAGCGGTATCTCATTATCATCTTTCTAAAGCACATCAAAATTGCATTGATGTGATCTACAAAAATGATAATCTTTATCATTTTTTCTGCTCCTTGACAACAACATAGCTCCTACCTGATCTTAAAGCTGTACGGCCGCGAGAGCGGCAGCACCTGAATCGGTACGCCATGACTGCCTGAGATAGAATAAGGGCACGAGCGATTCCTAACGAGTTCTAAACCGACGCATAAGGCACGTCGGGATGCAATGAAACGTACAGCCTATCATGATACTTGTGTACGCACCTCGCGGAGTACCCGGGAGAGCTGAGAGCTATGTATGCCTGTGCCTTGGGCTGTCAGGACTGGAGTAATATTATTTGCTTTAGAATATTTTCTCAGGCAAGAGTCAACAATACATACAGGAGGCAGAAATGAGTATGATTCATGAAAATAAAGATATCGGGATCCGAAACATCAACCGGACGGAGCTGCGAGATATCCGGAACGTCAAGATCGATCCTGCATTATCCAAGGATGAACGGATCAAGAGCTTTATCAGCCAGATTGGCAATCCGTATTGCTACCTTGACGGTGAAATCGTTGTAAGCATCAGTTATACCGATACGGATGTCAGTCTGGAGGATCGGTTGAAATCTTACGCTTGCGGGCTGGGATAAACTAACATCAGGACAAATTGTGAATTTTTCATGGGCTGCATTGACTTGATCAGCGTTTTTTGATATAATTAATAACGTCAATGAAACAGGTATACCTGAGGGCAGGCACCGAAAACACATTTCCTGGTGGAATATCAGGAGGTTGATTTTGATGTCTGCAATTACCACTGCCAATGTCTGCCGCGTTGCCGCGTATTACCGTCTTTCCGAAAAGGATAAGGCGAAGGCGGTGAGCGACAGTATCGAGAATCAGCAAAAGCTCGTCCGCGAATATCTTTCGCACCATGAAGGGATGGAGCTTCTTTTTGAATACTATGACGACGGCTACACCGGAACGAACTATAATCGTCCCGGCTTTTGTGCTGTCATGGAGAAAGTAAAATCCGGCGATGTAGACTGTATCATTGTCAAGGATCTTTCACGCCTGGGGCGTGAGTATATCGAAACTGGAAAATATCTTGAAGAGACCTTTCCGGACATGGGCGTACGGTTCATTGCAATCAACGATGATTACGACAGCGACACGCCCAAGCAATCGGACGATATCCTGATCCCTGTCAAGAACCTGATGAATGAAACCTATTGCCGCGAGCTGTCTGTCAAGCTGAGAAAGCAGTTTGCAGTCCAGCGTAAAAACGGTGAATATCTTGGCGCGTTTGCCTCGTATGGGTATTGCAAATCACCGGATGACAGGCATCGGCTGATCGTCGATGAATATGCGGCGCAAATCGTAAGAGATATTTTTCACTGCTTTATTCGTGGGTACAGTCAGGGTGCAATCGCCAATACCCTGAATGCGGAGGGTGTGCTTCCCCCGTCAGAATATAAGAGACAGCAGGGGCTTAACTATAAGTCCGGCTTCCGTACAGCCCAGAATCCCAAATGGAGCGCCGCGGCGATTACATCGATTCTGAAGAATCGCGTGTATATCGGTGAATTGATTCAGGGAAAGCGCGGCACGCCGAATTTTAAGCTGAAAATAGTCCGGGAGCGTAAGGAAGAAGACTGGGTAATTGTCAAGGACAATCATGAAGCGATTATCGAGCCGCTGATGTTTGACGTCGTACAGCGAATGCTCACCAGAGACACGCGCACATCGCCGGACAGTGAAACCGTGCTTCCGCTTGGCGGCGTTGTATTCTGCGCCGACTGCGGGAGGGCATCGCTGCTTCGCAGTGTAACGCGCGCAAAGAAGAAATACTGCTATTATGTCTGTTCCACGAGCAAACGAGGTGAGGGCTGTACCAGCCACAGCATCGAAAAAACGCAGCTTGAAAATGCCGTCCTGAATGCCATCCGGATGCAGATACAGCTCGTTGTGGAGCTGGACGCGCTGCTCGAATCAATAAAATCCAGCGATATCCATGCGGCCAGAGTGAACAAGTTGAAGCTGCAAATCAAAGAAAAAGAGAAAGAGCTGGATGGCTGTAAGGAATTCAAGAGCCGGCTTTTTGAAGCGCTGAACGATAATCTGATCGACAGAGAAGAATTTACACGGATGCGCGATAAATACCGCGGGCTGGAAGCCGAATGCAGCAATGCCATTGAGAAGCTGTATGAAAAGCTGAACACGATGGAGACAGAGGGCAATCCGGAGCGGTCATGGGTGGAGCAGTACGCGAAATACCGCGATCTGCCTGATCTGACCCGCGAAGCGGTTGTAGCGCTTATCGATAAGGTTATTATCTATGAGGACAAGCGGATTGACATTCAGTTCAATTACAAAAACGAAATCGCATACTACAGTGAAATTGTAAAGACAGCCATGAAGGAGGTAGGATAATGGCAAGAAAGAGCAGAATCCGCCCGCGGCAGGATAATTGTGATGCCAAAGCGTTCGCCTGGAATGCTGTCATTTACCTTCGCCTTTCTGTGGAAGACGGCGATGACGTCGAGCAGAATTCCATTGGCAATCAGAAAAAGATATGTCTGGCTTATATTGAAAAACATGAAGACATAAACCTGGCTTCTGTATATATGGATCACGGACACAGCGGCATGACCTATGACCGCCCCGGGTTTCAGGAGATGTATGACGCGATTCTGAGCGGGCAAATCAACTGTGTGATCGTAAAGGATATTTCCCGCTTCGGGCGGCATTACATCATTACGAGTGAATATCTCCAGAAAACGTTTCCCGATATGGGGATACGGTTTATTGCGGTGAATGACGAATATGACAGTATGAGACCGGATGCAGATGTGGAAGGCTTGCTGCTGCCGTTCAAAATGATTTTGAACGATTCATATGCAAAGGACATCTCAAAGAAAATCCGGTCAAGTATATCGGCAAAGATGAAAAGCGGCGAATACCTTGCTTCGTCCGGCAGCATTCCCTACGGGTATATCCGCGATCCGGAAAATAACACCTTCATGGTGGACAAAGAGGCTGCGCCGGTGATCCTTCGGATGTTTGAGCTGCGGACGGCGGGGATGCTGTATTCTGCAATCGCCAGGCAGTTGAATACTGACGGCATTCCATCTCCGGGCAAGCTCCGTGCGATACGCAATATGACGCAGGACGCGCGGTTTGCCGGCGCCAGCTGGGGACATAAGACGGTACAGAAAATCTTATGTGATCCGGTATACATCGGGCAGCGTATTCATGGCAAGGTGAAGCGTGACCGAATCGGCAGCACAAAAAAGCGCCGTAATCTGTCCGAGTGGCAGATTATTGACAATGCGCACCCGGCAATTATTTCACAGGAATTATTCGACACGGTACAAGAGGTGAATCAGGCAGAGCTTGCGCGTCGCAGTCAGTTCCATAAACGCGGCGGGATCGGAATTGATTACCGCGACATTCTGCGCGATAAGATTTTCTGCGGCGACTGCGGTATGAGGATGACAGCTTTGAAGCGCTGTCAGCGTATTGACAGTGAAAAGCCGGCGGGTGTATACTATCAGTGCAGTACTTATCAACGCTCATTCAAGGCGATGTGCGAAAACCATTACACGCGTCAGGATATTATTATTGATGCAATCAATCGGATACTGCAGAGTCAGCTCGAAGTCATTGCCGATCTGGAGGCAGTGATCGGCACATATGAAGCCGCGTCAGAAAACCGGCACGATCCGGACGACGAGCTGCTTTTGAGCATACGGGTCAAGCGAAAAAATACAGAAGCGAAGCTCGAACAGCTGCTTGTCGACCTGACCGACAGGCTTTTGAACAAAGACGAGTATGACTATCTGAAAAGCAGATATTCAGCCGAGCACAAGCAGCTGCTTCATGAGGAGAGTCTGCTTGAGCAAAAAGCGTCCGAGAAGCGGCAGACTGTCATGACGGCGAAAAAATGGCTGAAGCAGCTGAAAAGATATCATACGCTCGAAGAATCTGACCGTGAAATGATAGATTTGCTGGTAAAGAGAGTGCTCATTCACAAGAACAATATGATTCATGTCGAGCTGAGCTACAGCGATCCATACAATGAGCTTCGGTCATTAGTCGCGAGAGATACAAAGGTGGGCGCACAATGATAGTTGCTTATATGCGTTTGTCTCTGGAGGATGGAGATGTGGCAGCCGGCAGCGCCGAGGAAAGTCAAAGCATACAATCCCAGCGCGCGTGTATACGGCAATTTTGCCGGCAATATTGCCGTGAACATCATGAGCTCACCGACATCGAGGAAATCATAGACGACGGTTATTCCGGCACTCATTTCGAGCGTCCCGGCATCAGGAAGCTTCTGCGGCTTGTAGAAGAGCGGCAAGTGGATACGATCATTGTCCGCGATCTGTCACGCTTTGCGAGAAATTATCTCGAAGCCGGACATTATCTGGAATATGTATTTCCCGCATATGGTGTGAGATTCATATCAATCAACGACGGATATGACAGCGCCGTGCACAATGAGGAAACCGCCGGACTTCATATTGCAGTCAAAAATCTGATCAACGCGATGTACAGCAAGGATATATCACGTAAGGTCAAGAGCGCGCTCGACCTGAAGAAGATGATCGGCGAGTATGTCTATGGCACAGCTCCTTATGGATATAAAAAGGGTATGGTGAAAAACACAATCGTCATTGACGAGCCTGCCGCGCAAATTGTAGGGCGAATCTTTTCAATGGCTTGTGAAGGACATACGGTCACACAGATTGCGAGAGCGCTCAATGACGATGGCGTAACAACCCCCTCGGTCTATCTATCAAAGGTCAGAGGCAAATATAAAACCCGCAGCTTCTGGACATATGAATCTGTCAGAAATATTCTCGCCAATCGGATTTATACCGGCGACACGGTGCCGTTCAAATCCCACGTGGTTAAGATCGGAAGCGATCGGGTGAAGCATCTGCCCGAGGCGGAGCAGATTGTTATTCCACAGACACATGAAGCGATCATATCGCGTGAAATGTTTTATCAGGCACGAACTGTCATAAAAAGCAATGTGAAATCTCCATCACAAGGAAAATCGAGCGTATTGTCGTCGTATCTTGTCTGCGGATGCTGCAACAATAAGCTGACCAAAGGAAAGCCGCAGAACAAGACATTCCTGTGTGCATCCGCACGGTATAATACCGACAGCGGATGTGCTGATATTCGCTGCAGCGAAGCGAAAATGACAGACATACTTATCCGGGCAATCCGTCAGCAATGTATGATGATGGAGCTGCACATCAAGGTCACGAAATCTGCCATAAAGGCACAGAAAAGTGAAGCTGACGCGATTCGAACCCAGATGCACCAGCAAAAAAGATTGATGGAAGCTGCACAAGCGGCAAAGATGGAGCTCTACGAAAGCTACGTCGCCGGCGACTGCTCAAAGGAGGATTATCTGAAGAAAAAGAGCGAACTGAACACACAGGAGGAATCCGCAAAAATGCAGCTTACGCTTTTAGAAGAACGGCAGGAAAGGCTGACTGCAAGTCATGCGAGTGAATCAAGCCTGAGCCACGAGGAGAATATGGTGAGCAGATACATGAATCTGACAGAGCTGGATGACAACCTCATGCGCGAGCTGGTTAAAAAGATTGTCGTCTTTCCCGACGGTTCAGTGAATATTGTCTGGAACTTCAAGGATATGACAAAGGAAACGCCGCAGACTAGCACGCTTTGTGATTGTAAATAATGTGTAAAAGAGTGTTGTCCCTAATTGACATCACTCATGTCCGGTTCTCCGATTATACAGAACGGCAGACTTATCGGCGCGGTGACACACGTGTGAGTATGCCCTTGATACCTACATTAAGAGTCCTCAACACTCAACAAGATATAACGGCAAAGCTTATATTTCGGAAGAATTGAGAGCAAATTGATATATTCAATTTGCTCTTTTTCTATGTCAAAAAAAATAACGCCGACAGGAGAAACACATATACCTGTTCGGCTTCTTTATGTCCAAATACAGGAGTACACACATGGCAGTATGCAGAGTTGGGTAAACAGAATTATACGGCAATGATCAGCAATTACTATTAAGCATAATTACCAATATAGCTGATGTAATAATCGACCATATGTTTGCGTGTACTCCAGCAATAACATGGAATATTTGCATGGCAGAAGCAGGAACAGCTACCGAGGATGTATTGTAGGAGTGGACGAGGTATTGAAAGTCATCGGAGGTGATGCTGCGTATAAGGTGATAAAGATTCTGAATAGATGGCATCGAGGTGTGAGCGGTAGACCCGCAGGCTCGGAGTAAAGTACCAGCTGTGAGCTGGATGCCAATCGCAGAAAATTCATATATATTTTACGAATGGTTTATCGCGTATGAGTTGCGATTTTGGTGTTTTTGAGGTAAACTATATGTAGGGAGTTGAGCTTAAATAGTCTCCTCGATATGGGGTGGTTGAAGGGTGGATAATCAGTCTTTAGAAGAAAGGTTACAGAAGAACGCTCGGGATATAGAAGAATTTCGGATTTTTGACGACATATTCATGTCAGCGGTTTTTGACTGTCAGATCGAGGAAACTGAGTATCTTCTTAGAGTCGTGCTAGGAAAACCAGACTTGAAGGTTATAACATCTAAAACGCAATATACTATTACGAATGAGTATGGGCACGAAGTTAGGTTAGATGTTCGCGCAATCGATAATGTAAACAGAGCTTATAATGTGGAAGTTCAAAGACAGAAATACGGCTCAGGAGTACGCAGAGCTAGATTTAACGGTGCGATGTTAGATAGAACTTTGCTTGGTAAAGGTCAGAACTACGATAATCTGCCAGATAGGTATACCGTTTTTATTACGGAAAAAGACTTTTTTGAGGGAGGATTACCAACTTATCACGCTGAATATAAGATAGATGAGCTTAACAATAAATCGTTGGGTGATGGTTCATATATAGTTTATGTTAATGGTCAGTACCGAAATAATGAGTCGCCTATTGGAAGATTAATGCATGATTTTTTCTGTAGTGATCCAGAAGAGATGCTAACGCCGATATTGAAGAATCGTGTAAAGTATCTAAAGCAGACCGAAAGGGGGCAATTGGAAGTGTGCGATGTAATCGAAAGAAGAGTAAAAGAAGAACTTGAGGAAGCCACAAGAGAAGCTGTTGAAAAGAATAAAATTAAAACAGCTACAAATTTGCTGATTGTGGGAAACATTACGCCTGAACAGATCGCAAGCTGCGTCGGGCTCCCCCTGGAAACCGTCTTAAAACTCAAAACTAAAATGGCATAAAAAGATCCTGCATAAGGCAGAATCGTTTTGCACAGCCCGCAGAGTTGCTTTCCAAACAGCCTATCATAAGCTGTTTGGATATTGACTTTATGGTTTTTGCTTGTATTTCAAGCAGAACCGTGGAATTGTCATGATATATTGAGAGCAAATTGATATATTCAATTTGCTCTTTTTCTATGTCAAAAAAAATAACGCCGACAGGAGAAACACATATATCTGTCGGCTTCTTTATATCCAAATATAGGAGTACACACATGGCAGTATGCAGAGTTGAGAAAAACAAAAATTATACCACAATGTCAAATTATCACTTGCGAGACCCGAACCTGTCCAATAAAGCTCGGGGGCTTCTCTCCACAATGCTTTCCCTTCCCGATAATTGGGACTATACCACCCGAGGGCTTGCGAAGATATGCAAAGACGGCGTGGATGGAATAACTGCACAGCTCAAAGAGCTTGAGCAGTATGGCTACCTCGCTCGTCAAAGAATAAGAGACAGCGGCGGCAGAATCGTGGATATGGAATATATCATCTATGAGCGACCAAATACAGCTTTGCCAGATACGGAAAAGCCGGATATGGATAAACCGGACATGGCTTTGCCAGGTCTGGAAACTCCCGCACAAATAAATACAGATAAAAGAAATACAGATGAATCAATTACTGATTTATCAAATACTCATTCTATTCCTTCCGATGAAGCTCATCCATCTGAGCTCGCCGCGCTTGAAACGAAGCGAAATGAAGCGAAAGACAGAGACAGGGATTTGTACAGAGAAATCATAAAAGCGAATATCAGTTATGATTATCTGCTTTCTGATATGCCGGATGACCATGACCGTCTGGAGGAAATGCTTGAGCTTCTTGTCGAGACGGTCTGTACCACAAAGCAGTATGTGCGAGTCGCAGGTGCGGATGTTCCAACTGAAGCAGTCCGTTCGAGACTCTTGAAGCTGGACATGGAGCATATCAAGTTCGTGTTCAGCTGTCTTAAAGAGAACACAACCAAGATCCGCAATATCAAACAATATCTGCTAACCACGCTGTATAACGCTCCGGTCACTATCGGCAATTACTATTCAGCATTGGTTCAGCACGATTTATATGGCAGCTCCCGTGGTTATAAACGGGAGTAATAGCGTGAAAGATTAAACCTCAAGCAAACTTGAAAGGCGTAGCAAAAAAGCCCTGCAAGAATCGAATTTTTTGCAGAGCAACAATCATTTTAAGGAAATCTAAGCAGGTGTAAATACACCTTGCTTTTCCAAGAATCTTGTAGCTTGCTTAATCGCTTTTTCGAGCTGCTTTTCTTTGAGAGCCTGTGGCATATC
>CAJFKR010000152.1 GCA_904386005.1 Candidatus Flemingiibacterium merdigallinarum
TCGCCGCCACAGATGACTGTACAGAGTCCTATGATTATGATATCATCCAGTCTGTGTCGTATATTTCCGTAGCTTATCCGTCTCGGTTCCCTTATCGTGTTTATTGTCTTTTTTAAGTTTTCTATTTCCATGTTACTATTATATCTTTCTTCCGGTAAAAAGTAAATGCTGTTGCCGTGCCCTCAAGCCTTCGTCCCGGTGCGTCGTGCCGTCTTCCGGCATTGGCTTCTTTGACACGCTGTTTGACTTCAAAGAGCCTTCCGCGTCCGGAGATGCCGTAGGATTTGAGAGACGGTGTGACCGCAAGGCAGATGGTCTTGTCGGTGCGGCTCTCATCCGCGACAACAAGGTTTGTGTCCATCGGATCAAGTCCGCGCTCGCGGCATTCCACCGAAGCGTAGAAGCTTTTGAGATCAATGGCGATATATGTTCGCTGCTTCATGCTTCGGTGCGCCTCCTTTCACATTGGGTCAGAAATCATTTCTTATTGGGAGTAATCTTTCCCTTAGTAACAATGGCTACTGCGGTTCCACCAACCATGACAGCAAGTCCAAGTGCTGTCTTGCAGCCATTTTTGAATTTCATGGCGTGTTCATTGCGACAGTTTTCGCAATAACTATGTTTGTACCCTTCTGGCAATATACGCTGACATTTTTTATTCTTGCATCGTTTCTGTTCCATCTTCTTCTCCTTTCAAAAGAGGCGGCTGGTTGTTACAGGGCAACCGGAAGATTCGATTTTCAATTTCGGGTAAAGTATGTGTCCAATAGCTTTCCGGCGATGGATCTATCATATCAAGCCGCTCAACAAAGCCGCTTGGTTCAAGATAGGTTTTCTGAATATACTTGGCATAATACTCCAAGCTCAGTTTTGCAGCCTCGGTTTCACCCATTTCCTGATATGCAATAGCTTCTGCGAGTGAAACCATATTAACAGCGCACAAACTTTCCCGTAGTTCGTTCATACGGGTATTTACTTTTTCTGGTGTGGCTCCCGATAAAACCTTGCCCCAGAATGATTCCGGTTGGTTTCTGATAAAGGCTGCATTTGAAGATTGGCTCTGCATCAACAGGTTGCGGCTGTCTTCCGCATCAGAAACAAGCTGCATCAATGCCATCTCTTTCAAGCGAGGGTTTTGAATTGCAGAAGCTTGCAGAAGTTTCTGTTGACAACTATAAGCGGTTGCCAATCTGTCGTATTCTTGTCCCTGCCTGACTTCTTCGACGGCGACCTGAACAATTTGGATTTGCTCCGCAATTTGCGCCATCTGCATTTGAGTCGCATAATTTGTCATAGCTTGGGACAGCTCAGGATTCAGCTTCACCTTGCCAAGAGACACTGTTGAAACAATTTTCTTTGTTTCAGGGTTGATTAGATTAGCCATAAGTGAGCCATCTTTTTTCGTCATCAGCTTTAATGCACCACTGGCTATCTTTGCTTTTTGCTCGTCCGTGAGAATTACCTGATAGGCTTCCTCTGGAATTGCAGCTCTGACGGCACCAACGAACGCTGGTGCCGAGTAAAGCATCTTTTCAATCTTTTTGAGTAGTTTTTCTGCGTTCCCAATCAAAGGCTTTGCAACATCAGGAACCTCAGCAAAACACTCACCGATACTCTGGGAGTATCCGGTTAAATCCATCACTTCATTTGACTGTGACAGATCAAAATTGACTTCATTCATTTTATTTCCCCCTTATAGAGTGTTTTCATTAGAGGGCATGAAATAATCGCGATCTTTGATAAAAGGCGAGCGTAGACTTTTTCTGCTCACAGTTTCAGCCCATCAACCCACGCGCTCATCTCAGCCTTGCTGACATTGCCCTTGAAAACCTTTCCTTCGATCAGCTTCGCACCGGCACAGCTCGGAAGAAGTTTCTCGTTGGTCTTTCCAATCCCACTGCCGCCGGATGTGGCAAACGGCACGATGGTTTTGCCGGTCAGATCATAGCTCTCAAGGAAAGTGTTGATGATGGTCGGTGCAACATACCACCAGATCGGGAAGCCCACGAACACGGTGTCATAGTCTTCCATGTTGTCGCGCTTTGCGCGGATGGCAGGTCGGGACGCAGGATCATTCATCTCAATGGTGCTGCGGGATTTCTTGTCCATCCAATCCAGATCGGCTTTTGTATAGGCAACCTCCGGCTCAATTTCATAGATGTCTGCACCGATAGCCTCAGCCAATGTTTCTGCTACTTTCGCCGTCACTCCGCTTGCGGAGAAATACGCAACTAATTTTCTGCTCATAATCAAGCCCTCTAATTTTTGCCGTCAGGCAAATAGTCTATATACAGTCAGCGGCAGATACCACACTGCCACTGCGAGCTTCCAAATCAATATCACGCCGCCGATCAGACCGCTGAGGACGATGTTCAGCGCAACAACGCCGACTGTCCCGGAGATACCAAAGCCAATCGGTATCAGGGTGAACATCTTGCTAATCCCAAAAGGAACGCCGCAAGCCAGCCAGACGAGGAAAAAGTCAATCGAACCGTTTTCCGTGAATATCCGGCTAAAAATCGAAAACAGTAGCAGTGCCGCCACAATCGGCAATATGGTTTTCTTCAAGAACTCCTTCATGACTTCGTTCTTTGTCATAGCGTTCTCCTTATTTCAAAAAGTCGCTCCGATGGTCAATCTGGCGAAGGTCATATCCGGTCTCTGCCAGATGTGCCACCTTCAAGGCGACTAAGTTTATGTCAGAATACATTGCCCGTGTGATCTGCTCCGAGGTATAGCCGTATTCATAGATGTACTCAAGTATGGTATCGTTATCAAGCAGGATTTCTGCAGCAACGATGTCCGCCTCATACTCCGGCTTGGTCGCCATGTCGTAAAGCATGAACTCCTGAATCGCGTCGTTCTTTGCCATGTTCCGGTGCAACTGATCATGCCCGATTTCGTGTGCGCAGACAATGGTCTGCATACGGGGACTCAAATCCTTATTGATGAAAATAAAGCGATTCCGTTTGATTACCCGATACATCCCCTTGAGCGGACCGAAGTCTTCACAGAAAAGCACTTCAATTCCAAGCTCACGGGCTATGCGAAAAGGATGTCGTGTTCCCAGGCGATTTACAAGGTCGTTGCCAACTTTCGAGAGATATGCAGCAGTCATCGTTCCACCTCCATTCGTGGAAATAACAGCATAACAGACGAACTGTTCGACAGAACGGACTTATTCCGCTGGCTCTTCGCTCTTCCGATACTTCTTGGGAGCGTACTTCTTATTCTTCGCTTTGGCGATCCAATAGGCATCATTGAGTGCTTTCATTGCACCTTCCAAAGCCTCTTCACTCAGACTGCCACCGGCGAAAAGACCGGTCACTTCGCCTACCAACTCATCAATATCTCTGGCTGCTCTCGCGCCGCCCTTTTCGTAAGCATCAGCGACATAAGCCCCGCTGCTGCCCAGCAAGTATTCTGTGGTAGTTCCGAGAGCATCTGCAATTTTCTGGACAACCTCCATGTGGACAGGCTTGCGGCTTCCAAGCTCATAATTCTGAATTGTACGCGCTGTAACTCCGGCTTTCTTAGCGAGTTCTACCTGAGTCAGACCGGCTTCAATCCTTTTTTCTTTCAGTCGCTCTTTGAAACCCATAAGGCACCTCTTTCTTTATCTTTTCATGAACACGAACGCTTTTTCGCTAAAACCCATTGACACGAAATACTGTTCGTGGTACAATGGATGCACTACACGAAATTATGTTCGTGTATATGATACCACACGAAAGAGTGTGTGTCAATAGAAGCATGAAATATTGTTCGTGCTTTTTGGTAACTTTTTTATGAACGGAGGCTGGTTATGAATAACGCTCAGTGCAGAAAGGCGTATGTTTCGGTGAATGTTGATGTGGATGAGGAAGGCACTATTCATCCATGCTTTATCCGTTGGAAGAACGGGATCATCTTCCGGATTGACAAGATCCTGTATAAGTGCCGCGCCTCTTCAAAGAAGGTTGGAGGCGGAGGTATTCGCTACACCGTATTGATCAGAGGAAAGGAGTCGTTTCTCTTTCATGAAGGTGACAAATGGTTTGTAGAAGCAAAGGAGAGTAGCTGATGATTTTATCCCACAAGCAAATAGAAGAAATTGCAGCAGCCATCACCAAGGACTTCCACGAGTTTTTCTTTGGTGTAGGCTTTGATGACGGCAAACGCTTTGCGCAGAGTACGCCGATTGATCAGTTTGCAAGGGACTATCTCGGACTGAGGGTATCATTCGCAAGGCTTTCGTCGGACGGAAGCATCTGTGGTCTTACAGCGTATGCCGATACGGAATACGAAATCGTGGATATGGGAGTTAAGCGCATCATTCCGCTCAAGCAGAATCAGGTCCTTCTGGATGAGAGCTTCCTCCGGTCGGGACAGGTCGAGAAGCTCTGCGGAAAGCGTCGGTTTACACTTGCTCACGAGTGTGCTCATCAGATCCTTTATCAGTATGAATCTGATGAAGGTAAAACCGCTTGCCGGAGGATGTACGCTGCCCGTCCGTCCTTTTCTCTCCGTGATCTGAAAACGCATGAGGATTGGAATGAGTGGCAAGCCAACGCATTGGGCGCGGCACTCCTGATGCCTCAAGGGGAAATGGATCGTGCCATGTGGTATCTCTCGCACGGCAAAACGCTCATAAACTACGATGGGTGGTTCAACTACCGCGACAGAATGATACTCACTATGCTTTGCCAGCATCTCGGTGTTTCCAAGTCTGCCGCAATCATTCGTCTGAGGCAGCTCGGTCATCTTGAAGATCGTCCATACCTCGAGTACCATGATCCATTGGAGGTGAGGGAATGAGAAAAAGCATCAGAGTTTCTGAACCGAATGCCGAAATGCGGTTCAAAATGAAACGGGCCTGCAATGCCGTCGCTTCGCAGAAGAAGAGGATGGTCAAATGCCCGTATTGCCAACACTATTCAATCGTTGTTTTTGAGGACACACGAGGTCATGTTCAAGCCAAGTGTAAAAACTGTGGTCGTGAGACCGTGTTTGATGTCCTCAGCATGAGACGGTTAAAACTCCGCCTTCACTCTCACAAATAGAGGGCAGAGATAACAAATAAATAATTTTTCTGGCTAATTAGCCATGCTGTGCTGTGGAGCCGCTGATTGGTGAGTCTTCCTAATGCCGCATGAACAGAGATTTCTCTATACAGAGACCTCTGTTTTATCGGTATGGGATCACAAGCTCACCGTCATGCGGCTCTATTTTTGTCTCATCCTTCCGCTGCTTCGCACCGGCGGAAAGGACAAGACAATGAAAAGAATCCCTAAAACCCCGGTCGAGTTCGACTATGACCTCTGGACAACGGAGGACGGCAAGTGCATGGTGCGCGTCAAGCTCACCGGTGAAGTGACAGAAGTAGACAGAGATGTCATGAAACTCCTTCGTGCAGAGGAAAAGAAGCTGCGTCGCTCCTTTACCGGAAGCTCTTCCGATGAGAAAGAGGATGCGGAGCAATCTGTTCTCTCCCTTGAATTGCTTCCTGACGATGATGTGAAAGCTGCTGCTTGGTTAGCCGATCCTCATGACCTTTTGAACGAGGTAACAATGAAGCTTCTCGAAGCGGAGTTCCGTAAATCACTGACAGAACGCCAGCTTGATGTTTACGAGAAATGCCTTCTTGGTGGAATGACCTTCCGCGAGTATGCCCGGAAAAATAATATTGATGTCCGTGCTGTATTCGACGCCAAGGCAGCAGTGCAAAAAAAATTTGAAAAAGTTTTCATGGGGCACTCAACAAACGGCTAAAAAATGTCCGTTGTAAAGTGAAGGGGTTTGATAAGACCACTTTCTCTTGTACCTTGAAAACTGAATAGTTCAGTGCTGCGGATCTTTCCTCTTTTCTCGAAGCGACTTGTCTTCTGCCGCCATGACCTTCCCGAATGCTTGCATCTGATGCGGAGCGAGCGATCAACAGAGAGACAGAACAGCCGTGTGGTGCGGCTGCTCGCCATGATGGAGAAGTTGGGTATAATGATACTTCCGTCTCGGTTTACCGAGGCGGCTCGGAGCGATCCTCGGAGGGGTGAGAGTCCCATGATACCGATTAACCGTCGGTAGTCCGCAGCATTCCACGAGTTAAGGCGAAGCCTTAACTCGTTCAGCAGGGGTGCGAGCTGCAAAAGTGCTGAAACATTTATCATCAAAAACTATGGGCAGCAGTACCGATGTGACTGCTGCCTATCCTTTTGCTGATAAAGCAAAAATAAATTAACGGAGGTGAGACGGGTGAATACCGCTTCAACCATATCCCAGCGAGAAGCATATAAGCTCATGCTCAAGGAATATCCCGATGTGATGAGTACTGAGCAGATGTGCGAAATACTCAGCATCAGCACAAAGACCGGTTATCGCATCCTGCGTGAAGGCAAAATCTGTTGCCTCAAGGTCGGCAGAGCCTATCGTATTCCGAAGGCTCATCTTTTTACTTATCAGTGTATCGGGCAGCAGGAGGCGCAATCTTCCTGATGCTTGGACTCAGAAAATTAACAAATATCTTTGCAGCCAGGTCCTCCAATTCGAACCCGGTTCTGGTATAATGGGATCGGCAATAGGTAGGTGATGTCCGCTGCACGGAAAAGGAGGAAATTATGGTAGCAGGACATCTCCGCGAAAAAAGCGGATATTACTACGCCGTGTTGAATTATACAACAGATGCTCTCGGAAAGAGAAAGACCAAGTGGATTAAAACCGGTCTTGCTGTAAAGGGTAATAAGAAGAAAGCCGAGGCTATCCTGATGGAAGCCCGACGCAATTTCGTCCCCGAGACACCGAAAGTCATGAGCGGCGACATTATGTTTGCCGATTTTCTGGAAAAGTGGCTTGAGGTAATCAAAAGCTCGGTTGCCGTCCCAACCTTTACTTCATACTCGACCTCAGTTAAGAAAATCATCGCGCCGTACTTCCGCGAGAAGGAAATCACCCTCAAAAACCTGACCGCGAAGGACATTCAGGAGTTTTACCTGAAAGAGCTTGAGCGTGTCAGTGCTTCCTCGGTCATTCACTATCATGCCAACATTCATAAGGCGCTC
>CAJFKR010000153.1 GCA_904386005.1 Candidatus Flemingiibacterium merdigallinarum
TTATGAAACAGAAGGCCAAATATTGGTAGACATTATTTTTGCTTTCACCTGTGTCAGCCTGATTTGCGGCGTGGTGCTCTTCTTTCATTTAAGGGAGTACGACCGCCAACGTGAGCTGCTGTATAAGCAGAATGAAAAACTGCGGCGTTACGACGCCTCCCGTTCTGTCTTTCTGACTACCGTATCCCACGAGGTGAAAAATCCTTTGAATGCCATCAATCTCTACGCCCGCGACACTTTGGAACTGATGAGTGAGGAAGCGCCGGACGTCTCGCTGATCCAGAGCAACCAGCAGGTCATTGAAAAAATGGTGGTGCGCATCGACCGCATTCTGACCGACCTAAAAGATACTGTGGCCATTGAGCAGGGGCGGCTGGCGTTGAACCTTGCGCCCATGCGGCTTAGTAAGCTGCTGAAGGAAGTCTCGGGCACCTACTTCGGCAAAGATGCTTCCGGCGGCAACGAGCTTGTATTAGATATAGACGAAAACCTGCTTCCTATCAGCGCAGATTACGCAAGGATCGTGCAAGTGGTTACAAATCTGTTGTCCAATGCCATACAACATACAAAAGCCGGCAGAATCAGGATTACCCTCTATAAGCAAGGCGGGGAGCAGATCGTCGTCATCGCCGATAATGGCGAGGGAATGAAGGAGGAAATACGGGAGCAGGTATTTAAAGGATACATATCCTCCGATAAGGAATACTGGCGCCATGGCATCGGCCTGTATGTATCCCACCAGATTATAGAAGCCCATGACGGCAGGATCTGGATTGAAAGTAAACTGGGGGAAGGCACTACGGTAACCTTTACCCTGCCTGATGAGGAGAAATAAGCTATGAAAGAGGAAAAACCGATTATTCTTGTGGTAGAGGACGAAACGGATGTGCTGCGAATCAACGCCAGAATGCTGACACGCCGTGGATATACCGTGTACACAGCGGAAAACTGCCGTCAGGCGTACGAGCGGATGGAGGCTCCGACACCCGATCTTCTGATTCTGGATATCATGCTGCCCGATGGCAGCGGCTACGATATCTGCGAAAGGTTCCGCAGCACGAGCGACCACCCGGTGATCTTCCTGACCGGCAAAGGCGAGACCTGCGATAAGGTCGAAGGTCTCGGGCACGGAGGCGATTATTATCTAACCAAGCCCTATGATCCGGACGAACTGCTGGCCGTGGCTGATATGCTCATCAAGCGCCACCTGCAGACAAGGAAAAAGCGTGAACAGCTGACGAGAATCGTGAAAGGTTCCCTTGTTCTGGATATCCCAAGATTCAAAGCAACGGTGAACGGTGCAGACGCTGAGCTTACCGCAAAGGAATTTGCGTTGCTTCTGCTGCTGGTGCAGAGCGAGGATAAGGAGGTGTCTCACCATGAGCTGTATGAAAAAGTATGGGGTACGCCCTCTGGAGAGGACATCCGTAACATACGGTTTCACATCAAGAATCTACGCAGGAAAATCCACGCGGATGATGCGAATGATTATGATATCGTTTCCGTATACGGGAAGGGGTATATGTTCACTACGGTGTGCTGAAACGAAATCATCCGAAATATGAGTTTTTCCTAACAATTCAAGAAACGATGTTTTTTCTGCTATACTGATTACAGTAGCAAAAGGAACGCACATGGGGTTCGGGGCAGCGTTCACTGCTCCGGACCTTTGTTTTTTTTGGGAGGTGACCTTTTGTCTGGGATATTGTATGTCGGCACAGATCGCACGATGACAGAGATGACCGGCAGACTGTTGAAAAGAAACGGTTTTGATGTCCAGTGTGCGGTTGGTCAAGAGAACGCCTTTGCCGCGATTTGTACACAACGGTTCGCTGTAGTAATCGCAGATTTAGATGAAAGTGTGCATGACGGGATTCAATTTTGTCAGAAAGTAGCACAGTATTCAACAGCAACAAAATTTCTGCTTATTTCAGGAAACGAGAAGGACGAAGAGGCCGCCCTGCTCGGAGGTGCGGACGATTGGCTCAAGAAGCCATACAGTATGAGGATATTGTACGCAAGGATCCGGACTTTGCTGCGGCAGTGACAGAGGAGGATGGAATGGATGAAGATGGCAAGGAGGTTTATCTGTGTGCTGCTGGCAGCCTTCCTGTCAGTGATAATGCTGACACTCGCCGGCTGTGGTCAGAACAGCGAGGACGGCAAAGCAGATATCTTCGAGGGTCATCATTCCGAAGAAACTGAAGAA